>NZ_JBSSNH010000003.1:0-603493 GCF_053839645.1 Oceanobacillus sp. M60 | reverse complement strand
TTATTTTTTAAGAAAAACGAGGTTGTCTTTCTTCTTTCGTACTGGTTGTTTTGTTCAGTTTTCAAAGAGCAATTTGTATTGCTTCGCTTCAAGCAGCGACTCTATTAATATAACATGAAAGCAAATTTGTTGTCAACAACTTTTTTTATTTCATGTTAGCTGAGCGCCCGCTCAAATCAGCAACGAAATTAACTTTACCATGCTGAAAATAGAAAGTCAACGATTATTTTAAAATTTATCCGAAGTGGATTTTAAAAACAGCTTCATATAGGGGAACTGTAAGTTTAACAAATGATAGACAACGAAACAAAACGTTGCCATACCAGCTTTCAGAGAGCTCACTTTACATATTACAGCAATGGAGAATATACTTCTTCTTTTTATTGCTATTTTGTTTCTTCATCCTTTTCTCTTTGCAGATGTTCCATTATAAAGAAGCAAATGGACAGAAAATAACTACGTTCTTTTTAACTTTTCTTCTTCCCATTTTAAAAAGCAGATGAAAATCAGTCCAAATTTTCTTTTTATCAAAAAACAAGTTACACTCTCTCCACACACTTCAAGCATAATTAGGAAAAACTTTAATATATAAATTTGTAATAAGAAGTCTTGCTTCCTCTCTAAGTTATTATAATCACCAATTAATTGTTACTCTTTTTTATCGGGGATTCCATTCAAATTCTCAGTACCACTTATACAGTAAATCATTATTCAACGCGTTTTTTTAAATTCTATACTGAACAATGAAGAAAAAGTTCCTTCTTCTATAATCTCATCCATCCCCAGATTCCTTTTATTCTAAAATAACCTTCTGCGGATATAAGATAATATATAGTAGACACCAAAAATTACTTACGCTACAATTTCAAAAATTGCAGAATAAGTAATTTGTTTTCTTTCTGGAATGTTCCATTTAGAAATCCTCATTATACTTCTTCTAACTTCTTTACTTTATACATTCTCTGAAACACATCTGGATTTTTGGTGGGGACAAGTTTCATATCAATAATATCCTTCTCTTCTAAATAAGAAATAATCGCATGTAAATCCAGACTGTAGTGTTCAATTTCCGGCAATTCTTTAATAGAGGCATATGACCAATAGTCTTCTTCTTCGTTTAATAAGTTTAATAAATGTGTTGAAGCAGACTCCGCTTTATTCAGCAGGACAAAATCCATTGCAATCAGCATAAGCTCAATTCTCTTTTCTAAATTCTCTGTGCTGTCCATTAACTTTTCATATAGCTTGTAGACTTCTAAATCAATGCTCTTTACCTGGTTCCAGACAGTTACTTCTGGATAATAGCCCTGATCAATAACGGATAGCCTCGCTAAATAATGAAGTGCATTTAAAATTTTGCTGTATGAATCCATTACTTCTTTTGCTTCATATAACGCTTTTCCTTCACTATAGTTTTTTAGAAGCTTTCCAAAGTCAATTATTTTTCTAAGTGTACGTTTTTCCTCTGGAAAAGATTGAAGCTCCTCTTTTAATTCTTTTATAAATTCATTCCTGTCATAGGCTTTTCTTCCATAAATCACCCATTCTGCTGCACGTCGATAACCGCTCGTATCAATCCAATCCATCAGAAGTGATTTCGTTACAATGTGCATCGCTACGGTCTGACCATTTACTTCATAATGTTTTACAAACCAATCGACTTCTTGTTTTTCGACAATAATCAATAAGATGCTATCAAATTCATCTGTAATTGGATGATCAAAAAGTGTTTTCTCCACAATAAGTATTCCTAATGTATTTGGATTGCTTGCATGCTCCTGATAAATCATTCTTTGAAAATTCTCCATGTCTATTGTTGCCTCCCTGTTTTGCCTCTAATAAACATAATTCGATATATACTTTAAAAAAACCTTTTTTGCATCGTAAAGAAAGGATAAAATTTTAATTTTTGATTTCTCGCCGGGAGAAAAATACGGAATCCCCAATCAAACGGAAACGATTCGCCGTCATTGTATGGCTGACCTCGCTATATTTTCTTTAAAATTCATTCTTCTAATATTCTATGATATACTAAATTTGTAACTTAAGGGGGATTTAAATGGCGAAACAATTGACTTATTCAAGTAAAATAAATAAAATACGCACCTTTGCCTTAATCCTTGTGTTTGCTGGTATACTAATCATGTATGGCGGGCTTATGGTTCGTAATATTCAGTGGCTCATGCTCGGTCTGTTTATATTGGGCATACTGATGATTGTACTGAGCTGTGTTGTATACATATGGATTGGCACCTTATCCTTGAGGGCAGTTCCTGTGGTTTGTCCAAACTGCGAAAAACCTACAAAAATGCTGGGACGTGTAGATGCTTGCATGCATTGCAAAGAACCGCTGACTTTGGATAAGAACTTAGAAGGTAAAAATTTTGATGAACGGTATAATCATCGCAAATTCCGTGAAGAAAACAAATAATAAAAAGGCACCATGCTTTGGAGGATTTCGTTAAAGGAACATCCCGCAAACATGGTGCTTTTTTTATATAATAATTAAAAATCGGCCTCGCCTGTTTTCTTATCAGCGAACCCGATTTTTAACATGCTTTACTGTTCATTTGCTGCCTGCTGCTCTTTGCAGGCATTGCATGTACCATAAACCTCCAGGCGGTGATGGCTTACATCAAAACCTGTCACCTGTTCAGCCAGTGATTCCACTTCCTCTAAAGAAGGATAGTGAAAATCAACAATCTTTCCACACTGATTGCAAATGATATGATAATGATCTGAGGTATTACAGTCAAATCTGCTCGAAGCATCTCCATATGTGAGTTCTCTAACCAGTCCGATATCTTTTAATACACGTAAATTATTATAAACGGTCGCAACACTCATATTGGGAAATTTTCCTTCAAGTGCTTTATATATATCATCCGCAGTCGGGTGAGTCATTGAATTAAGCAAATACTCCAGCACGGCGTGTCGCTGTGGTGTAATCCGGACGCCTGATTTTTTCAAAGTATCGATTGCTTGCCGTAATTTAACTTCAGACACCCTAAACACCTCTCTTCCCAATTAATAATATTATTATATTATAATTCTTATAATTAGTGTATCGCCCTGTGTGCATAATGTCAATTAATTCACGTTAATCAAACATCCACATGGAGAGACTTTTCATCTCCGCCAAGCTGCTGATTGACATACCTGGCAGCAACAAATAAATAATCAGACAACCGATTTAAATAAACGAAAACAAGCTTATTATCCACTTCATCTTCCAATCCTACAGTCAAACGCTCTGCCCGTCTTGCTACAGTACGCGCGTGATGAAGGGCACTCGCTGCTCTGTGACCAGATGGCAGGATAAAATTCTTTAAAGGTTCGAGTGATTGGTCCCATTCATCAATCTGTTTTTCCATCTCATCAATATGCTTCTGTTCAAGCTTCCAATAAACTTCCTTCCCCTTTGGCGTCGATAATTCTGCACCAACATGAAAAAGAATGGTCTGTACGCGGTGCAGCTGATCAAGAAAAGCAGCCTTTTTATCCCAATCCGTTTCTTCGATATAGCTTACTGCCAAGCCAATACTGGAATTCACTTCATCACATGTGCCATACGCCTCTACTCTTAGATGGTTCTTTGGTACGCGTTGCCCATAGACTAACGATGTCTGTCCTTTATCTCCTGATCTGGTATAGATTCGCAAAGCTGCTCCACCCCAATCCCTCTATATTTTAATCCGCTTTATTTTCCTTCAAATAATTTAACGCATCTACAACATGATCTTTAACCCGGACTTTCCGATATTCTTTGATTAGCTTTCCTTCTTTATCTAAAATAAATGTAGAGCGCTCAATACCATAATATTCCTTGCCAAAGTTTTTCTTTAGCTTCCATACTCCAAATTGATCAGCTGCCTGATGATTTTCATCAGAAAGCAAGGTAAATGGCAGTTCATGCTTGTCGATAAACTTTTGATGACGTGCTTCCGGATCCGGGCTGATCCCGACAATAACCGCATCCAGCTCTCTGAATCTTTCATGATGGTCTCTGAAATCACATGCTTCTGTGGTGCATCCTGGTGTCATATCTTTTGGATAAAAATATAAAACAACGTACTTTCCTTGAAAATCTGATAAGCTGACTTCCTCCCCGTTTTGATTGGGCAGGGTAAAATCTTTTACTTTTGTTCCTAATTCGACTTGCATCCAATCCCTCCATTTAAACAATCGATCTTCTTCCTTAAATATAGCACATTGCAGGGTAAGATTCATTTATCATTGTCTCTGCTGCTGATTTGTACAACTTTTAATACAAAAGCAGCCGGCAATATGTAGCCAATCAGCGCTTCTGAGATAGCAATGATTCTGCCGATGCCGACGGGCGCTAAGTCACCATAGCCGAGAGTCAGCAAAGTGACCCCGCTGAAATAAATAGAATGAACAACCGATCCCCATATCGTCACTTCTCTAAGCTCTCCATGCTCCACAATGACGATTCCTTGAAAGGATAGAATAAAATAGATTAAGCCGTAGCCAACCATTGTAATGCAATAAACAATCAGCATAGCAATAAAAATTTCTAAAGAAAAATGTCCTTCCTTCATTTGTATACGTGAATGAACTAATTTATATTGAATGAAATCATAGATGCTTTTTCCAATTAAAATGATAATCGTAATAAGGAATATCCAAGGGATACTCATCTCTTTTACTCCTCCCCTACTGCCTTCCCTCATTAAAAAAACAACTAGATGCAAACGTCAAAATATGAGGAATCTCAATTTGTAATATCCGCTTTTCCTATGTATATGCAGAAACCAAAACAGTTTGTACAAGTTTTCTATGCAATTTTTTGTTATATTAGTAACTGGGTAAAATATTACAGAAAACCAAATTGTTCATTTTACCTTTTAAATGAACTTGTAAAAGCGTGTCATAACCTTTACAAGTTGGGAAGAATGAGGAGGAAACGAAATAATGAAATTTACAAATTCTGAGAAGCTGCATCAAGAAGCTTTACAACATATTGTCGGCGGGGTGAATTCTCCTTCCCGCTCTTATAAAGCTGTAGGCGGGGGCTCTCCTGTCTATATGAAAAGAGGACAAGGTGCTTATTTCTGGGATGTGGATGATAATAAGTATATTGATTATTTAGCTGCATATGGACCGATAATAACTGGCCACGCTCACCCGCATATCGCAAAAGCGATTGCTGAAGCAGCCACAACTGGTGTTCTATACGGGACACCAACGGAGCTGGAAAACACATTTGCGAAAATGTTAAAAGAAGCAATGCCTTCATTAGAAAAGGTACGTTTTAATAATTCAGGCACAGAGGCTGTGATGACGACTATCCGTGTAGCCCGCGCCTATACAAACCGTACCAAAATCATTAAATTCGCAGGCTGCTACCACGGCCATTTCGATGCTGTATTGGTAGAGGCAGGATCTGGGCCTTCTACACTGGGCACGCCGGATTCAGCCGGAGTTCCTGCTTCCAGTGCTGCAGAGGTAATCACCGTTCCATTTAATGATTTAAATGCCTTTAAACAAGCCCTTCATCGCTGGGAAGGTGAAATTGCAGCTGTGCTGGTTGAGCCGATTGTAGGAAACTTCGGAATTGTCGAACCGTTCGAAGGCTTTTTACAAGAAGTAAATGAGCTTACCCATCGTGCCGGTGCGCTAGTTATTTATGACGAGGTAATTACTGCCTTCCGTTTCACCTATGGAAGTGCGCAGCAAATCTACAATATCGAGCCTGATTTAACAGCAATGGGTAAAATCATTGGCGGCGGTCTTCCAATTGGCGCTTATGGCGGACGCAAGGATATTATGGAGCAGGTTGCACCACTCGGGCCTGCCTATCAGGCCGGCACCATGTCCGGAAATCCCGCTTCAATGGCAGCGGGTATTGCATGCCTAGAGGTGTTACAAGAAGATGGGGTATATGAAGAATTAGAACGTCTTGGAAAACGGCTTGAAGAAGGTATCTTGGAAAAAGCAGAAGAATTTGGTATCCACATTACTATAAATCGCCTTTGCGGAGCTTTAACCGTATACTTTGGCGTTGATAAAGTAACCAATTACAGTGAAGCAGATGCTTCAGACGGAGAGGCCTTTGCAACCTTCTTCCAGCTTATGCTGAACGAAGGTATTAATTTAGCTCCTTCTAAGTACGAAGCATGGTTCTTAACAACAGAGCATACAGACTCTGATATTGAAAATACCATCGATGCTGCAGGTCGTGCATTTGCAAAAATGGCTGAGAAAAAATAATATAATGGCACGATAAAAAAAGCATTTCCCGGAGAAATCAACCTCTGGGAAATGCTTTTTTATCCTGTAAATGAATTTTATTCATCCAAATTTTGAATCTGATACAAATCATAATAATGACCGCGGAGCCGCATTAATTCCTCATGCGAACCTATTTCTACAATTTCCCCATTTTCCACAACAACAATGCGATTTGCGTGAGTAATGGTTGCTAGACGGTGGGCAACAATAAACGTTGTCCGGTCTGAAGCAAGCTTCTCCAGTGTTTCCTGAATAAGATGTTCACTTTCTAAATCAAGTGCTGATGTTGCTTCATCAAAAATTAACAGCGGCGGATTTTTCAAGAAAACACGCGCGATAGCTATCCGCTGCTTCTGGCCGCCAGATAACTTCACACCGCGTTCTCCCACCATGGTTTCATAGCCCTCGGGCATTTCATCAATAAAGTCATGCGCATTTGCTGCTTTAGCCGCCCGAATGACTTCCTCTCTCGTTGCCTCTGGATTCCCCATCCGGATATTCGTTTCAATTGATTCGGAGAACAGAATATTATCCTGAAGCACCATTCCAATATTGTCCCGCAGCGCCCGGGCCTGCATATCCCTTAAGTCCATTCCGTCGATTTCAATCGACCCGCCTGTGACATCGTAAAAGCGTGGAATCAAACTGATTAGTGTCGATTTTCCTCCCCCACTCATTCCGACAAAGGCTATGGTCTCTCCTTTTTGGACATGAAGGTCGATATCCTTAAGCACTGACACTTCTTCCTCATCATATCGGAAGGAGACATGGTTAAAGGATACTTTTCCTTTCAGTCTTCCCGGATCAACCGCACCCTTTTTGTCCGTAATATCATATGGCTCATTCATTAATTCAAATACACGGTCAATAGACGCAATGGATTGTACTAACGTCGTTGATGAGTTGATCAGTCTGCGTAATGGACTGTACACCCGCTCCATATACCCGACGAAGGCTACCATCGTTCCGAGTGAGGTGTTGCCCATAATAACCTGATAACCTGCAAAAGCAATGACGAGCAGCGGCGCCAAGTCAGTAATCGTATTGGTCACGGCAAAGGTTCTGGCGTTCCAATCCGTATGCTTTAAAGCCCGGTCCAGGAAATGACGGTTTCTTTTATCAAACTGCTCATCTTCATAATCTTCCAGCGCAAAGCTTCTTGTCACCGGCACCCCTTGGATACGCTCATGCAAGTGGCCTTGTACTTCTGCCAGAGCTTGTGACCTTTCTCTTGTCAGACGGCGTAAGCGCCCGAAAAAGTATTTGACAGAAATCCCGAACAGCGGGAATAAAATAATCGATACAAAGGTGAGCGGCACATCCATGGTAAACATAATAATGATAGCAATTAAAATGGTTGTGACATCCAGCCAAATATTCATTAACCCGGTCATCACAAAATTTTTCGTCTGCTCCACATCATGAATTACCCTTGAGATGATTTCACCTGTTTTGGTCTTCGAATAGAATTTCAGGCTTAGCTTTTGAAGATGATCGAATAATTTTCCTCTGATATCAAAAAGAATTTTATTCCCGACCCACTGCGCTAAGTATTGACGAATATACTCAACCGGCGGGCGGACAATTAAAAATACGACAAAAGAAATACCCATAATCCAGAATAAACGGGTTATTCTCTCGGATTGGGTCATGTTTTCTACCGTAACAATATCATCGATAACGTATTTCAAAATCAAAGGCATTAACAGCGGAATACCAAATTTAACAACACCGATGAGTAATGTCCAAATAATCTTCCATGTGTATGGTTTTACAAATTTCATATACTGTTTGATGCTGCTCATTTATCAACTTCCTCTACTTGAAAAGGTATTTCGTTTTAATATCCCTCTAAATAAAAAAAGGATATCCTCGTTATGTCATCCGTAACAAGGATACCCTTTTACTCAGTCGAATTGCAATCAAACCGCTCAAACATCGCTAAAAATATTTGTTTTCTTTTCAAATTTAATGATACGTTAAGTACATTTCATACCAATCATCGACAAACCCCGGAGAAAAAGGACCCTTTCCCTGGCGAATCCAATGAATTAATACTTCTAATTGCTGATAAAGAATATGATGAATTTCTTCTGGGTATTTCATCAAAACTTTATTTTCTTCATATTCATCTTCATCAAGAAGATTAAATGTCATATCAGGAAATACCTTCACATCTAAATCGTAGTCAATGTATTTTAGCGATTCCGCACCCTCATCGTAAACAAATGGGGAGCTGAGATTACAGTAATAATGAATTCCATCATCCCTAAGCATACCAATAATATTAAACCAATGCTTCGCATCAAAATAACAAATGGCCGGCTCTCTCGTCATCCAGGAATGACCATCGCTTTCAATGACTTTTGTCCGATCATTCGCTCCGATTATAATACTTTCCGTCCCTTTTAATACGACACTATTTTTCCAGATTCTATGAAGTTGTCCATTATGTTTATAACTTTGTATCATCATTTTGGAACCAGCGTTTGGAGAAACCATCCAAAATCTCCCTCTCCATTTTCATACAGTGATTTATGAATTATCTTATATTATAAGCCTTCAGCCATAAAAGTTAAAGGATAAGTCCTTTTTATTTCCATAATGGTTTCTTCATTGATATGTAGAATCATTAAAAGGGTTTCCGTAATTGGAAACCCTTTTGGGTAAAACAGATGTTATTGCTTGTTTTGTTGAGATTGTTGGTTTTGCTTTTTCACTTCTTGTGCATCTGTTTCTTGAGCAAACTCAGTACCATATTGTCCTTGAGCTGCTTGTTGGTTTTGCTTTCTTACTTCAGCTGCGTTTGTTTTTGCAGGATTTTGTTGGTTTTGTTGATTTTGTTTTTTAGCCATCAATATCACCTCCGCAATAATTAATTTGTCCAGAAGCGCATTTCTTTATCCAAACTTTTTTAAAGAAATATTTTTAGCGTGTTGAAAACCCCGGTAAATAAAGCATTAAGGCGTTTTTTTGATGACAAAAATTTTTATCAGGATTTATATTTCCTCGTTGCATTCAATAAAATTTCATTTTCCTTCTAAAAAAGGTATCATTTTTTGATGTGGAACAGGAAAAGGAAATTCTTTCAGCTCTTCTAAAGAAACAAATTTTAAGCGGTCATCCTTTACTGTTTCCTGATTTGTGATTGCTTTACGTACGTCTACATTCCAAATGATATGTGAAAAAACATGCTTGATGGATGTACACGATGCTTTGATATCCACATCTAACCCATAATTCTCTTCCAGCCATGGCTGCCAGTCCTTTTTTACAATATCATCGGCAGGAATCATTGGAAATTGCCATAATCCTGCCAATAGTCCAGAATCCGGTCTTTTTTCAATAATATATTTCCCTTCCTGATTTTGGATCAGCAATGCAATATATTTTTTCTTTTGCTGCTTCTTCGCTTTCTTTTTCACTGGCAGCTTTTCCTGGATTCCATCAACGTATGCTTGACAATGCTCCATCACTGGGCAGAACATGCACATAGGCTGCTTCGGTGTACATATTGTCGCACCTAAATCCATAATAGCCTGATTAAAGGAGGAGGGATCTTCCTTTGAAATCATTTCCGCTACGTAGTATTCAAACAACTTTTTGGTGGAGCTTAAAGCAATATCTTCTTCAATGTGTAATACACGGGAGAAAACACGCATTACATTACCATCTACTGCCGGAATCGGCTGATTATAAGCAATAGAAAGAATCGCCCCTTTCGTATAAGGGCCAACTCCTTTTAAGTCACCGAGCTGCTTCGGGTCATCCGGGATTTTTCCATCATATGTTTCCACAACCTCGCGTACTGCTGTTTGTAAATTTCTTGCGCGGGAATAATAACCTAAGCCTTCCCATTGTTTTAAAACATCCTGCTGTTCGGCTTCAGCCAGTTCATATACCGTTGGATATTTCTCCATAAACCGATTAAAATAAGGGATGACCGTATCTACTTTTGTTTGCTGAAGCATAATTTCTGAGACCCAGACGCGATAAGCATCATTATTTTCGCGCCAAGGTAGATCACGTTTATTTTCTTCGTACCATCTAAGTAAATCTTCTTGAAAAGCGGAAATATTTATTTGTTCTAATCTTTTATCGTTCATGTTTTCACGTCCTATGTGTTAAAATAATATTGGAGTGCTTTGATGGAAGCAACTTAAGGAGGATATGTAACTATGGATACTGGTACGCATATTGTTATGGGTGTTGCACTTGGCGGTTTAGCAACATTAGACCCAAATGTGCAAAGTAATCCTACTCTATTTCATGCCGTATTGGTTGGAACAGTCGTCGGATCACACGCTCCTGATTTTGATACAATTTTTAAATTAAAAAGTAATGCAACGTATATAAGACAGCACCGCGGAGCGTCTCATTCACTCCCTGCTATTCTTATGTGGAGCCTGCTTGTATCTGGAGTAATTTATTTATTTGTTCCAGAAGTGAGCTATTTGACTCTCTGGCTATGGACTTTGTTAGCTGTGTCCATCCATGTATTTGTCGATTTATTTAATGCGTATGGTACACAGGCATTTCGGCCATTTACCAAAAAATGGATTGCTAAAGGGTTTATTAATACATTTGATCCTTACATTTTTTTCTTGAATGTAGCTGGTATCGTTGCATGGGCATTAGGTGCCAATCCCGGATACACTTGGCTGATTATTTATACAGTCATTGTATTATATTACATCAAACGCTATATGGACAAAAGGGAAATCGTCCAGAAAATCAAAGAATATTTTCCTGATACAGAGATTGTCGCTACGTCCCCTACGCTTAAACAAAATTATTGGCGCGTTGCTATTACGACAAGCGACCGTTATTATGTAGGCAGCGTTGAGAATCGGCACATTGAGATTGTTGATGAATTTTATCGAGTTCCTTTACCCGATACAGATGTCATCAAAGCTGCGATAAAAGATAAAAATATCTCTTCATTTTTAAATTTTTCACCGGTGTACCGCTGGGAAATAAATACGGATGAAGAGGATATTATAGAAGTCCGTTTTATTGATTTACGCTATCGCAGCAAAGGGTATTATCCATTTGTAGCTGTGGTAAAGCTGGATAAGAGCCTGGAAGTAATTACTTCCTATACAGGCTGGATTTTCTCAGAACAGAAGCTTCAAAGTAAATTGATACCAAGCGACTCAAGTCCTTAAAGCTTATACAGGAAGTGAATACGGTAACCCCGCAAATGGTTCAGGCGTTTGAAACAGCGGTACCTTATTTCAATAACTAAAAGGAACAACTCAGGTGAAACGGATTTCGCCTGAGTTGTTTTTATTCAGCTCACTTTTTTTCCTAATAAGGAGATTGGCAAGGCTTCAATATTTTCACTTTCTTCATTTAATAAATCAATACGATAACCCCATGCAAATACCCCATTAATATAGGATATTCTGAATTTATAGCCTGTTTCCATTTTAAGCTGATAAATTTTCTCTTTTTCAAAATCATCCGGACTCATTGTATATGCAAGCGCTACTTGCATTTTTCTTTCACATATTTGCATCTCTGAAATATTCCCGAGCTGCTCTGCTTTTTGAGCCTGCTCTTTTAGTTTCCCAATTTCTTGGTGCAGCTGTTCTATGGAATAATCACTATATCGAAATTTCATTCTTCTCCCCCTTACTGTCGATTCCTATTGTACCAAATATAACAGAAAAGTAACCTACATTTATTCCTGATTTTCCATGTATTTCTCAACAAATTGCTGAATCATATCGAAATGGAAGCCTTTTCTATATAAACCTTCCATTACTTTTTGCTTGAGCTGGAAGCCTTCATATTTTTTTACATGTTTTTGATACAGCTTTTCTCCTTGAAATTTCAAGGCCTCCCACTCATGATTTGTATCCTCTTCCTGATCCATAGTCTGAATAGCTTCAAAAACAAGCTGCTGATTAAATCCTTTTTGAAGAATCGTATTTTTTGCTTGGTTTATCTGTTTTTGAAAAGAATCCTTCGAGCTTTGCTTTATTTTTTTTCCCAGCAGCTTTTGAACTTTTTCTTTCTGCAGGGCTGACGTATATTGCTCTAAAGCATTTACTGCAATTTGTCCGCTAATCCCCTTTTCAAACAGCTCCTGTTCAATGACTTTTGGACCTTTTGAACTTGTATTCATACGCGAGCGCACAAACATTTCAGCAAATTGCTGATCATCAAGCAGTTTTTCTTTCTTCAATCGTTGCATAATAACAGCAATTTGTTCCTCTTCCACTTCTTTTTTCTGTAAATACGTAATCACTTCTTTTTCCGAACGTATTCGATAGCTTAAAAAGTGAATAGTAAGGGTATATACTTTATGGAGATTATCTTGTTCCTTCAGTGTTTCGATGAGTTCATTATCTAATTCCATTCCTTTCTCCAGACGAAATTGAATGAGAATATCCTCACCGACACTAAATCCATATTCATCACCAGCTGATGTGTTTAAAAATATATTGTAGCGATGCTTCTGTTTTTTTTGCGTTGTAATTCGGGTAATTTTCCGCAACTTCATTCACCTCTCTTTTTATCATAGCAAAAAATGAAGCAAGCAGATAACATGAAATATATACTTTAAAATATCATCTAAAGGAGGGTTCAATATTATGAACATACTAATAACCGGAGGTACAGGGTTTTTTGGCAGTAAATTAGCTGCACACCTCACTGGCCTTAATCATAAATTATACATTCTGACCCGTTCTCCTGAGAAAAAATCAAATACATCGCACTTGACTTTTAAGGGATATGATACGACCGCAGATGAACTTCCGAGAATAGATGCTGTCATTAATCTTGCAGGAGAATCATTGTTTGGATACTGGACGAAAAAAAAGAAGGAAACTATCCTTACCAGCCGCCTTCGTGTCACCAAGTATCTTGTCCAATTAATGAAAGCCATGAAGGAAAAACCAGATGTATTTATTAGCGGCTCCGCAGTAGGATTCTACGGGATGTCTGAAGATTTTATCTACACTGAGGCAACAACGCAGCCTGGTACTGATTTTCTTGCATCTGTAACAAGGCAATGGGAGAATGAAGCGAGTGAAGCCGAAGAATTGGGAATTCGAACAATCTACGCCCGGTTTGGCATACTGCTTGGCAAGGACAGTGGTGCATTTCCGCTTATGTCATTGCCGGTAAAATTATATACAGGCGGACACATCAGTGATGGCGAGCAATGGCTTTCCTGGATCCATGTTCAAGATGCCGTAAACTTAATCACCTTTGGCTTAGAACATCATACCCTAAAAGGGCCGGTCAATATTACTGCTCCTACTCCTAAACGTAATAAAGATTTTATGAAAAAAGCAGCACAGGTATACAAACGGCCGAATTGGCTTCATTTGCCGGCTGTATTCTTCTATCTTACTTTGGGAGAAATGGCGCAGCTCCTGGTAAAAGGACAGTACGCGTATCCAGAAAAGGCGCTCGAACACGGATTCACGTATGATTTCCCCTCCCTCGATCAGGCTTTATTAGATTTGAAAAATAATTAAATCATGTAAATGCTTTTTCACTTAAAAGAGCAAAGAAAAAAATGCTGGTTTTGTATAGGAGCATGCCGTGTTATTTTCCTGCATGCTCCTTGTTATTTTCCGTTTTATGAGGCACTTTGCAATCCTCTTATTTTGATGCCTCTTGCTGAATCAGCTCTAATTGCTCTGAGGTTAAACCTGTCACCTGTAAAATGGCCGTTCGGCTTATCCCCTGCTCTAACATTTTGAGTGCCGTCTGTTTTGCAGATTCCTTTAGTGCGGACTCTGCTTCAAGCCTTTTTCGTTCCGCTTCATTTCTTTTGATTTCCGCCTCTTCTTTCTGTTTCTCTGCTTTTTCTTTTTGTTTTTTTGTTTTATCTTTCTTCGCCTTTATTTCTTCATTCTCTGCTTTCAGCTCTTCTTTCTCCATTTTCATTTCTTCTCTTTGCTCTTTCATTTCTTCCATTTCCTGCTCTAACAACTCTCTATCCTGCTTCTTAGATTGCTCATCTAAAATTTGCTTCAAACGGATTTCATATTCCCGCCGTTCTTCTTCTGTACGGCTTAAATCTTCCCAGACCCGCATCGCAACATTTAACGTTTTATCGACCATCGCAATCTCCTCCAGTTCTTGATAGATATCATTATATAAAGTGAAACTTTGTTCAGTGGGGTTCTTTACACCCCACTGAACATTTAGTTGAACCAATCGGGCCGTTACTGGCTGTTAGATCTTCCACTTAAAATTTTCATGACTTTTCTATTTTTAATGTGGGAGTCTTACAGCCAGTTACACTGCGAGAAGTGATTCTTTCGTCGGTCTACCGTTCCTAACAGCAGCAGCCAGCGCGTTAAGACATCTTCCCATGGATCCAGCTGGTTATTCTTCCAGGCAGTAATTAGTTTAGGAATCTCCACAAAATGAAATTCAACCATATCGGTTAATGGATATTTCTGTTTCATCTCATATAAACGGAAGATATTATGAAAGGCGTCCGTTTCATTCAGCAGGTTAAAATGCATGATATTAATACTAATAACAGGGTACAATTCTTTATAGCTTTGCCCTTCTTTCAGCTGTTCCGAAAAAAGTCTCGACCAATAATACAGCGATCTTTTAATCATATTATACGCATTATTGATTTGAATTTCTATGTTGACCCATTCTTTATTCTCCGCCCTAATTAAGAGGTCTAATCTGGACTTTTTGTCCTCTTCATACTCGCCGCCGATTTCGATATTTTGAAAGTAAAGCTGCTGAATCGGGCTTCTTCCTGATTTGGCTAAAATGGCATTGAGAAAGACGACAGTGATATCCTTATTCTTTTCGTTTCCAAATAGTTGTTTAAAAGCATAGTCTACTTTTAAATCCATTAATTGAATATCCGGTATTCGATGCAGTGCTTTGTTAGTCCGCTCTTTTCTTCTTTGATATTTGTTGTATGCCCTGGATTCTTCCTGTACATGCAGAGAGGGTGTTTCTGATGAGGAGTATACTTTTCGGAGACATATTTGGGGCATAAAAAACACATCCTTTTATTTTGATAAGGTGAGTTTCTGAGATGTCTATCTAAACAAATCATACAGAACAAATGTTCCTCAATCAAGTTGTTTTTTATGCTATTTTCTTATCTTTGTGCGGTAACCATTCTCTCCTGCTTCTTTCTCTCTCCTTCTAGTTTCGAATCAGCAGCTGCTGTGCTGGTCCAAAATATACTTACAAAAATTTCATGCTTTATTATTAAAAAAACACTTGCATTTTACCAAAAAAATCATACAATAAAATTATCAAAAATGAATTTGAAAAGAGCTGATGAACAGCCTATTCGGCTGTATTGATAGAAGATCAATTAAATAGGGAAGGCAAATGGTGCGCCACCGGGGTTTCCTGGTTCTAGCGGGTTCGATTCCCGCCCCGAATTTTTGTTTCCAAGCTACTTTAAAAATAAAAATTCGAGGGCGGGTGACTCACTAGCTGCGGCTTTTTTGCTAATGAATGTACCCGCCTGGAAAAAGGAGGGTATTTTTATGCTTAAAATACGTGATTTAATGGAAGTGCCAGCTTTATATGAATTGATGACAGCCCCCGAGGTATACCCATTTGTCAGGCAAAAAGCTGCAACCGTGGATGAATTTTACTTTTCAACCAAGCAGACAATAGAAGCGGAAGACCGTGGAGAATTAATTTCCAGAACGATTTTAGATGAATATCAGCAGCCAATTGGTACGATTAATCTTTTTGATATAGAGGATAATTATGGATTTTTAGCTACTTGGATCGGTAAGCCGTATTTTGGTAAAGGCTATAATCGCCAAGCAAAAGATGCCTTCTTTCATGAACTTTTTACTACTAAAGGCATTGATGGTATCTTTATGAAAGTGCAAAAAAGTAACAAACGTTCCTTAAAAGCTGTTTTAAAGCTTCCTTACGTTACTTTTGCAAATGAGTTATACGACTCTATGTATAAACGCATTAACGCACATTCTAATGAAGCAATATATGATTTATTTGTGATTACAAAAAAGCATTACTTGTCCTATCAGCAATTTCACTCAGAAGCTGCTGTCAACTCTGATGAGGAAGTATCCTAAATAAAATAGCCTTAAGAAATAACAGCTTCTGATGATTTCTTAAGGCTATTCGTTTGGGATTTCCATCGAAATTCTTTAATCTTCCCCAATTTTCTTATCCTGTTTTTTCGGCAGCCTTCCCGCTCGTTTAGCAGATTCTCTCAGCAAAAATTCAACGTGGCTATTGACACTGCGAAACTCATCCTTTGCCCAGCGCTGCAATATGTCATAAAGCTCCGGATCGATACGTAATGGAAAGTTTTTTTTCTTCGCCATAGTAACCCCTGCTTATTGGTAAAGCGATCCTGTATTGATTACCGGCTGTGTTCCTTGATCGGAGACAATGGCAACAAGCAGGTTATTAATCATCGCCACTCTGCGTTCATCATCTAAATCCACTACATTATCTGCTTCCAAGCGGGAAATAGCATCCTGAGCCATTCCGACAGCACCCTGAACAATTTGCTCCCGGGCTGAGATAATTGCACTTGCCTGCTGACGCTGCAGCATCGCCTGAGCGATTTCTGTAGAATATGCTAAGTGTGTTAACCTCGCTTCAATCACTTCTACTCCGGCAACCTGCAGACGATCTTGAAGCTCTGTTGTTAATTGGTTTGATACTTCATCTGCATTTCCACGTAAGGTTAATTCTTCATTGGTGAAAGAATCATATGGATACGTTGTTGCCACAGCGCGAATAGCTGTTTCACTTTGAATCTCCACAAAATCTTCATATTGATCTACGTCAAAAACGGCTTTGGCTGCATCTACCACTTTGAAAACAACCACTGCAGCAATTTCAATTGGATTTCCGTTTACATCATTTACTTTCAATCGATTACTGTTAAAGTTACGAACTCTCAAGGAGATTGTTCTGCGCACAGAAAATGGCACAGTTATCAAAATTCCTTCACGCCGTACCGTTCCCATATACTTACCTAAGAAAATAACGACAATCGATTGATTAGGCTGCACGATGGTTATCCCGCTAATTAGAATACCTGCAATTAAAACAAGCACAACCCCTAAAACAACATACGATTGAACAATACTGAATACCCCTAATGCAAGTAAAACAACAATCAGACCGATTCCAATTGCGCCATTAATGCTCCAAGCTTTACGTTCCTGCATGAAATCCGCTCCTTCATATCTTTATTATACTATAATGATATCATTTTTGTATTAAATTGTAAAAGATATGATGTTTACACTGCCTGTTCCTCCACAAATTTTTGGATTGGATTCATTCTCGGATTTACAATTAACGTCTCCCCATCCGTTTCAACTGTAATACTGTCTAAAGCAGCAGTAGAATAAATCAGCGCATTAATTTCGTATAGATGTTCAATCACCCGAGGAACAGGATGACCGTAGTTATTATCTTTGCTGTAGGTTAAAATAGCAATTTCAGGGTCTACCGCTTCTAAAAAAGACATACCCGTACTTGTATTCGAACCGTGATGCCCGATTTTAATCAATTCCGCGTCGACATCATGTTTTTTTTGTATTTCTTTTTCTTCTTTTTTACCGACATCGCCCATAAAAAGCATATCTGTTTCTTCATAATTAAGCTTTAAAACTAACGAGGATGCATTAGGAGAAGTCAAAGACTGCGCTGCATTCCAAATATCCAGTGAAATCATTGGATCAATCTCAATCGGAGTATCTTTTTCAGCAATCGTCAGCGGTATTTGTAAATCACGAATCCGGTTCATGTACGCTGCAAATGTTTTTGTCGGGTGAAGCTTGCCGATATCAAGCACACCGCCTACATCTATCTCATCCAGGACCTTTACTAAACCGCCAATATGATCGACATCTGGGTGGGTAGCAATCATTAAATCAATTTCATTAATCCGCCGTTCCTTAATATAGTTAACCAGAGCATCGCCAGCCTCCGGAGGTCCGCCATCAATTAAAATAGTCCGGTCTAAAGGCGTCTCGATTAAAATACTGTCTCCTTGACCAACATTAATAAAATGCACCTTCATTACAGGCATTTCCTGTTCTGCATGGGCGGTTGAAGGGATATGAAATTGTATTGTTATCAGTATTAGTAAGAGGATGAAAACGCTTTTTCGCATATTTTAAATACCTTCCCTTCTTTTTCATTAGTGTGAGCAAAAAGAAAGCTCGATATGACGACAGGTGATTGGTAATTGTTGAAAGGAATTTCTGCCATTGTTTTATGCAGGCGATATGTAAGTAAGATGTCACATTTAATTTTTTCTTTTTAAAACAGAAAAAGAGGTTATTACCTTTAATTGGCAATAACCTCTTTTTTAATTAAATCCGTTCTATCTAGTGAGAGGAGCGATTACGAACTCGGTATACAATCATTAGAATTGCACCGGCTACCAGTAATCCTAAGCTGATAAGCAATAAGTTGAACATGGATGTTGCTGTACCTGGCAATGCTTCTCCATCATCACCTTTATCGGTCTCAGCACCTTCTCCAACTTTAGGGTCTCCCGATTGTTCAACGGAATCTCCATCTGTTTTGCCTTTTCCATCAGCGGTTGATTCACCAGAATCTGTTGCTTCTTCCCCTGATTCTTCTGGGTTTTCAGGATCTGTCGACTCTTCTCCCGGCTCTCCTGGAGTCTCAGGATCTGTCGACTCTTCTCCCGGCTCTCCTGGTGTTTCAGGATCTGTCGGTTCTTCTCCCGGCTCTCCTGGTGTTTCAGGATCTGTCGGCTCTTCTGATTCTGCTTTCACAAAACCAAAGTCTAATGTTGGATCATGTTCTCCGTCTTCTGTTAAATGTCGAGATATTGCAAACCATATAGATGAGTCAATTGAATTATCATTGCCCACTTCTTCCAAAGTTGGGACATATCCTTCCAAGGCTTCTGCGGATGCTTCACGATCAATTCGTACAATGTACGTTTTATCGATTGGCAGATTTTCAAAGATATAATATCCATTTTCATCTGTGGTTACTGGTCCTACTGGATTTCCGTAGACGTCTGTTACTGGATTTCCGTCTTTATCTTCAATCGTTAAGACGACTCCTGGGAGCGGAATATCCGTTTCGTCTTGCAGGCCGTCTTTGTTCACATCAATCCATACATAATCCCCTACACTTACTTTTGCCGGGCGATTAGTGATAGTGAATCCATCTGCCGCATTTCCTTCTACATTATCCGTTACATACCCGTTAACAGCTGCTTCTTCCACTGTATAGGTAATCTCTGCTCCAGCTGCAAATTTAGGCATATTTGTAAACTCAAATGTCCAACCCGTGTCCGCAGTGATTTCTGCTGAATCCACTTCTTCTCCATCTGCTAACAAACTAACAGTGATGGAATCTGGGCGTTGATCAACATAATCATTGTCATCCCAGATTTTCGTTCCTTCTAAATCAATCAACTCTGGCTCATGCGTATTCGTAATGACGTAGCCGTCCTCCGCATTTCCAGTTGTTTCTGCCTCATAACCGTCAACGGCTGCTTCTTCCACCGTATACTCGATTAATTCGCCGTTTTTAAATTTATCCAAGCCCGTAAAATCTGATTGCCAGTTATTTAATTCATTCAATTCGATGAAATCTATTTCTTCCCCATCAGCTAGTAAATTCACTGTAATGGATGCCGGACGAATGCCATCCTGGTTTTCCGCATCCTCCCATGCTTTAGAAACATGAACACTGGTTTGTGCCGGTTCATGATGGTTGGTTAACAGGATATTTCCATGGTCGGCATCATTGACAGAGACTTCATAGCCTTCTGGCACAGATACTTCTTCTACGGTGTAGTTAATTTCTTCACCGCCATTTTGGTATGCATCCAGTTCAGACCATGTATGCATCCAGTCATTTTCTGCAGACAGAATAACCGTATCGCCAACTTCATTTTCCCCTGCATATAATTGAACCTCAATCTGTTCAGGGCGAATGCAGTCTTGGTTATCATTGTCGTTCCATCCTTTTGAAACAGTAACCGATGTTTGTTCTGGCGTGTAAGCATTAGTGACAGTCACACTGCCGTCATCACCGGTTTCCAGTTCGGTTGAATACTCCGCAACGGAATCTTCCGTCACACGATATCCAATTTCTTCTCCATTACGATTTTTCGGCAAATCTTCAAACGTATGGGTCCAACCGTTTTCTTCATTCAATTCAGCTGTTCCAACAATTTCCGATGCATCATTGATGACATTTACAGTCACGCTGTCTGGGCGGACCCCATCCTGATTCTCTGCATCATCCCATACTTTGGTAACAGGAATTTCAACTGTATCTGGTGTACGGTTGTTTGTAATCAACACGTTTCCATTAACTTTTTCTACAGTTGGCTCCTCATAACCTTCTGGGACATTTGTTTCTTCTGCCGTATAGTTGATTTCCTGACCGCCGTCTTGGTAAACATCTAATTCTGTCCAAGTATGCGTCCAATCATTTTCTGATGATAAGCGAACAGGTTTGTTAACGGGTTCTCCATCAGCGAATAATTGAACGGTTACATGTTCTGGTCGGACGCCATCTTGGTTATTGCCGTCATCCCATCCTTTCGTAACAGTCAAGGATGTTTGTTCTGGCGTGTAGCTGTTGGTAATGACAAATCCATCTGCTTGTTTTACAGCAGTTGCCCCGTAGCCTTCGATGGCATCTTCTGTAATACGGTATTGGATTGCTTTCCCATTATCAAATTTCGGTAATCCTTCAAACACATGAGACCATTCGCCATTTTCATCTGCAGTTACTTCTGCTGTCTGGACAATTTCAGACTTTCCATTGATGACATGAAGCGTAATACTCTCTGGTCTGTTTCCATCTTGGTTATTGCCGTCATCCCATACTTTTGAAACTGGAATATCAATTAATTCCGGCTCATAGCTGTTGGTAATCGAAATTGCTCCGTGATTTTCGTCATTTATATCTGACTCATATCCTGCTGGAACATCGACTTCCTTCACTGTATAATCAATCGGTTCTCCGCCATCGCGATTCGCATCTAAACCAGACCATGTGTAGGACCAATTATCTGCTGCTGTAATGAGCACCTCATTTCCTAAGGCTTCTCCGTCTGCAAGCAATTGGACGCGAATGCTGTCTGGACGCTGACCGTCTTGATCATTTTTATCATTCCAGAATTTATTGACGGTAACAGAAGTCTGCTCTGGCGTATGTTCATTCGTTACAGTAAATGTTCCATTACCATTATTGGAAATAGAAGTGGAATAATCTTCTACTGTATCCTCTGCCACGCTGTACGCAATTTCTACGCCATCACGATATTTTGGTAAGTTCTCAAAAACATGTGACCAAATTCCATCGTCATCAGCTGTTATTTCTTCCGTTGCTACAACGTTAGAACGATCATCATAAAGATGAACCGTAATGCTTTCCGGTCGTGCTCCATCTTGGTTATTGGCATCTTCCCATGCTTTTTCTACTGTAATATCCGTCATTTCCGGCGAGTAACTGTTTGTGATGGTATAGCCATTTTCAGTACTTCCACTAACAGTACTTTCGTATCCAGCCGGCACATTTGATTCTGCAACAGTATAGTTAATCCGCTCTCCATTTTGGTATTCATCTAAACCGGCAAACGTAAATTCCCAATTATTAGTTTCATTCAAAATGATGAAGCGCTGTGTTGCTTCGCCATCTGCAAACAGACGTACTGTAATGCCGTCTGGGCGGGCGCCATCCTGGTTATTTGCATCTTCCCATACTTTTTCTACCGGGATATCTACCGTACCTGGTGTATAGCTGTTTGTGATAACAAATCCGTTTTCTGCATCTCCGGCAATATCACTCTCATACTGCTCTGGTACGTCTATTTCTACAACGGTATAAGTAATCTTATCTCCGCTATTATCCAGCTCCGGTAAATCTGTAAATGATCCTTGCCATTCATTTTCATTGCTTAGCGTGATATTTTCCGTATCAGTCTCCTCACCATTTGCAAATAATGCAACTTCAACGGATTCAGGACGATTGCCATCCTGGTTGTTCGCATCCTCCCAAGCTTTCTCCACTGGAATTTCAGTAGTTGGAGATACGAATTCATTTGTAATCGTTAATCCATCTTCGGAAACAGATTTTTCATAGTTTTCTGGGACAGTTACTTCATCGACCGTATAGTTATACTCATTACCCTCGATATCAGTTTTATCCAAGTCCGTCCATGTATATTCTGTTTCACCGTCTTCCAAGGTTACCGGATTTCCAACTGCTTCTCCATCTCTGGATAATTGCAGTTCAATGGATTCCGGGCGATGATTTTCGCCGCCTTGCCATTCTTTCGTGCCTGTTACATTAATTTTTTCCTTGGTGTTTTCGAAATTAACCTCATGAACGATTTCATTTTCACCATACGGCTCATCTACATTAATTTCGATTTCTTTATCGGATAACACGTAGCCATTTGGTGATTCAATTTCTACCAAGATATAGGTCCCTAAGAATAAGTTTCCTACTTCTAAAATACCATTCTCAGTAGTAAATTCGCCCATTAATACTCTCTCTTCATTTACAACTCGATATAATTCAAAAGTTGCTCCTGAAGATTTGATTACTTCTTCAGTAGCTGAATCAACTTTAGAAAGTTGGATAGCTCCACGATCTATTCGGAATTCTCCACCAACCCATGAAAATTGTCTTGCTGAGATTTCGTTTGTTTCTCTCGTTACTGTCTCAATTTCTTTCCCCTTAAGGTCTACTGTATTATTAACAGTTTGCCCATTTTCGGCAATAACGATAGTGGTATAAGTGATTGTTAGAGCTTCCGTTAAATCTTCATCAAAAGAGATATTTAAAATTGTTTGGCCATCTTCAGTAGTTTCTGTTTCAAGCGTATAACCAATCTCTTCACCACTACTTGTAACAATAGTCAAGCTGTCTTCTACAAATGACAGACCAGCACTAATTGTATCTGTAAGTGTTGCATCACTTATTCTTGAAAGGCTTTCATTAGCAGTGATTTTCCATTCAAGTTCTTCACCAATATAAACTTCGCTTACATCAGGCAGAACTTCTTTATTCAACACGTTATCCCATCTGTCATAATGCACAGATGAAGAATAAGGATATTCTCCTTCTTCAGTTGTTACTTCCGCATGGTTTACATAATTTTCTTCTGAAATGTCTGGAACTCTTGTTTCAAACTGAATGACATATCTTTCAGTTACTTCACCATTAAAGTTAACAGTAAGTTCATTACCCTCAACTTCTACAGTATAATCATCATTAAGAGTTAATTCAGTATCAGTAATTGTTGTATTACCACCTGCATCTACTTCATAAACAGATACTGTGATACTGTCTTCAATGATTTCTCCGTCATAACCTAATGTATCAGTAACTGAAACATTTTCCCCAAGATTATGCTGATGATAGTTAAAGTACACTTGCCAAGCGATTCTTCTATCAGATGCATCGGACCAACTATCTGAATCAACAAGATTCCCTTCTTTAAAGCCACTATTCCAAGCATTTTCTATTACACGTTGGCTAGCATCGTCTTCTTCGTTAATTTCACGATTATTTTCCGTTGTTCCTTCAAAATGTGCGTGGTTTCTATAAAGACCAGCTTCATCTTCATTAGAATGAGGAATCAATGAATTTCCGTCTTCATCCACAAATTGCTCGTCATAAGAAGTAGTATAGTTCACTACTAATTCTGCTTTTTCTATTTCCCGATTGAATACAATTGTAAAGCCATTTTGGTATCCACCCTCAATTGGAGCAAGTGTATAATCTTCTCCTGAAACAAGATTTTCATTACCAAGAGTAATTTCAACTGTCCCTGGCAATAAGATTAGCCCATCATTTGTGAAGGTATCAGTAATGGTAAAACCTTCATTGATGTCTTCTCTCGTAGGATCGACATTTAAACGCCAATTAATTGTTTTCTCATTATAGTTAATTCCATCAAAACTCTTTTGATACGTATTTGCATGTGGACGGATTGTAGCATCTCTATCTTCGCCACCTTCACCAACACCGTCACCTTCCATACCTACAGTGTTTGTAAATGCATCCGCATTATTGAAATTATCAATACTAGTCGTATATTCAATTGTAATTGTTTCCGTACCAACATCTGGCAAATCAATTGTTAATAAGCCATCTTCTTCATCATGAGTCGCTCCAGGGAATTCATTACCATTTTCACCTGTAATTGTAATGTTTGTTAATGTTAATCCCTCTGGCAATTGGTCTGTTACGGTAACATCGCCCAATAGATGTTTTGCTTTGTTTACAGTAACTTTCCAAGTAACTGTACGATTTTCATAATCAATGTTGCCCGCTTCTACTTTCTCAAGAATCGGGCCTCTATCGAACTGAACTGTTGCGTCATCATCGTTCAATTCTTCATCACCATCAAAAAGAATGGCTGTATTTGTGAACCCATTATTCTCTTGGTATTCACCCTCATTAACTTCTGACCAATTAATTTCAGTCAGGTAAGTGATTGTATATGTTTGATCTGGGCTTACTTGACCTAATTCGATTGGGAAGTCATCAGCTTCGATACCAGAATCTCCACCATTTAAAGAGATATTAATAGATCCTGGAACAATTTTTAAACCGTCTGGTAATTGATCCTCAACCCTGGCATCATCAATAGACATACCATTTTCATTAACGATAATGGTCCATTCAATCTGGTCACCCGATTCTGAATCAACTCGATTTCCTTCTTTCTGGATCGGATTACTTCTTTCACCTCCAGAAACGGTTGCTTGTGCTTCCAAGTCAATATTATCACTTACAAATGTCGCATCATTGGTGAACTGTGCTACATTAATATCTTCAATTGACGTTGTATAATTGACCTGATACCCGCTTCTTCCATCGATAGAATCGAATGTCATTTCAAACCCATCGCCAGTAAGAGTTGGGGCGTTAAAATCGTCAATTGGATTTCCTACGATTTCATTACCATCCACATCGATAGTGATTTCTCTAACTTCAAAATCACGTGCTTCGCCAAGACCGTTTGGAATAACATCGGCCAGCATTCCATTCTCTATTGCCTCGTCAGCACCATTCACAATATTAACTGTCCAATAAACTTCTTTTGCATTGACAGGGCTATCCGTACGACCGGATTTATCTAAATCTGTATTAACTTCTGTCGGTGTAACTTGAACAGTTAAATCTCTTTCACCATCGCCATCAAAATCAATCTCTTGCTCCCATTCCTCAGTGAATATTTCTCGGTCAAAATTTAATTGAAAACCTACGTATCCATTTTGAACACTTTGATCCTCAATGTTCTCATCGAATGTAAAAATCAATTCACCATCATTAATGGTAAATGTTCCTACTTGGGTACCTTCTACCATTATAGGTTGATCTGGCGTATTTACCCAATGTAGAAATACATCTGGCAATGGCATAGATGCTGTATCTCCAGCTTGAATGGTTTCATCTGTTTCCCAGCTATATTGAACCTCATAAGTTCCATCAAAATCAACTTCATGACCGTCTTCAACATTTTCACCATCTAGTCTAAACCACTCAAAGGTAAAGATATTCCCTAACTCAGCCTGAGGTCCAACCTCAGATGCAGCAGAAGGCGCAATATTTTCTTCTTCAGCCGCTTCTTCCTCTACGGCTTCCTCGGTCCCTTCTTCTTCAGCCTCTTCTTCCTCTACAGCTTCTTCGGTTCCTTCTTCTTCAGCCGCTTCTTCCTCTACAGCTTCCTCGGTTCCTTCTTCTTCAGCCGCTTCTTCCTCTACAGCTTCCTCGGTCCCTTCTTCTTCTTCAGCCGCTTCTTCCTCTACAGCTTCCTCGGTCCCTTCTTCTTCAGCCACTTCTTCCTCTACAGCTTCTCCGGTCCCTTCTTCCGTTGACCCCTCTTCTACAGCTTCCTCAGTGGTCTCTTCTCCTTCAACAACTTCTTCTTCCTCTTCTAAAGGCAATTGCAGCTTCAATGTACCCTCAGCTTCTGAATGCTCCAGTGCCGATTCATTAAACGTGACACGAATTATATCTTCTGTTGTTTCAAAGGAGGCAATTTCCACCTCTTCCCCTTCCGAAGATATTGTGCCCTCCTGTTCGATTAATGCTACAGGAGAATTAAAATCTACAGGCTGGTTTACATCTTCTAAATCATAGTCTGCAAGCGACCAGTCTATATGTAGAAGCCAACCATCATCTTCCTCGGAAAAAGATCCTTCAGAAATGCTTTCAAAATCAAAGAACGTATCATTTTTGTTTTCTTCTGCATACGCCATTTGTATAGGTGCAATACCTGTTACAACGGACTGCATAACAAGAAGAAAAATCATAAATATACTGGCTCTTTTTGCTCTTCTCTTCAATTATTCCAGTCCTCCTTTTTTATTTAGTTTTTAATCACTGCTGGAATACGGAAAACCGACACCTCCTAATATCTCTGTATCTTTAAAATGATTTCTATTCTGCTGAAAAGCATAAAAGAACGTGTTCTAATAGATGAATAGATGATTGCTATTCACAAAAACGCTCTGACCTTAAACTTATTCAACTGACAGAAACATTTTAAAGTTTCATTTGACTGCACACTCATCCTCTAATCCGTACCATTTTTCTAGTATTCATGAAGTAAAATTTCAATTTATCCCGTTATATTAGAAATGAGCTTTTGTAGTCATTTTTATCATAACTTACGGAGTATACCCAGAAAATAGTATGTATATATACAAATTCTATACAGCCTGATAATCCAGAAATATACCAATATCTGTATGAAACTAACTAAAGATACCTTCCTTCTATTAAGCAGATAAAACACTTAATAAAAGGAAGGTTCCATGAATGTACATCTTATTCTGTTGGAGGCAAGTCCACCTCAAAAAATACTTTCAATCCTTGCTCCCTCAAGCTTACTATCTGCAGCCCCTTCCCAAAATGCTGATGCAATCGTTTATCCACATTAAAAATCCCAACACTTGATTTACTGTCAGATTCTCTGTTTAAAATGGTTTGCATTTCCGCTTCTTCTATACCTGCCCCATCATCCTCCACCGTAATCGTTGCTTTGTTTCGGGAGATATTTTTTATACATCTGATGGTGACGGTTCCTTTGCCCTGTTTGTTTCGAATACCATGCTGTACCGCATTTTCCACTAATGGCTGGATGGAAAGGAATGGAACATAGATCTCCTCTTCATCTTCCAGATCCCACTTCACCTGTAAAGCTTCGCCAAAGCGTACCTGTTCAATATACAAATAGGAGCGGACGATATTTAATTCTTCCTTCAAGGGGACCAGCTCTTTCATATGCTGAAATTGAAATTTACTTCTCAATAAATTACTTAATTCGTTCAGGAGTCTTCTCATTCCTTCTACGTCTAATTCGCTTAACGCCATAATAGAATTCAATGTATTAAATAAAAAATGCGGCTGTATCTGTGCCTGCAGCCAAGAGGTCTCCATCTGTACCTGCTTCTCGGCAACACGCTTCAATGTTACCAAAGAATCCATACGTGCTTTCAGTTCAACCGGTTCGACAGGCTTGGTGATATAATCATTTGCCCCGGCTAAAAAAGCTGCCTGTATATCCGTTGTTCCTCCGGTAAGCAGCAGGACAGGCAATTCTGTCAGAGAAAAGCGTTCCCGAATTATTCTGGTAAGCTCATATCCTGATATTTCCGGCATCATTACATCTGAAATAACGAGATCCCACTCCCGCTTTTTCATTTTTTCCACAGCCTGTTTAGCGCAGGAAACAAATACCGGCTGATATGCATCATCGGGAATAATCGCCTTTAAAGCCAACAAACTTGACGGATTATCATCGACAACCAGGACAGATGGCATCTGAGCATTCTTTTTGTTTGGCTGTACTGTTTGTTTCTTATCTTCTTTCGGCACCGGCTTTTCTACTGTGCTTTCAAAGGCCAATGCTGCCGCTTCTTTCCTTGCCAGTGCTAACGTGAATGTAAAGGTTGTCTTTTCTCCTTTTTTAGAAGAAACTTGGATTTTCCCGCCATGAAGTTCTACTAACTGTTTCGTAATATTTATTCCTAATCCAAAACCGCCTTCTGACATTTTATTTTCCGGGTGCCCCTGTTCATAAGGCTGAAAAATGCGCTTTTGAATCTCCTCGCTGATTCCGATGCCTGTATCTGTTACTTGAATTTCTGCGTCATATTCTTTGATAGAAGCAGAAACTGTGATTGAACCTTGATGGGTAAATTTAATAGCATTTCCTATCAGATTAAACAAAATTTGTTTCACCCTATTTTCATCTGCATATACCGGAGGAAAGTCTTTAGAAATCAGATTGACGATGGGCACATTCTTTAAATCGGATGAAAAACGCAATGCATCAATAATCCCTGTGATAATCGGATTCAATGCAATCACCTGTCGATTTAAACTTGGTTTATTAACCTGTAAGTTTCTAGTTTCCAATAAATCTGCCAGCAGCAGATTCATTTGCTGCCCTACGTTCAAGACGGTATTCAATTCCGTCATGCTCTGTTTGGACAAATTTGTTTCTTCCCTGTCCCGCACCGCCTTGGAAAGCAATAATATACTATTTAAAGGATTACGGAATTCATGAGATGTATTTGCCAGAAATTGATCTTTTTCCTCATTCACTTTTTTCAATCTCTCCGCTAAATCTTTTGTCTCCTTATGCTTTTGAAAATATCTCTGAAACCAGACAATCGTATAGCAGGTTACTGCCATTAACATATCAAACGGATAAAAAGTCAAATAAATACTTTTTCCTGACCATATATAATTCCATATCCCATGGTTGGAAATTGCAATAAACCCAAGGAGCATAAGATTTTTCGCCTTTGGATTATTCTTAAACATCAGAATAATCGAAGTGCTGGTAACAACTACAGTAAAAAAAGCAAATATATTATATATGGGGCGAAGCGCTAAAATTTGCGGCATAGGCAAAAAGATAGTGACCACAGCTAATACTGCCATCCCCCATTGAAAAAATGGAAAGATTTTATTCCAATAAGGCAGCTTTTGATGATCGGTACATTGAACCAATGCATAAAAAATGATTAAATACACCGTATGGATCATCCAAAATTCTAATTCATAATTCAAATTAAAAAATTGCTGCAGCAATTTTTCACCAGTATAAAACAAAAAACCTGAAAATAAACTAAAGGCCAGCAACGAGAAAGAAAGTACTTTTCTATCTCTTCCCCCAATAAAATAAATAATCAAGGTGTATACCGTATGCATGAACAGAATAGCTGCAATGACAACTTGTGAATAGTTTGTGAGCTGTACTTCTCTCGTAATCGTTTCATCTGTCCCAAACCGAAGCGAGAGATAAATACCGCCATCTCTGCTGTCGATAAAATTGGCAGCCTGAATGACAAGATCTATATTTCCATTTTCATCCGCTGAAAAAGTCACTGTTTTAGGCATAATATCCGCAACATACGCAGCTTCTGTTTCCGCCAACCGACCCGTCTCCGCTACTATCTGTCCATTCACATAGATTTCCGATGATGTACGGATGTTTGGTATGTATAATTTAAAATTCCGGTCATCCTCCGGCTGTACCCTTACCTGCAGCCTATAAGTCCCATAACCAAAAGGAGAGCCCAGATTATTCTTCCAGCCGTGGGGCACTTGAATTGTTTCCGGCACTTCAGCAGAGAAGACATCATCCTGCATCAAAAAATGCGAGGGATAAAACTCCCACTCCCCGTCCAACAGCATCGATTGCCCTTCTTCTACTTCCCATGAGCTTAAATCAAGCTTTCCTTCTTGAATATCGGGAGTTATATTTTCTTGAAATAACCCTGCCCAAATTAGACGCAAAACTGACAAACTGATTATACAGAGAATCACAAAAATTCCCGATCGGATAGTATCCCGCTTCATTTATATCAACTCTTTTTCATGGATATCTCTAAATCCATGATTTTTCTTTTACAATCTCTGCCGCTTCCGCATCAAAATCGGTTAAACCTTTTAATTTTGAAATATTGTAGGAGGACGATTTCTCATAACGATGCAGATATGCTGACAATCGAATGATAAGCTCCAGCCATAAATCTCTCAGTATTTTTCTCTCGCTAACAGCCCAAAGGTAATCAAGGCCGGCTAAATACTCGTCTTGATACGCGTCCAGTACTTTGAAGTACTGCTCGGTATTTATGTTCTCTTTTTTTAATAAATCATACGCTGCAAGCTTAAATTCTCGCGACTGAATCTGTACATCATAATCGATATCAATTTGATAAAATTCTTTTTGACTGATAATTTTAATAGGTGCGTCTATTTGCTGCATGACCTTTCTAATCTGATATACCGTTGTATACAACTGAGCATTCGCTTTCTCCCAGGGAAGGTTACTCCACAGCAAATCAATCAATTCACTTTTCCGGATAGTATCTTCATGATGATGAATAAAATAAGCAAATAATTCTTTTGCTTTGGACGTTCTCCATTTTATATCAATCCGCTTATTCCCTTGGTATATTTGCAAAGCTCCTAAATCCCTAAGGACGGTCGTCCGGTTTTCAACTGCTTTATCCTGATCTGTCATCTTTCTTTCAATTATCCGCTGTACAGTTATAGCTAAACGTTCCTGTTTTACAGGCTTTAATATGTAGTCTACTGCATTTAGTTCAAAAGCTTTAATCGCATAATTATCATATGCCGTAACAAAACCAATATGTAAGGAAGGATTGATGTTTAATAGCTGTTCCGCTAAGTCTGTGCCTTTCATAGCAGGCATATGTATATCTATAAATACAGCGTCTATTTGTTCAGTCTGAATATGTTGAATCAAGTCTTCTGGATTCATATATTTCCCTGAAACATGCACTCCTTCTATTTTACGCAACAGTAAATCCAAATATTGTAATGCCAAAGGTTCGTCATCAATAATAGCAATTTGAAGCATAGAATCTCCCCCTGATTATTTATCTTTTAGTATTTCTAGGATATATATATTCAAGGATACATGATGATAAATAGTAGCTATCTGATTTTTTCTATACAAATTCTATACAAACGCCTGCGTTATCATCCATACTTCCAGTTGTCTTTCCCCTGCTTCAGCTTTCAAAATATGATTATGAAATTTTCTGTTATTTCAATAATATCCTATTACGCGATATAAACTTGCTTTTTATAGAAGTTTTATATCGGTATTAAATGGAATAAATAATTATTTATTGCTGTTTCCACTTTTCAAAATCCGAACATACGATAGGATGAGTAAATAAAGCTTCATCCGACAGGAATACTTTTCTTTCCGGACGAATGAAGCTCTTTTTTACTATTACCTTACTTATCAGGTACTTCTATTTCAATGAAGGCGGCAGAATACCCCACACTGAATATATTATATATCTATTTCAAAGGATACGCTCGTTCCCTTATTCAAAGAACTGATAATGGTTAATCCTTTCCCGTAATGCTGATGCAATCTTTTTTCTACGTTTAATACACCTACTCCTGATTCGCTATCCGATTCTCCTTTTAAAATGTTAGGAATGTCTGCTTCATCTATTCCTGCCCCGTCATCTGTTACGGTAATCACTGCTTTGGAGCAAGCAGGATCTTTTTGAAAGCTTATGGTCACCGTTCCTTTTCCCTGTCTGTTTCTAATTCCGTGCTGAACCGCATTCTCCACTAATGGCTGGATGGATAGAAAAGGTACATTGACTCCCTCCTGTTCATCCAGCTTCCATTTTACCTGCAAAGCTTCTCCAAAACGGACTTGCTCAATAAATAGATAAGAACGAACAATGTTTAATTCTTCTTCTAAAGGTATCAGATCCTTCATTTGCTGAAACCGAAATTTACTTCTCAAGAAATTGCTGAGTTCATCGAGAAGCTTGCGCATTGCCTCTACATCCCACTCACTCAAGGCCATAATCGAATTCAGTGTATTAAACAAGAAATGCGGCTGTATCTGAGCCTGCAGCCATGCGGTTTCTAATTGTAATTGCTGCTCAGCAACACGCTTCATTGTGATTAAAGAGTCCATCCGGGCTTTCAGCTCGACTGGCTCCACAGGTTTGGTAATATAATCATTTGCTCCGGCCAAGAAGGCCGCCTGAATATCAGCATTTCCTCCGGTCAGCAGCAGGACAGGGAGTTCTGTCAGGGTATAACGTTCTCTAATCATGCCGGTAAATTTATAGCCTGATATTTCCGGCATCATAATATCGGAAATGACTAAGTCCCAGTCCCGCTTCTTCAGTTCTTCGAGCGCTTGCTTCGCACTGGTCACCGTCATCGTATCGTATGCATCTTCTGATAAAATGGAGTTTAATGCTAATAAACTCGCCGGGTTATCATCAACCAGTAAAACTGCCGGAGTCTGGCCGTCATGTAATCGTGTTAATTCAGCATCTGCCTTTTCCGGATACTTGACATCCGTTTGTTTCGTCTGATTAGATAGCTGTACAGCTGATTGCGGAGAGGCTAATTCTAAAGTAAACGTAAAAGTTGTTCCCTCCCCTTCTTTCGAGGAGACCCAAATACTTCCTCCATGAAGCTCAACCAGCTGTTTCGTAATACTTAATCCCAGCCCGAATCCGCCCTCCTGCATTCCACTTGTTGCATTATCCTGTTCATAAGGAAGAAACAACCGTTTTCGCATTTCTTCATTGATTCCAATACCTGTATCCATCACATGGATTTCCGCATACTTTTCTTTTTTTGCTGCGGATATAATGACTTCTCCCTGACTCGTATATTTAACAGCGTTTCCTGCTAAATTAAATAAAATCTGCGTTACGCGATTTTCGTCCGCATAAACTGCTGGAAATTCCTTAGGTATCTTATTGACCATTTGCAGCTGCTTCATATCTGATGAAAGCTGTAATAAGTCCAGGACGCCGGTTGCAATAGGCTCCAGGGCAACTGCCTGCTTGTTCAACCGCGGTTTCGTACGATTTAAATTCCTCGCTTCCAGCAAATCTGTTAATAAAAGGTTCATTCGCTTTCCGACGTTCAATACCGTATGAAGTTCACTTACACTCCGCGTTGACAATACTGCTTCTTCCCTATCCATGACAGCCTTAGAAAGCAGCATGATACTATTTAAAGGATTGCGGAACTCATGAGAAGTATTCGCCAGAAATTGATCTTTTTCTTGATTCATCCGCTGTAAGCTGGACGCCAATTCTTTTGTTTCTTCATGCATTTGAAAATACCCTTTAAACCAGACAATGATATAGCATACGACCGCAACAATCAGATCAAATGGATAAAACGTTAAATAAACACTTTGTTCCCTCCATGTTAAATCCCATATATAATGATGAACGACAGCAAAAAAACTAAGTACAAGGAACATATTCGTTGCAGGATTCTGTCTATACAGCCGGACTATAGAGCAAAATGTAACGATAATAACTATAAAAGCAAATAGATAATAAACAGGAAATAAAAATAGAATCTGCGGTATGGATAAAAATAAGGTTATTCCCATCATGGTAAATATACTCCATTTATAAAAAGGAAATATCCTTTTCCAATATGGCAGCTCCAGATGATTGGTACATTGCAGCAAAGCATAACACCCCAGCAGAAGCAAGGTATTCGCTATGCGAAAATCGAAATCATAAGGTATATTGAAAAACTGGTGAATCAGTTTATCTCCATTACTTAAAAGAGATGTCATAATCATGCAGAACATCAACATAGAAAAATACAATAGATACTTATCCCGATTTCCTATCAGATATAAAATGAAGGTATATACTGCATGAATTAAAAAGATAACAATGATGCTGATTTGAAAATAACTGGACAGCTGCGTTCCGCTTGAGATAGCCTGCTCTGTCCCAAATCTCACAGAACGAATAATACCGCTGCTTCTGATATCTTTATAGTTGGCTGCTTGAATAACGATATCGATAATACCTTCTTCATCTGCTGTAAAAACGACTCTCTGCGGTAAATTTTTTGCAGTATATTGTTCTTCTTCTGCAGCTATCTCCCCCGATGATGCCAGTTTCCTTCCGTTAACATAGATCTCCGATGAACTGCGAATACTTGGTATGTATAATCCATAATTTTGTTCTGCATCACGATTCACTTTTATTTGCAGTCGGTAGCTGCCATATCCATAGGAAGAACCTAGTATATCATTCCATCCTCTGGGGACTTCTATAATATCTGATTCCCCCTGCACCGAGCTCTCCTCCATAATAAAGCGGGAAGGGTAAAACTCCCACTCTCCATCTAAAACCAGTGTTTCTTCCTCTCCCGGATCCCAAGTTTGGATATCAAGCATCCCATTTTGAATATCGGGCTGTACCTCCTCTTGAAAAAGCCCCGTCCAAATCAAACGGAAAGCAGATAAACAAAGCATAAAAACAAGCAAAATAACTGTCAGCTGAATCGCATTTTTTTTCATTCTTCTCCACTCTTCCAGTTCCATTTTCTAATGCTATAGTTTTTCATTTACTAATATTCGAGCTTCTTCGTCAAAGCTTACCAGTGCACTTATTTGAGAAATCTTACGAGATGAAGGAGACTTATTTTGAAGAGTATCCTTTATCAGATTATCTACGATCTGCAGCCAAATGTTCCTTATCTCCTTTCTTTCTTCCAAAATCCAATCCGATTCTATCCCTTGCAGATAATCCCCTTGATATGTTTCTAATAATTTCATATGTGCTTTAACTGATATATCATTCTCCTGCAAGGCTCTCCATGCTGCTTGTTTCCAGCCAATAGATTGAATATCCACTTCTTCTCCTAAAGTTATTTCATAAGATTCCTCCTGACTGACTATCTTAATCGGGAATCCCATTTGCTGAATTACCTTTCTTATTTGATACACGGTGGAATACAATTGTGAATTGGCCTTTTCCCAGGAGAGGTGCGCCCACATGAAATCTATCAATTCTTCCTTTCGAATGGTATTTCTATGGTTTTGAAGAAAATAAAAAAATAGCTCCTTTGCTTTCGACGTTCTCCACTTTACTTCTATCGGGCTCTCTTCCTTATAAAATCGAACTGCACCCAGGTTTTTGATATGATACGCTGCCTTTAGCGGGGTTTTATGTAATATTTCATCCTTCTCTTTGATGCGTTCAATGGTCAATTGCAGCCTTTCTAACTGTACCGGCTTCAAAATATAATCTAACGCATTCAGTTCAAATGCTCTGACTGCATACTCATTATAGGCTGTGACAAAAGCAATATTTAGAACGGGCTTGATATTTAACAGCTGTTCAGCTAAATCGATTCCTTGTATATCAGGCATATGAATATCCATCAATACGGCATCTACATCCTCCGTTTGAACATGATTTATTAACTCTGTCGCATTGTTAAATTTACCGGTAACCTGTACTCCTGCTATTTTATTTAAGAGAAAATCCAAATACTGCAACGCCAATGGTTCATCATCAATGATACAAATCTTCACGCTTTCATCTCCATCCGTTTTTATCGTATACATAATATTAGAAAAACTTCCATTGCGGTTAAAGCGAGTTTGAAAACATCTTTTTGCTTTTTATACAGATGCTATCTGGTGATAAACGATTCTATTGCTTTGATTTTCAAAAACTGGTCCTTATTCTTTTTATACCATATATTGCACAAAAAAACCTTACTTTCTTACACATTTTAATTCTTTTATACAGCGGGATCGTCAGCTTTAAAGCAGGAGGTTAATTTTTCTCGAAATATTATACACTCAACTTTCGCATCTTAAAAAGTTAACTTCCTTTCCGTAGAAATAGGAGTTGATTTTTTCTTTGGCAACTCCCTTAATAAAGTAATAAGAGGTGTAGTGTAAAATACCGCTGCGGCGGACCGTTTTGCTTTCCTAGGGGCACGCTCTTCAGCTAACTTTTGCCAAGAAGATCGCTTGGCAAAAGTGGATCTTCAGATGGTGCTGATCCCTCAGGAGTCAAAACGGTCCGCCTCCGCCAGTAAGGTGTTCTATACGTGAAATAGCTGAACAAACAAAAGATTGTTCAGACAGTTCAGATGGAAGAGATTTTTTATGGTGCATGGTAAAATGTTCAGCAATGATTACTTTTTGTGCATGAAAGCTATTCTTGATGTTAATTATTCATGCTGTCATCATTCGAACTGCTAAACCAACCATTTGAAATAACGTAATGATCGTGTCATCAAGTGATAGAGATACTATTTCATCCAAATCAACAGGATGTTATTTCTTATATTCGCTGTAGAATCCTAACTAAGCGGAGGCCAACCACGGAGACTCCTATGGGAACAGGGCGAGCTGAAGATTCACTTGAAAAGCGGTCTTCTTTTCAAGTTAGCTGAAGCCGTGCCTATGGAAAGCGGAGTGGTTGGTCGGAGCGGAGCTATGCACAATCAACAATTCCAAAATGGCCGGATATGTAGCCAAAAGCAAGCATGCTACTGGAGAACATGTTCACCCTGAAATAGCAAGATATATATGTATTCTTAGGTGGGAAAGTGAGTTATACATAAAAAAAGACCAGCTAACGCAATCAATGAGTCAGCTGATCTATTTTATGCTTTATTTTATTTGATATGCCTAATACCATTTCACCTTATATTAAGATGCATTGGAAACAACAATTTCTTCGTCTTCAACATCCACATGAATGTCTGTTATATCTTCTCCTTCAAGAATCAAATCTGTTAATTGATCCTCTACTTTATCCTGGATAACACGACGTAATGGACGTGCGCCAAAGCGTGCATCATATCCTAATTGAACAAGACGTTCTTTTGCTGCATCAGAGATAGTGATGGTAATTTTATTTTCCTTCATGGTTGCTTCTAAATCATGCAGCATAAGGTCTACAATTTGCAGTAAATCTTTTTCTTTTAATTCATTGAAGTTTACAATCGCATCGAAACGGTTCAAGAATTCAGGTTTGAAATAGGTGCTTAAGTTTTCCATTGTCGCAACAGATTCATGTGTTTTCGCATTAAACCCGACACTTACTTTTTTCTCACCAGTTCCAGCATTACTTGTCATAATGATAACCGTATCCTTAAAGCTTACTCTTCTGCCGTGAGAATCGGTTAAATGACCGTCCTCCATGATTTGCAGGAACGTATTTTGCACATCTGGATGTGCTTTTTCAATTTCGTCCAGCAACAGAATAGAATATGGGTTTCTGCGGATGCGTTCGGTCAGCTGTCCAGCTTCTTCATGACCGACATATCCTGGCGGTGAACCGATAATTTTAGACACCGCGTGTTTTTCCATATACTCACTCATATCCAGACGAACCAGCGCATCTCTCGTACCAAACATTTGCTCAGCCAGTACCTTCGTCAACTCTGTCTTACCAACACCGGTAGGACCGACAAATAGGAAGGAACCGATTGGACGCTCTTTTGCTTTTAATCCGGCACGGCTGCGGCGGATGGATTTCGCAACTTTCTCTACTGCTTCTTCCTGTCCGATAACTTTGGAACGAAGATCGTCAGCTAAGTTTTTCATTTTTTCTTTTTCATCTTTTTGCATTTTCGTTACAGGTATACCTGTTTTTTCTTCTACAATTAATTGAATATCAGAAACGTCTACATCCAGTGTTTTCTCGCCGTCTTCAACTTTTTCCAATTGTTTTTGTAATTGGATTTCTTGATAACGGAGATTTGCAGCACGCTCATATTCTTCTTTTTCGGCTGCTTCCTGTTTTTGTTTCACTACTTCATCTAAGCGCTCTTGCAAGGAATCAGAATCTTTCTGAGCGTTAGCAAGATTTAATCTGGAACCGACCTCATCCATTAAGTCAATTGCTTTATCCGGCAGGAAGCGGTCTTGGATATACCGGTTGGATAAACCGACAAATGCTTCAACGACTTCATCAGAATAGCGGACTTCATGGAATTTTTCATAACGGTCCTTGATACCTTTTAATATTTTCACTGCATCCTCTAAGGATGGTTCTTTTACGATAATCGGCTGCAGACGTCTTTCCAGCGCCGCATCCTTTTCAATCTGGCGATATTCTTTCAATGTTGTTGCGCCAATTACTTGCAGGTCACCGCGTGCAAGAGCTGGCTTCAAGATATTGCCTGCATCCATTTGTGAGCTTTCTGCAGTACCTGCTCCAACAAGCAAATGGATTTCATCGATAAATACAATCACGTCGTTACGCTCTTGCAGCTCAGCAATCAATTTATTCATCCGCTCTTCAAATTGACCGCGGATACCAGTGTTTGCGACTAAAGAAGCGACATCCAGCAAGTAGATTTCCTTGTTCATTAATTTAGCAGGAACATTTCCTTCTACAATATTTACAGCCAGTCCCTCTGCTATCGCTGTTTTACCAACACCTGGTTCACCGATTAATACCGGATTGTTTTTATTTCTTCTATTTAATGTTTCGATAACTCGTTTAATTTCTTTATCTCTGCCAATGACAGGATCAATCTTTCCTGCTCGTGCTTGATCAGTAATATTTTTTGCTAACTGATCAATCAAGCCATTTCCATTGTTTGATTTTTGTTGTGTTCTCGTGCGTGCGTTTGCACCACTTTGCTGATTTCCTTGGAAAAAGTTGTTGGCAAATGATTGATCCATATTGCCAAATGGAGAATTAGAGAAAAAGTCGCTGTTCATCATATTTCCTTGTATTTCTTGTAAACATTCATGGCAAAGATGCACTTCCATACGCTGTCCATTCATTTGCATTTGTGCATTAATCGTTGCCTCATTTTGTCCACAGTTTTGACATTTCATTTCTCATTCCTCCTTATAACTTAGTCAGATAGCCTATTTATTCGTTGTTTTGACTTTGACTATCTTTGACTATATTTACATTATACTCTGACCTTCTTTGACTTTCAAGTGTTTTAGTCAAATTTTTTTACTTTTTTTTGACCTTTATCTTTTATGCTAGTTTACATATAGGCTAACCCCTTAGCCCGCAAGAGATTTAACAGCTTATATATTCGTCTGATTTTTGGCCAAAGAGGTCAACACACACAAATTTCTTATAAAAAGAAGACTTTTTCTTTTCCATAAGGATGATTTGTTTTTGAAGTATATCAAAAAAACTGTCCTTTTAGAAGCGTAACGGTTTATCAGAATTGTTTCTTCTGACTTTCATCCGTTTCTTCTATATAAGGACAGTTCAACTTAATAAGGAAACTGTTTTGGCAATTGCTTGCTTAGCCATAAATCGTCTAAACTTTTAAATTGGTACCCTTCTTTCTTTAAATCCTGAATGACTTTTTCCAAAGCGGTTGCATTATCACTGGAAACTGCGTGAAGTAAGATAATGGCTCCTGGATGTATCTGCTTCATAATTTCATCGTAAGCATAATCTGCACCTTTTTGTGAGTTGGTTTCCCAATCTTTAAAGGCTAATGACCAAAATACATGGACAAGCCCTAGCTCTGTTGACCATTTTAATGTATCTGTACTAAAGGTTCCCCGGGGCGGCCTGACATAAATTAATTCATCCTGATCACTGACCTCTGCAACGGCCTGCTCTAAATCCTGCAGTTCTTTGTTAATGGCTTCCTTATCCATCACGGTAAAGTCCGGATGGTGATAGGAATGGTTGCCAATAATATGTCCTTCATCGACCATCCTTTTGACCAGTTCAGGCTCACTCTCTACATAATGCCCTGTCACAAAAAAAGCGGCAGGAACCTCTTCCTGCTTTAATACATCTAATATTTCCGGCGTAAACCCTTGCTCATAGCCATTATCAAATGTCAGATAAAGGTTTTTATCACCGGAATCGTCCACATAAAAAGCATTGTATTTATCCAATACCTCCTGATAAGAGCCAATTTGAGGCGGTGTATGATTGGAGTTCTTTTGATATCCCCATCCGTATGCGCAGCCGGTATTCATTGGAAATACGCATAAGAAAAAGGCAAGTGAAAGCAGCAAAGTGATTGTTCTTTTCATTTCAAGTTCACCTACTTTTTTCTCTTACCTTTTCCTTTATAACTTCATTTTATTCACTTTTTAAAGAACCATTGCAGCAATCCATCCGAAAATAAATAAGGGAATATTATAATGGATGAAGGTTGGCACGCATGTATCCCAAATATGGTCATGTTTTCCGTCCGCATTGAGTCCGGAAGTTGGTCCAAGCGTACTGTCTGAAGCTGGCGAACCGGCATCTCCCAATGCTCCGGCTGTACCGACTAAAGCTGCTGTTGCTAAAGGCGAAAAGCCAGTTGCCAAACAGATAGGAACAAATAGAGCAGCAACAATCGGGATTGTTCCGAATGATGTCCCGATACCAATCGTAATAACCAGACCCAGCAGTAACAGAACAAATGCAATTAACGGCTTATTATTTCCTAATGCAGAAACAGATACCTCCACTAATTCCGATACAGCTCCTGTTTCCTGTAAAACATTTGCAAAACCGGCAGCTGCAAAAATGATAAAAGAAATCATCCCCATCATGGAGATTCCTCCTGCCATCACAGAATCCAGTTTTTTAAATGGCAATGCTACCAGAACGAACATAGCAATAATCCCAGTCAATGCTCCCAGAATCAAATCTTGCGTTATAATTTGAACGATAAGTGCCGATATAATAGCAATAATCGTCATTACATGCTGTTTGCCGAAAGTGATTTCTTCGACCAGATCTTCTGTTTTTATTTTTTCTTCCTTCATTGAATCTTTAGATGCTTTATCTTTTCTATAAGTAAATAGAATACCGATTAAAAGTCCAACAATCATTCCAGAACCGGGAATAAGCATAGATAAGGTTACTTCATATAAAGTAATTTCTCCCCCATTGGAGTTTAGGCCATCCAAAATCAATCTTTGGAAAAGTAAACCAAAACCGGCCGGAATCATCACATAAGGTGCTTTCAAACCAAATGTCAGAGCCAATGCTACAGCCCGGCGATCCATCCGCATTTGATCAAATACTTTTAACAGGGGAGGAATCAATATAGGAATAAAAGCGATATGAACCGGCACCGCATTTTGTGATAAACACGCAACACCAGCTAATGCAAAGAGCATCATTGTTTTCTTCCCTGTTAATACACGAATAATAAAATTCACTAAAATTTTTGTAATCCCTGTATAACTGATAGCCACTGCAAAAGCTCCTAACAATATATAGCTTAATGCTGTATTTGCAGAGTTCCCCATACCAGCTACCAGCAATTCAACAGAATCTGCAAATCCTAACCCGGACATTAACCCGGCAGCAATTGTTGAAATTAAAATAGATAAAATAACATTAACCTTTAATAAACATAAAACAGTCATTAATAGGACTGCTGAAAGAACAACCCATTCCATTTTTCTTCCCCCAATAATCATCACATTTCTCTTTAATACTTTACCATAATAAAGCAATAAAGATTAAATTGCAATATATTTTTGCTGAGTATGTAAAAAGGACTGTCTTTTCGACAATCCCTTGACGTTTATTTCACTTTAAAGGAGAAAGATAAATAATCCTGTACAGGGATCCAAGCTCCTATTCCTTGCTTAGTTACATTCTTAATTTGAATGGTTTTATTGGATCCTTTTAATTCAATATATACTTCCCCGAATGTCACCTGCCCTTTCTCATTAACGGCCGGCGCATAAGCATCCAGTATTCCATGCTTTTCCATTGGGATATTATACGAATTAGTTAATTTTGTATTATGACCGATAACGGCCTGATACGAAAGAGGAAGCTTTGTATTTTCGCTGGCTTTTAACAGCATCATCGTTTTTATTTGTTCCGGATTACTTATTTTACTGGTCAGGGCGCCATTTATTTCTTTTTCTTCCTGCTGATAATAGCTCATCTCCTGGGCTTTCTCACCGCCGACATTATTCATTTCATTTTTATTGATATGCTGGTATTCCCAATTAATATTTGATTCCGCAGATTGATAATTGATTGGCCACCTTCCCAGATAAACCATACCGCGATATCCAATTGCTATAGGAGATGGTTTGATACTGCTTTCATTCAAAATCTTAATCAGCTCCGGATTTTCGATTGGAATGCCGACGTCTTCGATCAACTCTTTCGTTAACTTGCTTGGTTCAATAATCTCCTGGTCTTCTGTTGAATTCGGAAATGTGTTTTCTTTTGAGATATCCAATACATGGCTGGGTATATTCAATCCTTCTTTTATTTCTTCAGCAAAGCTGCTGATCGGCATCAAAAGCCAGGTTAAACATAAAAGAAGTGTAAAAAAATAAGCACGATTGCATTTTTTCATTCCCGTACCTTCCTTTCTTTTTGTTTTATTTTTTCTGAAAGGAGGGAAACTATACACGAGAAGCCTTGAGACTTTTTGGAAATTATAAAGCAAGCGGAGCAATGTAAAAAAAGAGACACCGGAATGCTCTTTTTTACCTTTTGTTAGATTCTGTTATTTCATGCAATACACTTATTTTACAAATACACTATATTTTTTCTCTAAACGATCCTGCAGCATGCCGATTAAAATACATACCGGCCAATAAATAAGCGCCACCAGCACGTACATGGTCATTGCATCAAATTCTCTTCCAGCGACAATTTGCGCTTTTTGAAATAACTCAGGCACTGTAATCACTGCTGTCAAAGACGTCGCCTTCACAATATCCATAAAAACGTTTGTTAAAGGCGGAATGGCAATTCGTGTAGCCTGGGGCAGTATAATCTTACGCAGTGTCAGCCAATAAGACATATTCAACGCCCGTGAAGACTCCCATTGTCCTTTTTCCACACTATTTAATGCCGATCTGTCGATTTCTGCAATATATGCGGCACTATTCAGACCTAATCCAATAATTGCCGCATGGACAGCGACAAGCTGAATTCCAGCAGAGGGTAAACCCAGATAGAGGATATATAAAAAAACAATAATTGGTGTTCCCCGCATAAAGGATATATATAGTCTGGCCGGCCATCTCAGGAAAATATTTTTAGAGCCTCTTGCCAAAGCTAACAACAGCCCCAAAACAAGTCCAATCAGCATACTGCCGATGGAAATCAGTAATGTTATCGGCAGCCCGCCAAGAACAAATGGCAGGCTCTCCCAAGCTAATTGAACATCAAAAAAACCGCCAAAATCAATATTGGTTATATTCATTTTAAACCTCTAAAAATCCAGACCTTCTACAATTTCGACTTCTACATCCGGTTCTTGTGAAGCATCTTCTTCGTAAAATTCTTTGGCCAGTTCACTTAATGTTCCGTCTTCACGCATATCATTTAAAGCACCATTCATTTCCTCCTGAAGCGTTGTAGATTCTTTTGGCATCATAAGAGCCTGCTCCGTCGGATTAAATTTTAAGGTTGGGTGCAAGTGCAAATCAAAATCAGGAAATGCTGCTACCCCAAATTTAGTTAAATAATAATCGTTTAATACTAAATCCGTTCTGGCTGTACTGATATCACTTAGATAAGCTTCATTCGGAGCATTGCCATAGGTTACCACTTCTGCTCCATAATGTTCTGCAATTTGGCTGTAGATAGTCGAGGCTGCCCCGCCGGCTTTTTTACCCTCTAAGTCTTCCAATGTTTCTATTCCTGAATTATCCGATTCTCTGACTGCTGCGACAATGTACGAATATTTATATGGATCCGTAAATCCAAATTTTTCTTGATTGGTTTCTGTGATCGTAGCATCATTTGCTCCTACATCAATTCTGCCGCTATTGATTGCGGTTGCTAAATCATCCGCTCCCATGATTTCAAATGATACCTCTAAATCTAAGCGCTCCCCAATTTCTCTCATAATCTCTACGGTATAGCCTGTCAACTCATCATTTTCATCGTAGTAGGATGCACCAATCAATGTTCCAGAAGTCCCTGCTACAATTTCCCCTTTTTCCTGTATGCTCTCCCAATGTTCATCTGTTCCCTCTTCCTGGTCTGCAGACCCGCAAGCAGCCAGCAACAATGTCGCTAGAAAAATAAAGCTAAAAACAAATATGTTCTTTCTCATTCGAAACCCTCCCTGTATTATACTTTTTGCATAAAATAAGTATAACAAAGAAAGATTTGTATGAAAACACTTTAGTATCCTGTTTAGGCTTTTCAATTTATTATATTAGTACAGAAATAAATCGAAGGCACATGCTTTTTAATTTCATTCTTTTAAAAACCAAGAATACCGCTTGGTCTTTAAAACATCGGTGTTCTTGCCAGGGAGATGTCCGCTGCGGGAAGTCGCTTTCCGCGGGGCATAAGTGCGACTTTGCTTCTGTCTGCGCCTGTCGGCTTGCCAATCAGCAAGTCTTCTTTTCACCCGCAGGGCATAAGTGCGACTTTGCTTCTGTCTGCGCCTGTCGGCTTGCCAATCAGCAAGTCTTCTTTAAAGGAGATGAGCTCGGGGCCCATGGAATGCGTAGTGTTTTTCTGGGGTTGCGATTACTCACCCAACCATAACCCGTCGCAGCGGTCGCATTAACCTGACAACATTGAAGATTACTCACCCCATGAAACCCGTTAGAGCCCTATATTCAGCATTTTTATGCTTTCCTATCCTAAAAAAAGAAACGGCAAGCTGACTCACCGTTTCTTTATTAATCTCTTTTCCAATTTAGAAGGGCTGCATTAAAAATACCGCCAATAATAATAATGATTCCAAATAAATAAAACCAAATCAATAAAATAATGATAGTACCTAAGCTGCCATAGGTAGCAGAAAAATTCCCCAGGTTATGTACATAAAAGGAAAATCCCCAGGAAACCAGCTGCCACGCAAGCGTTGCAAATGCAGTGCCCCAGACAACCTGTGAAAATTTGAGACTCCGGTTAGGTGCCAGCTTATACAAAAAGAGCAGTACAATAAAGAAGATAAAAGAAGACACAACCCAGCGCAAGGTTCCCCATGCTGCTAAAAAAGATTCTGTAAAACCAATCCATGAAAAGAGATACGTGCCAATCATTTTTCCGAAAACCGGAAGCAGTAAGGCTAAAATAATAATTAAAACCATCCCTATAGTAAGTACCATCGCCACAAGCCGTGAAACGATAAATGACCGGTCTGTTTTTATCCCGTAAGCGTAATTAAATGCTCTTGTAATTGCATTGACCCCGTTGGATGCTGCCCATAATGTTCCAATAATACTGATGGAAAGCAGTCCGCTGTTTTGAACAGTTAATGATTGCAGATTTGTTGTAATCAGCCCCATCACCTGTTCCGGTGCAAAATCACCAATTGTTTCTAAAATTAAATCCATATCAATTGGCAAATACGGAATCAAATTAAGTAAGAAGATTAAAAAAGGGAATAAAGACAAAATAAAGAAGTAAGCAAGCTGAGCTGCTAGTCCAAACACATCCACTTCCCCATAATGCCTCCAAAAATATTTACCCACACTCTGCAGATTTCGAATATTTTTCTACCTCCCCTTCCCACTTTGAAGACGGCTTGTTCAAAAAAGGAGAAGGCCGATGCTACCAAAGATAAACATTCCTTTTTTTAACTTTCACTTTAAGGGGATGTCCAAAAATCCCAATACAAATGCCACGGCAAATTTCTGCGTTGCTGGAATTTTTGAACACGCACTTTAATCCTTCAAATTTGAACATCCTATACTATTCTATTTCTTTATTTGAAAATTTATTCGTTACTTTATCTAATGTTTGTTCTACTTGCTCTAAAGCATTCATTGCATTGGCTGACCCGCTTTCAAAAGCTTCGTTCACCTTGTCCACTGTACTTTGCAGACCTTGAATTGCTTCAGAAGGATTGCTGATATAATAAGATGAAGCAGATTTTACCTCTTTTACTTTTCCGCAGGCATAACTGCGTGCTTCTTTATCCAATAACGCTACTGCACCTCCTGCTACCGCTCCTGCTACAACACCTAAAATAATTTTACGTTTTCCCATTAGTATCTCTCCTTTAATCTAAATGATGCTTTTCTTTTAAAAATTGAAGCAGCCCATGGCAGCCCTCTGAAACTAATCGATATGTCTGATCGAAATCCCCGGTATAATATGGATCAGGGATATCCTCTTCTTCTATGTCTTCCACAAATTCCATTAATTTCACGATAGCTGCCTTTTCCTGATTGTTGGATTCTGTAAGTGAATTATAATTATTCTGATCCATCGCAACCATATAATCAAATCGCTCATAATCATCTGCTGTCAGCAATCTTGATTCCATTCCATCACAGGAAATCCCCTGCTGCTCAAGTATCTCCCTTGTCCCGGAATGCGGTGATTCCCCAAGGTGCCAGTCGCCGGTTCCGCAAGAATCAACCTGAATCTTCTTTTCCAGCTGCTCTCTCTCCACAAAATCTCGAAATATCGCTTCCGCCATCGGGGAACGGCAGATATTCCCTAAACATACAAATAATACACGCACCAATACCTACACACCTCATTACTTATTTCTCTACTGCTTTTAAAAAAGCTCTTCCCATTCTATACCCCAAATATTAAAAAAAGGCTGGGATATTCTACATTAACTCCATTATAAGCAACTTAGTCTGATAAGCAAAGACTAAATTGCAGAAAGTTGTTATTCTGTTTCCATTTTTGTCGAAAAATATTTAGTTAAAACAAACTCAAATCCCAGCTGTTCGCAATATGACGGAGTAATTTAATTCCTGCAACACTATTTCCCTGCTTGTCCAAAGCTGGTCCAAATACACCAATACCACAGCCGCTTAAAAATGGCAACTCATTTTCACGCACTCTTGGAGGGACAACTGCCAGAATCCCGCCTGAAACACCACTCTTTGCAGGAATACCGACATAAGAAGCAAATTTCCCTGAAGCATCATACATCCCGCATGTCAACATTAAAGATTTGGCAATACGTACGATATTCCTGGGAATAATTATTTCTTCTGTTTCAGGGTGAATGCCATCATTCGAAAGAACCAGGCCTATACGGGCTAAATCATCTGTCGTAACATTAATCGAGCATTGCTTAAAATATGTTTCTAAGGTTACTCCTAAATCCGATTCTAAATACCCTTCTTCTAATAAGTAATAACCAATGGCTCGATTTCGCATGGAAGTATCACGTTCCGATACATATACATCAATATCAATTTCCGGACGGCGGCCGATTATTTTTTCCATTAATTGAAATAATGGCTCCAGCTTTTCATCTGATGTGTTCCCGCTTAATAATGATGAGGTAGTAATTGCTCCTGAATTGACCAGAGGATTAAATGGCCTCTGGTGTCCCTTAACTTCTAAGTGCATAATAGAGTTAAACGCTTCCCCTGTCGGTTCCACATCCACTCTTTGCAGGACATAAGCTATTCCTCTGTCCATACATGCCGTAATAAAGCTAAGAACTTTAGAAATACTTTGAATAGAAAACTCATGCTCCACATCACCAGAGCGGATTTCTGTTCCTTTCTTACCAATAATCGTAATGCCTAAAGAATTGGGATCTGCTTCTTCTAATTTTGGTATATAATCAGCAACTTTTCCAGTGTCTGTCTGTTTTTTAAAAAACTCTACCCAGCCATCTACATATTCTTGAATCCATTGCTCCGTTTTTTCTGTATTTAAATTCACATGTCCTTGTACCATTTTGACACCCCTTTACTATAAATTGAAACTATCTTCATTCTAAAACTTCTTATAAAAACTATACCCCGTAAATCATCATTTTAGCCGTCAATCTTTTCCATGATGCATTTATTTTCTTACCTGACAGAGAGTTTGGCCGGAACAATCAACCAAATGATAAAAAAGCACTCCTTTTTTCGGCAGCTAAAAACCACAAAAACTTCTGTCATTACAGCATTTTTGTGGTTTTCACTATTGTAGCATGAAGCATCTTATGTAAGAAAAACCAAGAATACCGCTTGGTCTTTAAAACATCGGTGTTCTTGCCGAAGAGATATCCGCTACGGGAAGCGAAGTGTATTTCTGGGGTTGCGATTACTCACCCCATGAAACCCGTTGGAGCGGATATATTCAGCATCTTATGTAAAAAACCTCCCGTATGAATGGCTCTTCAATAAAAAGCATTGTCATTCACGCGGAAGGTTTTTCATTTATCTTATTCTATTAAAAGAATCTGTTTATTTTCCAATAAACATTTGAGTCCAATAGTTGCCATCTTCTACATGACCAATTCCAATGTGAGTGAAATCACCATTCATGATGTTTTCACGGTGTCCTTGGCTGTTCATCCATGCATCTACAACTTCTTCTGGAGATTGCTGTCCTTGAGCAATATTTTCACCCGCAGTATTGTAATCAATACCGAAGCTTTGCATCATATCAAATGGAGAACCATAGTTCGGGCTATTATGATCGAAGTAGTTATTTTCTTGCATATCTTGTGATTTCGCGCGAGCGACTTCACTTAACTCAGTGTCTATTTCAAGCGGTGCAAGACCTTCTTTTTCTCTTTCTTGGTTAGTTAAGTCAACTACTTCTTGCTCAAATTGACTTACCTCTCCATCCGCTTGATTATTTTCTTGATTTTGCTGAGCTGCTTCCTGATTTCCAGCCTCTTCCTGATTTGCTTCTTCAGATGACTGATTTTCAGCTGGCGCCTCAGCTTCTGTATTTGGAGCTGCTTCTCCGTTTATCGTATTAAAGCAATCGAAATTGCTCGTATTTAATGTGTCCCAACCTTGCCCGTTCACAGTATAATCGTTCTGTGCGGAATTTTGAGGAAGGGCCCCTGAATTTGCAGATGCTTCTACATCTGAAACGAACGCTCCTCCAAATAATACGGTTGCTGACAATGCAGTAGCAATGCCTACTTTCTTAAACATGCACATACACTCCTTTTTTTGTTGTTTTGTTTTGTGCGAAATCATCATAACACAGGGTTTTCTGTAATATTTGAAATAATCAAGGCAAGGTTTACCAGAGCTCTTTTTCCCACTCTATTTTTTTGCTTCTAAACTTGTAAAACCTTATCAAATCTACTATTCTAAATGAAGTATAATTCTCCTGCTTTGGAAATTACTCAATTGACAGGAAATCATTTCTATAAAATGAATATTGACAAGTTTCTACAGCAGGTCTAATGTTACATCATAAGCACATTTGTAACAGAAATGTTACTTGATTTCATTTTGCTTATGTTTTATTTTAAAAACTAGTTCTTTCTATATAATAAAGGGAGTTCAATACCCCCAAAAAAGCAATCATTTGATAGAATAGTATTTTAAGAAAATGAAATAATTTTGTTATTATTTATCGATAACCAGCAGACCTATAGCAGCAGCCGATTTAAAATACACGCTGCGCTGGTTACGATATTTTGTCGTGATTTGTACATTATTACTATAAAGAATCAAAAAATGTAATCATTTAAATTTAGATATGTATATGTATGAAATGTATAAAAACGGATATGAAACAGACTTTATAAAGAAATGTTTTTTCATTCTTTTTGAGGTTTATTGAATATTCACTTACAGAGGAAATTTAGAAATCCAATAAAAATAAGGCGTTGGAAAAGGAACTTCTTGGTCTTATTTACTGGTCTTTTTGAACACGTACTTATATGGAAAAGTGCCGTAGCTTATCTTTTCTGTCTAGAATCAAAAATAAAAATGGAATTATAATGGAGGATTTTATATATGTTTTCAAGTGCTGAAATTGGTATTGATTTAGGAACTGCAAATATTCTGGTGTATTCAAAATCAAAGGGAGTTGTTTTAAACGAACCTTGTGTAGTAGCAATTGACGTGAATACAAAGCAAGTAATGGCTGTCGGAACAGAAGCAAAGGAAATGGTCGGTAAGACGCCGAAGAATATCATCCCGATCCGCCCTTTAAAGGATGGGGTAATTGCAGATTATGACGTTACTGCTCAATTACTGAAGGAATTACTTAAAAAGGTAAGCAAAACATTAGGGATGTCTATGCGTAAACCGAATGTCATTGTATGTACCCCATCAGGCAGCACAAGCGTAGAAAGAAGAGCGATTCATAATGCGGTATCAAGCTATGGCGCAAAACAAGTTCATTTAATTGAAGAGCCTGTTGCTGCAGCAATCGGTGCGGATTTACCGGTGGATGAGCCTTATGCAAATGTGATCGTGGATATCGGAGGCGGTACTTCAGAGGTTGGTATTATTTCCTTTGGAGGTATTGTATCCTGTAACTCTGTACGTACTGCAGGAGATAAAATGGATGAAGAAATTATTCAGCATATCCGGAAGCAATATAATATTTTAATCGGAGAGCGCACTGCCGAAAATATCAAAATGGAAATTGGGTATGCACATCCAAATCATAAAGAAGAAACAATGGAAATCCGCGGCCGTGATATGGTTACTGGACTTCCAAAAACAATCGAAGTTACTTCTACCGAAATTTATGCGTCCTTAAAAGAATCTTTAGAACAAATTTTAGAAACGATTCGTTCAACATTAGAAGAATGCCCGCCAGAATTGAGTGGTGACATCGTTGATAACGGGATTGTTCTTACAGGCGGCGGTTCTCAACTAAATGGAATGCAGGAGTGGCTTGCAGAAGAGCTTAGCGTTCCTGTTCATATTGCTCCAAATCCGTTAGAATCTGTTGCTATTGGAACTGGACGGGCGTTGAAAATGATTCACAAATTACAAAAAGCAGCAAAATAGAATTTATTTTTCTCTGAGGTGCACCCAGAAATAGAATAAATTGCGATATTTAATTCATTTTTGCTCTATCATAATCATATACGGGGACTTATAACCCCTGTATATGATTAAAATAGCTTTTCCTTTTAAAAATTAGAGTTTTAAAGGGCTTTTTAAAGCTGTCTAAAAGAATGTTAGAAAGAAACGAAGCAACGAGCTCACTTAGTTTCTCTCTCCATCTTTTATATTTAAAGTACAATCGTCTCTTTTGAGTAAAATCAACCAAAGGTTCTTCCTTTTTTTAAAATACCAATAGGGGAGTTCTTTTTCTCGTGCTCTTTAATGAAATCGTTTTCTGTATTAGTTTATCTTTGTCAAGAAACTGTGGAGTGTGTTTCCATCGATATTTTTTCTTTTATTATTACTCCCCTTTTCGCCATTTCGTTAATATAAGCTTTTCCCGGGATGATTTTTTCAGGCGGATACACTCCTTTTTTGGTGACAACCCCTCCTGCAATCATCTGTGCAGCAATAGATATGGTGTTTGCTGTCGCCCGTGCCATCGCCGTCACGCCTGTCTCCTGATCTTTATACGTTACCATTTCATAGGTGAATATTGTTTCTACACGCTTATTATAGCCTGTAATCACAGCACGTAATAAAACAGCATCCTCTTTATCCTTTAAATCAACAATGGGGTCAAGCACCTTCAGCAAAACCTTGCGGGGGCTGACTTTTACGCCATCGATAACCACCTCATAATTGTTTCTGGTTAAATTCAAATCGACCAGTAGCTTGAATTTTTCTGCATGCCCGGGATAACGTATTGTTTTATATTCTAATGTCTCTAAATAAGGAAAAGACTTTGTCAGTGTTGACGTTCCGCCTGAGGTGTGAAATGCCTCCAACTCTCCAAAATCAGCAAATTCTATCGGCTCTATTTCAGATAAGGATGGCACGGTGATTAATTTATGATTCCGGATAATCTCTGATGGATCGGTATAATGATCTAATACACCTTCCATAGAAAATACATGATTATATTTTAAAGGAGCTTCCGGCTGGACAGGAATCCCGCCTACAAATAATTGAATGGAAGCTGCTTTTTCTAATTTGCTGGCACCATAACCGGATAATATATTGATCATACCGGGGGCTACACCTAAATCAGGGATAATCGTTACACCGGCAGCCCTCGCCTCTCCTTCCAGCTCCAGCACTTTATCCGTAATATGGTCAATATGACCTCCCAGATCTACGACCGAGGTGCCCACTTTGATGCCTGTTTTCGCAACCGTCTCATTAAAGGTATAAAATAAAGCATTCACTACTACATCAAAACGGCTCATAAAATCAGCGAGCTCCGCTTCATTTTTTGCATTTACCTGATAGGCCGTCATCAGAGGCGATTGAAGCTGATAACAAATATCCTGAGCCCGCCCTAAATCGATATCTGCAAGACCAATTTCTTTGATGCCCTCACTATTTGCCAAATCTCTTGCAACCTCTTTTCCCATGAGGCCGGTTCCTAACACTCCTATTTTCATGCTAATTCCTCCTTTTCGCTTCCTGCTTTTCAAGGCAACCTATCATGATAGTCTATGCATCTGTATCAATTTGGGCACGCTGCAGCTTCCCGCTATAATCGACATAGACTGCCTTCCATTCTGTAAAAACATCAAGCGCCTGCACACCGGAATCACGATGGCCATTCCCCGTGCCCTTTGTTCCTCCAAAAGGTAAATGGATTTCCGCTCCTGTTGTTCCGGCATTGACGTAAACAATCCCCGTATCTAAATCACGCTGCGCTTGAAAAACTCGATTGACATCCTTTGTGAATATAGAACTGGATAAGCCATACTTCACCTTATTATTTGCAGCAATGGCTTCTTCAAAATTATTTACTTCAATGAGTGAAACAACCGGCCCAAAAATTTCTTCCTGTGCAATTCGCATATCTATCGAAACGTCAGTAAATAGCGTCGGTTCAAAGTAAAAGCCTTTCTCATAATTTTCTACAGTAAGCTGTTTGCCGCCAGCAGCTAATTTTGCTCCTTCTTCTTTCCCAATTTCTATATATTTTAAGATTTTATCTAAGCCGGTCTGATTAATGATTGGACCAATCTTATTATTGGAATCAAGTCCATCTCCTATCGTCAGGTTTTTCATCGCTTTTAATAAACGTTCTTCCAGTGTTTTTCGAACAGCCTTATGGACAATAACGCGGCTGCAGGCGGTACAGCGCTGGCCGCTTGTTCCAAAGGCGCTCCAGAGAATCCCTTCTACGGCTAAATCAATATCTGCATCTTCCATTACAATCACAGCATTCTTCCCGCCCATTTCAAGGGAAACCTTTTTCAATTGTTTCCCGCATTCCGTTGCTACCTTTCTGCCTGTTTCATTGGAGCCGGTGAATGAAATAACACGGATTGCATCATGCTCAATCATTGCCTGCCCGACGATAGCACCAGAACCATAGACAACTTGAAGAATTCCTTTTGGCAGTCCTGCTTCCTCAAAAATCCTTGCTAATTCATTTGCCATAAGCGGGGTTTCCGAGGAAGGCTTCCAGATAACTGCATTCCCGGAAACAATTGCTGGAAACGATTTCCATGTCGCAATTGCAATCGGGAAATTCCATGGCGTGATAATCCCGACCACCCCGACTGGGCATCTCTCGCTCATCGCAAATTTATCCTTTAATTCAGAAGGGGTAGTCTGCCCAAATAAACGCCTTCCCTCTCCTGCCATATAAAAAGCCATATCGATTCCTTCTTGAACCTCTCCCCGTGCTTCTTCAATGACTTTCCCGTTTTCCAATGTTAATAGCTGAGATAACCTTTCCTTCCGTTCCTTCATCATTGTTCCTGCTTTATACAATAGTTCTGCACGCTGCGGCGCAGGTACCAGTGCCCACTCCCTTTGTGCAATACGTGCTGATTCTGCTGCCTGTGTAATTGCTTCTGCACCGGAATTAGGAACTTCTGCAATTACTTCTCCATTTGCCGGATTATAGACCTTTTCCTTATTTGTTACCTCTGTCCATTCACCGTTAATAAAGTTTTTTAAATTTCTCTCTTCTTTTGTAAGCGTTATCATTTTGATTTCCTCCCTTTTAAAAAATGATTCAATCACATTTCTCAGGTAAGTTCATTCATCAAATTGATTTGAGATGATTATAAAATTCATATAGCTTGAAATACGCTGACCGTTTCCCGGACTCTTTGAAAGATTCAAAAAGATTAATTTGGTCTTGCGTTCTTCTTTCTCACAAAATAATTTACTCTTTCTAATTTTAGTATAATGGAACTGCCAATATGTTTACAACTAATTTCAAATAATTTTCAGAAATTGACATATATACTTACATTGACTTATGTTTGACGGATAATAGACAGTCTTCATCTTCATCGTTAAAAAAATTAGCTGGATAAAGTCCGGTTAAAACCAAACTGCATCCAGCCAATCAAACGCTTTTTTAGGTTGCTTCAATTAAAACATGATTTTTTTTATTTTTTCACGAGGCATTTCCTCACCAGTGAATTTTTCGAATGCAAGCGCCCCCTGCCAAAGCATCATGCCAAGGCCATTAATCGCTGTACTGCCACCTTCTGCTGCTTGCTGGAGCAGCTTTGAGCGCTGCGGGTTGTACACTACATCGGTAACAACAAGATCATCACGAAGCACGTCTAACGTATCGTCGATAATGCTCAGATCATCAAGCGGCTTCATACCAAGGCTTGTAGCATTAGCAAGAACGAGGCTTTCAGCAACTTCGCGGCGAAATGCTTCTTTATCCTCAAGCGGTAAAATATTTGCTTTTACTTGGTATTCTTGCATTTCTTCATTGATGTATTTCACGTTTTTTTCTGCATTGCTGAAAAATTTATCATCACGGGCGAAAACACTAATTTCCCGGATACCTGATTGAACAAGCTGCGTGGCAATTGGTGTAGCAACCCCGCCAGAACCAACTAATGTGACTTTTTGTCCTTTAAGTTCGACGCCGTGTTCAAGCAAATTAGACACATAACCAAGCCCGTCTGTGTTATATCCTTTTAGCTTGCCGTTTTCGTTCACAACAGTATTGACAGCACCAGCATGCTTCGCACCTTCATCAAGCTCGTCCAAGTATTGAATCACTTCCATTTTGTTTGGCATCGATATGTTAAACCCAATAGCTCCTATACCTTTCATACCTTCTACAGCCTTCTCTAATTCATCGTTGCCTACTTCAAATGCAAGGTATGCATAATTTAAATCTTTCAGCGTATAGCCTAAGTTGTGCATACGCGGAGATAAGCTGTGCCCAATCGGTGTAGCGAGAAGCCCAACCAATTTCGTGTAACCATCTATTTTTTCTAAGTTTTTTTCAAAATCTGCTGCCATCCTATCCATCTCCTCTATTTTATTCTTACCCTTAAGAAAAAATCTTTTTTCTTCGGGAAGCGATATAAAGTGCTAACAGAATACCCAGTACTGCAATCACCATATCAAACACAAGGGTCATGCTGATTCCAATATAACCAACAAGTGACCCGGTAATGATTGGAACCAAAATAAAAGCGGCACTTGATGCAATATTTACATAAGCTGTTGTTGTTCCTTTGTTTTTCCGGAAAAAATCAGTCATGATACTTAACGCCAGCTGGAAAAGTCCTGAGGTAAATAATCCTAATAAGAAGGTGCTGACCAGAACAACCGGGTAGGACTCAACAAAGAACAGTAAAAGCATTGCAATAAAAGCTATAATTGGATAAACGATTAAAACAGTAATCGGCTTAATAAATCGATCCAGAACTACAGCAAGCAATATTACTGAAACCAGAGCACCAACGCTGAAATAGCTGAGCAGCTGAACAGAATCATGTTCACTTAAGCCGATAAACTGTTCGCCAAGTTCAGGTAACCATGTTTGCCAAACAACAAATAATGCCGTTGAAGTAAAACCAATTAAGATAATAGCAAGGCCTTCTCGCATCATGGATGGCTTGGCTTTTAATGCTTTCTTATCCTGTTCTTTATCTGATTCCTCATCTTCTGAAGCATCGCCATTTTCTACGTCTGGGAAAGGCATAAAGAACAAGTAAACGCCGCTAATGACATAAAGAATACCGAGGATAAAGAATGACCATCCCCAAAATATGCCATTTGCTGCTAAAAAGGAAATCAAGAATGGTAAAACGGTTGCTCCAATAGAGACAAAAGCTTTAACTAAAACAGTTGCTGTGCTCGATTTTTTCGGAAATGATTCAATCAGCGCCGGGTATGTCCCTGAATCCAATAACGAGTTAGCAATCCCAGCAGTAATCGCGAATGCAAATGCTAAATAATAGCTTGATGTCAGCGGCATACCGAGCAAAAACAGTAAATACAAAAAACTCGCCGCAATAATAATTGGCTTACGGCCGATTTTGTCAGAAAGCCTGCCCACAAAAAATAAAGCCGCTAATTTCCCAATACCGATAGCTGAAACGAGAAAACTGACCTGAGAGGGAGTCACATCATACAGTCGAGATAAATTACCCATATTAGAAGCAATAATAATATTGATCATGCCGAGCATGAAAAAGTTTAAATAGAGGCCAATTGAGGTCTTTATATAAGGATTGTTCAACTTCTGTCCTCTCCTTTTGTTGTTACTAATTGATATACTTAGAATTAGTATGAGCGGCTTAGAAAAATCTATTCTCCTTCATTAATGGGCTTTTCTTGCTTTATATTGGAAAGACTAAGAAAACCAAAAATATCACTTAGTTTTTTAAACATCCGTATTCTTGCTAAGAAGATGTCCACTGCGGGAAGCGAAGTGTATTTCCGCGGCCTAAGATTACTCACTCCAAAAAACCTGTTGGAGCGGTTATATCCAGCTATTTCTATAACCATTCTTATTCTTTAGGAAAGGTTGTCCTTTATTAAAAGGCTCTAAAGGATATCCCAGTACTCAAAGGAATCGATAAAGTTATGTTTATGCCAGAATAAAACTCCCCGCTGAAGGAAGCTCCGTTTTATGATATACTGGACATTGATTTTATAGAGGAAGGATTTTACGAATATGGAAAAACAGACAGAACAATGGTCAACAAGACTTGGATTTATTTTATCCTCTGCCGGTGCCGCAGTCGGTTTGGGTGCTATCTGGAAATTCCCTTACATGACCGGGATGAACGGCGGGGGAGCATTTTTCTTTATATTTATATTATTTACTGTTCTGATTGGCCTTCCGCTGCTTATTGCCGAATTTGTTATTGGCCGCGGCGCCCAGAAGGAAGCTGTCAGCGCTTATCAAAAACTAACCCTCAAACGGAGTATCTTTTCATTTATTGGGCATTGGGGCGTTGCCGGGGCTTTTATTTTAATGTCCTTTTACAGTGTTGTCGGGGGCTGGGTACTGATTTACAGTCTGATGTCTATCCCAGGTATGGTTATCTCAGATAACGGTGATTATGCTGCTTTATTTGATACCATTACCGGAAACCCGCTGCTTACGATTGCAGGACTCGCATTCTTCGTATTTTTAAATTCCTTTGTTATCTCTAATGGGATTCAGAATGGTATTGAAAAATATAGTAAAATACTGATGCCTTTATTATTTCTTTTTTTCATTATTATCGTGATTCGTGCATTAACCTTTGAAGGTGCCATGGAAGGCGTACGTTTCTTCCTGCAGCCTGATTTTTCCCAGTTAAATGGTGAAAATATTTTATATGCATTGGGACAGGCCTTCTTTTCACTGGCAATCGGAATCTCTGTAATGGTAACCTACAGCTCGTATCTGGCTAAAAATGTCAGCTTAACAAAATCAGCAGCTTCTGTTTCTGTTATGAACATTCTGGTATCCTTACTTGCCGGATTAGCGATCTTTCCAATTGTATTCTCATTTGGTCTTGAACCGACGGAAGGACCTGGATTATTATTTATCGTTCTTCCGGAAGCATTCTCGCAAATGCCTTTTGGTGAATTATTCTTGAGCTTGTTCTTGTTCTTATTCTTATTTGCGATTTTAACTTCTTCGTTTAGTATGCTGGAGATTATTACCTCTTCAGTGAATGAAAGAGTAAAAGCTTCCCGGAAACAAATTGCCTGGGTTGCCGGAGTGGCCGTATTTATCTTTGGGATACCAGCCGCTTTATCATCCAATGCCCTTGCTGATTTTCACATTTTCGGAAAAACAGCATTCGACGCAAGTGATTTCTTAGTCAGCAACATTATGCTTCCTGTCGGCTGTTTATTTATCGCCTTATTTGTAGGATTTAAAATGAATCGTGCATTAGTCGAGCAAGAATTTCATGCAGGAAATCCTTTTGGCAACGGAATGTTCCAAGTATGGTACCAGATATTACGTTGGGTTGCCCCAATTACAATCGTGATTGTTTTCCTTTATTCACTTGGAATATTCGAGCTGTTTTAATAAAGCGAATAAAATTTCTCTGCTTTTGCAGGGAGATTTTTTTAAAGAATAAGAAAGCATATAAAAAAATGCTGAATACAGCCGCTCCAGAATTTGTGTTATTTCTTTATAAAAAAGTAAATAAAACATAGTTATTCTTAGATGAGAGCGGATGTTGTCGACTCCTGCGGGAAAAGCAACAGGTGAAGACCCCGCAAAAAAAAGTGAACTTCTTTTTTTCTACCCGCGGGGCATAAGTGCGACTTTGCTTCTGTCTGCGCCTGTCGGCTTGCCAATCAGCAAGTCTTCTGTAAAGGAGATGAGCTCGGGGCCCATGGAATGCGTAGTGTCTTTCTGGGGTTGCGATTACTCACCCCACCATAACCCGTCGCAGCGGTCGCATTAACCTGACAACATTGAAGATTACTCGCCCCATCGAAAACTGTCGGAGCGGACATCTCCTTGGCAAGAACACCGATGTTTTAAGTGGTGTTCTTGTTTTTTTATTGCATAAACACTTTTTAAATCGGACAATAACGGGAACTATATAGTAATGAACTAATACTATGCTATTTTAAGAAGCCATTTGGAAAGGAGCCATTTGAGTATGGTAAATAAAATTGTTATTGTCGGCGGTGTCGGCGGCGGTGCTACGGTCGCAGCACAAATACGGAGAAACGACCCCAATTCTGAAATTCATATTCTTGAACGATCTGGTTATGTATCCTTTGCTAACTGCGGAATGCCCTATTTTATTGGAGGAGAAATTACGGACCGGGATCGGGTGATTTATTCTGAAAATGATTTTGCAGAGAAATATCAGCTTTCTATTGAAACCTATGCAGAGGTTACACATATTGAAAGAGAAAAGAAAACCATTTTCTTTGAAAAAAATAATAAACCCTATGAGATGGACTATGATACATTGATTCTTTCTCCCGGAGCACGGGCTGTTATGCCGGATTTAGATGGTATGGAATCCAATACGTTCACATTGCGGATCATCGAGGATATGGACCGGATAGAAGCATTTATTTCAGATAAAAAACCAAAAACAGCAGCCATTATCGGCGGCGGATTTGTCGGCTTGGAAATGCTTGAGAATCTGCATAGAAGAGGACTCCAATGCTCGCTTGTCGACCATTCCGAGCATGTCATGTCAAGGTTAGATGCTGATATGGCAAGCCATGTCGATGAACATATAACAGAGAACGGGGTAGATCTTTATCTGAATGATAAATTGGAAAGTTACTCCAATCACGGCACTACCCTGCATCTTCAAAGCGGAAAAAGCCTTCAGGCAGATATGACATTAATGGCTGTCGGTATTACACCAAATATTGAGCTGGCAAAAGATGCTGGCTTGGAATTAGGAGAAACCGGGGCAATTAAAGTGAATGATGTCATGCAGACCAGCGACCCTGCTATTTATGCGCTGGGAGATGCTGTCGAGGAAGTTGATTTTATTACAAAAAAGCCAGCACATGTAGCATTGGCATGGCCGGCGCATCGTCAGGCTTTTGTTATTGCATCCCATTTAAACGGCGAAAAGATTCAGCGTGACGGGATTTTAGGTTCATCTATTTTCCGTGTTTTTGATTTAACGGTTGCTATCACCGGGCAAAATGAAGATGCGTTGGATAAATTAGATATCCCTTTTGAAGCAGTTCTGTCCAAAGGTTATTCTCATGCCGGCTACTATCCCGGTTCGGAAAAGCTCTGGATGAAGATTGTATTTGACCCGAAATCCGGACAATTATTAGGAGGCAGTGTTATCGGGCCAAAGGGAGCGGATAAGCGCATGGCCGTATTAGCCACAGCAATTAAAGGAAAACTCACTGTAGATGATTTAACCGACCTGGAGCTTGGCTACAACCCGATTTATTCAGGCTCTAAGGATGCTATTAATATTTTAGGATATAAAGCAAGGGAACAATGGAAAAAAGCAAATAAATGACACAAGCCGGCTGATAACATCCAGCCGGCTTGTTTTTAATGATCTTCAAATTGATAAACTAATTCATATCTTGTTTCATCTAATAATTCTGCAACATGCACACGGACGCCGTGACCAAATACAATCTCATCATCCGTCATCGCTACAATCATCGCCCGGGTATTATTATGGATATCCAAATAAATATCCCCGACAGCAGGCTGTAATGCATCATCATTCTCTGCTAAATAAGAAATCGATTCATCCTGCAGCTGTTTTTCTTCCGGAACAAGGGATTTATCGAAATAAGCAATTTCTTGGCTTGCCTCGGCTTTCCCTGGAACCATCACAACATATTCACTATGTTTAACACCATTATCGCGTGTTGTAATTACATTTCCGTCTTCTACCCGCTCTACCTTCTCGATTTCATTTAATGAATAATGATCTAAAAAGTCCGGAGTAGGCTTCACAATCAAAATATAATCACCAGCTTTTGGTTTTGCATATTGATCAATCGTATATCTTTTACCATAAAAAATAAATGTATCATTATGTTTAGGACGGTAAAAATTAATATCTTTTGCGGTTGTTAATACTTGTTTCATATCCTTTAACCGATACATGTGAACAGATTTTTTGAACATTGGTTTGACAGAATATACCTTATGCAATTCATTTTCATAAAATACAAACTGACCTTTTCTTACTTGAAAAAGCTTCATTTAATGACCTCCTTGATTAATCAATTCCAAAATAAGGTACGCTCTTCTTCTCTATATTCCCTTATACTCGTAAAAATGAAACATGTAAAAACTTTTCTTTTCAATTTGAGAAGTGATAGATTGTTTTAATTGAGGATCAGGGACTAATATTGCTATGCGCAATAAAAGAAGCTTTAGCTAGTTACAGGTGCGTTCAGCGCCTTCACACTAGACTTTTTTAACCTATCTGGTGATTTTCCAACGTAAGTATAACACGCGAAACAACCGAATGCTACCCAGTTTTTGTATAACTTCAAAATTAATTTCACCAAATCATTTTCCTGATTCAAAGCTTTCTTTCAATAATGATAATTCTTCCCAGCGTTGCATCTTTTCTTCTAATTTATCTTCTACCTCTTGCTGTTCTGTAAATAAAGGCTGTACCTTGCCAATATCACTTCCAGCTTCCGCAATTTCCTGTTCAATTTCGGTCAATCGTGATTCGAGCTGAGTAATTTCATCCTCTATTGTTTCCCACTCACGCTGTTCCATGTAAGATAATTTCTTTTTCGTTTTTACAGATACAGCCGCTTTTGATTCTTTCGGAACTGAAGCCTTTGTCTGCTTTTGAATCGCGTTGGTTTCCAGGAATTCGCTGTAGTTTCCATAATAAACAGAAACCTCCCCTTCCCCTTTGAATACAAAAAGCTTGTCTACAATACGGTCCAGGAAATAACGATCATGCGAAACGGTAACTACGACTCCTGGAAACGACTCCAGATATTCTTCTAAAACAGCCAGCGTTTGCGTATCTAGATCATTTGTCGGTTCATCTAAAAACAAAACATTTGGTTCATGCATCAATACTTTGAGTAAATAAAGGCGCCGTTTCTCACCGCCTGATAACGTGCGTATATAAGACCATTGCTGTGCTCTTGGAAATAGAAATTGCTCCAGCAGCTGCTCTGCGGTAATTACCTGACCATCTGCAGTATGCATGACTTCGGCTACTTCTTTAATATACTCGATAATACGCAAATCTCCATCCAAATCTTCGTCATCCTGGGTATAATAACCGATTCGCACTGTCTCGCCGATCTTTACCTCTCCCTTATCAGGCGAAATACGCTCTGCCATCATATTGAGCAAGGTTGTTTTACCTGTACCATTAGGACCTATAATACCAATTCTGTCCCCAGGAATAATCTGATAGGAGAAATCATGAATCAGTGTCTGCCGGCCAAAATCCTTTGAGATTTCCGTCAGGTCAATAACGTCATTTCCAAGCCGCTTCGAGCCCGCTTGAATAGCAAGATTTTCTTTTTTCGTATCAAATTTCTTTTCCTTCATTTCCTCTGCCCGTTCGACCCGGGCACGCTGCTTCGTCGACCTCGCCTTAGCCCCTCGTTTCAGCCAGGCAAGTTCTCGCTTTAATGTATTGCGATGCTTTTGCTCATCACTTATTTCCTGCGCTTCTCGTTCTGCTTTTTTCTCTAAAAACAGTTCATAATTCCCTTCATAAACATAGAGATTTCCTTTATCCAGTTCAAAAATACGATTAGTTACCCGGTTCAGAAAGTAACGGTCATGCGTCACTAATAAAATCGAGCCGCGATAGCTCTGTAAATATTTCTCCAGCCATTCGACCGTTTCGTGATCAAGATGGTTGGTAGGCTCATCTAAAATAAGCAGATCAGCAGGCTGAATCAGCGCTTTAGCAATAGCAACCCTTTTCCGTTGTCCGCCAGATAACTCATGAACCTTCTTGTCAAAAGCTGTAATCCCAAGCTTCGTTAAAATTGTTTTTGCATTAGCATTAGCCTCCCATGCCTCTGCCTGATCCATTTTTTGCTGCAGCTGTAACAGCTTCCCCTGAAACGACTCGTTCTCCGGTTCCTTCTCCAAATTTAACAGGGCTTGTTCATAAGCACGCATCAGTCTCATTTGCTCTGATTCTCCATAGTAAATCTGCTCAATCACCGTTAATTCCTCATAAAGATCCATTTCCTGTGCAATATATTCAATCTGATAATCCTTTGCGTGTTTTATTTCACCTTGATCCGGATCATCTATTCCTGCAATGACTTTTAAAAAGCTTGACTTCCCTGTTCCATTCACGCCAATCAAACCGATTCGCTCCAATTCACCGATGGCCGCATGGATATTTGTAAACAGATTTTTATCTCCATAAGACTTGCTGATATTTTCAATACGTAACATCACGCATCACTTCCTTCATAAAAATATGATTATGATTTATCAGACTCTTTCTTTTCCTTAATCCACGTCTTAATCATTAGAACGATAAGTAATAATAACCATGAAGTAACCAAGTAGAAAATAAGCTGACTGGCTTGACTCATCTCTTGAAAAAATGTAAGCAGGCCAACCCACACAATGAGAATAATCACAAATTGTCCAAGCAGTAATTTCATTTCTAACGCCTCCTTAAAGTTTAGGTTATCTATGTATTCTTGATTTTACTATCTATAAAAAAAACGCCTAACGTATATTTTATCGCATACGCAGGCATTTTTCTATCTATATTCATTATCTTTTCGTAAAGGAGACGTTCATTTATTCATGTTTAATTAAAAATCCTGTTCCTTATCGATGTTCAAACGCAGCCTCTATTATAATGCCATAAAACGAAACTTCACTCCGTGGGAGTTTTACGGACAGTCCTCCGTGATAAAACAAGTATTTCCGCTTATAGATAAAGATTTCATGCTTGTTTTTAAATCTTTACGAATTATTCTTTCTTCATCTGCTCAAACTGCTTCATCATCTGCTCATAACTTAAAGCGCCAATCGATTTAAATTGAATGATTCCTTCTGCATCAACCATATACGTCACGGGAATCGGCTGAATTCGATACAAATTACTGACTTCACCTTCTTTATCTAATAAAACAGGAAAGGTCAGTTCAAGTTCTTGGATAAATTGCCCCACTTTCTCCGTACTCATTTCTTCATCCGTTAAGTTTACGGAAAGAATGATTGGATCATGCCCCTGATAAAACCGCTCCATATCCGGCATTTCCTGCTTGCAAGGCGGACACCAGGTTGCCCAGAAATTAATCATGACCCGCTCGCCTTGAAAGTCAGACAATTGCAGGGTTTCCCCGTCTAGTGTTTCCAGCGTGAAATCCGGCGCTTTATCCCCAATCTCTGTTCCCTCCTGCACTCCCTCTGCATATGCAGGGTGTATTGTTAGTAAAAAAAGAAGCAAACTAATCATTAACATGTTAATTTTTTTATTTCTCCTCATTTAATCACCTCTGTCTTAATTTCTCCGATACCGTCTATGCCATACAAACGTTATCCCGTTTGTTATAATTTACTTAAAAATGAAAGGTTTTGAAGTGTATGACATTACCAAAAGGAACAAAAAACTGTATTACAGATGTCCCCGACGTGCAAGTAGGTCACGTGACGCTGTATGAGCACCTGAATGAAACAGATACGATTTGCACGGGAGTTACAGCTATATTGCCTCATACCGGAAATATATTCAGAAAAAAAGTTATCGCTGGAAATGCTGTTATTAATGGATTTGGGAAAACAACAGGGTTAATGCAGATAGACGAGCTTGGTGTTTTAGAAGCCCCTATTATGCTGACAAATACCCTAAGTGTCGGAGCAGTGATGCAGGGAACCTTAGCTTATATGCTGGAGGAGACAGAAGAAATCGGTGATACAGCAGGCACAATCAATTTAGTTGTGGGGGAATGCAATGACGGGTACTTGAACAGCATCCGCTTACAAGCTGTCAAACCGGAGCATGCTGGAAATGCTATTCAAAACGCAACATCCGAAAGCAGTCTGGAAGGAGCAGTGGGTGCCGGAACCGGCATGCAGTGTTTAGGATATAAAGGAGGCATTGGCACTTCTTCCAGAATCATCTCTGCTGAAAACAAAAAATATACGCTTGGCACACTAGTTGTAAGTAATTTTGGCAGACGTGAACAGGCTTTATTTCCTGTGAATTCTACAGAAAATCCGGATACACCTGACGGATCGATTATGATGATTCTTGCTACAGACGCTCCATTTTCCGACCGCCAGCTTAAACGGCTTGCCAAGCGTTGTGCAGTTGGGCTGGGGAGAACAGGGAGCACGATAGATAATGGAAGCGGAGATATCGCTATCGCCTTTTCCACAGCCGCAAAAATTGAGCATCATGCCAATCAGATAATTGAGCCTATGACAATGATTCGAGACGATCATCCAATCATGAACCAATTTTTCCAGGGTGTTGCAGAAGTGATTGAAGAAGCCATTTACCGTTCCTTACAGCAGGCAGAAACAACTGTGGGACGCGGAGGGAGAACATTGGAAAGGGCACCGATTTAAGAATTCTTTTTATTGGGCTGTATTTCTTCTTCCTATATGAAAAAAAGCCATTATCCATGCACAATTGGATAATGGCTTTTATGATTACTATTTCGATTTATGATAGAAAGATTTAGGAACATCTGAACGGAAAAACATCAGTGTATTTGTTTTCGGATGGTAAAGTGCCAGCGCTTTTGCGTGCAGACCCAGCCGGCCAAGTATACGGCGATTTCCACCGCCATATTTCTTATCGCCTACTACCGGATGGCCGAGCTCCTGCATATGGACCCGGATTTGATTCTTTCTGCCCGTTTCCAGCTCTACCTCCAGCAATGAAAATTGTTGATTGGATTGAATAACCCGATAACGCGTCGCGGCCCGCTGCCCATCATTTTTAACTCGGCTGGAATACATTTTATGTGTCGGGCTTTCTTTTAACCAGGAAACGATATACCCTTTTTCTTTGGCGACCTTTCCTTCCACTAAAACAACATAGGTTCTTTCTTTCACGATATCCTTCCAATTATCCTGGAGTTTCCGTTTCACTTTTTCACTTTTTGCAAAAACCATTACTCCAGACGTTTCCTTGTCCAGTCGATGGACGACAAAGATACGGTTGGCAGGATCCTCCTGTTTTACATAATCCATCAGCTGATGAAAAGCAGTTTGTCTTCTCTCTTCCTTCGTCGCAATTGAAAGCAATCCTGCTTCTTTATCGATGACAATAATATCTTCATCCTCATAAACGATTGACATGCCAATAAAGACTTCCTGCTTCACCGCTTCTTTATTCTTTAATATTTTAACAACCTGTCCCTTTTCCAGCATGTAATTATGCTGCGTTTGAATGCGATCATTCACAGAAACCTGTCCTCTGGTTAAAATAGACTTTACGGAATTACGGCTGCGGTTCGCTAAAACCCCTCTCAGAAAAGAAAATAGTTCTCCCGGCTCCGTCACTTCGTAAGTCAAAAAAGGGGCAGCTTTTTTCGATCGGGGACGTTTTTTGTTTTTCATCTTAAATCTCCTTTGTTCTTACACACCGTATAGAATTTCATTTTTTACAAACCTTTTTCATTATATACACCCTTGGAAATAGAAGCTAATCCTCGTCCTTCACATCAATATCCTCTGGGATTGGTTCATCTAAGTATGCTTGAATGACCTTCCTATACTTCTCGACCTGTTCGAAATATGTTGTAAATTGTTCTTTATTGATTAAATAGTTTTCCCCATCATAAATCGCACGTATCTTCCCTTGTAAAACATAAGTACGCACAATGGATTCATCTATTGATAAATACGCTGCTGTTTCTTTGATTGTTAGATACATTTAAATAAATTGCTTTTGAAGGACGTCATGATACGCTTCATTTTTCTGCATTTGTTTTTTTGCAAACGGGCATAAAGGGATAATATATTTGTCGTTTTCTCGTGCATATAGAACAACTTGCTCCAGCAGCTGTTGAGCAATCCCCTGGCTTCGGAGTTCTTTTGCCACATACGTATGATCAATAACTAAACGGTTCGATCCTGATTGTACAAAAGTAATTTCTGCTTCCGGATCCTTGATATCCTCCCCAACGTAAAATTTTGTTTCTCCTTTATGAATGGTAGCCATGTTAGCCCTCCTAAATATCTACATTTCTTTCATTATACTCTTTCAAGTTTCTGGTCTCAAGACATTATTTTTGTAAGCGTTTTAAATATTAAGAAATTAAACTCTTTTTTTAAAATAGATTGCTGGACGAAACCAGATACTTCTTTCTACAATGAACATGAGGTGATTTTTTGAATACTTATATCCGACAATTATTACCATCCGATAAAATATTAATGGAAAATATGCAGACAGAAATAGAAGATGATTATATTATACGCATTTTTGAGATTTTATGTACTGGAAACCACGTACTTTTTGGACTTTTTTATAATAATCAATTAGTCAGCACAGCCGGCTATTCTGTTTTCGCATCCGCCTATGCCATGCTAGGCAGATTAAGAAGCGATATTCGTTATCAAGGAAATGGGTATTCCAATCGGATAACTAAATACGTGCTGGATCAGGCATTCCAAAACAAAGACGTGGAATGGGCAGGTGCAAACACACAAGCTCATAACGCTCCGGCACAAAAGGTATTGAACCGTATCGATTTGGAAAAGCAGACCGAATTTTATGGATGTACAGCAAAAACATTGGATGGCATATCAGGTGCAGAGGAAACTTGGCGGGAAATAACGCAGACAGATGAAAAACTGAAATTATTAAATACATACCATGTTCATGAAAATACGTTTTTTCCGCTTGAATGCTATTATCCTTTTCCAAGCTCGCCTAAGCTTTTTCAAGAAGATCAAATAAAGAGCTGGCGATTCTTTCAAGAGAATGGCCATCCTCCATTAATTACAAAGAAAAATATAAAAAAAGAGGTGTATCTTCACGCTATTTACCCATATAAAGATTTATTTCAGCGCAGAGGGTTATGGAATACTATTGCGAAAGCGCAGCATGCGTTACAAATACAGCATCCAGATAAGAAAGTCCATGTATGGATTGATATTCCCGCAGCCATTATCGACCAGCTGCCTAATGCTCATCCATTTGAATTAGATTCTCCATGGCTGCTCTATGGAATAGACAGAGAAGCGTGGGCAAACCTCTAAAAAAAGCAGGCGATGCATTTAAAAGATACATCGCCTGCTTTTAGCCTTCATGCTTTTTAATATTCGTGAAACCTGCTTTCTGCATAGCCGGGAATTGACCAGATATTTTCTCCATGTTCTTTTGCCTCTTCCTGCGCTTGCTCCAGCTCTTCTAAGTACTTTGTATTCGGCTCATACACAAAGCCGACCCTTGCATACCCTTCTTCGACTAATAACTGGTTAACATTATCACCATCTGCCCAGATATAGGCAAGCATCCGGTCGTAATCGTCTCTTTCAGGATTTCCTCTTTCTAACTCGACCGTTTCCCCTTCCGGCATCAGTTCTTTGGCAAAATCACTTGCTTCCTCGCCAAATGGCTGTACTTCCGTATCAGGCTTCACACTTTCTGGGGTATCAATCAAGAGTAAGCGGACCCGCTCTCTTGTTCCATCTTCCAGATGAACAATCACAGTATCACCATCAACGACCCGTTCCACAGTGACTAATTCTCTTCCTTCTGCCGGTTCATTGTCTTCTAAAAAATCCAGCAGCTCGCATCCTGTTAAAACAAACAGCGACGCGAACAGAATAAACAGCTTTTTCATTTCTTACATCCTTACCATTATCCATATTCTTTTTTTTGAATTATTTATTAATAACCACGTTCATGCTGGTATAGATTAATCGACGGCCCTTTCCCATCTAAATAGTTCTTTAAATTCGGAATAAAAATATCTTCAATCACACGCTGATTATAAAACTCCGTTGCTCCTGCGGTATGCGGTGTCAAAATAACATTTTCCATCTCCCAAAGCGGATTAGATGCTTCTAACGGTTCCTTTTCAAATACATCCAGCCCGGCACCGGCAATTTCATTATTCTCTAACGCCTCAATCAGCGCTTTCTCATCAACAATTGACCCTCGTCCGATATTGACAAAGAAAGCATCGTTTTTCATCTGTTTAAATTGCTCTGCGCCAATCAGACGATGGGTATCCTCTGTTAATGGCAAAGTAACAACTACATAATCACTTTGCGGAAGTACTTTATCTAATTGATGCGGCTGATACATTTCATCCACATTTTCTGCAGCTTTCCCTGAATGACGGACTCCAAGCACCTTCATCCCAAAGGCTTTTGCTATTTTAGCTGTTTCCTGTCCTATTTTCCCTGTGCCAAGCACTGCCATTGTCTTGTTATGGATTTCCCCGCGAAGTTTTGCGTGGTGCCATACTTTTTCCTGCTGCTGTCTGACATAAGTATGAATTAACCGTGTAAATCCTAGAATATACGCAAAAATTGTTTCGGAAATCGGATAGCTGTGCACCCCGTTTGCGCTTGTTAATTGAATGTTCTTTTCCACAATTTTATCTAAGTTTAACGAATCGACCCCTGCACTCCAGGATTGTACCCATTTCAGCTGATTGCTTTCCAGATAGGTACTTTCTTTATCCTTGCGCCAATTAACAAGGATTTCTGCTTGCTTCAGAATATCATCAGAAAGTTCTTTGCCTGTATGGATTTCCCAGTCTGGAGCAGCCTTTTTTATTTCTTCTACATACGTATCCTCCAGATTTAAATGAATTGCCATCGTCCTTTTTGCCATATATCCTCCTATCCGACACCATTCTCATAAACATCGATGGTACCTGTCTCTATATTCTTGTCATTATCTTAGCAATTGCTCAGCCATATCGCAACGACTGCGCATTCTTTGTATTTTTCGAGAACAAGTAATACAATTGTGAACGGAGCCTATATCTATTTAAAGACATTGATAAAACGGAATCACAGCAATGGATTTCGAAAGGAGAAACAATAATGAATGCTATTCAATTACCTGAGGCAGTCCAAGAGCTGCTTGAAAATAATAAAAAAGAAGTAACGGATCGCGAGGAATTGATTCGTTCCGGCGGATACCTCCCGCCAAGCGATGATTTATTGATTGATGCCATTGTCGCATTAAGTATGGGTAAAAATATATTATTAAAAGGACCGACCGGCGCTGGGAAAACAAAATTTGCGGAAACCCTCTCCTCTCTTTTTCAGCGGCCGATGTACAGTGTAAACTGTTCCGTTGACTTAGATGCAGAAAGCTTGATGGGGTTCAAAACGCTTGCTTATGAAGAAGAAAAACAGACAATTGAATTTGTTCCGGGGCCAGTTACCAATGCAATGAAGCAGGGAACATTTCTTTATATTGATGAAATTAATATGGCTAAGCCGGAAACCTTGCCGTTGATTAATGGTGTTTTAGATTATCGCCGAACGATTACGAACCCTTTCACCAACGAGATTGTGACTGCTGCAGACGGGTTTGGCGTTATCGCGGCGATCAACGAAGGCTATATTGGAACAGTTCCTTTAAACGAAGCATTAAAAAACCGTTTCATTGTCATTGACGTACCTTATATTCAAGGAGAACAGCTGGAACAATTAATTACTGAATCGACCAAACTGACAGACAAACAGCTGATTGGGCGTTTTGTGACACTATCCAATGATTTGATCACAGCGGTAAGTCAAGGAAAATTGTCAGAGGATGCTGCTTCTATCCGCGCCCTGCTGGATGCTTGCGACCTCTCAACCTATCTTCCGCCTAAACGCGCTATTTTACGCAGTATTGTGGATAAGCTCGAAGAAGATCGTGAGAAAGCGTTTGTGGGGAATTTGGCAGACACGTTATTTTAATTAAAGAGGAGTAACTTTGATATGTACCGATTTCACCAAACAAAGGTTGACACCCATTTATTTATGCAATTGCAGGATTTAACGACTGTTTTGGCGAAGAATGAACAATTGCAATTCGAGTCCAGCTTTGGTTCCTTTATTGATATAACAGAAAACAAAGTAACCGCTGGCCGTTTTTGGGACCGTCTCCCGGCTGAAATGCAGGAAGCGGGCGCGAAATCAGATGTCATCCTGCGCACATTAGGCACCCTGCATCAGACCGATGTAAAAATCCTGCAGCAATTCAAAAAGGATTGGGAAGATTCCCTTCTTCCCAAATTCGCAATTCAGCTGATGACATTATTAGAAGACATTCGTTTAGAGGACGCAATCCGGAAAGAACGTCCGGGCACGAAGCGAAACTTTTCTTACAGGCGAGCGTATTTCCATCACTATTTCACGACCCAGCTGCAGTCCAATGTCACACGCAGCTATGCAACCGATGAAATATTTTGTATGATTTATTTATTGCTTTTTGCCAATCAGCCAGACCCGGGGTTTCCTCGTGTGGAGAAAGCACAGCTGGAGATGCTCGACAGTATAAAAGGGCATCTGTACAGCGTCTTTGAGACAAAGCATACACGTGATAATGTGGCGTTGACCGAACAAATCATGCGAAAAATGCAGCAAGCAGGCTATACAGATTCAATTCACGAATACTTCATCCTGCCAATCGGGCATGTCGAATCGTATGAAAAAAATACGCTGTTTGATGAATTAACACGTACCGATCCGTTAGTGAATGACGACCAGCAGGAAGAAACAAATGAAGAAAATGAATACTTCGATGAAACCTTCTCTACCTGGCATCGTGAAAATAAAAATGATGACCGCAAGCAAAACTTTCTGCAATTTGAGTTGGAGCAAGGCACAAAAACCTCGATGCTTGGCGGCGGTGCCCGGGAAACAGAAGACGGCGATCAAGCAATGGCTGCGATTCAAGGAACTTCCGGTCAGAGTAAACAAAATGACTATTCCGATAAGGAAACGCTGACCAAAGAAGAAAACACTTCTGAAAACAGTAGTGAATCAAGCTTTGGGAAAGAAAATGAACATGCACAGATGTTTACAGAGTATGCAGAGACTCCTACAGAGGATGAACAATTACAATACCGGCAGTTTGTAGAGGAAATTGATCCCTTTAAAAGAAAACTTGCCAAAACCATTCAATTAACGTTAGAGCATAAACAGGATACACCGAGAACAGATTTATTATTTGGCAGGCTCTCTAAAAAACTGCTTCCTATCTTTTTAGAGGATTCTCCACGTGTATTTTATAAAAAGGAACAGGAATCAAAAGAATTCGATGCGGTCTTCACCCTATTGATTGATTGCTCTGCCTCGATGGAGAACAAGATGGAAGAAACAAAACGCGGTGTGACCCTGTTTCATGAAGTGTTAAAAGAGCTGCGCATTCCGCATGAAATCATCGGTTTCTGGGAGGATGCCAATAAAGCGAGTGACAGCTACCAGCCGAATTATCTGCAATATATCCAGACTGTGGAGGATTCTTTGTATAAAGAGCAAGGAGCTAAAATTATGCAGCTGGAAGCACAAGAAGACAATCGAGATGGCTTCAGTATTCGTCATGTCACTAAAAAATTAATTCCCCGCAGCGAGAAAAATAAATTTCTGCTGATTTTTTCCGACGGACAGCCGGCAGCTTCCGGCTATGACCAGAATGGCATTGTGGATACGTATCAGGCTGTAGCCGATGCCCGCAAGCATCAGATTGATGTAGTTGGAATGTTTCTCGCAAACGGTCAGATTGAAGAAAACGATGATACAATGATGCAAAATATTTACGGGAAAGAACGCATCATGGTTCCAGATGTGAGCGCCCTGCCAGAGCATTTCACTCCGCTGCTCAAGCGTTTATTACTGAAAGCAATTTGATAAAACGAAACTTCACTCAGTGGGAGTCTTTCGACGCACAAATGTTTCCGATGGGGCGAGTAATCGCAAAAGCACTTCGATGGGACGAGTAATCGCAGTCCCAGTCCCAGGATGTGCTAGTGCAGATGTTGCGACAAATGTTTTCGGTGGGGTGAGTAATCGCAACCCCAGGACGTCGCGAACTTAGTCTGCTTCCTTAATTCTCCCACTGAGTGTTAGCTGAGTGATTCAGGGAGTTAGCGTCCGTTATCTCCCGCCTAAATAAATTTATTTTTACGCTTTATTTTGAGGCGGGAGTTTTACGGACGGTTCTCCGTGATAAAGTGTTTTTTCCCCATACAAAAGGCGAGCATTTTTCGGAAATGCTCGCCTTTTATGATTAAATGCAAATATATACTATTTTTCTGAATTTTATTTCCAAACCAATATAACCTGGATAGCTTTATTGAACTTCCATGTGCAGATCGCCTGTTTTTGCCCAGCCTTTCATCTGCAGTGCCTTGTAAGTCATTACAGAAATAATTGCCGGCGTAATCACACCAACTACAATATACATGACTAAAACGCCCGCACCTTGGTTGGCTAAAATATTTAATGGCGCAATAAACGAGTTTAATCCTAAACCGGCTAGCTCATAGGGTACTTCAAAATCAAATATTAAAATAGCAATGGGTGCACAGATAATCGATGATGCAAACGGTCCGATAACTAAGCGCGGATTCTTCACAATATTTGGGACCTGCACTTTCGGCGTTAAGAAGAATTGTGCAATATTTGCACCTAAATTGTTTTGTTTGACCGACATGGCAGTGAACCCTACAAATTGAGCTGTGCAACCAATCAATGCCGCAGCACTTGATACGGGATCAAGCTGTAGTGCAATGGCTATAGCCGCGGAAGATGCCGGCGACATTAAAAAGATACTCCAAATTAATGAAATAACAATCGCTGAAATAAACGGAGACCCTGTAGTAGAGCTTGCGATGATTGCACTGATTTTCTCAAGTAATGGGGTTGTCACGGCCGCTAAACCAACACCTGCAACTCCCCCTACAAAAATAGAACAAAACGGAATTGCCATCATATCAAGCGATGTTTTCCCTGTTACACGCTTTCCGACCCAGGTAGCAATAACAGCAGCCAGTACTGCGCTGATAGGCTGTCCTGTAATAAGCGTCCAGCTTCCGTCAGCCGTCATAGATAAAGCATTCGCGCCAACCGTACTGGAAGCCATCGCTCCAAAAATAACTAATGTATTTCCCCCAAGCTGATAGGCTATTCCAGCTCCAATCGCCGGCGCCAGCATCAGCTGAGCTGCATTACCAATCAATAGAAAACCTTCCCACCCTGTAAATGTTCCGATTGTTTCAATCAACAATCCGATACCAAGCGTCACTAAGACGGCGTTCGCCAATCCTTGTGATGCTTTGTACATTCGATCAATTATGTATTTCTTTGTTGACTCTTTCACTTTTCGTACCTCCTAATAATTCACTTAAATTCCTTTTCTTTAAATTAGTGGGAAATGTTATTTAATTCTAAACAGAAAGTGCTATTTATCATAAACCCATTTCTTTTTTGCGTCAATAATTATTTTTTTCTGAATGTTTATCTTTTCGATGAAAATGAACGTTTTTGGTTGTTTCCGACTGAATTTAATGATATTCTATCATTAAGAGGTGAAAGTAATGCTGACAGATGAACGCCATCAATTTATTTTACATCGTCTAAATGAAAGCGGTGTAGTTAAGTCTGTAGATTTAATCGAGAGACTTAACTGCTCTGAGTCCACTATACGTAGGGATCTTGCTCATCTAGAAGAAAAAGGGCTCCTGCTCCGCATCCACGGCGGAGCAAAATTGAACGCTACATTTGGAGCGGAATTGACCTATCAGGAGAAAACAGTCAAAAACAGTCAACAAAAGAAAAATATAGGAAGGCATGCTGCCTCCCTTTTAGAAGAGAATGATGTGATTTATTTAGATGCAGGGACGACAACACTGGAGATGATACCGCATCTTGCTAATTTGTCGATTACCGTTGTAACAAACGGTATTGCCCATGCTTCGATGCTTGCAGACAGACAAATTGAAGCCTATCTCGTAGGCGGTAAATTAAAGCATTCCACAAAAGCAATGGTGGGCGCGCCAAGTCAACATTCTTTAATGAATTATCAATTCACTAAAGCCTTTCTCGGCGTAGACAGCATTGATATGACATATGGCTGTACCACGCCGGATCCGGAGGAAGCAACAATGAAACAGCTTGCTATTGAAAGAGCTTCAGACACATATTTTCTTGCAGATGACAGCAAATGGAACAAAGTCAGTTTCGCAAAAATATGTAATTTCTCGGATGTAACGTTTATTACGGATAAAATATCAACGATTCACCAACCCTATTTAAATCACACAACTATTTTGGAGGTAGATTAGATGATCTATACAATCACTTTAAATCCATCGATTGACTATATTGTTCCGGTCGACAAATTGGATTTAGGCGGGCTGAGTTATATGAATAATGATTATAAGCTCCCCGGCGGAAAAGGCATCAATGTATCACGAATTTTAAAGGCACTCAGGGCAGACGCTGTTGCTCTTGGATTTGTCGGAGGCTTTACCGGAAAATTTATTGAAGATGCTTTAGATGAATTAGATGTTCGGACAAACTTTGTTAATATCCAGGAAGATACCCGCATCAATATTAAGCTGAAAGCTGATCAGGAAACCGAAATAAATGGACGCGGTCCTGCTTTATCGGATGAAGAAGTGGCAAGGTTCCTGAAGCAATTTGAAGAAGTGAAGGATGGAGATACGGTAATTTTATCCGGAAGCAAGCCCCCCTCCCTTCCAGACAACTTCTATGAGCAATTAATCCAAAGAGCAACCGATCAAGGTGCTGCGTTTGCGATTGATACAACAGGTGCTGCCCTTGAAGCATCCTTGAGCTACCAGCCGTTATTAGTGAAGCCGAATATTCATGAGCTGGAAGCATTATTTGATGTGAAGCTGCAAACAGATGAAGAAGTCATCGCTTACGGGAAAAAGCTCTTAGAAAGAGGGGCAAAACACGTGATTATTTCCATGGGTGGAGATGGTGCATTACTTATCACGAAACAGGGAAACTATAAAGCAAAAGCACCAAAAGGAAAGCTGATTAACTCCGTAGGTGCCGGCGACTCCATGGTTGCAGGATTTATCAGCTCCTTCTTAAAATCGGGAGATCCGGCCGAATCATTTAAAACAGCAGTTGCTTCTGGCAGCGCTACTGCTTTTTCAGAAGACCTGGCTACTGCAGAAGCCATTGAAAAGCTGCGTTCCCAAATCCAAGTAGAAACCATTTAATTTTTAAATAGAAAGGATGAGAAACATGCAGGTAACCGATTTATTAAAAAAAGATGTTATGATTTTAAACCTTCAAGGCACATCGAAAGAAGCTGTCATTGATGAAATGATTTCAAGTCTTTATAAAAATGGCATTATAACAGAACAAGCATCATTTAAAGAAGCTATCCTGGCTCGCGAAGACCAATCCTCCACCGGCCTCGGTGACGGAATCGCCATGCCACATGCGAAAACAGCAGCTGTAACTGAACCTACTGTCTTATTCGCTAAAAGTGAAGCAGGAATCGATTATGATTCCTTAGATGGACAGCCTGCCCACCTCTTCTTTATGATTGCTGTTCCTGATGATGGAAGTGATACGCATCTGCAAACCATCGCAGCGCTATCCCGTCTTTTAATGGAACCGGATTTTACAGGTAAATTAAAAGAAGCAGGCACTCCAGATGAAGTACAAGCGCTTTTTGCAGAAGCAACCGAAGAAAAAGATGCTCCGGAAGATGAAGCAGCGGAAGATAAAAACGAAGAGATGAATGTCACCGACCTATTGAAAAAAGACGTCATGCTCTTAGACCTTCAAGCTTCATCCAAAGAAGCAGCAATAGATGAAATGATTGCAAACCTTTATAAGCATAATGTTTTAACAGAGCAGGCATCTTTTAAAGAAGCTATATTGGCTCGTGAAGAACAGTCCTCTACCGGGTTAGGCGACGGTATTGCAATGCCGCATGCAAAGACAAAAGCAGTAACCGAACCTTCTGTTCTATTTGCTAAAAGTAAAATTGGAGTAGATTATAATTCCTTAGACGGACAGCCTGCACACCTTTTCTTTATGATTGCTGTCCCTGAAGGCGGAAACGATACGCACTTACAAACACTGGCTGCTCTTTCCAAACTGTTGATGGAACCTGTCTTTGTAGCAAAACTGAAAGAAGCATCTACTCCGGATGAAGTGCAGCAGCTGTTCCTTGATGCAACACAAGAGGATACAACAGAGGAAAAAGCAGAGGCGCCCGAATCAGGCAGTTCTGCCAGCAGTGATGAAAAACCTTTCGTCGTAGCAGTAACCGCTTGTCCTACTGGTATTGCCCATACCTATATGGCAGAGGATGCTCTCAAGAAAAAAGCAAAAGAAATGAATGTAGACATCAAAGTAGAAACAAATGGTTCAGACGGTACGAAAAACCATTTAACAAACGAAGACATTGAGCGTGCTTCCGGCGTTATCATTGCTGCCAGCAAAAAAGTGGAAATGGCCCGCTTTGATGGCAAGCACGTTGTTGAGCGACCGGTTGTAGACGGCATTAAAAAAGCAGAGGAACTTATTACCAAAGCATCGGCGCAAGATGCTCCCATTTATCGTGACTCCGGGGAAAAATCTGAAGAAGACGGCGAATATGAAAAACAATCCGCCTGGGGTAAGATTTATAAGGATTTAATGAACGGGATTTCCCATATGCTTCCATTTGTTATTGGTGGCGGGATTTTAATGGCTATTTCCTTCTTGTTTGAAAGTTTCTTAGGAAGTGAATCAGAATTCTTCTTATTCTTTAACAGCGTAGGAGGTACAGCATTTAATTTCTTAATCCCAATTCTTGCTGGTTATATCGCCATGAGTATCGGCGACAGACCTGGTTTAATGCCTGGTATTGTAGCTGGTATGATGGCAGTACAGAGTGACGCCGGTTTTATCGGCGGTCTTATCGGTGGTTTTGTAGCTGGTTACTTGGTGGTATTAATCAAACACTTATTAAAAGATCTGCCACAGTCTTTAGCAAGTCTTAAACCAATTTTATTATATCCTGTGCTCGGGTTACTTGCCACGGGAACAGCAATGTACTTTGCAATTGGACCAGTTTTTTCTAAGCTAAATAGTTTCATCCTTAGTTTCCTTGAAGGTATGGGAACAGGAAATATTGTTATACTCGGTATCCTTCTTGGCGGCATGATGGCTATCGATATGGGTGGGCCATTTAATAAAGCTGCTTATACTTTCTCTATCGGAATCTTTAATGATACAGGAGATGGAGCATTTATGGCAGCTGCCATGATTGGTGGTATGGTTCCTCCATTAGCAATCGCTCTGGCAACAACGTTCTTTAAAAATAAATTCACCCCAGATGAGCGTAAATCTGGAACAGCGAATTATATAATGGGGCTATCCTTTGTTACAGAAGGCGCTATTCCATTCGCAGCTGCTGATCCATTACGCGTGATTACCTCATCTGTTATCGGTGCTGCAATCGCTGGAGGATTGACTCAATTCTTCCATAGTACCATTCCAGCACCACATGGCGGTATTTTCGTTGTTTTCTTAGGTAATGCATGGTGGTTCTTCTTACTATCATTACTTATTGGTACAGTTATCTCAGCGTTAATACTTGGTATATGGAAAAAACCAGTTTCCAAATAAGAAAGAATCCATACCTGGATTTTCAAGGGGCGAGTTCGACAAATGTTGAACTTGCCTCTTTTTCTAATATATAAAAAAGCTCTGGCATCATTGCGATGCCAGAGCTTTTTATTATATCGAAACTATTTTCTCTTGTAATTTTTATGGTTAACTACGGTTTTGATCGGTTCCCCTGTAGATGGGTGATTTCCGATACGGACAATAACTGAATTCTCGCGGATAATAAGCACTTCTGCTTTCTTACCTTTATATTCACCGCGAACAATACTAATCGTTTCACCGACCTCAGCAATATCCTCCTGCTTCACCGGTTCTTGTTCTAAATTTTCTTCTTCCATGTTATAACCTCCCTGTATCAATAGCGAACTAGTAATTTACCTCATTCATCGTACCACAAGTGTATAAGGAATTATATTTTTTTTCAAAAGAAACGCTAAAAATTTATTTCTACGCTCGAATCTTATATAATCAAGGTATCTTAAGGAGGATTTGTTATGAACCTTGTTTTTGACCCTAAATGGGATAAAGCGCTTCCCGATACAGACCGTCTTAAAATTGAACAAACGTTTCAAAAATTCGTATTGCCGAATACTGCCGGTAAACAAATAACATTTACCCCTTTATGGCAAGCAAGAAATCACCGGTCTGATTTATTGGTTACTGTTTTAATAAATAATTATAGCGGCCAAGCGTATTCCTTTGGAGACACCACACTAAAATACGTAGAAGACAACGCAGTAAAAGCCGAAAAGACATTCACTTTAGAAAGAGTTTATGTGCCTCCAGACTCTAGCATGCCCTGGACATTTATTTTTCCGGAATCCAGCTTTATAAACAGCTCTATTAACTTACATGGCAGCTTAATTTGTCACAACTTAAACGACCTTGATCCTCCTGATTGATTATGACGGATAATGGCTAATTATGATGAAAAATAACCGTCATTATATTTACTGGTTAAATCTGGAACCGGAAAATAGATTAAAAAACGTACCCTTTGAACTAAGTTTCGTTTTATAATTAGTATATTACTTGGATATTCATGCATAGGTAGGTACTTTTTCTTTTTTAAACCGGGATTTAACTATCATTTTTTATTAAAAAACTATTACAAGATTTTAATTCATACAATCCTATGCTATATTTGAAGATAGGTTTCATCATGAACAAGTTGAAAATCCATATCCCTGCCCTTATAGTATTAAAAGCTCGAACAGATTAGTCGAAACCTGTAAGTCAGCTTCAAGAATCAACATCGCATAATTATTCATTTTATATTGACATCACGAAAATACTTGCTCAAATGACAGGAGAGGATAATATTGAGTATGACACCAACTTCGAATTCAACTTTGAATTTTATTGACGCATTTACGTTATCTGAAAAAACAAATTTAAATATTTCAATCCTATCTTTAAGAGATTTGGATGATTTTCAACTTAATTCATCAAATATACCGGATTTAATTATGATCCCAATTTATCAATACAACGATATTACACGCATTCTTGAACAGGAACAATTAAAGGATGTTAAAATTGCAATCATCCTGCCTAATTTGCATATGAAGGATATTATCCGATTGTATGAATTTGATATAGATGGATATTTTGTTAAAAATATGAGCCTGAATGAAATCATATCAGGAATCCGTTTTATCAATGAAGGATGCATTTATGTTTACCCCGAGTTAGCTAAAGCATTACACGATGAATTTTTAACTTTATCTTCTACGTTACAATCCCGTCCGGATGGTCTTCTTACCAAACGGGAATGGGATGTTTTACTTGAAATATCCAGAGGAAACAACAATGAAATTATTGCCAATAACTTAGAAATCTCTGATAAAACAGTGAAAAACCATGTAACCACCGTTTTACGTAAGTTAAATGTTAATGACCGGACGAATGCGATGCTGTTAGCGTATCGGAAAGGCTGGATCTAAAAAATAAAAAGTATAACTAAAACGAGAAGCCTATGAAATATATAGACTTCTCGTTTTTATAATGAATGGTTTGTAAAGCACTCAGGCATTCTAAAACTGCACTTTATGCTTTACACACTCTCTTTTCAGCTATTAGCTGCCCTGAGATAATTCTGTTTGCACTTGTTGTACTTCTTGAGGTGTTGCTGTTTGACCAGGCTGATAATAACCATGCTGCAATGCATATTGATATACTTTCAATTGGCGTGCTTCGTCCCGATTTCTTAGTTCTACAAATTTTTGGCGCAACGCAGGGTTATTCGATTCAGAAATATAACCGGCGTAACCTTTCAAACTTGCATTAAGACCGTTTAAATAATCATTTACCATCTCTTTATCCTGAAACATTTTCAAATCACCCTCCTACTGTAAAAATGACATTAATTGTTGTTGTGCATTACGAGCATCCTGCGCATCAAATTGCAGGATTGATTTAAACTCCGGATCTTGTGCCTGTTCAGCATATGCCTCCAGCTTATTCACAATCATCCCGTGCTCTCCAATAACCTTACGCAATGTTTCCAGTTCTGTTTGCGTTAATTGGTTCATCAGACAAACCCCTTTCCAAAAATTTATCAAGGTTATTATGCCCGGTGAACTCATTTATATGCCTTTGGATAGGTGCGATAAAGAAATTTTTACTGTTTTAATGCATCAAGTCTGTATCCAAAATTTATATTCTTCCATATCAAGTACTTCTATCGATCCTGACCAATGCAAAACAGTTCCAATAAAATCCGGAATATCTAAGTCTGACATCTCATATACTTCTCCATTATTTACGGTAGCAGTAGCATCCTCTACAAATACAACTTTGAAACCTCTATCATATGCAGCAATTGCTGTAAATAAACAACAAAATTCTGTGTTAAGGCCAATAATGACAAGCTCGTCCACTTTATATTTCTGACACTTTTCCAATAAATCTGTTTGGTAAAAAGCACTGGGAGTTTCTTTTTGAATTATTTCTGTAGCATATTTTTTAAAAGACGGATAAATCTCTGCACCTTTTCCCTCAATATAGAACGGATCTTCTCTATTTTCACTAGTATGTTGAATAAAAAAAACAGGAAAATTCTGATTTGAAAAATCCTTTAATACCGTCTCCATATTTTTTACACGTTGCCCTAGACTATATTGTTCATTAATCAGCTCTTTCTGCATATCAATTGCTAATACTGCCTTCAATGTAGCTCCCCCAATTGTATTTAAAATTTTTTAATTTATTGAATCAATATATACCATTAGAATCAGCTCTCTAATTTAAATTCCTGCTTTTTTGCCAAAAAAGAGTTTCCTTATATAGGAGAACTCTTTTCATCAGCTTATTTTTTAGTGCTTTTTATCTTTTCCGGATAAAAAGTTATTTGCTTCTTTTCATTTTAATAATACTTAATTTGACCTTGAAGCGTTCCAGTATATAATTCAAACTTATATTCATCAAAATTTGTAAAATAAAGAATGGTTTATTCCTTGAATATACATTTAAATCCCTCTATGTCGAAATTTCTTTTATTAAGCCTTTAATCTCAAAACATCGCTTGTCAGCTTCGGATCAAACCCGTAGATTTCTTTCTGCTTGTATGAATGGATTTCCTCATAAATAGTTATCATATAATCCAGTAATTGCTCATTTGTTTTCTCTTGTTCATCCCAGTACATAATATCCAATTCTATTTCTGTATGAGATACTAATGCCTGGAATCGATAAGAAATCCTTTCTGATACCTTAAAGCCTTCACGGAAATAAAAACGCAGGCGTTTCTCTGTATCTTCATCCCTTTCATCCACTGGCTCTACTTCCAAAATAATCGTTTTCCGTTTGTTTTTTAGCTGTTGAATCAACTTTTTACCTATTCCCTTTCCCCGAGCCCTTTCAGAAACCCATAAAAAGTCAACAAAAACAAAATCGGCATACTCCGCATACATCATAATATGTAAATCACTTTCATCCTTATGATAATGATTGGGCTTATCCACCAGTAAAGCTTTTAATTGCTCTTCTGCTTTCATTTCTTCCACTGGAAAATATCCGTTTAATCGTTGAAACCAATCCATTGTAAAACCTCCTGAAAAATTTTTTGCTTCCCTTTTTTATTTGCTGTCTCCAGTCACAGCTGACTATTTGACAGGAGAGATAGACACACGAATACAGCGTCAAGGCAATGAACGCTTTCCTTGATAAAAGGCCGATGATTTCATAGAATCATCAGCCTTAAAATCATACTTCGCATTCCTCTACTCTTCCATCAAAAGCACTGCTTCTTCTTCTACAAATTCACCTGTCCGCTGAAAGCCGCTATGTTCATATAATGTGATGGCAACATGATTTTCCTTCACGGTAGATGTACGTAACGCTTCTTTCGGATAATTCTTTTGGAAGTCTTCCATAAATTTCTTTAAAGAAGCTTTTCCATATCCTTTGCCTTGAAAATCCTTCGCAATCATAAACCGGTCCATCCACCATGAATCCTTATCATAAATATCACTTGCCGGATAATAGCATAACATGAGAAATCCGACCATTTCCTCCTCATGATAAATCGCATAAGGACGTTTCTCTTCCTTTTCATAAACTGCTTCCAAAACAGAATACCAATTAGGAGCTATAAAATCTTTTTGATTATCATTCACCTTTAATAATGAGCATTTTTTATAGTTCGAGCTGTCAACCTTCTTAAATGTAATTGTCATCCTCACTCATCTCCCTTAGTTATAGATGATACTTTCATTTTAAACGATAGGAAAAAGAATGGACAGTAATTACTCAAAGATATCTGGTTTAAAATTCCTGATGCTTCAAAATGATACGTGCTTTTCCGCAATTTCTTTTTCGAGTCGTTTCCGTACATCGCTCGCAGGTGAGCTCTGGCTTTGCTTTTCGCCATATTTCCGGACGTTTATCGCCTCGTTCTCTTCTTCCTCATCACCGACAACAAAAATATACGGTATTTTTTTCATCTGTGCCTCTCTTAATTTTAATCCCAGCTTTTCTTCCCGATAATCTGCTTCAATACGGATACCTGTTTCTTTGAAAGTATCCATTAATTGATTTGCATAGGAATGATGTGCAGAGGAAACTGGTAAAATAATGGCTTGAACAGGAGCCAGCCAAACTGGAAAAGCGCCTGCAAAGTGTTCAAGCAGAATACCAAAAAAGCGGTCGATGGATCCATAAATTGCCCGGTGGATAACAACAGGGCGCAGCTTTTCATTTTCTGCATTGACATAAGTTAAATCAAATTTTTCCGGCATTTGAAAATCAAGCTGTAATGTCGCACATTGATGGCTGCGTCCTAAGGCGTCTTTGATATGAAAATCAATTTTTGGGCCATAAAATGCGCCATCACCTTCATTTACTTGGTAAGGCAGCTCCATACGCTCTAACACATTTTCTAACGCCTGTTCTGAAGCCTCCCAAGCAGCATCCTCTCCCATAGATTTCTCTGGACGTGTAGATAATTCAACCGCATAGCTGAAGCCAAACACCCCATATATTTCATCAATTAAACGAATGGCTCTTTCCATTTCTGCCTCTACCTGATCTTCCCTTGCAAAAATATGGGCATCATCCTGACAGAAAGTGCGGACCCGGAGCAGTCCATTTAAAGCGCCGCTGTATTCATGACGATGGACTTGACCGAATTCCGACAGCCTGATTGGCAAATCACGATAAGAACGCAGCTTTTGCTTATAGATTAACATATGCCCCGGGCAATTCATCGGCTTTAATGCGAAATTGGTATGATCGACTTCCGAAAAATACATATTCTCCTGATAGTGATCCCAATGGCCTGACTCTTCCCAAAGCTGCTGGTTCATCAGAAGTGGTGTACGCACTTCCTGATAGCCTGCTTTTAATTGTGCTTCTCTGGAAAATTGTTCAAGCTCCTGGCGAATAATTTGACCATTCGGCAAATAGAACGGCATGCCAGGCGCTTCTTCAGAAAACATAAACAGATCCAGCTGCTTTCCTAATTTACGGTGATCTCTTTTTTCTGCTTCCTCTATAAAATGCAAATGTGCTTCTACATCTTTTTTCTTCGCAAAGGCAATGCCATAAATACGCTGCAGCATTTCGTTATTACTGTCGCCCCGCCAATATGCTCCTGCCAGCTTTATAAGATGAAATGCTTTAACATACCCAGTAGATGGTAAATGTGGACCTCTGCACAAATCAGAGAAATCTCCTTGTTCATAGATTGTGATTGCTTCATCAGCCGGGATACTTTCTAACAACTCTACCTTATAAGGCTGATGGTGTTTTTTGAAATAAGCTTTTGCTTCTTCCAAGGAGAGTTCATACGAATGAATTGAAAGATTTTCCTGAATAATCTTTTGCATCTCTTTTTCGATTTTCATCAAATCTGCCTGTGTAATGGATTCCTGACATTTCATATCATAATAGAACCCATGTTCAATCACCGGCCCAATACCAAACTGAACGTTTCCTTTTCCGTAAAGCCGCTCAACAGCCTGTGCTAAAATATGTGCTGCAGTATGCCGCATAACCTCCAGACCTTCGTCTGAATCCAGTGTTAACAATTCAATTGCACTCTCTTCGGAAATAGGATAACTTACATCTACCAGCTTCCCATTCACTTTTCCAGCAACAGCTTTCTTCGCTAAGCCTTTTGATATTTGTTCAGCGATTTCTTTTAAGAAAACTCCTTTTTCTACATCATCTTCTCTTCCATCCGGAAATCTAATTTTCACTTCATTTTTCATTTTCTTCATACTCCTTCTTCATTTTAGGCAAATAAAAAAGCATACACTTCCCTCTATACAAAGGGACGAATATACTTCTCCGCGGTTCCACCCAGATTCCCGCCAAGTGATTGGCAGCTTCATTTTGCAGTAACGTTGCATATGACGGCATCAGTTGTCACCCTGACGCAGCTCGGAGGTGGTAAATTACGCTTCTTGGTTAGAGAGCTCTCACCTTCTGCTCTCCTCTCTTTGAGCCTTCCAAGTAATTCATGTCCTCTTCTTCGCTTCTCTTGAATAAATTATAAAATATCATACTAAAGTTTTTTAATTTATGCAAGGGGAATTTTTTATTTGATAATTACACTTATAATGTGTGTTCAAAAAGCCAGATAAATAAGACCAAGTCGGCTAAGGCTGTAACGTCCTGGGACTGCGATTACTCTCCTTACCGGAAACGTTTGTGCGTCGAAAATTAAAGATGACGAGCTATCTCCAAACAGAGCGTATGCTTGAGAGTATTGGAAATAGCTCGTCAACGCAAAAATTCGCTATGTCATTTTTAGTGGGACTTTTGAACATTCTCTTATATTTCAATAGCTTATCTGATTAGACTATTTAGATGTTTAAAGAATGCTGTTTTTTTCATTCAATAACCTCCCAGACACCAGAAATTCCGGGCGTTTCTCCACTTGTCCACCATTTTGCTTGGAAAACTTTTCCGTTATAGATAACTTTGTCTCCTCCAAGATAAACAGCATTAGCTTCCCATACCGGATAATTAGGGACTTCTGGTTCCGATTCTTCCGGGTCTTGTTCTGTCCCATCTCCGTCAAAGTCAACGTCTATAACATTATAGAAAGCATTCGCCGTATCATCCACATCCCAAACACCTAAAATAACATGGTAACCAGTCCTCTCAGGAATCGTTACTTGATGCGTTACTTTCTCCCCAGGTCTCGCCCCTCCATCATACACTTCATAAAATGGAATAAGTTCAAATTGGTCTCTGGTTAATGGTTCATTCGGATTCCAATCGGGTTTAGTTATATAATAATGCCATTTCGTTGTTGCATGCATCGCTGTTAAATGCCAAGTAAATGTATTAACTCCTGAATTCAAATCAACTTTTTCCCATCGATCTGAAGTCTGCTCATCTAATTCAGGAAAAACCCCCCCCGCCGAAGCAATTTCCCCATCTGAAATACTTACTCCCGGAAATCCTTTTGGTGCTTCTAAGCTTTGTGGCTCCCATTGAACACCGCCGCAATTTGTATTCACCTGTTCATTACACAATAACCCTCTTGATTTTGGCTGCTCAATATACCCATGTGCAGCAACAGCTCCTAGCCCAACAAACATAAAAAAGACGAGCGAAATAACGGTTGTTCCGAGATACTTCAGTGACTTACCATGAAATAACCTTTGCATAAAACTCCTCCTTTACTTGTTTAGACGGTTATAGATTAAAATCCAATGTTTTCTTAATGATATAATATTTTGGCTAATTTTCATTTAATTTACAACCGTCTTAAATTTATATTATCACTAAAAATGAAAGCGTCAACATAGATTATAATGTTTAATACAATTGTAACATTTTTGATACTTATGTAACAATACATTCTTATAATTCAAAAAAATCATAGCATTCCAATAAAAAAATTCCGTTATAATTCTTTTACCCTGCCCATATCTTATAAAAAGGAGGCTGCTTTCTTGAGTGAAAATCTGGCAAAAATAAATAATAAATGGATTCGGCTGGCTGTTTTAATCATTGTATTCATCAATACAGCTGCCATGCTGTTAGGCTACAAACTCATCCCTTTATCGAACGAAGAGCTTGTTTCCGTGCTATCTCTCATCGCTTTATTCATATCCGAAATCTGGAATCATTGGAAAAATAACAGCTATACCCCCTCCGCAAAAGAAGCGGATAAACTGATGGAAAAGCTGAAACGTTAAGATAGAAAAAGCTGATGGACAAGGTCCTGCCCCTCTATATTTAGAGAAGGCATCCCCTTATCCCTCAGCTTTAGCTTTTTATTCCATCTCCCCATAAATCATGTCCAAATGTTTCGGGAGCACTTCAATCGTTGCTGGTGTTTTATTTAAAAATTCACCATCACAATCAATATTTTGTTCCGGGGAAGTAGATACTTCTAAACGGTTTGTCCGAAAATAAATAATATCATCATCTTTTTCATTTTCCGGATAATCATCCTGTATCTTAGCTTCCAGCCATTTCTTTAAATACTTCAGTTTTGCTTCTTTGACAATCAGGACATCGAATTTTCCGTCCTGTACATCTGCATTCGGAAAGAAGGATTGAATCCCGCCGAGAAAGGAACCATTTCCAACAACCAGCAATTCTGCTTTCTCATCATAATCGAATTCCTCACTATGCAATTTCAATGCAAAAGCTTCATTTTGAAAAGCAAGCCTGGATGTATTCAGATAATAAGAAACCCTTCCGAAAACCTGCTTATTTGCTTCATCCATTTCTTCAGCAACCTTGGAAATAATACCGATGCCCCAGAAATTTAAAAAGTAATTTTCCCCATATTTACCCACATCGACCTGCATTCGTTTCTGCATGATAATTTGCTCTAACGCTTCTATTGGCTTTTGGCTGATGCCAAGCGTCCGGGAAAAATCATTGCATGTTCCGCCTGGCAAAATAGCAAAAACCGGCCTGTTTTTCAATGGAACGAGGGCATTCATAATTTCAAAAACAGTTCCATCTCCCCCACCCGCAATCAGTAAATCAACTTCTTCCGCATGCTTTTCAACAAAACGTTCTCCATCCCCTTCCTTTTTGGTCTGCAAGATAGTTACCTCTTCAAATATTTCCGTTAATCTAGATTGAATTTTATCTAATTGTTGTGCCAGCTTTTGTTTTCCGGCGTTCGGGTTTATAATTAAAGCGACTTTTTTCACCATTTCCGCTCCTCACAAATCCATATTTTACTGCATCAATATGTTTAAAGTTCTCCATTACATTTATAAATAATCATAAAGTGAGACTTCATTCAACGTGAGCCTGCGCCTGTTATCTCCTGCCTAAATAAATACTTTTTCACACTCTCTTGGAAGACGTCAGTTTTACAAGCGCTTCTTCATGAAAAATACCTTTATTCCATTGTACATGAGACCTGCTGTTCTTGCTAAAACACAGCCTAAATTATTTGTAAGATGTTATTCCTTCAAAAGAAAAAAGCTGGCGAAACGTTTTCCTAGAACATTCTACCAGCTGTTAATCTATTCTTATTTAGAATTCTGTCTCTTTTACTTCTCCGGTAGTCTGATCTACCGTATACCATCCATACGTAGCGGTATGTGCTAAGCCGTCATCCTGATCAACAAGCTCATATACCTGTACCACATAGTTTCCTTCTTCATCCTGGTGACTAGTAACAACCTCTAAACTATCGTCGACCATATTTAAGTGTTCTTTAACTAATTTTTCAGCTGCTGCAGCATCAATCGATGAGGCATTCTCATCTGTATTCTCTTCTTCATTCTCTTCTGATTCCGGATTCTGATTGCTCTCAGAGTTGTCCATATCGGTATCGTCTGATGTATCACTGTCACTGGTATCTGTACCACCCTGACCAGAATTATTTTCCTCACTGTCAGGACTTACCTGATCATTTTCTTCTTCCGTTGCATTTGCTTCATTATTAGCTGTATCTTCATCTGTTGATTCATTTGTTTCTTCTGCAGCTGCTCCATCCGTATCCTGGTCTGCAGTGTCATTGTCTGTATTATTTTCCTGTTCGGTCTGATTCGAATCCGCTTCAGCCTCACTATTTGAAGTATCTCCGTCATTTTCCTCAACTGGAATATCTTCTGTTTCCACATCAGATACGATCCACTTCTCTTCATTCCAGAAAATAGAATAAGTAACGCTAAGCATATTATCCGTCTGTTCCTGCTCTACTTCATACAAATTATCTTCTGCTTTTTCTAATTCATATGTTTCTTCTTCATCAAACCAGACAGGTTCTTCGGAAGCAACTATGTAGATGGATCCCTCTTCATTCTCTTCAAAATAAGCATCTGCCATCTTTGCTGCTAAATCCTCGGACATAATGGTCGAGAATTCCTCCTGAAGCTCTTCCGGAGAATCAAAATCCGTTACTTCTCCGTCTTCCGCTGCATTTTCAATCACATTTTGGAATGCTTCATTGTAGGTTTGTAATACCTCTTCTGCTTCTTCTGCCTCTAATTCAGGGATTTCTTCTGTCTGTTCATCCGGTTCTGGCATTGGCTTTTGAGCTTCTTCGTCATCATTATTGCTGCAGGCTCCCAGCAATAATACGATAGCCGCAGCTACAGCCATCAGCCTAAACAATCTGCTTTTCACTATATTTTCCCCCATTTCTAATTTCTTCTTCTTTATCATACACCTTTTCCAGTAAATTAGAAATATCTTCAAACAGGGAAAAGTCATGCAAGCCGCTACCTTCTTTTTTCAATCGTTAACCAGGGTCTGCCTCCATCCCAATGTACCTGAACAGGGATTTTAAATGTTTCACTTAATAAAGCATCGGTTAAAACATCGTGCTTTTCTCCAGTCGCTACTAATTTTCCGTCACGAACTAAGGCCACGTGGGAAATGGCTTCTGTAATTTCTTCGATATGATGTGTAACATAAAGCAGGTGCGTATTCGCTTGTATATCGTTCATTAATTCCAGTACCTCTTCACGCGATAAAATATCTAAACCGGAGCAGGGTTCATCTAAAATCAGTATTTCCGGTTGACTCATTAACGCCCGGCCAATAAGAACTCTTCTTCTTTCCCCTTGCGAAAGCACTTGATATTTTTTTCCTTTTAAGTAGTCTAATCGAAGGTCTGAAAGAATCTGATCAGCCTGCTGCCAATCCGCTTCAGATACCTCTTCATAAATCCCAAAGGAAGCAAATTTACCGCTGATAATCACATTTTCAACCGGCTCCAGCTGGATCGTCTCTTGAAAACGCTCCAATGCACTGCTTACATAGCCGATTGATTTTCGTAATTCAGATAAATCTGTTCTTCCAAAAAGCCGATCCAGCACGGTCATTTTTCCAGACGTCGGATAATTATAACCAGTAATAATATTTAAGAGCGAGGTTTTACCTGATCCATTTAAACCTAAAATCGCCCAATGCTCTCCCTCTTTAATTTGCCAATTAATATCCTGTAAAATTTCCTGATCATTTCTGCGCCATGTTATCTCATTAAAATAAACAATGTTCTCCATTTCTTATCCCCTCTATCTAATTGAAAAGTCTGTTAATTATTCCGCTAGAATACTATAAGATGTGCTGCTTTTCTAGTAAAATGCACTTTATGATTTCTGTTGCCGCTAGTTTTTCGGTTAATTCTATCTATTTGTTTATTGTCGGCTGCTTAGGTCTTTTTCCTTCTCCACCTTAACAATTTCATAATTATCAGAATATCCAAATCAAAGCACTAAGCCGCTGTCAGTTCAATCTTATTTATTGAATTGTTAAGTTTAGTCAGCAAACAGATTGATAATTCTATGAAAAGGAGTTATTTCATGCATTTATCCATGTCTTTGCAATTCAGCTTCATATATCATATCCCCTGCTCCAGAGACCAATAGCCGTACCTGTCAGCCAGATATATACCGAGGCATAGAGAATACGCTGAAGCAAACCGCCGGGCAGACTGGTCAATACAGGCTGTAAGAAAAGACTGAAAAGAGCTGCTGAAGTGACTGTCGTACAAATCATCGTCCACCAAAATAGACGCGGCATTTTTTTATAAATCGCAATACTGATTAAAATCATCGCAGGAATCTGCACAATCATTCCCGGGAGTGCTGTGAACGTATGCCAATAAAAATGAATATCTGCAGGAATGATACCAGAGATGCCATAACTCACTCCAAAAATTCCAATAAAAATACTTGCTATTTTAGCAGAACGAACCTTGGGCCATAGCGGGTACAGCAAAACAGCACCCATCAAAACAGCTAACCCGGTTAAGAAAAATGTCCAGTTCATCAGCCAATGGTAGGGTGAACAGATAGCGTAGCTTGCAAGTACATACGTATCCGTTCCACAAGCCGTTACTCCAAGGTCACTCATCGGTTGATTCATAAAGCTATAAGGAGCTGTAGTTGCCCGGATAACAACTGCTTCGATGATAAAATAAGCACTTAAAGCAATCCAGCTGAGCAGACCGATTAGAATAGATAATCTGTTAGATTTACGTAATAAAAATATTACTGCAACAGCCGCCAATGCAACAATCAGCATTGTTATTGCGTGAAATTCATAACGCATTTTCTTCTGCCTCCTCTGCTAATTGAATATATGGTCATTTGGCAAAGTTATATTCACTAATTCATATCCCTTTCTTTCTACTTACGTTGCTTCCCCCTGCAAGGATTCATTCCATTTAGTTGGAAGCTTTATTATTTGAAAAGGCCACCCTTCTTTTTTAAGGATGTCCTTTTCAAGCAAAGTATATTTAAAATGAAACTTCCCTCAGTGGGGGTTTTCCCGCCAGTCACACTGCGATAAATTAAACCTGCAAATACTGTCCTGTATATGAAGCTTTGTTTTCCTTTATCATCTCTGGTGTTCCTTCTGCAATCACCTTTCCTCCTTTTGCACCGCCTTCAGGACCTAAATCTACCACCCAGTCTGCTGCTTCGATTACCTGACTGTTGTGCTCCACCATAATCACTGTATTTCCTGCATCCACCAGCCGATTTAACAGCTTGAGCAGCTGAATCGTATCATTCGGATGCAATCCAGTGGTCGGCTCATCTAATAAATATAGTGACGTCTTTTTCCCTTGCTTCATTAATTCTTTGGCCAGCTTTAATCGTTGCCCTTCTCCTCCAGATAAAGTGGTTAAGGATTGTCCCATTTTCAAATAGCCTAAACCGATTTCTGTTAGGAGCTTTAAGATGGCTTGTATCTTTTTCTCCCCTTCAAATATAGAAAGGGATTCATGGATAGAGCTTTCTAAAATATCATTGATAGAATAGCCCTGGTATTTTACTGCTAATATCTCTTGTTTAAACCTTCTCCCCAGACATTCCGGACAAACGACCTCTAAATCAGGGAAAAAGAGCATATTGGTCGTTACATAGCCAAGTCCCTGACAATTTTCACAGCGACCTCCTGCTGTATTGAAGGAGAAATGCTTTGCTGTGAGCTTCTTTTCCTTTGCTTCCGGCAGCTTAGCAAACATAGCTCGAACAGGTGTAAATAAATCAATGTAAGTTGCCGTATTGGACCGTTTCATTCTGCTGAGCGGAGACTGGCCGACAATAATCATCTGATCAAAGACATCTAGACCAGTTATTTTTTCAAAGTCTTCATGGATGGCATCATTCGCTTTTGCCAGCACTTCAAATAACAGCGATGACTTTCCTGAGCCTGAAACACCAGTTACTGCGGTTAAGCAGGCTGTCGGAAAAGTTACGGTCACATCCTGAAGATTATTGGCAGCAGCGTGATGTATTGTTATCCCGGCTTCGTATTTCTTTGTCCGATTATTCATTTTCCGAGGCTTCTCTGCACGCAAATATTGCCCTGTAACTGACTTTTCTTGCTGAAGCAATTCCTGCAGTGTTCCTTGACCAACCACAGTACCTCCAAGCTTTCCAGCTCCCGGTCCAATATCAATAATATAATCTGCCTCCCGCATGACATCCACATCATGCTCAATCAACAGAACGGTATTCCCTAAATCACGCAAATGCTTTAAGATACTAATCAGGCCGGCTGTGTCCTTCGGGTGCAAACCAACTGTCGGCTCATCCATAATATATAATACACCGGTAAGTGCAGAATCTAAAAGTGCAGATAACCGAATACGCTGTGCCTCCCCGCCGGATAACGTAATCACTTGTCTATCCAGTGTCAGATAACCCAGCCCTATTTTGATAATTCGGGAAAGCTTTGTTTTTATATCCTCCACAAATGTTTCGACAAGCTGATAACTTGTCTGCTCCAGTGATGCTTCTAATTTATCTATCCAAGCTGCCATTTCCTCTAAAGAATGGACAACCAGCTGTGGAATTGTCCAGCCTTCAACGGTAACTGATCTGCTCACTTCATTTAAACGTTCTCCATGACAAGCTGGACAAGTCTGCGAATAGAAATAAGCATCTGCTTCGGCTGAAGAACCATCATGCTCTGCATATCGGCGCCACATCGAGGTTAATACGCCGGGGAATTTTCCTTTTTCTACTGTTTTTGGAGGCTTTACGTTTGGAAACAGCTGCTTCACTTCATCACTTTCTACACCATAGTAAAGAATAGCCTTTTGCCCTTCATTAAAGTCCCTGATAGCTACGTTATCGGCATCCGGAAGCTGATAATATTGAAAAGCTGCTTTTAAAACAGCAATTTGATATTCGCCATAACGCCCGGCAAAAATATCCACAGCGCCATCCTCTAAAGAAAGCTCCTCATGAAAAACTGATGGCAAATGAATAGCTACTGTTTCTCCCAATCCTTTACAGTTCGAACAAGCTCCTTCGGTTGTATTATAAGAAAAGTGCGTCCGAGTCAGCTTTTCCATTTTTACATTACAATTCGGACATAAGATATATTCTGTAAAGCTATCCGCTTCTTTTTCCACGTTTCCTTCATAAGTCATTGGATTAATGCTATATTGACAGCTTGGGCATGTTCTTTCTCCAAGCTTTTCAAATACCATTCTCAAGCTGGTATACATATCTGTCATCGTCCCCACTGTCGAACGTGGATTCCGATTGGTGATATGCTGATTGATACTGATTGCAGGTGATAACCCGCTGATAGAATCAACTTTGGGTTTGTTGATTCCCTGCATCCCCATTGATTCTAAATATTGACGCTGACATTCATTGAATAAGATGTCCAGAGCAAGCGTGCTTTTCCCAGACCCAGAAGGGCCTGTAACCACAATCAGTTTGTTTTTAGGGATAGACACAGAAAGATTCTTTAGATTATTCTCCCGCGCTCCGTTTACGGTCATTACATTATGCATGTTGATATTCCTCCTCCGTGATTTTTGTTTTCTTTCTGTTTTCTGTTTTCAAGTGCAATGTTTTTTTCATGGTGACATGATGAACGATAGTTTTAATAACCAATTGCATCTTGATATCCCTCCTTTCTAACATCTATTACCATCATATAACATTTGTGCAAGTGCAAAGTTTGAGTTAAAATGATAAGCTATAATAACGTTCAATTAACCAAAACCCGTCATGGGTCTATAAGGTTTTAATCTAATCTTTGGAGGTAATCATGGAACTGCGGCCAATCGATATTGCTAAGAAACTAGATGTAGGAACAAGTGCATTAAGACACTATGAAGAATGGGGCATTGTGCCAAAAGCGATTCGGAAAGCAAATGGATATCGTGTGTACTGAGGTCCATGAAGCTTATTTTCAGTGTATCCGGGCTATGTACCCTGGTTTTGGGATGGGGACCGTCCGCAGAGTGATGCCTCTGCTGCAGGAAAATAAATATATTGAAGCATTATGGGAAGTCAACCAAGTGCAGGCTGAGTTATTTGAAAGAAAACAGCAGGCATTGGATGCTGCTTCTATCTTAAGTCCAGATAATATACAGGATTTCATGAAAAAACAGCAAAAGAAATATTATTCGATTGGAGAAGTAGAAGACGAATTACATGTTGCTGCAACCACCCTCAGACATTGGGAAAAGGAAGGGTTAATCACTCCTGAAAGAAATCCGGAAAATGGTTATCGACTATATACAAGGGAGGATATGAGGAGAATATTGATCATCAAAACGGTACAATCCTCTGTTTATTTATTGGACACCGTACGCGATATCCTGGATAAGATACAGCATCATAGTTTAACAGATGCCAGAAAAATTGTTATTGATGCACTGGATTATATGGATTATCAAATCGAGCAGCAATTAAGAGGAGCTTATTATCTATATAGACTGATTGATTTGTTGAAGAGCAAAAATACAGCTGTTTAATCTTTTTTCTGGGAACGCTTCGTATTTTTTAACGCTGTAACACAATGCCCATAAAAATATAAAACAGATATTCCATAAAATGGAATATCTGTTTTATATTTTATTCAAATTCCCAATCTAATTGCGGTTTTTTGGTAACACAATCAATATGCACATCTGCTTTATTCATTCCGCCAAAAGTATGATTAGAGCCAAAAGCAACATGGACCGTTTCATAAGCTTTTTCATCTTCTAAAATATTTCCAGTGATTCTCGCAGCATGGTTTGTGCCAATTCCAAGCTCAGCTGCCAGACGCCCATTTCCTTCTCCAAGAAGGGTTAATAGCAATTCCCCCTGTTCTCCGGTTGCTTGAACAAGCCGTCCTTTTTCAACTGTCAAAACAACAGGCCCATCTACCAATCCGATTCCTGCCATGGACCCATTTATTTCTATTTTCCCTTCAGCCAGTCCTTCTACAGGAGCAATATATGCTTCCCCAGATGGAAGGTTTCCTGATGCTGTTTTACCGCGGAATATTCCTGTGCTTGCTATTCCATCTCTGCCTTCTAGCGGAATACGGAGTTTAAGATTTTTTTCTTTTCCAGTTGTAATGGTTACTGCTTTCGCTTTTGTCAGCTTAGCGGTCATTTCGTTTGTTTCTTTTTCTACGCGCTTGTAATCTGCACTCATTGCTCCTTGAAGAATCATATCTTCCGTAATTCCTGGCATCGTAATCACACTTACCCCATGGGCATTTGCATTTTTTCTTGCAGCTGTATGAGTAAGGGAATGCTTGGTCAGGCAGAATACAAGATCATATGAAAGCATCGCTTCAGAGATTGCTTCCGATGGTTCTTCTCCCGATTTACTGCGGTCCGACATTATTTGTAAATTTGTATTCCAGCCATCCTGCTCCAAAGCCTCATTAAATTTCTTTCCCAGAGCTTCTGTACTATGATCTGTTACCACTAAAATTTTCGTATCTTTCTCTGCAAATACATTATTCTTCATTAATTTCGCAACGGTTTGCTGAAAAGAATTCATTTTACTGCCTTCTTTCTATGCCTTAAAAATTATAATCTATTTAAGTGTGCTTTTGCTGCATAAGCAGCGACTTTTCTTGGCAGAAATACCTTTAGTCCACTTGCATTTACTGCTCTCTTCTCATGCTCTTCATTGTAACCCATACAATCAAGGACAATCAAATCTGCTCCCCGGTTTTTTAAAGCTCTTGCAGCTCCTTCTATATTACTTTTTTCATAAGGAGAAGCTACTTCCACAAGCTTTTTTATTTCCGGATGATTCCACTTTTCAATCAACGAATCTCTTTGCTCTTCTAAAGGAATAATTAACCCCAGATTTCCTGACGGCATTACCTTGTGGACAGCTTGGTTTAACTCAACGTCTGGATAAATAATTGGCTTGGTCCCTTGTAAAGTTGGAAAATCTCCTGTACAAAGCATAATAATTACTTCTGTCTGTTCTTCCAACATATCTCTTTCTTCCTGGAGCAGTGGAAGAAGTTTTGATTTTCCCATTTTCACAGAGCCTCCGTTTCTGACTCTGGATATATACGTTATGTCCGAAGCATCCGGAGCAACGGTATGAAATGAATCCACATCAAGCCGGTCCAATGCTCCTTTTTCAATGATTTCTGTTTCTGATCCAAGAATTCTCTGAATAGAAGGAGTAACATCTGTACGCGGAGCTTGTCCGATAGTTAAGACGCCAACGCTTCCTTTTCCCATCTTAGGCTTTCCCCAATGTTTGCAGATGTTTCATCGATCCATAAAGTTCTTCCAAACGATTATACTCTGCTTCATCATAAAATTCGATTTGCTTCTGAGTAAATTCTTTAGCTACTTCAATTGAAAAACGGACAGCCTGTGCAACATCCACTTCATGGCTTGCTCCTGTACCGCTTCCCGGAACAGCTGTCTGCGCAGTTATTGCTACACCAATAACTGGTGCATCTGTCGCAACTGATGGTTGGAGGATACTGTTAATATGGAAAACATCATTTCCATATGGAGTAATATCCTGTGTGGTGACCGCAAAAGTGACTGGTAATTCTCCCGTTGTCATCTCCATAATTCTTATTAAGTCATCGTTGAATTTTAAAACATATCCAGACTTCACAGTTGGTGACAATGCTATTCCGCGGTGATTAAATACTTTATTTCCTTTTGTCGTATCGATAGATAATACTGCATCCATCTCTGGGAATACTTCATATTGATTCATCGTCAAAATATCAACCGGTGATCCCATAAAGTCTACAGGCTTATGTGGCTGAGTTGGTGCATTTGGACAAATATGTGTGGTGATATAAATATCTCCAGGCAGGCGATCTCCTTTTTCAGCCATCGTTGCTAGTTTCAAAGCTGTTGTAACTGCTGCAGCCGCACCATCCCCATCAGAGACAAACCCGATACGATTTGGACGTGCACCAAGTCCGCCTAATCTTCCAACAATACCTAAAGAAGGCGCTTCCCCTCCGTCTATTTTTCCATTTGTTCCTTTAATCACTATTTTAATGAAATCAGTCGAACCAGCTTCTCCATTTACTGTCTCAAAACCGGCATCGCAATAAGTCATTTCATCGAACAGTTTTACAATTTTTTCACCATTGATACTTGGATTATCTAATAATTCCATAACTTCCATTGTATATTTTAAAGACATTTTATCTTCAGCTCCTTAACGTGTTTTGTATATTCTTTTAAATAATTGATTTATTGATAATTGGCTCTACCGTTTTTAATAGCTTCTGATTGTACATGGTAGAACTTAAAAGTAAGTTCTCTTTTGGTACTGACATAACAGCTATTTTTATGCCTTCTTTAATTTCTGCACTAACAAGCGGTTTCCCCGTCTCGACATCGAAAGTCATAATTAGATCAGGAAATGTTCCTTTACGCTCTCCGTTCTTTTCTGCGGTCATATATTCGTTCCAAAAAGTAAGCTCTAAATCATCAATGCGAACATAACCAACATCAAATCCACCTGTTTTATCTAATTGAAATTCATTCACTTTACCAGAATGAATAATTCTTCCTTTTAAGTACGTCACTGCTTTTTCAATCCGTTCTGGACCCTCAGGTACAGATAAAAATTCATTACCTAGTTCAATTGCCTGTGTTATTGCTCCAACTGCTGCATTTTCCTTAATATACTGTGTATCGACTGGATTTCGGCAAACACCAACCATGCCTCCTGCTTGCACTGAGATGGAGCGGACTGCACTGGAAGTAAGGTCTAATGTACCTGTGATGGAACCAGCTGCTTCTTTATCACCTTTCCCTCCAGCAAAGGTTTGAATCGATTGATAATCCGCTACTTCGGAAAGATTCATTGACCCCATGGAACCTGTTGGATGTGCTCTCCCATTGGAAGGGGCATCTACTACTGGCAAGCCAGTAGCAGCAGCTTGCAGCCAGCCATTAATCGTTGTTGAAGCACCATTTTCATTTGTCATTAATGCTGCAATCGGCTTGTCAAATTCCATTTTCATTCGATGAATTGTATTAACTAATTGATCGGAATCAACATACATTTCTTTAGCGGAAGGAGCTCCTACTAAGGAAACACAAGGAACAAATTCATTGTCCTGCAATTCATCGACTGTAATCAGCTCCGGATTCCCCAAAGCAAAAGCAAGGTCGGTCTTTTCTAAGCCGTCAGCGATCCAGCCGCCTCCACCTCCGCCAAGAATACATCCTCCATATACAGCACTGATTGCATCTTCTTTTGTCAACATTTTTCTAACCATTGTCCAATCCCCCTAATTATCTTGCTTTCCATAAAGATGAAAAGAAGCTATAAATCGCATCACCGGCGATAAATCCGGCTGCCATCGTATACATTGTATTTTCTGCCTCTTGGCCTCGAAGCTTGATAACTGCTATTCGAATAATCAGTCCGGCGATAACAGCCCAGCCGGCAAGTGGGTTAACAATCAGCAAACCTGTCGCAAATAAAACTCCCATTTGACGTTTTGGACCGCCAATAAGCTGGATAATTGCACCAGGAATGGCCCATATTAATATCATCATGCCTACATTTCCTGTCAGACCCGATTCAATTGTTGCTGCATAAACTGCATCAACAGGTGGAATGAGTCCTTGTTCAAAGAAACTCTCTGCGAATAAAAAAACAACGACAAATGCGACAACAAATCCGATAAACGCACTTTTAAGCTGTTGCTTCCTTCCAAACAATTCCTGCTCCAGAGTGGCCCCTTTTCGTAAAATAACACCTGTTTTCAAATCAAATCCCAAGTCTGCAAAAGCAGGTCCAGTCGAAGCGGTATATCCTGTTAGTAACGCAAGGGCAATCGGTGGAAATCCAATCATCATTCCGATTAATAAGAAAATCAGCGTTACTGCAAATGCAGGAAACCATCCAGAGTGCATAGCGGCAATTCCGACAATCATCTCACTGATGATAGCAGCAAGTGCAGCAAATAAAACAAATATAACAATCTGCCATACTGGCATGTCTGTCATAATTCCACCTAAAATTGCGACTACCACTGCACCTAGAGCATAAAATAGATAACCAAGTCCAAAACCAGTTTTGATATCCTTTTCTGTACGTGTATATTCACGCTCTGGAATCTGTTCATTTATTTTTCTCTGTTCTTTTCTCGATTTGACAAGGATGAAAATAAACTGTAACAGTGCTACACTTCCCGCACCAATCATCATGCCATGTGGAATATAATATGCATTTAAGTCTAATCCAAATAAAGGATCAGAATATCCCATAAGTAATAAACCTATTCCAAACATGGCAAGAGCCCAAATATTACCGATAAAAGCTACACCAAAGGCTGACATCGAGATGCCAAAGTAAGAACCAATTACCCCGCCAACAATGCCCAAACTTAAATATTTGGCTTTCTTTCCACCTTCATCTCCTGCTTTGATAGCTTCTGCAGTTGCTATTCCTGATGGCCAAGCTTCATCTGAACCAAATAACTTTGTGTCAAACACTTTATATAAGATTAAAGCATCGATAGCAAGAGCAATTCCTGAACCAATCAGCATAGGTATTATCAACTCAGGAACTCCCATTGCATAAGGTAATCCAATTGGAATCAATAAACTGTTTGCTGCGCCAAAGGTTGCAGCAGATATCGTTGTTTGCACCAAATTCTGGTTTTCCAATGTACGATATTTATAAAACATCTGCATCGGAATCCTCGCAATTAGCATTGCAATTAGAGCACCAATAATAGAGGTATTCGGAGTAATCCCCAGTGACGTAATTAACTGCATCCCAATAATCGCACCTAAAAACGCGATAATAATAGAGAATATAATAAATGTAGGATCAAACGTTTTATTCTTCATCTTTTTCCCTGCTTTCTATTAGCTGATAGGCTATCGCCTGCGCTTCGACTAGATCAATCACAGGAATTTTCACCCTTTTCTGTAAATAGTTCTTTAAACGTATTGTTGAAAAGCCTGTACAAGCGAATAAAATAACATCAGCACCCGATTCTATCTGCTCATGAACAAGTGTCAATAGTTCCTGTTTTGCGTTCTCTTTGAATAAATCTGTTGTTTTACTTAGTTTTGGTGAAGAAGTATAAGCGTGGAAACGACTTCCGAGCTCTTCTTTCATTCTTATTGGAGCCTCTTGGGTTATCCCAATAATTCCAACCTTACTCCCTACCATACTGGCAGCATGTGCACCTGAGACTCCTGCACCGATTATTGGAATATCTGTTTCCAAACGAGCTTCATCTAATGCCGGATCCGCCGCACAGCTGATGGTAATTGCATCAATATCCCTTTCTTGGGATAGCTCTTTTGCCAGAGAAACAATTTTGGGTATCGCTGCTGCTTCCGATTCATTATCATATATACCATTCGGCTGCTCTCCGATACATTTTGTTTTTGAGGCAATTTGATACAACTCTTTCATTCTTGTTCCATGCTCCATCAAAATATTTTCATTATCTGTTGATAATACTCTGATAATTCCTAACATTACTTCATCTCCTTTCCGGCTATTATAAAGAGTTATAAATTATTTTAGAATGTTAAAAATGTGCAATATATTTACAATAAATTTTCACACTTTTTTCAACTGCAAAAAAAGTGCATACGTTTTATCTTTCTAAAAATGACTAAAAATAAACTCATTATAGCTGTTATGAAATCAATTAAATGCCCTGGTTCCCAAAAAAAACTGGAGCAACACTCAAATTCTATCAGTAGAGTCTGAGTATTGCCCCGGTTTCTTTCATTTCCACAATCTTTTATTCATAACAATATTTTTTATCGTTTTATCTTTCAAGATAATTCTTTTATTTTCAAACAAAAACGCAATATAAAACCTGCTTCCGGATTACTGATATCCATATTTAACTCCTCTTCAATTTTATTAATTCGGTAATTTAAGGTACGTCTGTGAATAAATAATTTTTCAGAAGTTTTAGAGACATTTCCGTTATTATCCAAATAAGCGATTAGCGTATGCAGTAAATCATCATTTTCTTCCCGAAGCAAGGGAGACAGAACTGTGTCGGTATATTTTTGCACAACATCTTCCGAGGTTAAATTAATCAATATCTCATAAATTCCTAATTGGTCTTGGATATAAACATTTTCTTCCGGTTTTACCTTTTCCCCTATTTCCATCATTTTTGTAACAGAATGCATCGACTGATCGAAGTTTTGAGGATCTGATATGCAAGAACTTATTGAAATACGAATCGGTACTGCACTGTTTCTTGCATTATATTGTACAACAATCTGCTGCCATGCCTTAACAAGCATTGAATAATTCACCTTTTTCCCATAATGAAATGCATAAAAATAATTATGTTTTTCAAAAATTAATGTCTGACCAAATTCGAATTTCTTTATTAGAACGTCCAATTCTTTCCTGATGAGACAGGAGGAATCCACCAACAAATTCGCAGGCTGGTTCGACTGTCTTATCCATGGCGCTTGAAAGTGTACAATGGTTATTCCCTTATCTTCATTCTCCTTTAAATCATTTAAAAAAGATTCCATTAACTCTATTTCATATAGCCGATTTTTTTGATAATAAATCTGATCACTTATAAATAGTTCACTCAATTTATTACTCATTTTCTTCATAGTGACAGAATCTGTTTCGGCTAATTTTTCATCTGCATAGAGCACATGAATAATTCCAAAGATTTGATTCTTTGACGTCAAAGGAATCAGCATCCTATTTTTATATCCTTGCATTTTATAAATAATAAATGATTGATCATTGAATTCTGCTATCCATCCTTCAATGACTTTTAAATAAGAAGCAGCTTGTGGAGGAGAAAATAAAGCGTTCTTTTTCCTCCATCCATCTGTTTTAAAATAAGCAGAACGATACAAAAGTTTTCCTTCCAGATCTTCCACATAGACAGAAGCTTTCACGACTTCTGCCATACTTTCAATTGCCTGCTCCATGGAAATAAAATTTGATTCTTGTATTTGAGTAAATGGATGATGGGTTTGAATTTGCAGTTGTTTCTCTTCATATAATTTTTCATATAGAGGCATCAAAATATTGATATACGAAATATTCTTTGGAATAGATATAATCGGAAAATCTCTTCTGCTTGCCAATTCAATCATTTTTTCTGGAAGCTTATTAATAAACCTTCCAAGTTTGACTACAATCCCAGACGCACCTTTCTCAATTAAAGTACGGACAATGTCAACTTGCTTTTCTTCGTCATCCTTAATCGAATAGAAAGTAGTCATAATCAATATACCGGGTGTAACCCAATCCAGCACTTCAGGAACCTCCATTACTTCAACAGAATTAATTATATTATTTAACCCCTCATGCCCTGTAATTAGTGTTCCTTCTGATAACTCTCCAATTTTTAATGCTTCTGCAATTCTCATAAACGTACTCCTAACCATTTCCTAATCTCATTTATAATTTTCAAAACAAATTATTGGTTCACTATCTGAAATAGGATATTACAGTATCTTACCTCTTTACATTATTTGAAGTCAAATACATCAAACACTTTTATATCACATTAATAAACAGCCATGAACCTCAATAATCCTGAGTTTATGGCTGTTAGTTTCTTATTAAAGGCTGCACTAAAAATTAACCTTTTAGACAATTCCTATACTTTTTTATAAACTTCATCAAGGGAATCCAATGATTCATTTTAGTATAACTTTAGAAAAAACCTCTCAAACTCCTTCTTCCTCATCCGGCACATACTCTAAAATATCCCCTGGCTGACATTCCAAAGCCTCACAAATCTTTTCCAATGTAGAGAACCGAATCGCTTTTGCTTTTCCATTTTTCAAGATAGACAGATTTGCCATGGTAATACCAACCTTCTCTGTTAATTCCGTTACACTCATTTTACGTTTTGCCAGCATCACATCAATATGAATCACTATTGCCATATCATCACCCCTCACACGGTCAAATCATTTTCTGTTTTAATTTCTAACGCATTTTTAAACAGCTTCTGTAAAAGGGAAGCAAATACAGCAACAACAAATGAAACAAACAATGGCACCATGCCAATTATAATTACACCTGGAGCATCATCCTTCTCGGCAAACAAATAAATAAACGGCATCGTCAGAATATAAATCCCAGTAATTGTTAAGGCACATTGTTTAATCTTTTTCAGAGTAAAAACAGCCTCTTCTGAAAAGGTCTGATTTTGGTCAATCAGCCTCAGTAGTTTTAAGGCTTGGTAAAGTGCCAGATAAAATGGAATCGTTGTTAAAAAAACACCAATTACAATTGGATATATGACCCATTTAACCATCGCAGAACTATCCGAAATATCGATGATAATTTGCGGAATTAAAATAACCGATAGGGCAATCATAATTAATCCCATTAAATAAATAACTGTTTTCAAAAATGTCGTTGAGCTTTTCTGCATCATAATCACCTCGTTTATATATATATAAAATACTTCTCTTAATTAACTTTTACTTCTGGCAATTCCTTGATTACTTCCTTCCAATAACCCTTCTATCTTCGCCTGTGATTGTTTTAACATTGCTACAATCAAGAAGCTGACAATGACTAATAACAGCCAGGAGCTTACTTTTCCTAAATGTACCATGCTCCATACTTCTGCCTGGTTTGGATATTCCCATGCCTGGAAAAAGGTTGCTATATTCTCGGCTATCCATATAAAGAAACCAATCAGGAAAAAAGAAAGGACGATGGGCATACGATAGCGTTTATTGCCGACCTTATAATCCACCCATGCTCTTAAAAATACGATAAGTACTAATGCAGACAGCCACCATCTGATGTCCAGCCAATAATGATGGGTAAAGAAATTCAAATAAATTGCAGCTGCCAGCGGTCCTGCTAAAAAGATAGATGGCCATTTTACCAGCCGAACATCTAATCTTCTCCATGCCTGACACAAATAGCTGGCGACACTTGCATACATAAAACCACTGTATAGCGGAACTCCAAAAATCTTCGTAAACGCTTCTTCCGGATAGAGCCATGAGCCCATATTCACTTTAAAAATTTCTAAAGTCAATCCAATGATATGAAATAAGGTAATGACGACAAGCTCTTTTTTCGTTTCTAATCCGGAGGCTATCATAAAAACCTGTGTGATGAGACAGATAACCAATAGCCAATCATATCTTGACAGGAAAGGCAGATCGATAAACTTTGTTATCGCTAAGGACGCAAAAATAATGACTGGAAAGATACAGGACAGCGCCTGTTCATAACCAAATCGGATAAGCTGTTTGATTGCTTTCATTTTCTCAATCTCCAATTTAAAATTTTATTATTAACATTGATTATAGATAACTATTTATCGAAAATCAATAAAAATATTTCAACTAAGAATAAATTTCTTCATTCCCCCTGTTATAACAGGCTATTGCATCTTTTCAAAATTAAATGGAACATTTCTGATAGAAATTATAATTAAGCAGGATACCCGCTATATGTTAAAACTATATCTACCAATATGTTTTAAGTATTTTACAGACTTTTATTATTCTGTATATAATTAATCTATTAAGCATAAGTAAATACATACTTACGAGGAGTTGCAGCGATGTTAAACATAAAATACGATATTGTAGGTTCTTTTTTAAGACCCGATGAAATCAAGATTGCCCGTGCAAAATATTTTAATGGAGAAATTGATTTGAATGCATTAAGAGAAGCAGAAGATCAGGCCATTTCCGATTTGGTGGAGAAGGAAGTGGCACACGGTCTCAAATTTGTTACAGACGGTGAGTTCAGACGCAGATGGTGGCACCTTGACTGGCTGAAAGAATTTGACGGCTTTACTACAAAGCATTTTGATAAGGTAATCAACGACGTCACGAACAAAATTGAGCTAGGATGTATTGAAGGGAAAATTTCTTATAACAAGAATAAGAATCATCCAGAAATAGAAGCCTGGGATTATTTACATAGCCTCGCTAAAAATTACGATGGCGTAGAAGCAAAAAAATCTATCTCCGGACCGAATATGATTCTGGTTGATCATTTTCTTCAGCTCGGCATCAAGGATACACCATATTATGGCACCGATATTGACCTCGTTATTGAGGATATTGGAAAAGCCTATCAGGAAGCCGTTCAGGATTTATACGATCATGGATGCCGTTACTTACAGATTGATGATACGTCATGGACCTATATGATTGATGACACATTCAATGAAAAAGTATCCGCTCTGGCTTATACAAAAGAAGAGGTTTTAGAATGGTTTAGACGAGCTTCTGCCAAGGCTTTGGAGAAAAAACCCGAAGACATGACAATTGCAACGCATTTCTGCAAAGGAAACTTTAAAGGAAACCCGCTCTTTTCAGGATTTTATGATTCAGTCGCAGAAGTTATCAGCACGATTCCTTATGACGGTTTCTTTGTGGAATATGATGATGCCCGTTCCGGTTCCTTTGCACCTTGGGAAGTGCTTAAAAATACCGGCGCTACATTTGTAGTCGGTCTTATCTCTACCAAAAATCCGGCATTGGAAGCACATGATGATATTAAGAAAAGATATTTGGAAGCCAAATCCGTCGTGGGCGATAACATTGCACTATCTCCACAATGCGGTTTTGCTTCCGTGGAAGAAGGAAATTCTATTGATGAGGAAATACAGTGGAAAAAGATTGACCTCTTAGTTTCCTGTCAGGATTTCCTCTAAAGAAGAATGCTCTCCGGAGCTGCGAAATAATAAAGCATTAGAAAGCGTGGCTGTGCCAGACTTCTAATGCTTTTTCCATCTCTAGAAATTCTAATAGATGCTCTTAGAATTTATCTCCTCTCCAGCTCTAATAAACTTTCTTTCATCGGAATACCTCCGCGAAATCCTGTCAGCTTGCCATCCTTTGCAATCACACGATGACATGGAACCAGAATCATTACTGGATTGGCGCCGATTGCGGCACCAACAGCTCGTACCGCTTTCGGTTTTTCTATTTTTTCCGCTATATTCATATACGAAACTGTTTCTCCATAAGGGATGTGCTGCAGCGCTTCCCAAACAGATTCTTGAAAAGCAGTCCCTTTTAAATCCATTGCCAAATCAAATTCTTTTCGTTCACCATCTAAATAGGAAATCAGCTGCTCTTTGTAACAATTAATTTTCCCCTCATCATGTACCAGTTCTGAGTCTGCTCTTTTTTTATCTGCCCAGGCTTCAATTTCATCTATTTCTTTATTTTGAGATCCGACATAGCATAATCCATTATCAGTTGCCGCAAGATAGAACGACCAGCCGTTATGCTCTAATTTTCCATAATAAATTGTTTCTTCTTGGTTATGCTTCATTGCAGACACCTTCTCCCTGTACGCTTTTCTAAATTGACGCGGTGTTTGTTGATTCTTTTCTTTAAAAAGTGTTGTGAAGCGAGTTGGATTTGTTATACCGATAAGATGAGCTATCTCCTTCACAGATAAATCCGTTTCTATTAAGCAGTCCTTTGCTTTTTCCAGCCGAATTTGCTGCAAATAAGCCAATGGAGTTATTCCTGTCCACCTTTTAAACACGCGATGCAAATGATAAGGACTGCCATGACACGCTTCTGCAAGCTCATTTAATGTTAAAGACGTTGCATAATTTTCTCTGATATAATTTTCCGCCTGTGTTACCCATTCTTCATCCGGAAGGCTGCTTCCTCCAGATTTACATCTCTTACATGGCCTATATCCAGCCTGTAAAGCATCTTCTGCCTTTTTGAAAATGGTAACATTATCAAAGTTGGGAACTCTTGATTTACAAGAAGGACGGCAAAAGATTTTTGTTGTTTTCACCGCATAAAAGAATTGCCCGTCATACGATTTATCATTCTCTATAATTGCCCTTCGCTGCTCTGCAGTTATTTTTGTATCCAACAGCAACCACCTCTTCTTTCATTGTACACTTGAAAGATAAGAAATAAAGAATAATCCAATTAAAAAGCAAGATATGAAAGTTTCTACTTTCCTCTTACAACTTGTTTTTGTCTGACTTTCTGCTGGAATAAAAAGGGTATTACTAAATACAAAGCATAGGCAAAAGTCATCCAGAATGAAAAAGCAATTACCTGTGTCTCGTGTAAGTCAGGAAATATCATTTGATAATTTGAAAAAACAAAGCTATCCAATAGTAAACCAATCATGGTTCCTACAATTCCAAATCGTATCGCGGCATACTCCTTTTTATCAAATAGGGTATAAAGATAGATGACCAGCGTTAATAGAATGGCTGTTCCAACGAGAAGTGCTCCGGAACTATACATAAATGCATCTGTACCAGGCGGAAAAAGAACAGCTTCTCCAAAAATCCGGAAAAATAAGGTAGCTGCGCCCCAAACGATGACACCCCATGCTGCTGTGAACAAATAGGTTTTCATTCCACTGCCTCCTTCTCGCTTAAATTTGTAAGAGCCTCTATAATCTGCTCAAATTCCTGATATACTTTTTCAACGGGAAAATCTTTTTGCAGTAATGCCTGCATCGCCAAGCCATCCACCATGGCATTAAACATAATTCCCCATGCTTCCATAGAAACACCATGCACCGGAGATGCCGGCCATATTTTTAATAGATTCTCGGATAATGCCTGATTTTCTGCCTGCATAATCTCTGAGAGCTGATTTCTGATCTTCTCATTTTTGAAACTGGCTGCTGTCATTAAAATAAACAGCTGATGAAAAAAAGAATTATAGGAACAGCGGCTTTTAGCCGAAGCAATCGCCTGCTTTAGCACATAGGTATTACTTTTAGAAATTTCATCCCAGCTTTTTTCACATATGTCCTCGACAATACTCAAGAGCAGCTGTTCCTTGGTCCGAAAATGGTAATAAATCGTCCCTTGAGTTACTCCGGCTGTATCTGCTACCGCTCTCAAAGTAAACTTCTCCGTCCCCTTCTCAACCAGACATTCCTTGGCATATTGAATTAACTCCTGCTTGCTGACACCATTAGGTTTTGCCATTCGCACACCGTCCTTTTAGTTATTCAACTGACTAACTATAAATTATCATAACCAAATGTTTTTTACAATGATTCTTCCGGATGTTATTACACGACGTAAAAGTCTGTTACTATACCGAAAAAAAGAATATCTTTTCGTATTGAATATTTATACAAATAAATGTATAATAATTCAAAAGCTATCGGAGGGATATTATGCTTGATAAGACGATGGAAGAATTATCTTTAAACAATTGGCAGCCTTTATCTACATTACTTTATGACGGCTGGGTGCTGAGATTTGCGAATGGTTATACCAAACGGGCGAATTCCATTCAGCCTATCCTCTATTCCACTTACGAATTGGAACAAAAAATTGACGTTTGCGAGAAAATCTATTCAGATAATAATTTACGTCCTACGTTTAAAATCACTCCTTTTGTTCAGCCAGAAAACTTAGATGATATATTAAAGGAGCAGGCTTATTCAATGGTGGACTATACCAGCGTCCAAACTATAGCTTTAGATACTATCAGCGAGCCGGCTCTACATAGGGTAATAATAGATGAAAAGATAAACAGAGAGTGGCTGGATTGTTTTTGCCAACTTAATAATGTAGAAGAAAAAAATAAGGATACTATGATGCAGATGCTATCCAATATCGTAACGCAAAAGTGCTTTATATCCCTCTATTATAATGAAGAAGTAATTGCCTGCGGTCTTGGTGTTATCGAAAGGGAATACATAGGACTTTACGATATTGTCACCGATAGTCAATACAGGAATCAAGGATTTGCCGAACAGCTGATATTGCACTTACTAAAATGGGGAAAAGATAAGGGAGCAAAATATAGTTACCTGGCTGTTTTGCTGAATAATGAACCTGCATTACGACTCTATTCCAAAATTGGTTTTTCAGAAGTTTACAGATATTGGTACAGAGTAAAAGAAAATAAGTAAACGCCCGTTCTTCTGCCGGAACTGCAACAGCGGATCAATAAGCTTGCAAAAGGGCCGATTGTATCTATTATTATAAATACACAATCAGCCCTTCTTTTCTTTCTAAAACAATAAATTATTTTCTTATCTCAGCCGGTATCCGGCATATTACCGCTTCATAACGTTTTGAGGCTCTCCTTCTAAAAATGCCACCGTATTATCAAAAGCAATTTTAGCTCGTGCTTCCATGGCTTCATCTGTTAAAAAGCCGACATGTGGAGTTAAAATAGCATTTTTCGCATGCAATAATTTATAATCTCCTGGAATTGGCGGTTCCATATCAAACACATCAATACCAGCTCCTGCGATTTTGCCGCTGTTCAACGCATCTGCCAACGCGTCATTATCCACAATCGGCCCCCGTGCACAATTAATTAAAACAGCTGTTTCTTTCATCAAGCTTAGTTTTTCTTTAGAAATCAGCCCCTTCGTGTTCGGCATCAGCGGCACATGTAAGGTTACAATATCTGATTGAGCCAATACCTCATCTAAATCCATATACTCCACGCCCAGTTCTACTGCTTCTGGATTGATACTCGGCTGGTTGGAGGCAACTAATTTAGCGCCAAATGCTTTGAATAAACGGGCAGTCTCGATACCAATTTTTCCTGTACCGATAATACCGACTGTTTTTCCTTTGATTTCTTTTCCCTGAAAAGCTCCAGGATAATCTGCAACACGGATATCACTATTCCCCTGCGTTATGCGGCGATACAAATCCATCACCAGGCCGATGGCTAATTCAGCAACTGCCTGATTGGCATATCCGGCTGCATTACATACGAGGATATCTTGATTTTTTGCATCTGCAATCCCTACATGATCCACTCCTGTAAAAGCAACATTGATTAATTTTAAATTGTCATTTTGATTAATTACTTCAGTCGGATACGGATTATTTGCAATCATTACTACATCTGCATTCTCACTCCGTTTTGCCAGTTCTTTCGTATCGGTTGTTTTTTCATTATAGTAAACAAATTCATGCCCTTTCTGTTTAATTGGTTCTGCTAATTTTTCAATAAGTGAATCTGGAACATTTAGCGGTTCTAATAATTTGACTAACATACCTGTCATTCAATCCTTTCTGCTATCCTTCTTAGCTGCTGGTTTAGTTTTTTAGTCTACATTTTAAACTATCTATTGTTTCATTATAATGATAAACATTATGTTAACTCAAGAAATGACCATCATTCTTTTCGGTCACATCTAATTCATTTTGAACATTGCGCCCTTTTTAATCCAGTTATGCAGCTAAATTTTAACTTCTGTTCCTATCACTTGAATACAGTAAAAACGTGCCTGTCTTCATCAATCTATTCTGCCGGATAACTGTAAACAGCTATTCTATTGTATGATGATACACTTATTAGATAAAAGCTGGAAGTACATAACATATATTTAAAGGGGATAAAAACATGTATTTTGATCGAATTGATTATCATCACGCGTCTGCTTACGAACCGTATATGCAAAAATTTCAAAAAGACGAGGAAGAACTGACAGAAACAGATATGGATGTAATTGAATATTATGCTGGAAACCATATCGGCTTCTTTCTGACCTGGATTGTTCAACATCAGTTTGAAGGGGAATTGTTAAAAGAAACAGCAAATGAAGATCTCCAGGCTGTACGAAACGAAACAATGTCCGGGATAGAATTTTTTATTAAAAATTGTGATGGAAAATTCACAGAGGAAGATGTCTCTGAAGAAATTTTTCCGTTTGTAAATGCTTATTATGAAAGATACTATCTGACTGATTATGGATTATGGGTAATAGATGATTTAAAAGAAGTACCATTTGGTTTCATCGGTACATGGGAAAATTATCATGATTTCGAGTATACTATCGATCATGCCTACCAAGACTACAAAGATCAGAAACTCTATCTGAATTAAAGAAGAGCTTCTCTTAAACATACATATGTCTAAGAGAAGCTCTTCCATTCATTGATACTTTTTTTGAAGTCTCTTGTTACTCTTCTTTTACTTGAGATTCCTAAAACACATCATTTTACCGTTTCTTTTTGACTTATCAAGGCATCCTCCAGTCGATTCACTGCTACCACTAAAGCATATACAGATGCCGCAGTGATATCCTCATGAATGCCTGCTCCCCAGTAAATTTCTCCCTGATGGGAAATACCAATCTGTGCACAAGCCTCTGCAGCGGAATCTTTACCTAAAGATTGCTGTTCATAAACTTCTAAAGCATAATCGATGTCAAAATGCGCTTTTAACGCATTACTGATCGCATCCAGACTTCCGGCTCCTTTACCTTGCAGCTCGATTTGCTCCTTTTCTTTTTGGATGGTTAACGTTACTTCCTGCCCGGTTCCTTTATTAAAATAGTAATCTACTAATTCAAAGTTTGGATGATATTCCACATAATTTTCTCTAAAGACCTGATAAATTTCTTCCGCGGAAAGCTCTCTGCTTGTTTGATCAGACACTTTTTTCGTTGCATATCCCATTGCTTCGTTCATTTTATACGGAAGTTTTACGCCAAAGTTCGTTTCCAGAATATAACCGATTCCGCCTTTTCCGGACTGACTGTTGACCCGAATAACATCTGCCTGATAATTTCTGCCGATATCTACTGGATCTACTGGAATATAAGGAACATCCCACTTTTCCGTATTTGTTTCCTGACGGTATTTCATCCCTTTGGAAATTGCATCCTGATGTGAACCAGAAAAGGCTGTAAAGACAAGATCGCCGGAATACGGATGTCTTTCATGCACTTCTGTTCGAGTCAGCTTCTCATACTTTTCACGGATGGCATTCATCTGACTGAAATCCAATTCCGGATCAAACCCTTGGGAATACATATTCATTGCTAAGGTAATCAAATCGACATTCCCTGTACGCTCACCGATGCCAAATAACGTACCTTCTACTCGCTCTGCACCAGCTAAAACGCCAAATTCAGCATCACTCACGCCACTTCCACGATCGTTATGCGGATGAATCGATAAAGTAACTCCATCCCGATAAGCCAGATTTTTGTGAATATATTCAATTTGATTAGCAAAAATATGCGGCATCGCAATTTGAACAGTGGTCGGGATATTGATGATTGCTTTATGATCAGGTGTCGGCTTCCAAATATCTAACACACTATTACAAATATCTAAAGCATAATCTACCTCTGTTCCTGGAAAGCTTTCCGGACTATATTGGAAATAGATATCTCCTCCTGCTTCTTCCGCAAGCTCTTTCACTAAAACAGCTCCATTTAGAGCAATTTGTTTAATTTCCTCTTTAGATTTCTTAAATACTTGCCTGCGCTGAGCTTCCGAAGTGGAGTTATATAAATGCACGATAGCTCTTGGTGCACCTTGAATTGCTTCAAAGGTTCTGCGTATAATATGCTCTCTTGCCTGCGTGATCACCATAATTGTTACGTCATCTGGAATCATATTATTATCAATTAATTTCCGTAAAAGATTAAACTCCGTATCAGAGGCAGCCGGAAAACCAACTTCGATTTCTTTAAAGCCGATATCTACTAATAGCTGGAACAATTCCAGCTTTTCTTCCAAATTCATTGGAATAGGCAACGCTTGGTTTCCATCCCGCAAGTCCACGCTGCACCATGTTGGAGCTTTCTCCAAGGTTTCTTTCTTCACCCAGTCATAAGATATTGTCGGTGGCATAAAATATTGTTTTCCGTATTTTTGATGATTAAACATGATACATTCCTCCTCAAATTTAAATTGAAATAAAAAAAGCCTTTCTTCTCCAGCAATTCACTTTGCTAGGAGACGAAAGACTTATTCTTACGCGGTACCACCCCGATTTCATGGTAAACCAAATTACCATGCACTTATCCAGATACAGACAAAACTGTCTTATATCCTTCCCGTGTAACGGTGGGGTTCCGTCCTTAATTACTTTCTTAACTTGATTTCACTAAGGCTGCTCTAAGGCGAGTTCCCTGCTTCCCTGTCATTGCTTCTCATCAGCCAGCAACTTTCTGTAAACAAGTCAGACAAGTACTATTCCTTATCCTTGCATTCCAATTTTGATATTTTCACTATCTTATCAGATTTATCAGAGAATGGGAAGGGGGAATTTTAAAAATATTTTTTGTTGCTTGTAAATTCATATTGAAAACATCAGCTTGGCACTATTTGTATCAAATATTAAATGTTTTTTAATAACCCTCCAAATTCATAAGCAAAATTTCATTCAGGGAGTTAACACCCGTAAAATCCCCGCCTAAATAAATTCATTTATACTCTCTATTTGGAGGGAGAGGTTTACGTAAGGTTCAAATAACAGAAGATGCCTACCCTTTTTTATAGTCAGCACGGACAAAAGGCCAGCTTACTTTTCCCTGTTTCTAATCTCCTTCTCCACCTTCCGCAACGCTTTTTTAGATCCCCGCTCCAAATCATGCTGCATTTTCAGAGAATGATAATTCTCGAATAAAGTATCCATATCGTAACCTGCAGGATATAAATCCTTCCCTTTAATCTCTAAGGAGATTCGCTTTACATTCACCGTAATCAGCTCATTTTTATAAAAAACGACCACATTATATTGTGAATCAGCTCCTTCATAGATAATTCCGAAATCATCGTATTCCAACAGCTTGACCCGATCTCCTTTTTCGTACTCCGTAAATACAGCTGATTTCTGTTTAACTGTCTTAGGCTTTCTAATTTTATTATGATTAACAAGGTCAAAATGATATTCTTTATTATTCATATATTCCTTCGCTTTTTGAAGAACTTGTTCTTTCATGTTCATTTTCCTGGAGATCCACAGCGCATTACTTTCTCCTGATTTCCCCATAATCAATTTATACAGCGGCTCTAATGTTTCACTATTAAATTGCATCGCCGCATTCATGAAGTCCGGATGCATTTCTGAAAAACGCTTGATTTCACCATAGTGGGTTGTAGCTACAGTAATACAGCCCATCTGATAAAATTCTTCTAAAATAGAGATAGCAAGAGCTGCTCCTTCATTCGGCTCTGTTCCGCTGCCAATCTCATCAAAGAGTACTAAAGAATGATGATTCGCCTGCTGCATAATCTCAGCTATATTTTGCATATGAGAGGAGAATGTACTTAGCGCATTTTCCATGCTTTGATTATCGCCAATATCCACAAAAATATTTTCGAATAAGCTGATTTCCGTTTCCTTATTAGCCGTTATATGAAACCCTGACATCACAGATAATGTCAGAAGCCCAATCGTTTTTAATACAACGGTTTTTCCGCCGGCATTTGGTCCGGTGATAATCAGGCTCCTGAAATCTTCACCTATCTCAAAATTCAAAGGCACTGCTTTCCCTGTTAACAGCGGATGTTTACAATCGATCAGTTTCATATACCCATGGTCATTCAATTTGGGCTCAATTCCGTCCGTCTGCTTACTAAATTTAGCTTTGGCAAACACCATATCATATTGGCCAATCAATTCCATATTTATTTTTAATTCGCTGATATTCTCTAAAATCATTCCCGATAAAGTTGCCAGAATTTGATATTCTTCCATCTGCTCCTCAGCTTTTAATACAGCAAGTTCATTATTTAATTTACTGACTGCAGCAGGTTCAATAAAAACCGTAGAGCCTTTGGAAGAGGTGTCTACAATGACGCCATCGACATGATGCTTATAAGCAGCTTTTACTGGAATTGTATATCGATCATCTTTTTTACTGATAAATGCTTCCTGGATATATTTTTTATACACACTGCTTTTCAAAAATCGGTTTAAACGTTCCTCCATCTTCGTCTCAACAGCTTGGATATGGTTTCGAATCCGTTTTAATTCTTTGCTTGCTGCGGAATCGATTCGATTTCCTTTTATCGAAAAATCAAGCTCTTCTTCTATACTTTGAAATACGGCCATTGAATTTGCATAAGAGGCTAATACAGGTGCAAAAAATGCTTTATCGAGCATGTATTTTTTGATTTTCCGGCAGCCCCGCAGGAAATCCGATACATTTACTAGATCATCCGGCTGTAAGATGATTCCCTTTTCTAGATTTTGCATGATATTTTCAATATTGGAAACGCCCAGGAAAGGAACACGGCTATTCGTATTCAAAATGGCCACCGCTTCCGTCGTTTCATTCAATCTGCTTTTCACCACGTTAATATTTGAGCTGGGCTTTAATTTATCCATTAACTGCATTCCCAGCCCGCTGATACAATAAGATTTGATAATTTTTTTTAGTTCATTATATTGCAGTTTATCAAAGGTTATCTCATTCATTTTTTGTTCTCCTTTACGATATGCGTTGAAGTAATCAAGTTCCTCTCTTGTTTACAAGGGAGCGTATGAATGAAGATACCTGCCCATTAGATTTCAATACGTATCTTCTCATCCATTTTGAGAATGAATTTTATCAATAAAAAAAGCCGCAGGAATACCGCAGCTTTTTTACATAATAACCCATCTGTCATGTACATCTGTTTCAGAATAACAACAGATAGCACAACGAGACAAGACGATTATGATGAGGTGCTTATAAGTTCAGCAGGTATCTTCATAGGTTGAAATAAATACATTACAAATAAAGGGTCTACTCACCCTAATTATTTCTATATTTATTTCGTTTGAAATTATCCTATTTAGAACCTACTACAATACTCACACAGCACACTCCTTATTTATTTAAATAGCATTGAAATCTAATTTATAATCACATTATACAATATTTAAAAATGAAATGGAACTGCAAATTTATATGAGATGTATTTCTTCTTACATTAGGTCAAGGCATCCCATCTCTTTTCTATTTCAAGTATTGTTTGACGTCTTCTATGGTTTCCAATTCATCTATATGATCTATTATTGCTTCCAGTGTGCTTATTTCCTGTTCGTGTATCTTTTTCTTTATATCTTCTGAAGGTGGAGCTACAAACTTTGTGATTAATCGAATTGTGGTATTGGCTATACCTTCCGCTCTGCCTTCTTCCTTCCCTTCATTCCGAAAAATCTCCGCTAATGTCATTGTCAACTCGCTTCCTTCTTGATAAGTGTTTCCTATATGGTCGATTATATCATAAAATTGTTTTTTGGTAAGATGCCGCTGGACACGGAAAATATAATAAAACAACGTCTTCAAATACGCTGTGGCTCTTGCTTGATCCTGCAGCTGCCGCAGGTAATCGACTGCCTGATAGATGGTATTTACCACGGCGTGGATATCCTTTTTGCGGATATCCCGAAACACCATCAGAATAATTCGCAGGAACACATTCAATTGGACATTTTCGTCTTTATAACCAGATACATCGTATAGAAAAAATTCATAATCAGGGACATATTTCTGCAGATCGGGCGGGAAATCCTTATACTCTTCCAGCAGGTACAAACGAAAGTTCGCTGACCATAAAAATTCCCTCTCAAGATTGAATAATTACATGTTTCGCAAATACCTTGCAGGGGTATAATAAAAGGAAAGGAGTGGATTACAAATGCATGAACAACATAATCATCACAACGCGCATCATTCCGACCATGAACATCATCAAGAGAAGCATCATGCTCATTCCCACCACGATCATCATGAGCATATGATTGCAGATTTTAAAAAGCGGTTTTACATTTCGCTTGTACTGGCACTGCCGATTATTCTGCTTTCGGATATGATTCAGTCGTTCTTTAATTATTCGCTAACATTTGCAGGGGACCATTGGGTTGAGCTCATTCTGGCATCTATTATTTTCTTCTACGGCGGCTGGCCATTTTTAACAGGTGCTGTGGACGAATTAAAACAAAAATCTCCTGGAATGATGACCCTGATTGGATTTGCAATTACTGTAGCCTATGTTTATAGTGCCGCTACTGTATTGGGTTTGGAAGGTCATGATTTATTCTGGGAATTAGCAACACTGATTGCCATTATGCTGCTGGGGCATTGGATAGAAATGAAATCTGTCAGCAAAGCCTCTGATTCCATGGAATCATTAGTAGAGCTGATGCCACAGGAGGCAACCAAAATAGACAAAACGGGCAACACCGAAGTCATCCCCGTTTCAGAGCTAAAAAAAGGGAATCATGTTCTGATTAAACCAGGTGAAAAAATACCAGCAGATGGTATCATTATTAACGGAAAATCCTCTGTGGATGAATCCATGCTGACTGGCGAATCGGTCCCTGTTGAAAAACAAGTGAAAGATGAAGCAATCGGCGGTTCAATTAACACATCTGGTTCATTGACAATTGAGGTTTCTAAAACAAGTGAAGAAGGCTATCTTTCACAGGTGGTTCAGCTTGTTAAAGAAGCACAGGAAAGTAAGTCAAAAACGCAAAAGCTTTCCGACCGTGCAGCAAAATTACTGTTTTATGTTGCTATAACTGCCGGAATCCTTACATTTGTTATTTGGATTTCTCTTGGCTATGGAATGGAAGAAGCGATGACACGAATGGTAACAGTTCTCGTTATTTCCTGTCCACACGCCTTAGGGCTGGCAATTCCTTTGGTAGTTGCCCGTTCCACTTATCTGTCAGCTCAAAACGGTTTGTTTATCCGTAATCGTGCAGGCTTTGAAGATGCACGAAAAATCGATACAGTCGTATTTGATAAAACAGGCACGTTGACCAAAGGGGAATTTGCTGTAACAGATATTATTTCCAGCAGCAATATAACCGAAAAAGAGCTTCTGCAAAAAACAGCTTCTATTGAAGCACAGTCGGAGCATCCGATTGCTGCAGGGGTTGTTGCGTCTGCGAAGAAGCAGCAAATAAACTTGACCACACCAGAAACCTTTGATTCCATAACAGGTGCAGGTGTAAAAGCAAAATTGGAAGGTTCCTGGCTTCTAGCAGTAAGCCCCGGTTATATGGATAAAAACGGAATCCCTTATGATAAAGAAGCTTTTAACCAGCTTGCTGATGCAGGTAAAACAGTAATTTTTGTTCTGGAGGAAGAACAGTTCATTGGAATGATTGCCCTTGCTGACCAAGTCAAAGCTTCCTCCAAAGAAGCTGTACGCCGTTTACATGAGCTTGGCATTGAAGCACAGATGCTGACTGGTGATAATCAGACCGTAGCGACCGGCGTGGCCAAAGAAATCGGCATTGACCACGTTATCGCTGAGGTGCTCCCAGACCAAAAAGCCGATCAAATCAAACAGCTGCAGGCAAATAAAAAAAGAACAGCGATGACCGGCGACGGCATCAATGACTCCCCTGCTTTAGCCACTGCTGATTTAGGCGTAGCAGTCGGGGCCGGTACAGATGTCGCGATGGAAACAGCTGATGTTGTCTTAGTGAATAGTGACCCGGTCGATGTTGTTTCCATCATAGAGCTTTCCCGCTCAACCTATCGCAAAATGATTCAAAACCTTTGGTGGGCAGCAGGCTATAATATTATTGCCATTCCATTAGCAGCAGGAATACTAGCCCCTTGGGGCATTGTACTAAACCCTGCCGTTGGCGCAGTATTAATGTCACTCAGTACGATTATGGTAGCGTTCAATGCCAGGTTATTGAAAAATAAACATGCCTAAAGAAGGCCTCTGCCATGTAGAAAAACGCAAATCGGCTGGCGCGTCTGATTTGCGTTTTTTCTATTCTTTCAATAATCACCTTATATCAGGATTGTTTTTATATTCCAGTCCCTTTTGATATTCCGCTTCCTGAATGTCACCCGGCACCATGCTTCCACCGGTAGCCCAAATTAAATGCGTATCTCCATCGGTCACTTTCAGTTCATTTTGAACGACATAAGAAGGTCCCATCAACCCGGTTACAGCAGAAGGTTCCAAATGAATGCCCTCTGCATCAGCCATTTCTGCAATTAGGCGGAACATTTGCTCATCACTTACCGTATAAATTCCTTCTAACAGCGGCTCCATGACTTTTCCGACAAAACCAGAGGGTCTGCCGACAGCTAGCCCATCTGCGGCTGTTTGATTGTCTAATCCAAAGTCATTGACGGAAATCTCATTATGCAGTCCTGTCATCATTCCGACCAGCATACAAGGGGAATGAGTCGGTTCTGCAAAATAACATTTTACAGCGTCACCAAAGATAACCTTCAAACCAAACGCAACACCGCCCGGGCCTCCGCCGACACCGCAAGGCAAGTAAACATGGAGCGGCTTCTCCGGACTCACTTGAATTTCCCGTTCTTCGAATTGCTTTTTCAAACGAATAGCTGCCACCGTATATCCTAAAAATAAATCCTTAGAATTTTCATCATCGATGAAATAGCTTTTCGAATCATTTTCAGCTTCTTTTCTTCCCTCTTCCACTGCCTTGCTATAATCAGATGGATGCTCCATAACCTGAACTCCGCGCGATCTTAACAAATCTTTTTTCCATTGCTTTGCATCTGCAGACATATGGACAATGACTTGAAAACCAAGCTTGGCGCTGATGACGCCGATACTCAGACCCAAATTACCTGTAGAGCCTACAAGAATCGTATACTGCGAGAAAAATTCCCGATACGTTGCTTCCGTCATTTTACTATAATCATCTGTTTCGGATAACAAATGATGCTCCTGTAACAGGGTTTCTGCATATTTGAGAACTTCATAAATACCGCCTCTGGCTTTAATCGAACCGGAAATCGGCAAATGACTATCCAGCTTTATGTAAAATGCACCAGGGATTTTTTGACCTGTAATCGTTTCGATTCTGGCCTTGATTTGATTCCCTTCTATCAGCGGTGATTCAATAATTCCCCTGTCCTTTTCCGTTTCGGGATAGGCCTTTGCTATAAAAGGTGCAAATCGTTTTAAGCGTTCCTCCGCATCTTTCATATCTTTTAATTGAAGCGGCTGGTCTTGCAATGCTTCCTTATTATCCTTCACACCTGGATTACTCCAATAAAACGGGGTGTAATTTAATATGGGGCCCAGATCCGGAAATTCTCTGATCCATTTCTCCATCGGTTTCCCCTTTACGATTGTCATTATCCTGTCACCTCTTTTTGAAAATTGTTCTGTTAAGCTAGATTATAACACTCTCCACTTAAAACAAATAATTTGATGGCAGGTATTCTATTATGTTTTTTCTTCGCTTAACCACGTTTCCCTCGTTAATTTCATTTGCATAGAATCGATCCATTCCCCTTCAAATTCCAGCTCGTTTTCATTGATGCCAACTTTCACAAAACCAATTTTTTCATAAACATGCCTCGCCCTTGGATTAAATTCCAAAACGTCCAGGGTCAGATAATGAAGTGTCGTGTTTTTAAACACATAATCGATAAGAAGCTGTGTCGCCTCTGTTCCTAAGCCGCGATTTCTCCCCTGTGGACCGATAAGTATTCTGAAATTCATACTATGCGTGGATTCGTCGTATAAATTGATTACTGCTTCGCCCACCAAAATGTCCAGGAATGAATCAACAATAGCCAAGTCCAGACGGTCCGTTTGAGTGTGTCTTGAACGGTACCAGCCAAGAATATTTTCTTCTTCCTCCTCAAAGTCAAAATCCATATCGCTTCCAGTTAATTTTAAAACTTCCTCATCCGTCAGGCATGCATTTATATGAGGAAAATCTTCTTCCTTAAATGGCCGAAGTGTAACCTTTTCACCTTTCAGCCAAGGTTTATGACTTAAATCTATCATACCGCAGCTCCCCCTTTTTCATTAACATACATGGATATAGTCCTAATTTCCAATGAAAGCCATTCTTTTTCAATCGAATTGACACAAAGAAAGTCATAGAAAAAGCACCTTGTTATCTGCCTGACTTAACAAGGTGCTCTGCTTATTTCTTAAACGCTTTATATATAAAATAACCAATGATACCAATCACTGCATAAACTGCAAAAAAGACAATAAAGCCCCATAAGCCCATGACAGCATCAGCAAATTCCATATTTCCGCGTTGTGTATAGGCCTGCTGAATCTCCACAGCAAATACAAGGACGACCATTACGGTAAATGTGTAGAGAAAAGCCAAAATGGCAATACTCCACTTTATTTTAGATAGAATTTTAAATACTACATAGACAATAAAGAAAGTTACGATTCCCAGGATACCAAAAATCCAGAAATGCAATTCTTTATCTGTCATATTCGAACCAAATGTACTGGCAATCACATCATGCATATCATTGATTAAATCGACAATCAACATAATTGCTTCCCTCATAGCAGACTCCCCTCTGTCAGAAAATGCTTATAATCATAGCCTACACGAAAACAAAAAATAATTCCTTACTTATCTCTTTAAATTTATACAGCTTTACGCAATCAAAGGAAGTATGATAATGGGGAACATGTTCATCTTGGAATAGCAATATATATATGCTTATTGTTAGGTGTGAATGTTGAGTTATTTAAAAAGATTATTTATGCCGTACACGATTTATACATAACTCGCTGTATTCATTAAGACTATATTCTTTAAGAACAGCGCTACTTATCATTTAAATAATTCCTTGGAATCGCAATATAATTTCTGCAATTAATGCCGAACCTATAAATGTTCCTAACATGACTAAGCTTGCCACAACAATCGTCTTCCATCCTAATTTCACAAAATCTGTCCACGAACGGCCGATGGCAATACCGGCATAAGCTAATATAGGCGTTGCAAGTGCGAGAAGCTCGACCTGACTCGTCCATTCAACAATTTTCTCCGAACCGGGCATCCATGGCATAGATACCAGAACGCCTATCAGTGAAATATAAGCAATACTCGGGAAGTTAACCGGTATAAGTTCTCTTAAAATAAATCCAGCTAAACAAATCAGTATGAGTGTGATCATCCCAGGAAGCGCTGTTAATGGCATAATTTCATAGCCTGCCCAATTTCCTATAAGGGCTGTAAACCCAAAAATAACTAATAATAATGTCCATTCTTGTATGTTTTTTAATAACATCATTAAGCCCTCCTTATCATTTAGACGATCTGCTTCGAGTCATCACACGGTATATTTTTTCTGTCAGCGGCAAACCAATAAACAGGCTGACCCATAGTCCAGTTGAAAGTGATAATAAATTACTTGCTCCAGCAAATGCGACAATTTGGGTCTCTAAATCTGGAAATGCAGCTACGAGCGAACCGCTGGCTGCTGCCATCATACTGCCGCTTCCTACTCCTGAGGCCATGGCAAAAGAAAGCGGATTTAACGGAGTAATCGTTGCAAGAAGACCGGAAATCAGCCCCAAGAATACGGCTCCAAAAACCGTTCCAAAAATATACATTGCCATAACACCGCGGCCTTCCGGAGAATTAACTCCAAATTTATCCATGATCAGCCCTACATTTGGCTCTCTCCCAATCGAATGAGTCATTCCAACAGCTTCTCGTTTCAACCCCAGCCAAATTGCAACAGGGAGAGCAAATAGTATTGTCCCTAAATTACCAAGTTCTTGCAAAAGCAATGCCGGACCTGCAGCAATTACTTCCGGTAAAGATGGGCCAATGATAACTCCGATTTTTGCTAATAATAAAGCAACTCCGAGCACAATAATAGGCTCTGCATTTTTTGATTGCTCTTCTTTAACCAATGGGGTAAAAAATAAAACCAGCCCGATAATTAAGGCATATAGCATAGGTAAAAGTAAAATTACTCCGGGACCGACCGTGATACTAAATTGTCCAATTGCTTCTGTTATCAAAACAATGACAAGTACGATAGCATGCAAACGCCAATCCTTCCATAACCCCATAACTGTACTGGATTTTTTACTCATTTTGGAACCCTCCTTTTAATTTTTATTCAGCAATTCTACTTGTCTTAATTGACCAATCATTTCATAGACAGCTGTAGAATCTTTATGATTCTTCCCGTTATAACTGGCGATTTGAAATAATTGGTGTGCGGATTGACTGGAGACCGTCGGGATTTGCTGACCTTCAGCAAGGTCCCGGTATAAATTCATATCTTTCATCATATTCGCTAATGAAAATTTCACATCATTAAATGTGTCTTTTAACATATTTGCTCCAAAAACATCCATTACACGTGTTTGCGCAGTTCCATTTTGTAAAATAGAAGCAATTTTCTCCTTGGAAACACCCGCCTTTTCACCAGTAATAAGTGCTTCACTCAACAAGGTGATTACTCCTCCAACCACCATGTTATGACACAATTTCACAATTTGTCCTGCACCGCTTTCCCCTACGTATTCGATATTCTCCCCCACCGCTTCTAAAACAGGTAATACCTCTGGAAAAGCTTGTTCGCTTCCTCCGGCCATAATCGTCAGCGTACCATTATGAGCACCTTCCGGACCGCCGCTTAATGGGCAATCAAAATATTCTATTTCATATGTTTTAGCGATTTCATGCAATTGTCTTGTAATTGCTACATCATTTGTGCTCATATCTAAGATATAAGCCCCTTTCTTCATCACAGAAAATGCTCCCTGCTCTTGATCTGTCATTAATTGCTGAATAACGGAAGGAGACGGCAGGGATAAAATTATAACATCAACCAATTTTGCTAATGTTCTAACATTTTCAGCACCAATGGCTCCTTTATCCGTCAATGCCTGTACAAGTTCATCATTAATATCAAAAACATGTACATGATAATCTTTTTTTAATAAATTGGAAGCAATTCCAGCTCCCATTAATCCGCATCCGACGATTCCTATATTTTTCACGAAACTCTCCCTTTCCTGGTTGACTTCATTTAGATAATAGACAGACGGCGAATATCAGGTTTATTAGAATATAGATGTGCATTCCAGGATATGAGCCGTCTGTTTATTATCTTTTTATGCTTTAATATAAACAGTTTTATACTCTGTCCAAAAATCTAATGCTGTTGACCCTTGTTCACGAGGACCAATGCTGGATGCTTTTTTGCCGCCAAATGGATATTGATTTTCAAAATAATTAGACGGTATATTCACATGTGTAACCCCCGATTCAATTTCACGAATAAAATGAAACGCTTTATTCATATCATTGGTATATATCGTTGACGAAAGCCCAAATTCATTATCATTCGCCAGCTCAATTGCTTCCTCATACGTATCTACTATTGTAATTCCCATTACCGGACCAAAAATTTCTTCCCGGTTAATCGTCATTTCCTTTGTTACATTACTGAATATGGTCGGCAAGACAAAATATCCTTTGTCCTTTCCGTCGTCTGTCAAACGCTTTCCTCCATATTCCAATGTGGCTCCTTCATCTATAGCAGAGTGAACATAATGTAAATAGGTGTTTAACTGTCCTTCATCAATTACCGGGCCATTATCTACGTTCTCTGTAAATCCATCAGCAATAACTAATTTTTCTGCCCGTTTTACTAATTTTTCAATTAATTCTTTTGCGATAGACTTTAATACAATCACACGGCTGGTCCCTGTACAACGCTGTCCATTATCTAAAAACCCGCTAATCACCAGATTTTCAACCGTTTCGTCAATATTGGCATCTTCAAGAATAATAGATGGATTTTTTCCGCCCATTTCAGCCTGCATTTTTGCTCCGCGAGCCGTTACAGCTTTTCCAAGCGCCAATCCTACATCCGTTGATCCTGTAAACGATACAGCCTTGATTTTCGGATGATTTCCAATAGCGCTCCCAATCACGCCGCCAGGTCCTGTCACCATGTTAATTACTCCAGCCGGTACCCCAGCCTCTTCAAATAATTCCATGATTTTCACACTAATTAGCGACGTATTGCTTGCAGGCTTAAAGACTACGGTGTTTCCTGCAATAATTGCCGGAGCTATTTTCCAAATCCCGATACCTAACGGAAAATTATAAGGAGCTATCACACCAACCACCCCAAGCGGTTCTCGAATAGTATAGCCGAAGATATCATTATCTTGAGAAGGTATGGTTTCACCTGTCAGTCTGGTTGCTTCTCCGCTAAATTGCTTCATCGCCTCAATCGTTTTACGTACTTCTCCATGTGCCTCCCGGAGTGATTTGCCAACTTCTTTTGTAATAATGACAGCCAATTCTTCCTTATTGCTTTCAAGAAGCTGAATCAAATTGAAAATGACATCCCCTCTTTTCGGAGCTGCTGTGCGCGACCATTTTAAAAAAGCGTTTTCAGAAGCTTGTATAGCTAACTCGACATCTTCCTCATTAGATTGTTGGAAAAAGCCTACTATTTCATCTGTTTTTGCAGGATTTATGCTTGCGTATGTTTCATTTGTTTTTGATGGAACCCATTCCCCATTTATAAAATTAAAATACGTATTGCTCATTTCTAAATAGCCTCCTTTGAATACTTGATATATTTCATCTTAAAATGAAAGCGCTTAAAATTAAATAGGGCGAGCAACAAAGATTACCCATCTTTTTTGTTGCTCGCCACATATAGACGAAAGGCTATCACGAAATCAATCCAATCCTTCTCATCATCAAATTGAATGTCTAATGCTTCCTCTATTTTTCGTAAACGATAGTAAAGTGTATTGGCATGTATATGCAAATGCTCAGCAGTTAGTTTATGATTTTTATTTAAATGGATAAATACTTGAAGTGTTTCAATAAAGCTTTCATCCAGAGAATATAAATGCTGCAGCTTATCATGCATAAACATTTTCAGAACATCCTCGTCTACTTCATATAAAAGCCTCTCAACTCCCAGCATAGCATATTCAACTATCTCCATCTGGTGATGTTTGGCATATCCAATGGAGCGAATAGCTTCCTGATAGGAAACAGACAGTTCCTTTATATTCGTTTCTCTGCCAATACCATAAATAACCTCCATGTTATTCCAATATTTTTTTATTTGTTTAATAAGCTCATATAAACGATTCTTTTTTGGCTCCGGTACAATAACAATTACCTGAAAGGTACGCGTAAAAATTAAACTGTCTATTCCCAGTGACTGACTAATTCGCTCTATTGACTGGATAAATCGTTCTTTTTCTATTAATTTATCTAGCTGCCATAATGATTTATCCTTCCCTTCCATTATCATACATTGCACAGTCCAATCTTTCTTCCATTTCACATATTGTAAAGCATGCTGCAGATCTCTATCTGAAATTCCTTCCATTAACTGATTAAACACTTCTTCTCTGAAATGGATTTCTTTTTCAAAAAGCGCATTGTTTTTAACCAATTCTAATGCAATGGGAAGGCTTGCTTGTTCAATAGCAATTTTGCTCATATAAGAAAAATCATTAAAGGCTTTTTCAAATTTCAATAATCCCAGCCTTTCATTTCCTCTTACAATAGGAAAAATATTTTCTTTATCGTATTCTTTTATCTCATGATCAAACTGAACCGGCGATTCAATAATTTTTTCCAATAAAGAAATGACATTTTCAATGCCTCGCCCTTCAATAATTAATTCATAAAATTGATTATGAATAGCATACGATTGTCTCAGTAAATTATTTTTCTCCTTTAAATCCTGGTAAACATTCGAATTATCGATTGCGATAGCCGTTTGATCCGCAACCACTTCAATAACCTGCATATCCTCTTTTGTAAATATATTTTTACGGCTGAAATTATTGACAACAACCATGCCATAGCAGCGGTTCTTATTTACAATCGGAACAACAAATGTGCTTTTTATTTTTCTTTCTTTGATTCCTTTATAATAATATTGATAATTTTTTGCAGTCATATTTTTCATATAGTCATCAATTTCTTCTTCCGAAGTGAATAGTTTTGACTTTTTTTCTTGAAACACCCTGCCAGCAATCGATTCACCGGGAGCGAATGCAATTTTTTCAAATGCTTCCTTATTCACATCCTGCCCTTCAGCAAATTTAAGTGTTTTCGTTTTTTCATCATATAAATAGATAATAAAAACTCCTGACACATCAATTAACTCCGTGGCTGCTATAATAACACTTTTTAGGATTTCTTCTATTTTTAATGACTTTGTCAGCATTTTATTTATTTCCAGCAGTTTTTTTGCTTTATGAATATCCTTAAAGTTTTCATCCATTCATTTCACCACTTTTCCAAAAGTCTAAATAAATAATTTATTTATTATCTTATCACAATTACTTTAAAATAATTGTGATATCTCAAAGTATCACGATAAAATGCCTCGACAAACACAAAACGCCCCTGGAGTTAGATGATTCCATCTAATTCCAGGGGCTGTCGTACTATATATAAGAATTATCCCACAATGGATGCATACCATTTTTGAAACAAGGTAAAGGCTTCTTCGTCATACGCAATAAGATACACACGCATCTCATTCTCTGATAAAAAGTCATGAATGACTGAGACAGCAATGTTAAACGCTTGTTCCTTTGGATATCCATAAACGCCGGAAGAAATAAGCGGAAAAGCAATACTTTCCATTTGATACTCCTTCGCTAAAGCAAGCGAATGCTTGTAGCAGTCGGCCAATAGCTTTTCTTCATTTCTTTGCCCACCGTGCCAAACTGGTCCGACAGTATGGATAACATATTCAGCCGGCAGCTGATAGCCTTTTGTTATTTTCGCTTGACCTGTTTCACAGCCGCCAAGGTTCCGGCATTCCTCATACAGTTCAGGTCCTGCCGCCCGGTGAATTGCTCCATCAGCCCCGCCTCCTCCAAGCAAAGTAGAGTTAGCAGGATTTACAATAGCAGCTGCATTGACTTTTGTAATATCACCTTGAATGATGTTAAAAGACATAAACGTCCCTCCAGGTAAATTATTAATCCTTCTAATCTAGTTATTTCCCATTTTCATAATAGAGAAATGACTGCATAGGAAAATACAAAAAATAACATTAAAACGGATAATACTTATTGGTAGCTGGATGATTATGAAGCGTCTGTAGCTGACTTATGTAATATAATTATAAGGAAGTGAGGTTTGTGTTGCAAATAAAGATGGATTCATTTACCAGTCCTCTGGATTTGAAATCAAAAAAATCGCTCATTATTTAAACCCTATTAATGCAAGGTATCTAAATAATGAACGAATCCATTACTTGGCTAAGGTATAGTTGTTTACAATTCCTTTTATATGTTCCATCGTCTTCTCTGCTGCTTCATCCGCATTCAAATGACGCCGATTATTCAATACAGTGATTAACATCCCCTGCCATACCAGCACGGTTCTCTCGTTAATAATAGCAGCTGTTTCTTCAGATAGCATACCTTCCTGAACAGACTTATACAATTCATTTCGGCTTCTCGATGAAAGGTTATAATCCGTTATAATAGTCTTTATATCTTCTGAAACCTCTCCGTATAAATCTGATTGGTAGACATTATAATAATATTTCAATAATTCTTCTGGATTTTCTCCCAGATCAGCTAAAAAGATAGCATAATAAATTTCCGGATCTTCAAAAGAATGTTTACAAAAGCTTTCCCAACTCAATAAGTATTTATCCAAAGGATTTTCTTCCTTTTCCATATATTCAGGAAGACCTTCAATATATTTATTTAAATATTTCAGTGCTGCAAAAAAGATGAGGTGAGAAACTTCCTGAAAATAATTATAGATAGTGGCACTATTATATCCTGCTTTCGTAGCAATCTCTCGTATAGTAACATTTTCAATGCCCTTTTGCTCAATAATTTCAACTGTAGCATCTACGAAATATTGCCACATGCGCTGCATTTGAATTTCTTTGTTTGACATTTGGAATCCCTCCCTTACTCTTTATTAATTATGCAGAACTACGTTACTACTATAAAGGTTTTTCAATTGGGAATCAACAATAGTCGGGAAAGAACAAACAAATGACACAAAATTGCCTATAAAAGCTATCCGTAAAACAGCAAAGCAGCATGCGCTCTTTTTTCCGCGAATGCTGCTTATACATTGAAATGTCAGTTGATCAGGCTGCCTTGATTTATTTTACATAAATACAATTTTAATTGAATCTTTACATCAAATATCAAACTGGAATTGATCAACTCCTGTTTATCAGCGTATTGACCATATATATGAAAGGCTGTTTTACTGAATTATTTATCCTTGAGATGATATCGAAATCCTGCTTATCCGGTTTTCGATTTAACCTCTTCTTCCTTTTTTACTTTCGAATATTTAAATTCACTTTTCAATGCTTTTAATATCGTATATGTCATAAATAGCATAAATATAATAAACGGAGTGGACACTACAATGACTACTGTCTTTATCGTTTCTAAGCCTCCAGCTAATATAAATACGGCTGATATACAAAAAATAACTAATCCCCAGATAAACTTTATCTTGTTATCAGGATTAATATTCCCTTCAGAGCTAAACATTGCAAGCACAAACGTGCCTGAGTCGGCTGAAGTGATGAAAAATACTAAACATAGAAGCATCATTAAAGCACTGGTTAGAGAGCTCAATGGAAAATATTCCAGGAACGAAAATAACGCCTGCGTAACATCTGTGTTGACAGCATCGCCCAGCATACTATTCCCCAGGTCATGGATGAGGTGTATACCTGCTCCGCCAAAAATGGAAAACCAAATAAAGCATAATATAGTGGGGAAGAAAAGAACTGCAATGACAAACTCCCTGATTGTCCTTCCTTTTGATATTCTGGATATAAATGCGCCAACAAACGATGCCCAGGTTAACCACCATGCAAGGTAAAATATTGTCCAATTGGAAACCCAATTTTGCTGGTCGCCATTAAAAGGAGCTAACTGTGAACTCATTGTCAATATATCACTTAAATAACTTCCTGTCCCGCTGATAAAAATATCTATTATCTGTTTTGTAGGCCCTATAAGGAAAATAAACAGCATCAAGCTAAGAGCTAACAGCATATTAAAATTAGAAAGATATTTTATCCCGCGATTGACCCCTGTAAGCGCAGATATCATAAATAATATCGTGCCAACAATGATAATAATCATTGAAACAGCTATTGTATTAGAAAATCCCCAAAGAAAATTTGCTCCCTCAGAAATTTGAATTGCTCCTAATCCAAATGCCTGAGCAATACCTATAACTGTAATGAAAATTGCATAAATATCAATTGTTTTGCCCCATGGCCCATAAATTCTATCACCCAAAACAGGGTAAAAAATAGAGCTTACTCTGGCAGGAAGATTTTTTCTAAATTGAAAGTAAGCCATTCCTAATCCAACTAAACCAAACAATGCCCATGGGTGTAATCCCCAATGAAAAAATGTATACTTTATTGAAAGTTCGGCTGACTCAGAAGTTAATCCTTCACCAACAGGCGGGGACGTATAATGCATGACGGGCTCGGCAGTCGCCCAAAAAACCAAACCAATCCCCATCCCTGCAGCAAATAACATGGATATCCAAGACAACGTACTAAATTCAGGCTGGTCCGAATCCTTTCCTAATTTTATCGAACCATATTTTGAAAACATAAGATAGATACTGGTAATTACAATTAATAAACTAACCACAAGATAAATCGGGCCAAAATAATTCACATTAAAACTCAAGAAAGCAGGAGCAGCTTTTTCCAACCACTCTCTAAATACAATACCAAAGACCATAAAGGATAATGAAATAATTAAAGAGACACGTAAAATCAAATTATTTTTAAACATAGAAATTCCTTTCTAATTCATTTTTAATGAAAACAAAGATAGGTTTCATAGCCCCGCCTTAGGTAAGCGTTTACAATTAAACGTTCCTTCTTTTCTTTTTTAAGTCAGCTAACTTCCTTTCCATCTTCTGCATACTCACTTTTTATTTCAGACTCATCTTTCATTAAACCTTTTAAAATTGCGTAACACATGATTAAAATTAATAAAGCAAGCGGCGAAGTGAAGACTATAAGTACTGATTTTGCAGTCTCTAATCCTCCAGCTATAACTAAAATAATTGCATAGCTAAAAAGAACACCTCCCCAGATCAGCTTTATTCTATTAGGCGGGTTAAGGCTCCCCCCTGAACTGAACATTGCTAACACAAAAGCTCCAGAATCTGCTTGTGTGATAAAAAAGACTAAGCTTAACAGCATAACTAGAATGCTTGTGAAAGAACTCATTGGAAAATAATCAAGAAATGCAAATAACGCAGAAGTAACATTTGAACTAACAATATCTCCTAACACTGTATTCCCTAATTCATGTATCAGGTAAATACCTGTACCTCCAAATACAGAAAACCATACAAAACACATCAGTGAAGGCACAACGAGTACTGCCAGCACAAACTCTTTAATTGTTCGTCCTCTGGATACTCTTGCGATAAATGCTCCAACAAACGGAGCACATGACAGCCACCATGCAAGGTAAAACACAGTCCAATTTGAAATCCAATTTTGTTCTTCACTATTAAACGGAGCCAGTCTGGTGCTCATGGATAAAAAATCATTTAAATAACTGCCAGTACCAGTAATAAACACATCAATTATATGTTTAGCCGGTCCGAAACCAAATATAAATAATGTAATCAGAATGGCTAGTATCATATTAAAATTAGAAAGATACTTGATACCACGTTTCAGTCCGGTAACTGCAGACGTCATAAATAATATGGTACCAATGATTATAATTACTATGGAAACAGCTGTTGTATTAGATAATCCCCATAATATATTAGCCCCTTCAGAAATTTGTAGGGCTCCTAATCCAAACGAATTCGCTAAACCGATAGCAGAGATAATGATTACAAATATATCGATGGCGTTTCCGATTGGACCGTATATTCTTTCTTTTAAAAGCGGATAAAAAATAGAACTAAATCTAGCAGGCAGCCCTTTTCTAAATTGAAAGTAAGCCATACCCAGCCCAATAATCCCATATAACCCCCAAGGCTGGAGCCCCCAATGGAAGAAAGTATATTTTATCGCAGTATCCGCAGATTCTGCAGTAGATCCTTCCCCTTGCGGCGGATATAAATAGTGAGTAATTGGTTCAGCAGTTGCCCAAAATACTAAACCTATCGCCATACCGGCTGCAAATAACATTGAGATCCATGAAACAGTGCTGAACTCAGGCTTCTCGGTATCTTTTCCTAATTTAATATTTCCAAATTTCGAAAAAGCTAAATATGCGCATATTCCGACAACGATAAAGCCTGCGAACAAATAAAAAACTCCAAAGTAATTAACGTTAAAACTTAAAAACGTTGGAGCCATTTTTTCTAACCAATTTCTAAATAAGAGACCCAGAACAATTAAACAGCAAGAAATGATTATTGAAACTCTTAAAACGATATGTTGTTTGATAATAATCCTCCTAAACCAATTTAAAAAGTCCCAACTTTCTGACTTATTTTTTTATAGTACAGCTAGATAAATGAATATATTTAGCTAGGTAATCTACTTGAAGTCATGGTCTTTCTTATTTCATTCTGCTTTCCTGAAATAAAATGAATATTAAAAGATTTTTACCCTCAAGCCATCTGTGAAAAAATCCTGCATGTATCTACACGTGCATTTCGTTTTATGACAATATTTAATTCACTAAAGAATCCAACCAAATTATTACTCTTTTATAAAACTTGAAATATATCATATCACTCTCTTAATCTTTTTTATTTCCAGCCGCGATATTGAACCGGCGCCTCAATATCATACCCTAATTCAACGGCTGCCGCTTTTGCCCAATACGGATTCTTTAGTAAGGCTCTCCCGAGTACTACCACATCTGCTCGTTCATTTTGTAATATTTCTTCCGCTTGTATGCCATTTGTGATCAGTCCAACAGCACCAGTAGCAATCATTGTTTCTCGTTTAATTGCTTCACATCGCGGCACTTGATAACCGGGATACGGGTTGATTTCGGCTGGCACAACACCGCCGGAACTGCAATCAATAAGATCGACACCTTGTTTTTTCATTTCATTTGTGAAATAAATCATATTTTCCAAGGATTCCCCTCTTATGGTACTCATCAGTAGAAATTCGTACGAATACAGGTCCGCTCCATTCTTTTTTTACTGCTTCTATAATTTCAGAAAGAAAACGGTAACGATTCTCCTGTGACCCGCCATATTGATCTGTTCGTTTATTTGCTAACGGGGACAAAAATTGGTTGATTAAATATCCATGCGCTCCATGTATTTCCACGACATCAAAAGCTGCTTCCTTTGCACGCCGAGCTGCTTGTCTGAATGCTTCAACTGTTCGTTCGATATCTTCGGCGTCCATTCCAATAGGAACCTTACTTTTACTGTTAAAGCGAAACGAAGAAGGAGCGAAAATGTCAGAGTCTACTACTGCCTTTCTGCCTGCATGGGCTAACTGGATACCTGCTTTTGCTCCATATGCATGTATCTGTTCATTCAAATCCTTTAACCCTTCTACATGAATATCATCCCAAATTCCTAAATCCTCCACAGAAATACGCCCTTCTGGCTGAACTGCGGTTGCTTCCGTGATAATCAGTCCAACCTGACCGACTGCCCGGCTCGCTAAATGTGTCAAGTGAAAGGGTGTGATGATTCCATCTTCTTTACATGAGTACATACACATCGGTGACATAACAATTCTATTCTTTATCTCCATGCCACGAAATGTTATTGGTGTGAATAATTTGGGCATATTCAGTCTTTTGCTCTCCTTTTTCAGTTTCTCATATCGATTAACTAAATGATTCATTTTGCAGGGGTTAAAATTGTACCCCCTGCATCTAGATATTTTTTAGCGCTTCTTTTATTTCTGTCTCACCTGTAACAAGGTCAAATGCACGGTGATATGTTTTTTCTTCATTTAAAGCTGCAACAGCAGTCTGTGCTACGTCTTCTCGCGGAATTGTATCTCTAACTACATAATCTGCTGCCTTAATTTTTCCTGTACCCGGTTCATTTAACAAACCGCCCGGGTGGAGAATCGTGTAATTCAAACCACTCGCTTGAAGGAACCTGTCCGCATAATGTTTTGCAACTGGGTTACAAAATGTTTTCCAATTTGACCATTTGCTCCTATTACAAGAACTTTCATGTAATACTCCCCGCCCTCTCTTTAAATTCAGTTTAAATATGAGGTTGTTTATGCCGGCCTTTGATTCATCCCTTATTATCTCTCCAGTAATACCAGAATTTATTATTCTTAGCTAACAGATCAAAATGAACTGGCTGTAATTATTTAATTAACCAAACACCATTCCCAATATTCCGAACATTCACCATAAATCTCCTACGGTATATCCTTCTGTGAATGGATCCGTTTCATCTAAAATATACTTTGTAAATCCATAAATCCATGCTTGCCCGCCTACTTTTATGCGGATAGCATCCCTTTCCCCAACTTTTGAGGTTCCCGAAATATTTCCTTCAAAAATAATACCAATCAGCCCTTCATTTCTCCATCTGTCGCCTACTTTTAATTCTCCCTTGGCGTATTTAACAGCTATTAGGGCAGAAGTTCCAGTCCCGCATGCACATCTATCCAGAGCACCAGTCCATGTACTTTCGTCATTAAAATCAATCTCACCGGTATACATCGTATTTACAATTGTAGAATCAGCATCTGGATTATCTGTCGGCCCGTGCATTATGGAAATCGTAATCCCAATACCTGGATAATCCGGATGTTCAGGGACTTCAAGCTGTTCCTTTGCTGCTTGTGTACAAAGAGCAGAAATTCTTGTTATTTCTTTCCCTTGATCCGGTACAAGCTCAAGCCAATCAAATTGTCTGCTATTTATAATGCAATAATACATTCCGCCCCAGGCCACATCGACTTTTACTTTACCAAGGGTAGGAACATCAATCTCTGCATCGATATGGACCGCATAAGATGCCACATTATCAAAATAAACCTGCGTTACTTTACCATCTTTACAATCTGCTGTAATAGGAATGACTCCTGCAGGTGCTTCAAGAGCAAACTTTGTTACAGGCTCCTGCATTGGTATCATACCAGTTTCCAAAAGTGCTGTCGCAACACTTATTGTATTACCGCCTGACATCATAGGATATTCCAGCTGTTCCATTATAATATATCCCGCAGCTGCATCAGGATGCTTGGCAGGCACAATAAGGTTACAACAAATAGGCGGGTATCCTCTGGGCTCCCTAAGCATCAATTTTCTCAGCTGATCATCATTTTTTTCAAGCCAAAGCGCTTGCTCATATACTGATTTTCCCGGAATTGTCGGAATCCCTGACGTAACAACCCTCATAGGTAATCCGGCATGCACTTCTATCGCATCAAACGATCTTTTAATTCTCACAGGAAATCCCCCCTATAGACAGCTTTTTCATTCTTAATTATTAATCGCGTGTAACTATTTCGCAGTAACATCGATTATAAATTTACCAGCTAGTGTTTTAGACAAGAAAGCTTTTTGAGCTTCTACAATATCTTTTAATGGAAATTCTTTTGCTATGGCTGGTTTGATTTTCCCTTCTTCAATATAACGAATCAGATTCTGGAAGGCTTCTTTTGTTTGATAGGTACTACCAAACAAACTTAAATCTTTTAAATAAAGATCCCGAACATCAAGCTCTACAAGCGGCCCGCCAATTGCTCCAATAACGCCGTATTTTCCGCCTTTCTTCAAAACTTCTAAAAGCTCCGGCCACATCTTTCCGGCAGCTACGTCTAAAACGACATCCACCTTCATTTTTCCAATTTTTTCAACGTAGCTGTCCCCTCGATAGATTATTTCATCAGCGCCGTAGCTTTTAACTCTTTCTACTTTATCACTGCCGCAAACAGCAATAACCTTCGCACCTCTTACTTTCACTAACTGTACGAGTGCAGCGCCAACGCCCCCTGAAGCACCAGTTACCAGAACGACATCATCTTTTTCGACTCCCACTCTGGAAATAAGGTTTTCAGCGGTTCCATATGAACAAGGAAAAGTGGCAAGTTCCTTATCAGATAAACTGGAATTGATTACAAAAGCTTCTTCTGCCAGTACAGTTGCATATTCGGCAAAAGCACCATCACATTCTGAACCAAATGTAATTGATTCTAAACCATTTTCACTTGTTTCTCTTTGTTGAACGGAACGTATTAGTATTCTTTCGCCAAGTCTGTCTTGACTGACACCTTCTCCGACAGCTACTATAATGCCGCAGCCATCTGCTCCCTGAATCCTCGGGAACTCCATCGCCTTCCCGAGCCATGAACCATCATCTGTTACTTCTTCCTTGAATCCTGATGCTCCGCCTTCATTCGTTTCTGATTTTACACTTTTTGAATACCACCCTATACGCGTGTTCACATCTGTATTATTTACAGCTGCTCCGCCAATTTTCACCAGTACTTCTCCTGCTTTTGGAGTTGGTACATCAATATCTGTACGGTATTCTAACTTTTCAAACCCGCCATTTCCTGTTAAATATACTCCACGCATTTTTTTTGGTATTGTATTCATCGTTTCTCTCCTTTTAAAACATTTCACTATGCCAGCTAGTATTAATCTAAATTAAAAAACATTCTAAATACTTGGATGACAAAATTTCATCCAACGTATTTCTTTTCAATTCTGAGGAATAATATAAATAATATTACTCCATATTTTCTACATTTTAGGAAGTTGTTTTTTGAAATTTATTATTCCTCAGAGCTGCTTTTTAATTTCACCTTTATGAAGAAGGATAACCTTAATCCACCTCTACATACATACACTCTTTCAATTTTATATCCGTATTAGGTAATAGCTCTGGAACTACAGGCTTCTGCTGGTTAATTAATCTGCGCACTGCCAAAGCATTTTTGGGTTGATTTACGAGTAAAGCCGCCTCGATTACATTACTTTTATTTAGATAAAAATAGCTAAATTCCTTATCTTCTACATTTCCCCGTAACACTGTCGTTTCCCAATTTTTCGTATGTCCAAAATATTGTAACCGGTAATCGTATTGATCGGACCAAAAATATGGAACGGTAGAATAAGAGGTTTGCTCTCCTCCCAGCATATTTTTCGCAACACATTTACCATGATTGATTGCATGGTCCCAATGTTCTATGTGAATGTTATTTCCTAAAAATGGCCACATCGCGCAATCCCCGGCAGCATATACATTTGGTAATGATGTCTCACCAAATTCATTAACGATATAACCACTGTCAATCTGTAATTCTTTATCAAGCAATGCTGTATTTGGAATAACTCCGACACCTACAATGACTGCCTGGCATGGAATGGTTTTCCCTTTCTCTGTCAGAACTTCTTCAACCTGTGTCTCTCCATTAAATTGTACAACGGTATCTTCCATAATAGCTTCTACGCCTTCAGCTTGATGCATTTGAAGGAAATATTCTCCCATTTCGTCACCTAGAATGTGAGCTAAAGGGAGTGGTGCACGCTCCAACAAAGTTACTTCTTTACCCAGCTTTTTGAATGAAGATGCAAGCTCTGCTCCAATAAAACCTGCTCCAACAATAGCAATCTGTTGAATATCATCCAAATTCCCCCTTATTGCTTTTGCATCAGACAATGTCTTCAAATAGTGAACACCTTCCAGATCAGATCCTTGTATCGGCAACCTTCTTAAGCTGGAACCTGTCGTTAATAAAAGCTTATCCCAGTTTATTGTTTCTCCATCTGATAAAACGGCGCTTTGCTTCTCTGAATCAATCGAAACGATTTCAACACCAAGCTTCAAATCGATTTGCAGCTCTTCAAGATTTTCTTGCGTATGCAAAGCGATATCCGTTTCTGTGGATTCACCCAGCATAAATTCCTTTGAAAGCGGCGGGCGGTCATACGGCAGCTCTGTATCTCGGTCAATTAACACAATTCGGCCTTCATACTCCTCATTACGCAGCGCTTCGGCTGCATGTATTCCTGCTATACCAGCTCCGATAATCATAATCGTTTCAGCAGAATTAGTCATCTTTCATCCTCTCCAATCTTCTTTAAAACGGAATATATTTTACATTTCTGTATCATATTAAATTATTTCGCTTCATCATTCTCCATATATATCCAAAGCTTTTATCCATATCGAGCCGTCTTGTTCCATTACGTCATAGACAGACAATGGCGTAACAGCTGGCCCCTCTAATACAGAGCCGTCGCGAATGTCAAAACAAGCAAAGTGAAGCGGGCAATATAAACAATGGTCCTCTAGTTCCCCATCCACCATTTCTGAATAGGCATGCGAACAAATGCCATCTACCGCATACACGGAACCGTCTACTCTTGCCAGAACTACGGTTTCTTTTCCAAGAAATATATCAATCATTTCCCCTTCTTTAACTGAATCACTTGCTGCTGCAAAGGTATACTTATTTTCCTCTAACGGAAGGTTTTCTGTCTGATTTGTCATTTTTTTATCTCCCTCCTCGATAGCTTCTCAAAACGAAAACAGTGTTTTTGGAAGAAGGGATATAATGATGTTAAAATCGTCTCCCACCACTATATCCCTACCTATCGTTTAGTTCTTTTCCATTTCGTCCTGCACGTACTTCTTAAAATTGGCAACTCGCCAGTCAATTGGCGTCAGCGTGCCGCCATCTTTATATGATCTGGATTCATTTCCTTGCTGTGCAAGTGCGCAAGCCTCCCAATCCTCTTGACAGGTTACATCCCAGAATTCAACTGCATCATCGATATATGCGTCATCTTTTTCTAAAACATCCGGGTCAAACAACCAGTATCCTTTCACCACAGATTCATCTGCTTTAATCGGGAAGATTGCCGCAATAAATACATAGTCAGAAGCCATGCAGATATAAGAATGCGGGAAAATATGCAAATAAGCAATTTTACGCTGATCCTCTTCACTTAATCCAGGGAATACAGGCCGGTAAGCTTTCCCGTCTACATTCACGCGCTCAAATCCAGGATTTAATCCCATAGATCCAACGTGTTTGATAACCTTTGTTTCCGGCACCTCTTCATCAACCCATTGTCTAGGCTGCATTGGCGGAGTTGCTTTGCTTAATTCCGGATGAATCGTGCCGCAATGATAGCATTCCTCTGCGTTATCCATTAACAATTTCCAATTTGCTTTTACATTATAGGTTCCTGTTTTACCAATTTTCAGTCTGTGCATTTGGTATTGCTCATAAATAGACCAGGATTCTGGCAAATTAAAACTCTCTTTTAGTGAAGGAGCTTCTGAATCCGCATTGATCCAAATAAATCCATCCCATGTTTCTGTTCTTATGCTAACCAGGGAATGCTCACTTCTATCAAAGCCTTCATCTTCATCCGAAATATTTGGCGCTTTTGTCAATTCACCAGTATCCCCACTATACATCCAGCTATGATAAGGGCAGATGATTCTCCCTCTAGGGAAGTTTCCTGCCTCTGTCGTACACAAGCGGGAACCGCGATGGCGGCAGACATTATAGTACGTATTAATTTCGCCATCTGAACCGCGGGTAACAATAAAATTCTCATGTGCAATCTGAACTGTCTTATAATCGCCGCTGTTCGGGATTTCTTCTTCTCTTCCTGCAAGCAGCCATGTCTTAAACCATATTTTCTCTAACTCTTCATGAAAGTGATTCGGATCATAATAATCACTCCCTGGAGACGTAGGCTCAAACTTTGCGTAACTTGGAAAACCGCCTTCAATTGATTTCATACTATTAACCTCCCATTTTAAATAGATTTATAAGTTAAAAATTTTCAGCAATTGTTTTTGCTTGCACAAAATGCAATAAATACTCTAAAGTTCCTGTTTTCTCCCCAGTACCGGACATATAATAACCGCCAAATGGCTGGATTCCTACTAATGCTCCTGTACATTTACCGTTTAAAAATAAATTTCCGCATTCCATTTTTCTTCGAGCATAGGAGATTTGTTCACGATTGTTCGTATATAAAGCTCCTGTCAATCCAAACTGAGTATCATTATATACATCGATTCCTTCTTCAACACTCGATGCTTTGCATATAGCCAGAACCGGCCCAAAAATTTCCTCTTTCATTATCCTTGATCCTGGAGCGACATCTTTGAAAATGGTTGGCGTAATATAATACCCTTCCGTATTATCACTGTTGCCGCCAAAAGCCAGTTTTCCTTCTTCTTTCCCAATTTCTATATATTCGTTGATATTTTTAAACGCTTTATCATCAATCACAGGACCAATTGGATTATTTTCAGTACCTGGGCCGACATGAAGTTTTTTCGTACGTTCAACAATTTTATCAACCATTTCATCGTAAACGCTCTCATGAATGATAGCTCTGGAGCCCGCAGAACACTTTTGTCCTTGGTAACCAAATGCCGATGTTACAATTCCATCTGCAGCAGCGTCTAAATCTGCTGATTCATCTACAACAATACCGTTCTTTCCGCCCATTTCAGCAACAACCCGCTTTACCCAGCGTTGATTTGGTATTCTTTTATGAGCCAATTCATCGATGTGCAGACCTGCTTCCATGGAACCGGTAAACGAAATAAAATTGATATCTCTGTGTGTTACTAAATCGTCCCCTATTTCTCTGGAGGAACCTGGAATATAATTAATAACTCCATCAGGAACACCTGCTTCATGCATGATTTCCATAAATTTAGCTGCTACGATTGGAGTCAAGGAAGCTGGCTTCAATAGTACAGTATTGCCGGTAACGATGGCGGACACAGTCATTCCCGTAACAATTGCCAACGGGAAATTCCAAGGAGAAATGACAGCTCCAACCCCAAGCGGCTTATATTCAAGATGGTTTTCAATCCCCGGTATGGTAACCAGATTTTCTCCCTGTTCAAGCTTGATGGCTTTACGAGCATACATTTCCAGAAAATCAATTGCCTCGTTAATTTCTCCATCAGCTTCCGCCCAATTTTTACCTGCTTCATATATTTGCCAGGCAACCAATTCCGGTTTGCGCCGCTCCATAATTTTAGCTGCTTTGAATAAATAACGGGCCCTTTCCAGGAAAGTTATAGCGCCCCAGCCTTCATGTGCTTTTTTGGCAGCAGTTATTGCTTCTTCAATATCTTCTTTACCAGCTTGGCTAACATAACCGATCACTTCATGATGGGAAGCCGGATTATAAGAAGCCAGTTTGTTTTCTTTTGAAACTTCTTTTCCTCCAATAATCAGAGGATATTCCTTGCCAAATTCTGTTCTTACATATTCTAAATTTTTATTTAATGCTTCTCGATTTTCAGATTTTCCCCAATCTGTCGGCATATCGTTTTTAAATGGTGTGATAGGCAATAAAGACACCTCCTAAAGATTAATACATTGCAGGCTCAGACCATAATTTCACTGGAGTACCTAATCCGCGCTCTTTCGCATTTTGATAAATCTGATAGCTGTTTGCTGTATCTGTTGCGCAAATACCCAGTGTTACAAAGAAGATGCTGTCATCGTCATTTTCCCGAATAACTTTATCTCCTTTAATTACCTGACCTAATTCAATAATATCGTCCTGAGCTAATTTACCAGCTTTTGTAAGTTCAGATAAAGGATATTTATCATCTTTTAAACGGAGCTTATAATCCATGCAATATTTATTAAATCCTTCTAAAATAGCTTCGTTTTTATGATCCCACATCGACACTCCAGAGTGGAAAGATCCTTTTTTAATCCATTCTTTCGGAATATATTCATTTCCTAAGTTGACGTTTGTTGCTGTATATACAATATCAGATTGCGCTACCGCCTGTTCTACATCTTTACAGATTTCAAAATTATAGCCTAAATGCTTCCATCTATCAGCGAATTGTTTTGCGCGATCCTCATTCATGTCATATAGTCGTACGGTTTTAATATTTTTCATTACTTTGCTTGTTGCCTCGATATGAGCATTTTGAATAACACCGCATCCTACTAATCCAAGTACTTCCGAGTCTGGACGGGCACAATACTTCGCTCCTAGAGCACTGGAAGCCCCTGTACGTAAAGCGCTTACAATCGTATCATCCATAACCGCAAATGGATATCCTGTATCTTCATTATAAAGAATAATCATTCCATTTGATCTTGGTGTCTGTCTTTCTACCGGGTTCAAAGGATTACTCGGGATACCTTTAACAGCAGCAACACGCATTTCTTCTGAACGGATCAAAGCAGCGTGTACACCAATTCTTTTACCTGAGTAGTTTCCTTCTTCCCATAACAGGTGTAATAATTCTGGTTCAACCACTTTATCTTCTGCCAACCATAAATTTACTTTTTCTACATATTCCAGAATCATATCCATATCTTTTGCGCCGCTTTCAATACATTCCTCTTGAGACAACCATAAAACGTCTACTTCTTTAGAATTACTCATTAAACAAACACTTCCTTTTTTTTATTTTTTAGTTAACTTTCATTTAAGTAAAGATATTTCGTTCTTTTGGTTAATGTTCTATGCTATTTCTCATAAATCCCTTCTTTCAGATAATCAAGTTTGAAAAGTTAATTACGGTTATATTATAATCATGATTATTAATAAATGCAATACTTTATTTATTAAAAATTTATAAAAAATTATTTGTATTCAATCATGATTATGATATAATCTTGATTGTGTAAGCGATTCCAATTATATCTATTAATTACATTTAAGTCTAGTATTTGTTTTTTAAGGAAGTGATTTTAAACTTATAACTACTACTAAAATTTGTTAAAATTACCATAAGACGAGCTGGGATAATTTGTCGGATTACTTTAGGGAGTATTGAAACTGGGAGGAGATTTTTTGTTTAAGGAAAATAGCGTTCTTAGTATATCTTTAATATTAAGTATTTTGTTTGTAATCATCGGGGTTGCTTTTAATGATTGGCTAGGGCAGAAAGCATCTGTATTTTTGAATTTTACAGTCACTTATTTCAACTGGTTTTATTTACTTGTAGGCACTATATTTGTAGGGTTTTGTCTTTTTCTAATGTTTTCGAAATATGGAAAGACACGGTTAGGAAAAGACACTGATAAGCCTGCTTATAGTACGTTGTCATGGATTTCCATGCTGTTCAGTGCAGGCATGGGGGTTGGTTTGGTGTTTTGGGCAGTTGCTGAACCAGTTTCACATTATATAACACCTCCAACTGGAGAAGGTGCAACAGCAGAAGCTGCCACCGAAGCAATGAAAGCCACCTTTTTTCATTGGGGGATGCACCCTTGGGCATTATTCGGAACTGTAGCTTTAGGTTTAGCTTATTTTCATTTTCGAAAAGGGCTTCCACCTTCCATAAGTTCTATTTTTTATCCGTTGTTGGGGAATCGGATTTATGAAACTCCTGGCAAAATAATTGATATTGTTTCTGTATTTATCACTGCAGTTGGTGTAGCTAGTACATTTGGATTAAGTACTTTACAAATTAACAATGGAATGAATGCTCAATGGGGAGTGCCCATTACATTCCCTATTCAAATGCTTATCATCGGATTTGCTACTTTGTTATTTATTATTTCCTCGTGGTCAGGATTAAATCGGGGATTGAAATATTTATCTTACTTCAACATAGTACTTTTAGCTTTTGTTGTGTCTATCATACTTATCCTAGGGCCTACCAGACAAATCTTTGAAATACTGATCTCCACTACAGGAAGTTATGTAGGAAGTATACTGCCTACGAGTCTTCGGATGGAACCTTTTAATAGTGAAGGAAGCAATTGGATAGGCACATGGACGGTGTTCTACTGGGCCTGGTGGACCACATGGTCTCCTTTTGTAGGCTCATTTGTGGCCAGAATTTCGAAGGGAAGAACCATTAAGGAATTTGTTTTGGGCGTATTATTAGTACCCTCCTTGATATCCTTTATCTGGTTTTCAGTTCTCGGAGGCAGTGCTATTCATTTAATTCATGATTTAGGCAACAGCCAATTAGCGGAAACGATAAACGCAAATGTAGACGGAGCTTTGTTTGCTTTTCTAAGTGAATTCCCACTGGGCAACTTTTTAAGCATATTGGCTCTCTTGCTAATTTTTATTTTCTTTATCACCTCAGCAGATTCCGCTACATTTGTATTAGGGATGCTGAGCAGCAATGGTAAACCAAATCCGTCAAGAAATCTTAAAATAACATGGGGACTAATCACTGCAGGGTCTGCTGTCGTTTTCCTATTAGCCGGCGGACTGGAAGCAGTCAGAACAATAGCTATCGTCATAGCCACCCCATTTACCATTATTACTGTTTTTATTTGCTGGGCAGTGCTGAAAGAGTTAAGAAATGAAGATAAAATTAGACACTCTAAAATCGCAAATAAAAAATATAAAGTGGCTCGATATAGTGATTACAATTATAAATCCCGCGCTAAATAAGTGTACAAGTTATACAGAGAACATTTAGGATCAACATTGTAAAAAAAGATTCCATCTATCAAAATATGATAGATGGAATCTTTTTGTGTTCACCATTATTTTTTGGATTGAATAAACAACAACGCCAACACAGCTCCAACGAAAGCAAACATACCTGCCCAGAAGAAGCCTTGCTGGAAACCTTCATTCAGAGCAACGACTGAATCAGCAACGTCACTCGCTCTGGTTGCTGCACCGGCAATCGCAACCATAATTGATAGACCAATGGCAGAGCCGATTTGGAAGTTCGTATTGTATAAACCGGAAGCAAGCCCTGATTTTTTGGGCTCTACTTCTGATACAGACGCTGTTGTAGAAGCTAAATAAGCAAGTGCATTTCCAAGCGCTGCAACAAATGAAGGGATTAATACACTTATAAAGTAAGTGCCATCCACTGTTGCAAATTGTGAAAATAAAATATTACCCAATCCGAGAATCACAAAACCTGTAGCCATCGTCATTTTTATACCTAACTTAGCCAATACCTTTTCAGCTACGACGATCATGAAGAATGCCATAAATAATGGCACAGGCAATACTGCCATTGCGCCGGCTGTCGGAGAGTACTGTAACACTTGCTGCAGATAAAGAATCAACATATATATTAACGGGAACCATGCTGCCTGTGTTAAAAAGACACCGATATTACCAATACCTAAGTCAGGTGTTTTAAATATATTAAGTGGTAGTAGCGCTTCTTTCATCTTGGATTCTACAAGAAGGAAAATCAGAAACAGAACAACACCTGCAATAAGCGAAATCATAACATTGCTTGATGTCCAGCCGCTGTGTTCCGCTGATACAATGCCATAAACAAGCAACATCAGAGATGCTGTGACTAGAACAGCTCCGACATAATCAATACGTCCTTTCAATCGTTGACCAGATTTTTGTAATAGTTTAGGACTGAAAATCAAAACGATAATGCTCAATGGTACATAGATGAACAATGTCCAGCGCCAGCCGAGTGTCCCAGTTAAAAGTCCGCCAAATACAATTCCGAATGCCCCGCCTGCTGCCCCCGATAAGCCCCAAAAAGCAAGTGCTTTTGCTTTTTCAGCCGAGCTGAAACTAAATAGCCGCATAACCATAGATAGAGCTGAAGGGGCAATTAAAGCGGAACCCAAGCCTTGAATTCCACGGAATATATTTAGACTTAGCTCGCTCCAGGCTAAACCAGCAAATAAAGATGAAACTGCCAAAATTAGAACACCCAAGCTAAAAATACGGCGATTGCCATATAGATCGGCTAATTTACCTCCTAATAACAGGAAGCCTCCAAATATGAGCAGAAATGCACTCATTACCCATTGTAAGCTTTCTTGCGTATAACCGAGTGTTTTCTGAATGGACGGTAAAGCAATTTGGATAATAGACGCATCCATGATTACAAGGAAGTTCGCAAAACATAAGAGAAACAGTGCTTTCCACCGTTTAGGATCTAGTTGTGAGATGGTATTTGTATGTGTAGACATCGTTGTATTACCTCCAATAGTGCATGTACCTAATCATCATAAAGATGCTATTTATATATTTATCAATTGATCTTTCCCGATTCTTCTCCAGAATTTAAAGAAAGGCTCTCTTTTCTTGCCAAGCTGTGAATAATTTTCAATAATTCTCTCTACAATTTCGTATAGCTCTTCCGGCTCCAGGTCCTCTTTCAGAAGCATCCCCACTTCTGCATCAAAGCCCTTGCCCTTTCCACCTACATATAAATTGTACTGATCCTTGAATTTCATAACGCCTATATCGCTGACCATTGGTTCTCCACAGCCAATCGGACAGCCTGTATAAGCCATTTTTAATGTGAAAGGAACCTGTTTGCCGGCAAATCGTTTATTAAGTTCTTTTGCTACAGGCATCCCTTCTCTTTCTTCCCCTTTACAGAAATTGCAGGTTCTCAAGCTCTTAACGTAATTTCCCACTGGATAACAAGCCAATCCGGCACTTTCAAATTCCTTTATAATTTCTTCTTTATCACTTTCCGGTATTTCGATATAAAGCTGTTGAAAAGTGGTTAATTCCAGCTCTTCATTTTCATCCATATATTTAGAGATGGTCAGCAGCTGGTTGGCATTTAATTTTGATCCGAATCCGATACCTCCATTGACGGCGATTTTAATCTTTTTTCCATCACTCTCCATATAAACTCCCCCCTCTTTATACTTTTTCATCATTTTTATACAATACATTGGTAAGGTATTTTTAATGACAGAAAAGAAATGGACTCCATAAAGAAATAAAATCTCTTTACGGAATCCATTTCTTTCTCTTAGCTGACTTCTAACAGCTTTTTGATTTCTTCTTTATTTTGCTCAAACCCGGTCATGCTTTTCGCTTTTTTCCTTAAACCCAGCATAGACGATCGAGAAAAAACAATACCGGGAACGATTCTATTTCCTGTTATCTTTTTTAATTCCTTCTCTTTTTCGGGCTGTTTCGCTAAGTCATATTGTTTATGCGGGATTTGATGTTCTTCCAAAAAGTTTTTCAAATCCTGGCAATCTGAGCAAGTTGGTCTAGTATAAATCTCCAAATGATATGCAGTCATTTGCAAAATTACCTCCTCCAAATATGATGACATTAATTATTTACTTACTTCAATATTGAATGAATAAGTGTGTACCTTATTACCGAATTCAAATTCTGCCCAAATTTTATACATTCCCTGCTTTGGAAAATGAGCATGGAATGTGGTTGTGTCGTCAGAATCTGGATGAACATGGATATATTGTTCTGCTGCTTCATCTACAATGACTACATGCCCTAAAGCACCTAAATGCGGTTCAGGAGTTTCTCCATGCATATTAAAATCTAAGGGTACTGCTTTTCCGGTCTCTGCTTTGACGTCATCTAACGTAACGGTTTTACCATCTACTTCTTTTGTCCAATCATCATCAGGGTTTAAGGCAGCTTTTCCTGTTTCCTCCGTTCCTACTTGCACAGGACTTGGAGCTACCTGATATGCTTTTTCCTTTGGTGTAATATCAACAAAGGCTTTGTACGTACCATCCTTTAAAGGCTGGTTAATGGTATAATGGCCTTCCTGCTCTTTTTCCGGATGCAAATGATAATACTGCTCTAAATCATTCGATACCATAATAAAATGCATTTCTTTTTCATGTGCTAAAGCCAGTTCCGGCGCTTTTCCGGCATTATCCTCTAAGGCGATAGATATTTTTCCGTCCTTATACGTTACATCTACTTTTACCTCTGATTCACCTGAATGATTATGGTGGTGATGGTGATGACTATGATCCATATTTACTTCCTCCTTTGATTTTTTCATATGATGATATACTGTGTTTTCATTGGTCTCGACAGATTTTATGAGGAGAACTTTATAAAAAGAGGTTACCTCTTAATTTGCCGGTGATAACTCTTCCTCTGTTACCCATTTATGGTATTGAACTTCTTCTCCAGTATCTGTGGTTTCAAAATCAACCATATAGACAGTGATTTCATCTGCCGAATCGATTTCCACATGAGCACCGTCCATTCCTTCCATATGATCGGCATTCAATACAACCTCCGTACCAGGATCTAATGGGGCAGCATCTGGATTTTCCAACTCTTCATGGATGACCCACTTATGATTCTCGATCTTCTTTCCATCTTCTGTCGTATAAGATACGGTGTAAACCGTTGTATCAAATGCACCGGAGACTTCCGCAACAGCACCATCCATTCCTGGCATATGATCGGCACTTATGATTGCCTCACTGCCGATTTCAAATGTCGGTTCCTTTGCTTCTTGAAGACCTGCAGGGATGTCTCCAGAACTGGACATTTCTTCAGCTGAATGATCCATCCCTTCATGCTCATGCTCATCTGCGTGTTCATCGTGTCCCATTTCTCCGCTTGCCAGCGGGTTTTGCCCAGTAATAATCGCAAACGCTGCGAAAACAGCCACTACATAGATAATCCCTAAGGAAACCCACTTCTTAATGGACATATTATTGGCCTCCTTTTAACTTCAAGCGTTGTAATCGTAAAGCATTTAGTACAACGGATACTGAACTGAATGCCATCGCTGCTCCGGCAACCCATGGAGCGAGCAGTCCAATTGCTGCGACTGGAATGGAAGCTGAGTTATAGAAAAAGGCAAAGAACAGGTTCTGTTTGATATTACGCATTGTTTTTGCGCTAATTTGTACACTGTCTGCTACGCTATTTAAATCGCCGCGCATCAGCGTAATATCCGCTGCTTCAATCGCTACATCTGTTCCTGTACCAATCGCCATACCGATATCTGCTACAGCTAACGCTGGGGCGTCATTGACACCGTCACCAACCATGGCTACTTTTTTGCCTTCCTGCTGAAGTTTTCTAACCTCATCTGCTTTTTGCTCGGGAACGACTTCTGCGATAACACGATCTATTCCTACCTGTTTTCCAATTGCATCAGCTGTCCGCTGATTATCTCCAGTCAGCATAATGACTTCTAATCCTTGCTCGTGCATTCTTTGGATAGCCGTTTTAGAAGTCTCTTTTACAGTATCAGCCACCGCGATAACACCTGCTAATTGATTTTCCAAACCAATTAACATCGCTGTTTTTCCATCTGATTCAAGGTCTGCCATATTATCTTCTACAGAAGAGACATCAATATTCTCTCGCTTCATTAGCTTTCTTGTACCGACAAAAATCATTTTCCCATCTATAGATGCTTGAATACCGTATCCCGGTATCGCTTCAAAAGAATCGGTTTCTTGAATCTGAACGCCTTTTGCTTTTGCACCTTTTACAATTGCTTCTGCCAATGGATGTTCAGAATTATTTTCAGCAGAAGCGACGAAAGCGAGCACTTCTTCTTCTGTAAATCCTTGCTCAGGCAGAACATCTGTTAATTCAGGTTCTCCTTTGGTTACTGTTCCTGTTTTATCTAAAACAATTGTGTTCAGGTTACGTGTATTTTCTAAATACTCTCCGCCTTTAAACAAAACTCCCAGCTCTGCTGCTCTGCCTGAACCGGCCATCACAGATGTCGGAGTAGCCAGACCAAGCGCACATGGGCAGGCGATGACCAATACCGTAATCGCAGGGACTAAAGCAGAGCGTAAATCGCCAGGTGCAACAAAGAAATACCATACAAGTCCCGTCACAAGTGCTATTCCCACAACGATTGGAACAAATACGCCAGACACTTTGTCAGCAACACGCTGAATGTCGGCTTTACTTCCTTGTGCTTCCTCAACTACCTTTACAATTTGAGACAGGGCTGTATCCTTACCAACCTTGGTAGCTTCCATCGTCAGCAAGCCATTTTTATTAATGGTTGAACCAATAGCTACATCTCCTGTCTTCTTATCAACAGGAATACTTTCCCCAGTAATCATCGATTCATCAACTGCTGATTCCCCTTTTACGATTTGACCATCCACAGGGATTTTTTCACCAGGACGTACCATAACCATATCACCAACGATTACTTCTTCAATTGCAATTTCTTGTTCTTCTCCGTTTCTGATGACGCGGGCAGTTTTTGCCTGCATCCCAAGCAACTTTTGTATTGCCTGACCAGTTCTTCCTTTGGCACGAACTTCAAATAGTTTTCCAAGCAGGATTAATGTGATAATAACTGCCGCTGCTTCAAAATAAAGCTCTGGCATACCCGCCTGCCCTTGTACCTGCCACTCGTAGCCGAGGAAAATACTATAAACAAAAGCAACCGTTGTTCCTAATGCAACAAGGACATCCATATTCGCACTGCCATTTTTCAATGCTTTATATGCGGATTTATAAAATTGTGCACCGACAATAAATTGGACGGGCGCCGCTAATGCCAGCTGTACCCACGGGTTCATCAGCATATCCGGTGAATAGATGAACGACGTAAACTCAAAGTGTGTCACCATCGTCCATAATAATGGAAGGGTTAAAATGGCTGAAAAAATAAATTTCCCTGTCTGATGTCGAATTTCTTCTCCTTTATTATTTGCTGTTTCTTCTTTAGATGATTGCACTTTTAAGCTGTAGCCTAATTTTTTTACAGCTTCCATCATATCGCCTGCAGTAACTTGGCCTTGGTCATAATCTACTGCTACGTTTTCTAAAGCAAAGTTGACAGAAGCGTTAGAAACACCTTCCATTTTATTTAATCGTTTTTCAATTTTATTGGCGCACGCTGCACAGGTCATACCCGATATATCAAATGTTTGCTTATCATGCGCAACATGATAGCCTAATTTTTCAATTTTATCTTCAAAATCCTGCACATTTGTTTTATCAGGATCATAAACAACCTTTGTTTTTTCAATTGCAAAGTTGACATTTGCATTTTCCACGCCTTCTATTTTGTTGAGCCCTTTTTCAATTCTATTGGCACATGCTGCACAGGTCATGCCTTGAATTTGTAAGTTTACTTCCTTTTGTGCTCCCATTTTCTCCACCTCTCTTATACCCTTTGGGGGTATTAAAAATTCAAAAAGGAAATCGTGCTGCTGAAAGCACGATTATCCCCTTCTTATTTAAGCGACATCATAGCCTTGTTCTTCAATTACTTCTGTAATTTCTTTTAAATTTACTTTATCAGCATGGTAGGTTACGTCTACTTTTCCATCTTCTAAATGTACTTTGACAGATTCAACTCCATCCAATTCTCCTACGTTGCCCTCAATTGAGTTGACGCAATGGCCACAAGACATTCCTTGAACATTTAGCGTTTTATTTTCCATGTAAATTACCTCCTAATTTTTAATTCACCTTCATATTACCATACCCTAGATAGGTATTGTCAAGTTAAAAATTTTTACTTCATTATTTTTGAGATAGTTGTCATAAACTCTGCAACAATTTCTGGGTCCTTAATCTCTAACCTATCCATTACACATGTGTTTATATGGCTTTCCAGAAGCAGCCTTGAAACAGAATGCAATGCAGATTGCACCGCCGACACTTGCGTTAAAATATCATCACAATATACATTCCGGTCAATCATTCGTTTAACACCTTTGACCTGCCCTTCAATCCGGTTCATGCGATTCATTAAATTTCGCTGAAGCTCATCTGTCATATGCGTGCTGGTATCTTCTCCATCTTCAGCGCAACACATTTTCTTCTGTTCGATCGGAGCCATTTGTTCAGCTGTCTTACCCATATCTATTCTCCTTTCTTGTTTCAAGGATTATTGATTATTCAACCTAATCCGCTTCTAAATACCCTTATATAGTATGCAAACAAATAAAAGTCCATCTATTTTAATCAACAGGTAGTATATGTAAAATATTATTTTCTATTCTTTTTATTAATAATAGCCAGAGTGAATTATTTCAAAGCGGCTATGACAACTCCCAAAAAACGCATTACTTACTTATTATTATGCGAATAACAAATCTAACTTCCTGCTTTTTAGGAAAAGTATCTTTAGCATCGGAAATTTAATTCATTGAGTAAAATACATGTATTTTACTTTGAAACGTAATATTTTATTAAAAATGAGAAAACATTCTTATTATGAATATTCTTGATTCAATAGGTGATAAATTAAATCCATTCTCTTTTTATTCTCAAAATCTAATTGATAAAAATGGTATATATTTAGCTTTATTGTACAAGTTATTACATGAAAACCAAATCATCTATAGTAATAGGAAAACGCACTTTTTTCAGCAGAAAAAAGTGCGTTTTCTTTCCATACCTAATGATAATATAACTATCTTTACTTAAAATTATACGCTGTTACAATCTTCTCTCTATTCATAGACAAATCATTAAAGTATTCATACAGATTAATGCCTAAATAGGACCCAGAAATATTATATACTTTCTCATAACCTAAGTTATTTAGAGCCATTACCATGTTGTAGCTTCGTTGACCTGACCGGCAATGTATATATACAGGTTCATCTTTCGGAATTTCTGTTAATCTGTCTCTAAATTCACTTAAGGGAATATTTATTGCATGTTTTAGATGACCAGCATTGTACTCTCCTTTTTCACGGGCATCAATGATAAAAGCATGATTCTCCACTAACTCACGTACACAGGAAACCTTTACTTCTTTATATCGGCCTTCTAATTGATTTAATGCTACAAGCGCTGCATGATTAACAACATCTTTTGCCGTTCCCAGCATTGGAGAATACGTTAATTCAAGTTCTTTTAAATCATCTAAAGTCCCATTCATCGTGATTATCGTTGCAATGACATCGATCCGTTTATCGACATTACCTTTTCCAATCGCTTGTGCACCTAAAATCCGCCCTGGCGGGTATTCATATACTAATTTAAAATGCATTGGATTACTATTTGGCATCAAACCTACTTTATCTCCAGGCATCACATAGACAGAATCAGATGATATACCGGCTTGTTCCGCTGTTCTGACATTTAAACCAGTGGAAGCTGCATTTAAATCAAAAAGATGAATAGAGGAAGAGCCAATAACCCCTTGATTCCTGCTTCGAATTCCATACATATAATCTGCAGCTGCTCTGGCCTGCTTCTGGGCAGGTCCCGCCAGTGCTAACCTGGCCGGTTTGTGTAATAATCGATGGTATACTTCTATGGCATCTCCGACTGCATAAATATTTGGATCACTTGTAACGTAATTCGTATCCACTTTGATGGCGCCTGTTTCACCGATTTAAAGACCTGCTTCTTCCGCTAAGCGCGTTTCTGGTCTGACACCAATCGCTAAAACAACTGCCTCTGCTTTTATCCTTCTTCCAGAATTGGTCTCTACAAAACCAGCATCTATTTTTGCTAAGCCGTCATCTAAAATAAGATTGACTCCTTGGTCAACCATTTCTTTATGGAGAATCTGGACCATATCGTAATCAAATGGAGGCATTACTTGACTGGCAAACTCTACTAAAGATATATGATAGCCTGCCAGCTTTAGATTCTCAGCAACCTCCACACCAATAAATCCCCCGCCAATCACTGCAATATTTTTTATATCTTCTTGCTTTATGAAGTCATTCATATTTTCAATATCAACCACATTACGAACTGTGAACACGTTGGGATGATCGATGCCATCCAAATTTGGCCGAATTGGTTTCGCTCCAGGTGAAAGAACTAAAGAATCATACGGTTCTTCGTAAGTTCTATCCGCAATCAGATCTTTAATAGTAATTGTTTTTTTATCACGATTAATTTTCATAACCTCTTGATTTACTCTTGCTTCAATATTATATCGGTTTTTAAATATATCTGGATTCATTAAAACAAGATCTTGACTATCTTCTACAATTCCACTTAAATGATAAGGTAAGGAGCAATTCGAGAAAGATACATGCGGACCTTTTTCAAGCATAATAATTTCGGCATGTTCATCTAATCTTCTTACTCTGGCAGCAACGGATGCTCCGCCAGCAACTCCTCCAACAATTAATATTTTCTTCCTCATTGCTATCACACCTTCCGTTATTCTATTTCACCCTGCCAAGCCATCATGCCGCCAGTGATATTTATTACATCGTAACCCTGTTCAGTTAAAAAATCACATGCGGTGGAACTTCTGCCTCCGGAATGGCAAACCAAGTAATAATGTTCATTCTTGTCCAGCTTTTCTAATGAATCTGCTAACTCCCCTAAGGGAATGTGTTTCGCTTCAGGGATTTTCCCCGCTGCTACCTCAATCTCTTCTCTAACATCAATTATGTTTATATGTTGGCACTGTCTTATTTTTTTCGCTAATTCGTTTACTTGTATACTTTTCATAACATCCTTCTCCATTTCTGCTTCCTCCGCGGGGTATACATATAGTGATAAAGACCCGTGAAAAACTTACTCTTGAAATGATAATAATTTATAACCGGAATCCGCAATCACTGTGAATGCTTCCATGAGCTCATTCCACCTTGTACATTCACAACCGCTTGAAAGCCTTTCCGCTTAAGAAATGATGCAGCACGGCTACTGCGCATTCCGCTTTGACAAATTACAAATACTTCTCTATCTGAAACCAGCTCATTCCATCTGCTGTTCAGTTCGTTTAAAGGAATATTTTTCGCTTCTTTTATTTTATTTGCTTGAAATTCCCCCTTTGTTCGAACATCGATCAGCTGTATATCACTCTTTTTAAGCTTTTGCTTTAATTCCTCCGTAGTTATTTGTTTAATTCCCTTTCGTTTCAATTGATAGAGTATTATAACAAGCAGCACAAAAATCGCTATGATTGTATATATCATTTTTTTATCCTTCCTCCAATACATTCGGGGTAGTTCAGGTGCTTCGCAGTCCTTCACCTTAGCTGCGAATGCTTTATCATAATTGGTAAAAGGTAATTTATTTGTTTACACCACATCCGTTTACCCTATACCCGTACATGTATTATTATTACTTAAAAATTTTTGCTAAGATAGACTGAATTGCTTTGTCTATCCTAGCGGCTCTTCACTAATAGGTTGACTGCCTGGTCAACAAACTCGGTGGTATCTTCTCCTTCTTCTACTGCCTTTTGAACGCACTCAACAAGGTTTGAGCTAACAATAACCCCCATTGTACGATCAATGGCAGTTCGTGAAGCGGACAGCTGCGAAACAACATCCCGGCAGTCCTGACCCTCTTCCATCATTTTCAAAACGCCTCTAAGCTGCCCTTCTATACGTTTAATCCGATTTTTCATCTGGTTATTATATTCCACCATACATCGCCTCTTTCTAATTAATTTTATAAATCCCTCATATTTATCCAAGATTTCGCAGGTATTACTTTTTAAACTGGCTTTTGAGCAATGATTTGAATAACATGAGCTGTTCCACTATGAAAATTACCTTCACTGCGCTCCACTTCTCCCATAAAGAAATGAATCATTTTCCAATCTTTAAAGACTTCTAACACTTCTTGAGGGTCATATAGCATATCCTCTATTTTCGGACCGCCGCTCTCATAAGGTATTTGGTAAATAGAAAAAACCTCAGAGACATAATAGCCGCCTGGTTTAATAGACTCCTTCACATTTTCTAATACCTTATGACGCAGCTCTGAATCAAAGTGACCATATATACAAACTATTTCATCCCATTTATTTTTAGTCCAGTCAGCTTGATTTAAGTCAACCATTTCAGTATTAACATGCACATTTCGTTCATCGGCGAGATTTTTCAACTTTTTGATGCCTTCTTTAGACGAGTCCCATGCAGTGACATCCAAGCCTTCTTCAGCTAAAAATACTGCATTGCGTCCTTCCCCCTCGGCAATTGCTAAAACTTCGCCTGAAAACGGATGATTTTTATGCATCTCTTTCAAGAATTCATTCGGTTCTTTTCCGTACACATATTCATTTGTATTAAATTTCACATCCCAATGATTCATCTAATTACTCCTTTCTTCATCAAAGATACCATTACTCCTATAGGTACGCCAAATGTTTTAACTTATCGGGTATTAAAACGCTATAATAAGAATTTATTTTTTATTTAACATAAGCGGGAAATACTCCCCAGGTGAATATTAGAGAGTATTTCCTTTTTTAATTTTAACGTTTTTCTTTGCCATGGAAATATTTTTTAAAGAAGGAGATTACACATCTCTCTGTTATTCCTTACTATAAATCCTTCTTAATATCTTTATATCCTTCTTTTACGTTAATGATATTTCTAAAGCCTTTTTTCTCTAACAGCCCAATTGCAATGGAGCTTCTAACCCCTGACTGACAATGAACGAATACTGGTTCATTCGTATCAAAAGGTACTTCTCTTTCTAACAATTTACCATGTGGTATATGCACAGCTTGTTTTAAATGACCTTGATTCCATTCACTATCATTACGGACATCCAGCACATTTTTCTCTTCACCGGTGATATCTTTACTATGCACATGCTGAGAAATAACTTCATCTCCTGGTTTTACATATCCCTTTACAATGTCAAAACCAATTAATTGTAAGACATGCGCAGCATCTTGGACTGTTTGGTTATCACCTGCAAGGTTAATGGGCTGATCATAATCTAAATACCAGCCGATTTGATTGATAAAGTTTTTATCAAACGGAATATTAACAGTACCATGTTGATGTCCGCCGTGATAGGCGCTTCGCGTGCGAATATCAAACGTTTGTAATGCTATGTCCTCCGCAGGATATACAATGTATGGTTTAAAATAGTCACTGCCATACTGATTAATTTTTTTCATTTGAGCAAAGTGATGCGGCGGTTCCGGCTGGTCTGTTGTTAATACTGTAATAAATGTTGCTTCATCAAGTGCTTGAAATGCCCAGTTGTTTATTTTTTCATAACCTAATGTCGACATCGGAACTGCACCAAGTGATTTTCCGCAAGGGCTTCCGGCACCATGCCCTGGCCAGATTTGAATATAATCAGGTAAAGCTGTTATCTCCTGAATGGATTGATACATCTGTTTTGCACCGATTTCTGTGGAGCCGCTGACTTGTACCGCTTTTTCCAGCAAATCTGGGCGTCCAACATCCCCAACAAATAAAAAGTCTCCTGAGAATAATCCCATTGGTACAGAAGATCCGCCTCCTTTATCTATAAGCAAGAAGCTGACACTCTCCGGGGTATGTCCGGGTGTATGAATAACCTTTAGAGAAACGTTGCCAACATGAATTTCATCATTATCCTTAACGAATATCGTACCATCCGGCATATTTTTATAGCCTAAAGTGTTATCTCCTTCACCAGATACATAAATTCTTGTCTTTAATTTTGCTGCAATATCACGAATACCTGAAGCAAAGTCTGCATGAATATGTGTTTCTGCAGCATGCGTAATTGTTAAGCCTTCAGCTTCTGCCACTTCAATATATTCACGAATGTCTCTTTTTGGATCAATAACAATCGCTTCCCCTGTACGCTGGCATCCAACTAAATAAGAACTTTGTGATAAGTGCTGATCATAAAACTGTTTAAAAAACATAATAATTTCACTCCTTGGTTTTTAAATAAATAGATTATGTTTCGCTTTTTCCGTTTCACCGATATACGTACCTACACCGGCAAATTCAATTTCTGAGCGTAATTCTTCTTTCTTGACTCCCATGACATCCATACTCATCGTACATGCAATCAGTTTAATATCCTGCTCAATTGCTTTGTCTATTAATGCCGGCAAACTGTCTACATTTTTCTGCTTCATAATAAAACGCATCATCCGGTTACCTAAACCAAGCATGTTCATTTTCGATATAGGCATGTTGACAGGAGTACGAGGTAAAAATAAATCAAATAATTTTTCCATCCCCCGTTTCTTCACTTTTTCTTTATTATTAAGCTTTAGAGCACTTAATCCCCAGAAGGTGAAGAAAATCGTTACCTCTCTGCCAGCTGCTCTTGCTCCATTAGCAATGATAAATGCCGCAAGTGCTTTATCCAATTCACCACTGAATAGTACAATTGTTGTGCCATTCGAAGTTTCTTTTATTTCCATATCCTTATTAATTTGTTCTTCTTTTTGGATAATTGCTCTAATATGCTTATTGCTTTTCTCTAATTCCACAATGGAATGACCCGTTTGAGCAGCCCAGCTTCTTACATCACTATGAAAACCAAAGTCAGTAACTTTAACTTCTATTTGCTTCCCTGCATCCATTTTTTGAACTTCCGCATTTAAACTGACAATTGGTCCTGGGCATTGCATGCCGCTATAATTTACAAGCTTACGATTATCTTGAATTTTTAATTCTTTCTTTTCCTCATCGAAAGAACTATTCTTCTCAGCAAAAGCTGTATAACCACCATCTAAATTGACAACCTCAAATCCTTTACCTGCTAAAAATTCACTTGCCTTTTGACTCCTGGCGCCAGATTTGCAATGAATATAATATGTTTTATCATTTTCAGGATACTTGTTTTCAATTGTCGATAAAGGAAAATTGTACGCATATTGAATGTGCCCTGCTTCATACTCCGAGGTTTCACGTACATCTAATAATTGCCCTTTTTCACCTAACCTTTCTAACTCTTCTTTTGAAAAGTCATTAATATGTTTTGCTTGATAATTTGCCATAATAATCCCTCTTTCATATACCTATAGGGGTATAATAACTGATGATTAAAGAGTTGTCAAATACCATATAGGGTATTTTATAAGCTATAATTATTTCCTAATATTAAATAAGCAAGGGGAGAGACATACAAAAATATAATAAAAATTGACAAACTGGATTAGCAGCGTGCAGGAAATTCTGAGATTACTCTCCTCAACGAGAAGGTTTAACCTCACTACTTTATTTTTTCACCTTATTTGCATAACGTCTTTTTTTGATAAAACAAGGCTTGCATTATTTTTTCTGGGTTAAATCCAGAAATCCGTTTTCCATTTATAACAGTCTGTGGTACAGATAACCTTTTTGTTTTTGAAATTAATTGATACATTGCAACAGGATTCATATCCACATTCACTTCTTTATAAGGAGCTTCAAAAGAATCCAAAAAACTTTTTACCATGCTGCATACTGGACAAAATGTTGATGTATATATCGTTATAACTTGACTCATCCCTATTCCTCCTTAATTATTAGCTGTCTGCATATTTAAAAGATAAGAACAATCAAATAATATCCGTCCAGATTTTTAAGGCAGTGGCAAAGATTAACAATGCTAATATTGCCTGTAATATTTTGATGTTCATTTTTTTCCCGGTATTTGCACCAATTGGAGCAGCAATTAAGCTGGCAATTATCATGACAGCTGCCGGCCCGTATAATACCTGATCTGTAATAATTTTTCCTATAGCTGAACCGATAGAGGATAAAAAGGTAATTGCTAATGAGGAAGCGATTGTTACCCTTGTAGGTATCTTTAATATTACAAGCATAATCGGAACAAGCAGAAATGCTCCAGCGGCACCTACAATCCCAGCTCCCAGCCCCACAATAAATGCTGATATAACTGCAATCAAATGATTAAATTCCACTTGACTGTTCTCCTTATCCTCTACATGCTGCTTCGGTACAAACATCATTACTGCGGCAATAGTGGCCAGCATGGCATATACCAAATTAATATTACTATCTGATAATAAATCAGAACCAAATCCGCCTATAAAGCTTCCAACTAAAACAGAAATTCCCATCGTTAATATTAAGGATTTATTTAGATATCCATCCTTTCTATATGCCCACATGCCGCCAATTGTTGAAAAGAAAACCTGAATAGCTAAAATACCAGCAACCTCTGATGAAGATAATGAGCCTACTCCAAGCAGTACCGGAATATATAATAAAAGTGGATAATTAATAATTGAACCGCCAATACCTAACATCCCTGATACAAACGATGCAATAAGTCCAATAAAAAATAATACAATAATAAAACCTAATTCCATTTGATCACCTGTTTTCCTACCAATACTAGCAGGCTGATTTCTTATAATCTTCTAGTAAAAGCATAATGTTTGTGCGATTACTTAAAACGATAAAGTGTGTCATCCCTTTGTTATTGGAAATTTTTCTTTCGTCCATGCTACATATCTGCCTTTTACGTTCAATACATTTTTAAAATTATTTACCTGTGTCAGGCTGTCAGCAACTGCTGAACGGGCATCAGAACGACATTGCATCAAATAAATTTTTTTAGGTAATTCTTCAATTTGATCAACATGTGTGCCTAACATAATATGGTGTGCACCAGCTATTCTTCCTTCTTCCCAAATTATCGCTTCACCAGTTTGTTGACAGCCAATTAAATAAGATTTTTTGTGCTAAATTTTCATCAAAAAAGGAGCGAAAAATATGCCTTCTCCTTCATCATCTATTATTTTTCTTTGTCTGCAACTTCAAGGAATGATTCTAAATATCGGAATCCTTTTTGAATGGTTGGATCCTTCAATAAACGGTACATTCCATATAAGGAAAAATTAGCAGTATTATCATTCTGTTTGTACTGTTCATTTGTCTCCTTTATAACCTTGACTGCCTTATCCAGTGGAATAATATCATTTATTCCTTTTAATGCATATTCAACAGATGCTGTATCGTTTAAAAAGTCATTAACGAACTGAGAAACTTCATCAGCCTTCTTTAATAACGGGACTAATTTAGGCAATAAATGCATCAGTTCCAGAAGGGAAGTTAAATGTTCCTGGTTAATATGCAGGTTTTCTATTTTTTCTTCTATTTCATTACTAATAGTAGATAATGATTGTTTGTCTTCGATGACATTCTCAATAAAATCCAATTTATCATCCAGCTTCTGTACTCTTGACACAAAATCAGGGAGTTTTTGGACGAGATAATATAGAGCGTCTACCTGTTCCTTTTTCTCCAGTTCTTGTATTACATCATCCATCGTAGACTGCTTTTGAGTAGTGTCCAATTTTGAAACCTCCTTTTCATGAATATACTAATATTCATAAACTTGTATTATTTCACTACATCGTTCCTTTCAACATTCCATTCCAGTACATTATTGGCAGCAGATTTTTCTTCACAATATACATACTGCTTCTTTCTTTTGATTGGTCAATTGGAAAAGTTTCCTGTGGATTTTTATCATAATCAAATTCCGCCATCACTAATTTGTTGACACCTGTCACCAAGGGACAGGATGTATAACCATCATATTTTGCTTTCATCTGTCTGCCATTCATAATAGAAAGAATATTTTCAGCAACTACAGGGGCTTGTTTACGTATAGCTGCTCCTGTTTTAGACGTTGGAAGACCGGATGAATCACCAGCGCTAAATATATTTTGGAACGTTTTATGTTGAAGTGTGTAAGGATCAACATCCACCCAACCGGCTGCATCTGCAAGCGGGCTGGCCGCAATAAAGCTGGGAGCCCCCATTGGCGGCGTAACATGGATCATGTCATAATTAACTTCCATTTTTTTATTTGTTTCTATATTTTCAAAGACCGCTAATTTATTCTCCCCATCTATTTCAATCAAATCTGTCATATAAGTGGTTTCGATACCTTTTCGATCAATAACCTGTTCTAATGTTTTCGCATAGGTCGGAACTGCAAAAATATTACCTGTACCAGAAATAAATTGTATGTTTGTTTTTGCGCGGACACTAGATTTGTTGAAATAATCATCTGCCAGGTACATAATTTTTTGTGGAGCTCCCCCGCACTTAATTGGGGTGCTCGGTTGAGTAAATATGGCGTTTCCACCTGAAAAGTTTCTAATATTTTCCCAAGTGCTTTCCACGAACTCGGGTGAGTAATTACTGCAGACACCATTTTTTCCAATTGCTTCTTTCAGCCCTTTAACTCTGTCCCACTTTATTTCAATACCAGCTGCTACAACTAGAAAATCATAATTAATCTGTGAGTGTGCATCTGTTATAACTGAATTTGTATCTGGGATAAATTCTGTCACATTTTCTTTAATCCATTGAACGCCGTCAGGCATAAGGGTTTCCTGTTTTCGATGAGAATCTTCTAATTTAGATTGACCGCCGCCAACTAACGTCCATAAAGGCTGATAATAATGGTCCTCTGAAGGATCAATAATCATTATATTTTCTTTTAAATAAGGTGCATTTCGAATGATTCGAGATGCAATGGAAATCCCCGCTGAACCCGCACCAACAATAACAATTTTTGAAAATTTACTTTCACTCAATTTTTCTCCCTCCTAATTAGTCGTTTTAAAGATAGGTTGAAAAAATTCTACTTAATTAATCAAAGCTTCTCAGGTTACATTACTTTGATCAGCTTTATCTGAGAAATCGATTAATCATAAATTTGCTGTTATTATTATCCTACTATATAAAAACCTTTATAAATTATAGAAGAATGTTATGGGCCATAATATTTTATTATTCTTTAAAGGAAAAACCGTTTTCACAATAAAACCCGGTTTAAAAATACATTTGGCTCTTCAGGTTACATTGTCAATGCCAGCTCTAAATCAAGCTCTAACAGTATTTTCAAAAGGCATCAGACAGTATAGATTATATTGTGAGTTAAACTTATCTCGACATCGGAAAAGTGCGAAAAGAAAATTTGACAAGCCTTATACAATTAACGATTTATTAATAGAGGATTCCGTATTCTTTTCTCAAACGTATTAAATTGACATGCTCATGTAGATATCTATATTGGAAATAATCAGTTTATCTATGCAGACACAACTACTGGTGTAGCTGCTTTATCCTTACATATCTCTTACTAAAGCTCAGATTCTGATAATTATAAGGGTTCATTAATTTCACTTCATAAAAAAAATCTGTACCATTGCTATTTTCCTTCATAGCTGGATACAGATTTCCCCTGATATTTTCCTGATTTTGAAAAATACTTATTTTTTGTCTCTCCCCTTAAAAATACTATTTTGAGTATAACTGTACAAACTTTAAACTCATCCCGTATTAACAGGAGTCATTTACATACTGCCTGTCCTCCACAATAGACTTTAGGAACTTCAGACCTTCTCTATATGTAAAAAATAATAGATTAAAAGTTAGATTTCCGATCTTTTAAAAATTGAGTAAATAAATTGATGCTATTTTTGGGAAATCTTGTTGTTCTTTTTACAATCCATAAATCTCTAGAAATAGTTATATTCGAAATAGGCATATGTGTAACAGCCCCTAATTCAAGTTCATGCGCCACAGAAAGTTTAGGGATTATTCCAACACCAAGACCAGATTCAACGCCGCTGATAATTGCCTGGGTACTCCCAAGTTCTAAATAATGTCGTATTTCTTCCAAAACATTATTTTCTGCAAATACCGATTCTATAATTTTTCGCGCACCTGCATCCTTTTCCCTTAAAAGGAGCCTTTCCTCCGTTAAATCTTCTATATTTATCCTCTCTTGATTTTTCCAGCGGTGGTTTTTCGGAATTATCAGTATCAGCTCATCTTTGGCAAATTTCTCAATGTGAAAATCTTTATGCATAACCTTCCCTTCTACTAAAGCGATATCGATTTCCGAACTTTCTAATTTAGAGATGATGGTAGGTGTATTTCCGATAGCTAAACTAAATTCAATATTTCTGTATTTTTTTTGAAACTTACCTAACACTTTTGGCAGAAGATATTCTCCGATTGTTAAGCTGGCTCCAACATGTAATGTTTCCTCTTTATCATTAGATATATTGCCCATTACTTCTTGAGAACGTTTATAGTATTCAACGATTTCCTTAGCGTATGGATATAATTTAGAACCTGCATTTGTAACACGTATTGTACCGCCATCCCGATCAAACAAAGCAACACCATAATGATTTTCCATTTGTCGTATTTTACTCGTTACTGCGGGCTGCGTTACATAGCTTGATCGAGCTACTTGGCTAATACTGCCCTGTTCAATTACCTTACAAAACATTTCCAAGTTATCTATATTCATAGTAATAACCACCTTTTTCATAGAGAGATTCAAAAAAAGACATTTTAAAATCATATTTGCTAAAATTCTTTATGTCTATGCGTATAATTAGTGTTAATACTCTTTAACATAATTATTCATTTATCTCACTATGTAATTTCTATAAAATTTCTTTATCCATTTTTATTATTTTCTTACTGGATAAACATAAGCTACAAAACGGTTTGGAGCATTACTAACCATATGAAATGGTTAACAGGAAGTTAAAACAAGAACTATCGTGTCTTCCAGCAATCGTTTATTTCAGATTTTCTCCAGTTACCATAAATAAAGGGGATGGTTTTTAACATTCAATGCAATTAGTTTATCAATTATCATTCTCTCTATTAAAGGTTAATACATATTTCAGGAGAAAGGAATAATAAACCAAAAAGTATGTATATGCCCTTCCGTATGGACACCTATTTTCCCGTGGTGCCGTTCAATAATTTCCTTTGAAATCGCAAGCCCTAAGCCGGATCCCCCAAATTCACGTGACCTGGAAGTTTCTACACGATAAAATCGTTCAAAAATCCGTTCTTTATCTTTTTCTGGAATCTTTCTTCCAGGACCTGTTATAGAAATTTTATATTCATCAGCGTTTTTTTCTCCTTTTATGGTAATTGGCCCTGCGCCTTCATAATAACGAATGGCGTTATCTATTAAATTGCTGATAACCTGAGAAATACTTGTACGATTTATAACAGCTGTACCTTGATGGGCATCAATCTCTATATCAATATGCTTCTTTTTCAAGGACCACTGAAATATTTTAATTGATCTTTCAATGAATTCTTGCATATTTATTGATTCTTTTTCGTAAAAAGAATATGCTTGCATATCGTCCCATTCCTTTAACTGTTCCATTTGTTCAACTAACTGTGTTAACTTTGACGATTCTGCATAAAGAGATTGGTATAATTTCTTATCTCCTTCCATGACTCCGTTTTGTAGAGCAAGTAAATAACCATTTAAGTTTGTTAACGGTGTACGAAATTCATGAGATAAATCAGATACAAGATTTGTCCTATGCTGTTCATTGGTTTCTAATTGTTGAACCAAATCATTAAAATGACGGATTAATTCACTTACTTCTCCATCTCCCTTTACATAAATGGAGCTTGGGTACTGCCCTTTTTTCATCTCTTTTGTAGATTGGATTAACTCTTTTAAAGGCTGGATCATTTTTTTTGTTAAATAAAAATGAATCAAACTGCCTACAATAACAGCAGAAACACTAAACAACCATAAGTATTGAAAAAGCGTTGCTTGGAATTGACTCTGCTTTTGAGCAGTCATCGAGGTTAGTCCATCTGCCAGCGTACAAGCTGTATTATAAATTGCCCAGCTGCTAAACATTACAAAAGCTACAATTATGATGATATTGATAAATGTCAATTGAAATAAAAAACGTCTTGGAAGAAAATTCCTCCCCCATTTATTCTGTAACAAATTTATACCCCATTCCTCGAACTGTCATAATACGCTTTGGAGATGCAGGATTCTCTTCAATTTTTTTACGCAACTTTTTGATGTGGGCATCAATGGTTCGGTCGGATACTAATTTATCTGCATAAGGATATAATTGCTCCATTAAACTTTCCCTGGAAATCACTATATTAGGATTTTCCATAAAACAGTACAAAAGATGAAATTCATGCTTGGTTAACTCTAATTGCGTATTAAATAACAATACTTCCCCTTTTCGAGGCTTAATACAAAGCCCATTGTAAGCAATTTTTTGGCAAAACTGTCCTGTACGGCGAAGAACTGCTTCTATATGAGCAAGAAGCTCATCCGGGTCAAAAGGTTTTACTAAATAATCGTCTGCTCCCATCTTTAACCCATTAATCTTATCTTCTGTACGTGATTTGGCTGAAAGCATAATAATAGAAACCTCATTACGTTCTTGTTCACGAATCCACAAACAGAATTCTTCGCCGCTTAACTTTGGAAGCATAAGATCTAGAATAATAAGACAAGGATGTTCCGTTAAAAAAACCGCTTTTGCCTTTTCTCCGTCTGCAGCTGTAAAAACTTCATAATCCGCTTTTTGTAGATAAATACGGATAAGTTCACGTATCATTTTGTCATCCTCAACAACTAATACTGTCTGCTTCATCCCCATTCCTTCTTTCTAATCTTCTATAAAAAATTACTTCATTTTCTCAAACTCTTGAACCATAAAATCATAGTTCAAAGAACCAAAGGCTTTAAATGCCACTACTCCATTTGAGTTTATCATATATGATGTGGGTATTGGTTGAATCATATATTGTTCGGCGACTTCTATTTTCTCATCCAGTAAAATTGGAAACGTTAATTCGTATTCATTTACAAAATCCTGCACCTGCTGCAGATTATTTTCTGTCTCTGTTAAATTAACTGCTAAAATAACAATATCCTTGTCCTGATAAAAGGCTTCCATATCCGGCATTTCCGCTCTGCATGGCGGACACCACGTCGCCCAGAAATTAATCATTACTTTTTTCCCTCGGTAATCAGATAACTTCACTGTTTCACCTGCCAGCGTCTGGAGTTCAAAATCTGGTGCCATATTTCCAACCTCCAGACCGACTTCCGTGTTTTCTCCTGCCGCCGAGTCCCCCTCTTCATTATCTGCTGCTTCTAATTGCTCTCTCACGTCTTCCTCTACACTGCTATTCTCTTCTACAGGCACAAATTCATCCGTGGATTGTCTGCTGGAATCTATAAAATCATACAGTGCCCACCCAATCATTCCTACAATAATCATAGTGAAAATCCATTTTTTCATTACAACGCTCCTCCTCTTAGCCTAACCTAGACAACCAAGTATCCTCTACCAAATCAAGTAAAAAACCTGAAATAAAAGGCATCCATCCAAAGAACAAAACAATACCCATGATAATCATCATTATTGCTCCAATTTTCATAATGATATTACTATGCCGGACAATCCACCTTGTTTTTCCTATAAACAAGGTCAGAACAAGAAATGGAATTGCAAAACCGATAACATATAAAAAAGTGTAGAATATTCCCTGACCAGGATTGCTTGCAGCTAAAAATAATATAGACCCAAAAATCGGCCCAATACAGGGTGTCCAACCGGCAGCAAAACCTAACCCTACAAAAAATGTGCCGACATATCCCGCTTGTTTTTTTCTTGAATGAAAACGATGCTCTCTCATTAAAAAAGGTATATTTATCCATCCTGCTATAAATAAACCCATAATGATAATAAAAATACCTGCTATTCTTTGTATAAATAATCCCGAATCTCCAAACAGCAAATTCTGTACCCATTGTCCCAGAAGAGAAGCTCCTGCTCCCAAACTAATGAACACCAGCGAAACTCCTAATAAAAAAAGCAAAGAATGAGCAAATAGTTGACGAAGAATTTGAACATTCTTGTTTCCCTGTAACTCTTTTACACTAATTCCAGTTATGTATGACATATAGGCTGGAAAAATCGGTAATACACAGGGGGATAAAAAAGATAATACGCCTGCCCCCATTGCTAAAAACATACCAGTAAGCAGCATTGTATCTGCTTCAATCATACTCATTGTTTAAACCCTCGCTTTGTTTTATAGAATAAATTGGATAATGCTAAAACAATAATAAAAAAGATACTAATAAACCATGGGTCCATCATATAACCAAAAACCGTTACGAAAGGCTGCATGAAAGATAAGGTTATTATACCGAGCGACCAGCTGCCCAGGATAATAAGCAACAATAATTTTATTTGAATCCGTTCCCTGAGGAAAAAGTATAAAATTATTAGAACAGAGAGCAGTAATAAGTATCCGAATGCATATACATTATCTTTTAAAATAATTTCAAGAAATTCGTATAAAAAAGAAGCAACTAAAAATACATGTACAAAGGATTCCATAAAAGGACACAAATCCAATTTCTTTTGTTTATCCTTATAAATCAGCATAATAATACTTGCAAACACTGCAAAATAAAAAGCCATTGAATTAGCAGGATAAGCCAGTATTGTTAATGGATCAGACAGGAAACTGGAAAGATTTAGTATGATTTTCCCTGCCCACATAAAGAGAACAAAATTAATTAGTTGGGATACGATTTCTGCTATATGCTTTTTCTTCATTTTTATAGGCAGGTTACTCATGATATAAAATGAAAGGCACCCTACCAAAAAGCTGGCAGCAATGATTCCTGCCGCAATTAATTTACTTGCTATCACCATTCAGATACTCCTCCATTTCAAACGCTCTCCTTTCCTATCGTACTTGTTTAATGTGAAAATTTGATGAAAGGATTTAAAATAACTTTTCATAATAAAACGGGTCTAATTTTTTTAGTTTCAGCAAAATGTCTGCAATAAAATAAGTAAACTCAAATGCGTGTAGTTACTGTGAAATATTCTGTGAAAAGGTTTCAAACATAAAAAATACCTCTTTAATTTAGGTTAGTTAATTTATCCATACCCACTTTCAAAACAAAACCTAAATTTACAGAGGGAACCGTTCCAACGTATTTATCTTGGGTGATTCTTTTTATAATCAAAATAGGGGTGCTGCATAATCAATTAACTGATTATGCAGCACCCCTATTTTTTATTTTTAATGATTTATAATTGTCTTTCTGGGACACTTAACACTTCAGCAAGGCTTTCCACATATTTTATTGCTGTTTCAGCTGCTATACTTCCATCCCCGGTCGCTGTTACAATTTGCCGAAGATTTTTTGCTCTAATATCACCAGCAGCAAAGATTCCAGGGATTTCTGTCTCCATATTTTCATTGGTAAGAATATACCCTGTATCATCTGTAATACCCAATTCTGTAAACGGGTCATTTAATGGAAGCATCCCAATATAAATAAATATCCCATTTGTATTAAAGTCATAGACTTCATCAGACTTCATATTTTTTAAAGTAATACTGCTTACTTTTCCATCTGTTTCATTAAATTTTTCTGGAACAGTATCCCAAATGAAATTAATTTTTTCATTATCAAATGCGCGCTGCTGCAGAATTTTTTGGGCGCGAAGCTGATCACGTCGATGGATAATAGTGACTTTATTTGCGAATCGAGTTAAATAAACACCCTCTTCAATTGCAGAGTCTCCTCCACCTATAACAACGATATCCTTCTCCTTAAAGAATGCACCGTCACATACTGCACAGTAAGATACACCGCGCCCTCCAAGCTCTTCCTCACCAGGAACACCAATTTTTTTGTATTGGGCTCCAGTCGCAATAATTAAAGATTTTGTACGATATTCTTTTTTTCCAGCATGGATAATCTTATAACTTCCATGATTCTCAATGGACTTGATATCCCCGTATGCATATTCTGCTCCGAATTTTTTTGCATGCTCAAACATTTTATTCGATAAATCGGGTCCTAAAATATGCTCATATCCGGGATAGTTTTCCACGTCCTCTGTATTTGCCATTTGACCGCCAGGAATTCCTCGTTCTAACATTAAGGTATCTAAATTTGCACGAGACGCATAAACAGCTGCTGTCATTCCAGCAGGTCCTGCACCGGCAATAATAACATCATACATTTTTTCTTCAGACATTTAATTTCCTCCTTAAATAAAAAATAAGTTCATTCATCCCCTCTTTCTAGAGAGGCACTCCTATGAATGTTTCCTAAATAAAATCTCTCGTTTATTTTATATTCAATTGAATAATTAAATATAAAATAAAAAAATATACTGTCAACATGATTGCTTTATTTAGTAAAATAACACTGTGCTGACAACTAAAACTAATCCTGCAATAAATTGAATTAATGTTATTTTTTAGAAGCTGCCAAGATGGCAGCTTCTATCTTATTAATTAACGTAAAATAATTATTTCTAATGACTTACGTTTAAATATTTATCCCATTCATAAACACTGTCTTCCATACTGAAAGCTGTAAAGCCATTTTCCTTTAGCTTTTGTGCCGCCATAGCAGAAGCTGCACAAAATTTCCCCCGGCAGTATACAATAATTTCATTATCCTTTGGTAATTTTTGAAGATATACATCTAAACGATCCTCTGGTACAGAAATAGCCCCTTCAATATGCCTGTAATTAAATTCTTCTTCTGTTCTTAAATCTAAAAGTGTAATATTATCTTTTTCTAATTTTTCATATAACTCTTCCAACGTAAGTACGTTAACATCATCAATATTCTCTAAAAAATCCCTTTTTATTTGATTAATATCAGAAAGATGATTTTCACTAATCTTCCATAAAGAATTTAAAAAATCAGCAACGGAGTCATCGGAAAGTGAGTAGTATGCATAAGTCCCTTTTTTTGTAAACTTTACTAATTTAGAATCATTTAGAACTTGAAGATGACGGGACACATTTGCAATGGCCATCCCGGAAAGTTCAGCCAGTTTTTCCACTGTTTTTGGTCCATGTGTTAATAAACTTAATAATTCAAGACGTTTATCACTAGAAAGGCTTTTCCCAATTCTTGATAACTGTTTATATAATTGATCTTTATATTCTGTTGCAGATAATAGAGATTCCCTCATACTCATCACCTTTTCATGAAGTGTATTTAAATTGATATTAGATTAAAATAGAATGATACAGCCAAGTATAAATGTAAATTTCACCATATCAACTATTCAATTGTTTAATTGAATAGTTGATATGGTGAAAAAGATTTTTAGTCAAGTGTTACCTCAGCTTTACCGCGTTAATAAGAGTTTTTTTAATAAGTACAATTTTTCTAAGAAAATTAAAAAAAGTTTTTCGTTGTATTCTTACAAAGTGAGAATGAATTAAAGTTGATTTAACATATACTCTAAAATTTCATAGTCCATCCATTACTGCAAACAAAAATAGAGACTTCCATTCTTCCTGTGAAGTCTCTATTTTAAAACTCTTAGATTTGCGCCCTGGCCTGCTGAATCAATGACTATGCCCATGATGGTGATGCTCTTCCATCACATACTCTGCCTGACACATAATTGTATCTTCATGAGGATGCTCCCCTGTTTCTACTTGAATCGTGACATGACCGATATTCTCTTGCTCCAATTCATGCTCAATTTTCCGGAGCAGCTGCTGACTTTCTTCCACAGTCATCTGGCCATCGACAATAATATGGCAGGAAAGCACATTCTGTCCGCTGGTTACACTCCATACATGCAGGTCATGAATTCCCTCGACACCATCTATATCACTCATCTTTTGAACGACATTTTCTAAATTCACGTTGGCAGGGGTCCCTTCCATCAATACATGGATAGAGGCTTTCGTTACCCGCCAGCCGCTTACTAAAATAAGCAATGCTACCAGCACACTTGCCACCGTATCTGCCCAAGTCCATTGAAAGAAAATGATAAGAAGTGCTGCAATAATCGCACCTACTGATCCTAATAAATCACCTAAAACATGAAGGAACGCAGCTCGCATATTCAAATTATTTTCTGTATCTCCGCCGCGCAGCATGATAAATGCTACAATAATATTGACAAGTAAACCAATAACAGCAATGATTAACATTCCCGTGGAAGCTACTTCCGGCGGATCAAACAATCGCTGATAACCTTCATAAAAAATATAGATGGATACAATAAGTAATGTGGCACCATTGATGACCGCTGCCAGTATTTCAAAGCGCTTGTATCCATATGTCTTCCCGTAATTGGCAGCTCTTTCTCCCAATTTAAAAGCAATTAATGCAATTAATAAAGAGATGGAATCACTCAGCATATGTCCCGCATCGGCTAAAAGAGCTAAGCTGTTTGTCAGCAAACCTCCAATAACTTCTATAACCATAAACGCCGTGATAACAAGAAAACTAATCAGCAGCGTCTTTTTGTTTGCACCATGTGTATGATCATGGCTGTGATGATCGTGTCCCATGCTAAAACCTCCTTTATGTTTATATTCATATATACGCATATAGTTCGCTTGCAGAAATCTTCCTCCTGCCTTCTAATTTAAGAAGCACCGCTATTTTTTTGGATATATCTTTTCATCATTAGGTTAGTATGTAATCATATACAAATATTAAAACGATTACTTTTATAACATCAATGGTTTTGATACTAACTATGACAAGCATGGTCTATCATTTGTTTTAATATCAGCATAACGTGCTCATCATCATGAGAATAGTAAAGCGTGGTTCCTGCCCGGCGATATTTCACAAGCCGAAGATTCTTCAAAAATCGCAATTGATGAGATACGGTCGATTGCCTGATATCCAACGTATCTGCAATTTCATTAACGGAACATTCTTTTTGAAAAAGCAGATGAAGAATTCGGACTCTTGTCGGGTCTCCTAATGCTTTAAAGGTCTGTGTAACGATAAATAATGTTTCTTCATCGATTTCCTTAGAAGGACTATTTTCAAACTTCAGCTCTTCCATTGTTTTATTGGCCTCCCTTTTAACTGTTGTTATTTATTAATTTGCTTATATGAACATATTAACATATAATCATTTAACTTTCAATGAGAAGCCTTTTTGTATCCTTCTTTTTAGAAGGCATTAAATACAAAAAGGCAGCTCCCATCACCCATTCAGCAAATTTCCTGTTTTCAGCAGGTGGTGATATGTAGCACCTACCATCCCTGAGTGATTTTTAAAATAACAGGTGTTGATTTCTAACCAATCCTCATTTAATTCATATGCTTTTAACTGTGATTTTAATTCACTAATAAACGAATCACGATTAGAAATTCCTCCTCCTATTAATATTTTTGCTGGATTAATAATATAAAAAATATGATATATTAAATTCGCAATATGATCATAAAACGTGGATATGATTTCTATTGCGTCTGCATCGCCCTTATCAAAGGCTTGAAACACCGTTTCTCCAGTTACTTGGCTTAGCGGAATTTCTTTTACAGATGAAAATTGTTTTCGTATAACTGCCATCGTAGCTTTAAGATTTAAGGAATTACTGAAAAGATTCGGTGTTTTGTCCGGGCTGGTTTTCATATATCCAAATTCACCTGCGCGGTGCGAGACACCTCTATATAACTGATTATTAAGAAATAAGGCTCCTCCGATGCCGGTGCCAATGGTCATACATACAAAATCGGTATCCTCCCGAGCATTCCCCAGCCATTTTTCTGCATAAGCCACGCAATTAACATCATTTTCAATCGTAACAGGAATAGACAGCTTTTCATCCAGAAAGGATTTCATATTGAAATGATCAAAATCTCTATATGCTCCACCATTTTCAATGTAACCGCTTTCTGCATCAATAAAGCCTGGAGCGCTGATTGCCAGCCCATTGATTTCGTTGTATTTAGAAGAGGCAATCTCTACAATCTTGTCCAGTACAAAGTTACCGTTTGTATTTTTTGAAGAGAATAATTCTACTTCTAATATATCTCCCTGTTCATTTAATATGCCATATTTTATTTCCGTACCGCCTATATCAAATGCTAAATACTGCTTCATTATAAATCCCCCAATATGAACTTATATCAAACGATGCTATTCTACAATTTTGTAATATAATTACTTCCCCTGCAAGTTCCTTATACATTACGAATAAATTCTTATTGCATTTCTTGCTTCTTTTGCTTGATACAGAGCCAAATCCGCCCTGGCAAACCACTGCGAGATATCTACTCCCTCTTTATATACCGCCATTCTTTCCCTGGTGCGAAATGCGTTTAGAATACATCACTGCCGTACCAATCGCGAGGAATATCCCATTCAGAATGCTTGGTACGGCAATAAACCTCCAGATATAGATTGGAACAGACGTGCTTAGCAGATCTGTCCGGACAATGATGATGCTGAGAAGACATTCAATGATAAAAGTAAAAATCACCAGCCAAATGGATAATTTATAATGAAACCAGAGCCAGTCCTTATCCAGCCTTGCATATTCCTTTTCAATTTCAGGAATATTGGTGGCATTTCTTTCGTCTGGATCTAACGTTATTGTATTCTGTCCCATAGCTGCCCTCACACTTTAATTATCTTTTTCTGCCATGAAGCAGGTCCAACGCATATGAAAAATTCCATTAGATACTAAGAAGCTATCACGCTTTTCACTAACGTCTAAAAACTGCAGAGATAATGATAATTTAGTTTATTTTAATCAAATTAGTTCTTATTTCATATTAGCATATATGGAAAAAATAGTTGTAATTTTTGTTTTTTATCTAGTGATTCAAATTAAAAACAGCCTTTATACTTTTTGTTGTTGAAGTATAAAGACTGTCTTTGAATTTCTCTAAAGCTTTCTAGATTTTTTATACATATCAAACTGCAGAAGCATTAAAACCATTGGGAAGCTATCATTAAAAAACAATGAACTGCAAAGCAAAACCATTTGTCAGCGGATACGCTTTTTGCTGCGCCGCTTTACCAGCTTGGAAATTAGTAAATAAATGACAATTCCTGTGCTCGCACCAGCACTATCAATCAAGACATCTCTCACCTCTCCGGATCTCCCGGGGATAAATAACTGATGCACCTCATCTGTGATGGCATACAGAATACAAATCAACAAGGCAATACCTATACCTCGCTTGCCAAATACACCGCTTCTTCTTAATCCGTTCAAAACGAGAATGCCCAGTATTAAATAAGCAAAAAAGTGCGCATTTTTTCTAATGATATGATGCAGCTCTTCTATATGGAACTGGAATGAAGAAGCAAGATTCTCCAAGGTGTTTATAATTATTTCGGTAATTCCTGAACTGAGTTCATTGGAAATGGCAGCAGGCTGATGGGATAAATAAAAAATAAGCGCCATCCAAAATATCACTGCCGCCCAGGAGAAGATTTTGTACATGTAACTAGCTCCTTATATATGTGTTTTATCTGCATGAAACATGCACTTATTCAAGTGGCACCTTTCTAAAGCGTATCAGACGGATACTACTCGCTTCTTATGTATGAGAAAAATAATAAATGGTAACCCCTTTAAGAAAGGAATTATTTCCCTTAAACTTTCTATAATAATGTTTTTACAGAAACCTTTTGCGCACTCCAGCCAAGGCTTTTTGCCCAAGCCCGCATCTCAGACTTTTCCAGCCTATCTTCGCTTTCATAAATAGTTCCTAAAAAATTGGCAAAGCCGCTTAAGCCGCCAACATCATCACATACGGAGATACCTTGTTTATGAATACAAACTGGTTTATTCTTATCCAAAACCATTGCTTCTGCTTCCGCCAACTCCTCTTGATCTATCAAATTTCGATGTAATAAATCCGCACAATCCTCATATTTGGTGATTTTCACCGTCCAATCATCTCCAAAATCATACTGATAAATGAGTTCATCTGTTACGGGAAACAATTTATTGTCCTGTATTTCTTCCGCTTTCGCAGCGATTACCTTATCCACTTCCAGACGCTCCAGCAAGTTTTCCACATCCCCCTCTAAAGTAAACGCTGAGCGCATTTCAGCAAGAGTTAATTCAACTAATGGCGCTTTCCGGATGGTTCTCATTTCTGTATCAGGATTTTGCTTTTTCCGTTCCAGATAATCCGTAAATGATTCTTTCACTTCAATCATTGTAAAATAATCTAACATTTCCTTCATATCCTGCTTCGCTATTTCCGGCTGCTCCAGTGTCCCCTTATATATGAAAGGCCCTGTATACTTCTTCCTCAACCATGTATGGATACTTCCACTTTTATAATCTTCGTCCCAAAAAAGATCACTTTCTGCTTCAGATGGAGGTTGAAATAGCGTACCTACTAAATCAGACCAGCCCTTTACCGTGCCTCCGGTCAGTTTCTGAAATACAGGATCAGGAAGCTGAAATTTGCGCAGATGCGCATTTTGCCATCCAAATAGTTTTTGAATTGCATAATGAAGGTTGTGCAGCGGCATATCAGATGGAATCAGAATGTCTCGGGATATTGATCCACCAGTTAAAGTCTCCCCATACCGATTCAGCATTCTTTTTTCATAATCCGACAAATAAGCGTCTGTTAATTCCAGATGCAGACGTACGGGAGTAAAGTTTTTATTTGACTTGTCCATATTATTTTCCCTCCTTCTTTTAAATAGATTAAATTAGATAGAGAGCTCTAATATTAACGCTTTTCTATCATCCCCATGATAAAATACGCTATCATTATGATAATAAAAAAGATTATTATTCCTGTAGGAGTTTTCATTAAATTCCCCATAACAACTAGTTTCTTTATCAACATCATGTTATTATTATAGCATTCACAAAAGGAACGTTCCTACGATTGTTATTTATTTCAGGGTCATAAGTATATAGTGAAGAATATTAAAGAGCACCATACCTCGAACAAGGCCTGTTTATAGATTAACTGGTTTGGAATCTCTGTTATTCATATATAGAAAAAACGTTCCTATTTTCCCTAATGGAATTAGTAAACGTTTTGTTTCATTTATATTTGACTGTCATAAAGATTTCAGATGTATGAAACTTTTTAAGTAAGCATCTCTACAAAATAGCACAGATATTTATTCAAAGTCTTTACTTAGAATATCCACGCGTTCTTCAAAGGATACTTCGCGGTGAATCTCATGTAACATCCATACATACCCATAGCTGTCAGCAAACATTGCATTAGAGATGCCCATTTCTTCCATCCTTGTAACAGGCTGTATTTCTGTTGCATTCGCAGCCATCGCTTTTTCATATGTTTCTTGAATGTCCGGAACTGCAATATTGAACCAAAAAGATTGTGTCTCCCCTTCTTTCGGAGCAAATAATTGATATTCAGGATTCTCATCAAGCATGTGAAAACGCGTCCCGTAAATGGTAAATACTGCTTCATTATTTCCTGCTTTAAAATTTGTTTCTTCTACTACTTCTACATCAAAAATAGACTTGTACTGCGCTAAAGCTGCTTTGCTGTCTTTTACAACAAAATCAAATTCCACTCCGTTAATCATTTGGCATTCTCCTAACTTTTAATTAATTCCTATCTTCTACAATACGCTTGTTTTTATTCTACTTTGTCAGTACCTTTTCAGCAATCACCGGAGCACACAGAAAAACCAAATTTCTTCAGCGCTCACGCTTTAAGCAGATATAATGATTATTTTAAAACGTGATTTAATCTGGTCTAATCATGGTGTATCAGGAGCCACTATTCATTATAAAGTTTCCTTATTAATTTTGGTGATATTTTTTAAAAATATCACCAAAATCTTTCAGTGTATTGTCATTGTATGTCGTATTTAGCCAATCAAAAGCAAATTTCGCAGCTTTTTCAAATTCATTCGCTATGGTTCCTTCCTGAAAACGGTTGTCAGTGAATAAGGTTTTGGATAAATCAGGACTATCTTTTGCATAACCTTTTACACGTGCATCACTGTCTTGAATATGTGAAATGGTAACTAATGATTTATATAAATCAGCAATAGCCTCGCTTTCCTTTTTCTCAATATCTACGGAAATAGCTTGTCCTCCAATCGTAAATTTTATTTCAAGGTCCAGGTCAATCGTACCAGCCGTTTCTACTGTGACGTTCTGAATAGGATAGCGGTAGTAATCATAGCGATAAATATTCCGCTTACTGCTTGTTGCCTTTTCCCCATCTAAGTGGATGAGGAACGATTCGTAAAGCAGTATTCATCTGATTTCGATTTAATCAGAAAATGAATTTGTTCCCCTTCTTCATGCAATACGTAATCATCTGATTCCGTTTTATCGAAGTTATCCGGTTGAATAATTTTACCAATATCACTCAATCCTAATGCATCACTGGCAATCTTTTTAAACATGCAGTACACTCTCCTCTGATGGAACTTGCCTCAGCTGGATTTTATCATCCAGCATGAAAGGTTTGTTCTGTAATAAATTGTTCTTATAATGCTATATTAATCTAATCATCAAATAATAGAAATTGATTAGGTGAAAAATATATGAATGGCACAAATGGATAAAAAAAGAACTATTTGTGCCGTTCTTTTACTTATCCTACAGTGTTCTGTTGATAGTTCTGTCTTCATCTAGTTCTCCATTTACTTCCATTAAAATAACCGTTATCAATGTATGGTGGTTCAGTTTTATTTCTCAATCATTCTATTTTGAGACAGCATACCATTCGCTGCCTTTTTCATCCCTTTACTCTTCCATCCTCGACAACACCGTCACAGCCTCTACATGCCCCGTATTCGGAAACATATCCACCGGCTGTACTTCCTTCGTCTCATAACCGCCGTCCTCTAAAATACGCAAATCCCTTGCCAGTGTCGAAGGATTACAGGAAACATAAACAATCCGCTTCGGCTTCATCTCCATCATCGCATCCAAAAATTCCGGATCACAACCCTTTCTCGGAGGATCGACAACAATCACATCTGGATCTAAGCCTTCCTTCTTCCACTTAGGCATCACTTTTTCAGCCTGTCCAACGGTAAACTCCGCGTTATCTATTCCATTATATGCTGCATTTTTCTTTGCATCTTCAATGGCTTCTGGAACAACCTCGATTCCATATACTTTTTTTGCTTTTTGGGCAAGGAAGAGCGAGATTGTTCCTATGCCGCAATATGCATCGATCACTACATCATTTTTATCAATAGCTGCATACTCCAAAGCTTTATCATAAAGCACCTTCGTCTGAACAGGATTCACTTGATAAAAGGACTTTGGCGAAATCGCAAAGGTTAAATCGCCTATTGTATCGTGGATATAAGCTGCTCCCCACAATACGTTTGTCTTCTTCCCTAAAATCACATTCGTGCGCTGGTCATTGATATTCTGCACAATCGAACGGATAAATGGAAACTTCTTTGTCAGTTCTTCGATGATTCGCTCTTTGCCAGGAAGCTTGGCTGTACGCGTTACAAAAACAACCATCATTTCTCCTGTAAAATGGCCTGCCCGTATCATAATATGACGCAGTTCACCTCGATGTGTTTCTTCATTATAAGCTTGAACACCATATTTATTCATTAAGTGTCGAACAAATGGGAGCACCTCATTCATTGCGTGACTATGCACATGGCAGGTGTCCTGATTCTGCAGAATCCGGTGGCTTCTTTTCTGATAGTAGCCTGTAATTAATTCACCGTTTTTTTCATCGACAGGAATTTGTATCTTATTTCGGTAATGAGAAGGATCTTCCATCCCAATGATTGGATGCACGGGGACATGCTCCAGATGGCCTACTTTTTTCATCACATTATGGACCTGATTCTGTTTCATTTGTAATTGAAGGGCATAGCTCATATGCTGGAGCTGACAGCCTCCACAATATACATGGCAGGTTGGATTCACACGTTCCGGGCTTGTTTTCTTCAGCTCTAACAGCTTTCCAAATCCATATTTTTTATTTGCTTTAACCACTTTAATAACGGCTTCTTCTTCCGGTAAGGTCTTTGGAATAAACAAAGGATAGCCGTCCACTTTTCCTACGCCGCTTCCTTCATGGGTAATATCTTCAATTGTAATAGTCAAATGTTCATTTTTTTGAACAGGGGTATTTCCTGTTGTTTTTGCCATTGTCATCTTCCTCTATTTCCGTAATCACTTTTGCTCACTTTATTCTATCACAGGCTTTTAACAAACAACAACTGTTCCTATGCTCAAGGAGACAGGAGCAATCAAAAAAGCCTCTAAAACAACTGTATGTTTAGAGACTTTCATCTTTATTCCAGCTCTTCTTGATGCTCGATGAATTCTGCTGGGACCATAAACTCAATATGTTCCTGAAGATTGATGAATTCTCCCGGCAGCATACCGCCGTATTCCCCATCAATATTCAGCTGCATTTTATCCTCATTCGTCACTTTAATTCGCTTTGCCTGTGTATAGATGATGTTTTTACTTTTTAAATGTTCCCCTCGAAGGGCAAGTGATGCAATTTGAATAAATTCTGCAAGATTTGTTTTCTTTAGAATAAGAACATCAAAGTACCCATCATTTAAACGTGCATCGGGAGCAAGCTTTTCAAAACCGCCGACGGAATTCGTATTAGAGATTAGAAATAGCATGATATCTTCTTCCAGTACATGTTCATCGTACTCAATTCTGACATGCGCCGGCTTTAAAGAAGGAAGCATCTCAATGCCTTTCATATAATATGCTAATTGACCTAACATTGTTTTTAATTTGCTCGGGACATCATATGTTAATTCTGTCAGTTTTCCTCCGCCGGCAATATTAATAAAATAATGCTCGTTGACTTTTCCGATATCTAATTTCAGCGAATTGCCTTCTAAGATAACATCTACAGCTTTATTAATATCTCTGGGAATTTGAAGTGCTCTGGCAAAATCATTTGTTGTTCCAGCAGGCAATATCCCTAACTTTGGCCGATATTCCTGTTCGGCTACGCCATGTACGACCTCATTGATCGTACCATCGCCGCCAGCCGCAACAATTAAGTCATAGCCTCTTTCTACAGCAGTTCTTGCAGCGTCGATAGCATCCCCTTCACATGTTGTCGCATGTGCGGAAGTTTCATAGCCGGCAGTTTCCAGCTTTTCTAAAATATTGGGTAATGCTTTTTTGATTGCTTCACGTCCCGAAGTTGGGTTATAAATGATTCGGGCCTTCTCCATGTTCTTTCCTCCCCATACGGTCCATCTTGCAATTGCTTCTTTACAGACACGTATTATATAAAGTATAACTTCATTCTTTGCTTTTCTTCTCCTTAGATGAAAGGAAACCTAGAGAACCTCACAACATTCCATAGCAAATATTTACTATACGTATTACAGAACGGTGATATTCACTGAAATCTCTCTCAAAATAGATACATAATAAAAAGCAGTATTTATCCATGATCTGACATGAATAACCTATGAAGTTCCTTTATGTTGAAATTATAATCGTATTAAATAAACTCGTCTAATCCATATCATAGACTTTTTTGATGTGTTTGAAAAGCAAAATGAACAAAAAATAACAAGTCTCGATAAAATGTGTTGTTTTTCTACAATGATCTTCCATTTTCTTTTCATCTTTTTTCACATTGGAGAGGCTGCCACATTTCATTTCTGCGACAGCCTTCCCTTGTTGCTTCTTTTATTTTATTACCATTCTACCAAGAAAGCTTATCGTTTCTCCAGCTCCGCAGCAAGAATTTCATTTACCAGCGGCGGGTTCGCCTGTCCTTTTGTTGCTTTCATAATTTGTCCGACAAGGAATCCTTTTGCTTTTTTCTTTCCATCCTTGAAATCAATGATAGATTGTTCGTTTTGATCAAGAATTTCATTCACGATTGGCTTCAATTGCTCTGGGTCTGAGATTTGAACCAGGCCTTGTTCTTCGACAATTTTTTCTGGGTCGCCGCCATTTTCAACCAGCTCTGCAAATACCTTCTTCGCAATTTTAGAAGAGATCGTGCCGTCTTCAATCAATTTAACCATTTTCGCCAGGGCATCTGGTGTAATTGCCAGCTCTTCAATCTCTTTATAATGCTTATTCATATAGGCAGAGACTTCTCCCATTAACCAGTTGGATACTTGTTTGATATCTGCTCCGTGCCCTGCTGCTTCCTCAAAGAAATCAGACATCTGCTTAGATGCCGTTAACACATTCGCATCATATTCTGATAAGCCTAATTCGCTTACGTAACGCTCTCTTCTGGCATCTGGAAGCTCAGGAATTTCACTGCGGATGCGTTCCTTCCAAGCCTCATCAATATATAATGGTACAAGGTCCGGCTCAGGGAAATAACGATAATCATCCGAACCTTCTTTGATACGCATCAGAATCGTTTCTTTTGTTTTTTCATCGTAACGGCGTGTTTCCTGCAGGATTTCTCCGCCGGATAATAATACTTTTTCCTGACGTGTTTCTTCAAATTCTAATCCTTTTTGAACAAAGGAGAAAGAATTTAAGTTTTTCAGTTCTGCTTTGGTACCAAATTCCTCTTGTCCGATTGGACGAAGTGAAATATTGGCATCACAGCGCAGGGAGCCTTCCTGCATCTTCACATCCGATACACCTGTATACTGAATAATATTTTTCAGCTTCTCCAAGTATGCATATGCTTCTTCTGGAGAACGCATATCCGGCTCAGATACAATTTCAACTAATGGTGTTCCTTGACGATTGTAATCGACATAGGAATAACCGTCTTCCCCATGTGTTAATTTTCCTGCATCCTCTTCCAGGTGCAGGCGGGTGATACCGATCTTTTTCTTTTTGCCGTTTACTTCAATTTCAATCCAGCCATTCTCGCCGATTGGCTGATCAAATTGCGAGATTTGATAAGCTTTCGGGTTATCTGGATAGAAATAGTTTTTACGGTCAAATTTCGTATCTGTTGCAATTTCACAATTGAGTGCCATTGCCGCTTTCATCGCAAAGTTGACTGCTTCTTCATTTAAGACTGGCAGTGTGCCCGGATAGCCTAAGTCAATCGGATTGACATTCGTATTTGGCGCGGAACCAAATTCATTTGTACTCGGACTGAATATTTTTGATGCGGTTTTTAATTCTACGTGTACCTCAAGTCCAATAATTGTTTCGAAATTCATTACTTGGCACCTCCTAGTTGAGGTCGTTTTGTATGGTGTTCTGTTGCTTGTTCAAATGCATGTGCAGCACGATAAACAGTGCTCTCATCAAAATAGTTTCCGATAACCTGCAAGCCGATTGGCAATCCATCCTCGGAGAAACCGCAAGGAATAGAAATACCGGGAACGCCTGCTAAGTTGACAGGAATCGTTAAGATATCATTCACATACATCGTTAATGGATCACTTGTTTTTTCACCGACCTTAAATGCCGGTGTCGGTGTTGTCGGTCCAACAATCACATCATATTCTTCTAAAATTTTATCAAAGTCATTTTTAATTAATGTACGTACTTTTTGTGCTTTTTTATAATAGGCATCATAGTAACCAGAGCTGAGGGCAAAGGTTCCAAGCATAATACGGCGTTTTACTTCATCACCGAAGCCTTCACTGCGGGATTTCACAAACATATCCAACATATTTTCTGCATTATCTGAACGGACACCATAGCGTACGCCGTCAAAACGGGCTAAGTTCGCAGAAGCCTCAGAGGATGATAATAAGTAATAAGTTGAAAGTGCATATTTAGAATGTGGCAAGGATACTTCTTCCCAAGTAGCTCCAAGGGATTCATAGACCTTCAATGCCTCTAAAACAGCATTTTTCACTTCTTCGGAAACACCTTCTGCTAAGTATTCTTTAGGAACAGCTATTTTTAAACCTTTTACATCGCCAGTTAATGCTTCTGTATAAGCCGGAACTTCTACATCTGCACTGGTAGAGTCCATTTTGTCATGTCCTGCAATGACTTCCAGTACACGTGCATTATCTTCTACCGTACGGGTCAATGGGCCAATTTGGTCCAGAGAGGATGCAAATGCCACAAGGCCAAAACGGGATACACGTCCATAAGTCGGCTTCATTCCTACAACACCGCAGAATGCTGCCGGCTGACGAATCGATCCGCCTGTATCCGATCCAAGTGAGAATAATACTTCCCCTGCTGCGACTGCTGCTGCAGAACCCCCGCTGGAACCGCCGGGAACGTGATCTGTATTCCATGGGTTACGAGTCGGCTCATAACCGGAGTTTTCATTGGAAGATCCCATCGCAAATTCATCCATATTTAATTTACCAACTGCAACCGGATTTTCAGCATCCAGCTTGTCAACAACGGTTGCATTGTATAACGGGTCCGTGAAATTATCTAAAAATTGACTTGCACAGGTAGTACGAAGTCCTTTCGTTACGATATTGTCTTTAATACCAGCCGGGATACCAAATAATACACCGGATTTATTCTCACGTTTGTCCAGTTCTCTTGCTTTCTCCAGCGCTTTTTCTTCATCAAGTGTCAGGAATGCATGCACATCTCCGTCCACTTCTTTAATTTGCTGATAAGATTCTTTCACTAAGTCTTCTACAGTAATCTCTTGATTATGTAATTTTGCTTCCAATTCTTTTATCGTATAGTCAAATAAAGACATGAATATGTTTGCCTCCTTTTATTCTAGAATCGATGGAACACGGATTTGTCCATCCTTTTGGTCAGGAGCATTCTTCAATGCATCCTCTTGTGTAATCCACTTTTTAGGTTCATCTTTACGCATCACATTTTTCAAATCTAATACGTGTGTGGTTGGCTTCACATTATCTGTATCTAATTCATTCAGCTGCTCAGCATATTCAATGATAGCACTCAGCTCATTCGCCATTTGTTCCACAGCTTCATCATCAAATTCCAAGCGTGCGAGATTAGCTACATGCTTTACTTGCTCTTTTGAAATCTCTGCCATTTGCTTAACCTCCAAAATAATCGTATTTATTTATAATATGCTATAAAAATAGCACTTATATTCGAGCGTGCATTTAGAATAAACATCATTCAGCCTATACACTCATTAAAACAACATTATATCATTTTTATAAGATGTTTTATATTAATTATTGCTATATAAATTGAAATTAATATTAGTAGCATTATTAACATTCGTGGTGGTATTAATAATAGTACTATGAATAACACTCTTATTAATACCGTTATTAACACGGATTCCACTTATGATAATAGCAAAACTTGCTTATACAAGGCAAGTTTATATTGCTGCATAACAAAAAAACCAAGTTATACTATAATTTATAATTAACATTATAGAATAACTTGGTTTTAGACATAAAATTATATCAAATGTGAGCAATATGCTTATACATTTGGTTTACTTCTCTATAATACTGTGCCGCGTCCTTGTAATTATTATTACCTTCATAGCGTTTTGCCAGCAGCTCGGAATAAAGAATAAAATTCACGTAGTCCTTTTGCTTCTTTAATAATGGAAGTAAATCTTTGACCAATAATTGTTCAAACAGATTGAACTGTTCTTCAAGCAGATAATTATAGCTGCGCAAGATGTATTTATACACAAGGTATGGCTGTTTATCCTTTAAATCATAGAATACACTTAATCCGTAATCAATATACTCTTCTGCCTCATCATAATAATTCGAATGATAATATTCACGTACGAGTGAAGCTGTGATCTCCACTTTGGTATTCGCTGACACGTCTGAATCATTTAAAATCCCTTTATAGTATTCAATCGCTTTTGTCGAATCACCCTTTGAAGCATATAGATAACCAAGATTCTGGTGAATCTTTTGAACGACTTTTTTATCATGAATGGTTTCTGCAAGCTGCAGACCAAGTGTGAAATTTTTAATTGCCTTTTCATAAAGCTTAATATGAGTATAACAAATTCCTAAAATATTATGGGCACGTGCACAGTGCAGGAAGCTATATTGCTTCATATACATTTCCAGAGCCTCTTCTGCATATTCGATTGCTTCAAGGGAGTTCCTCAGCTTAGAATGTGCCATCGAAATATAATACTTCAAGTCGGCCTCTGCCTTTTCCTCCAGGCGATGATCCTCTGTAATTTTTTCTGCCCGTTTATATTGATACATGGAATGATAATAATTCTTCACCGCAAAGCTGTAGCGTCCATTAAATAAATACCAGTAATACTGTTCTTCTACACTAAACGTGTTTACAACCTCTTTTAACTGCGTAATTTTATTGGCAGCCAAATCGATTCTTTCAATGAATAAAAAATAATTAATCTTATGAATCTCAAACATAATGAGATGATTAGAATAATTTTTATCCATCAGCATCTGGATTTCCTGATAGGCAGCTTCCATGTCTTTTTCTTTGGTATTCTCATCAAGCATCTCATACCAATTCTTACAGAGTTCGCCGATTTTCTCCTCCTGGCTCTGATCTATTGTAATACAAAGCCGGTGACACAGCCTTCGGATAATATCCTCATTCGGTTCTGTTTTTTGATTCTCAATCTTCGATAAATAGGATAAAGAAACAATTCCCTCCGATAGCTCCCCTAGAGTCATTTTCTGCTTTGTACGCTGGATTTTGATATACGTCCCAATCGCTATCATGTTATCTTTCACCCCACACTTTTATACTTTTATCACGGCATAGCGGTTCGTGAAGCAACCGTCTCTCTAATAGAGAAATTTTGTTTGACTGCTTATCTAATTTTTTCATAAATAAAGAAAATTAGTGCGAAAGTGCTTAAAAACATTTTCCAATGATAAGCTATTTTAATTCCTTTGTCATTATATCTTCTATAAACCCATTGTACCATACTCTGCCGTTCTTCAATTTGGGAAAATCAATAGAAGAATCATTAAATAACTTTTGCCTTCCCGGAAAATTTTCTTAAAAAAAGAAAATCCACTGCTGCTAGCTGATAAACTGCTAGTAACAGTGAATTTCCTGATGCTTTAATCATAAATATGAACTTGAATTTCATCCTCACCCGCATTACGGTAAAGCAGGCTCTCCGTCTTTTGGCTGGAAGTAATATTAACTTCTATATCATAATAGTTTGGAAACATATCCTCAATCAGACCATACACATACTGGGTAAAACCGATAACCTCTCCCTTGCCGTAAAATTCTATCGGGACATCGATGCGTAATTTCTGAAGCTCCTCATCTATATAGAAGCCTTCCCCTACCATTCCGACATAGTTTGGAAAGAAATCACGAATTTCATTTCCAAAGCTTGTTACAAGCTCTTGATCATCATAATATTTTTCCTGACCTTCATCAGAAGGGAAGAGGATATTTTCTTCTTCTACATCCTCCCAGCCGTCAATTGAGCTGCTCCCTCCATCCACATTTGTTTTAGCTACAAAATTTCCCGGCACAGGAGAAGCTTGCTCCTCTTCCCGGTAAATACCGATCATAATTGGAATATCACTGAGTTCTTCATCATTTTCACGAATATCATTGACAATATCCTGTGCAATTTCTGTTGCCTGTTCCATCATTGCACTTTCAGAGATATCTTCATATTGGTAAGGCTCGCCAGTATCGGTCTGGAATTGATAAACAGATTTCATCGCAAGTCCTATAGAGATTCCTTCTAAATTGACATTTCCATCCTCTGTCTGTGTTAAATAATTTTGTTCTAGAACATGGGATAAATAACGCGGATTTTCCCTGAAGGTCTCTTCATCTGCCCCTAGATTTACTTCAGGATTTAAATCATCAATCCAATTATTCACACGATCTTCTGTAAAATATTGCCCTTCTTGAAAATAATAATCTTCCGGACTATATGAATCCGTGGACAGCCGGCGCAATCCTTCTTCCATTTCATCAATATCTACACGGTTCGCCATTTGCCTTGTAATAACGCCTCTTGCCTCACTTGGCTGATATGGTAAAATCATTCGGTAATTTTCCCCTGAAAGTCTATTGCTAGGCACGATAGAAGTCTCTTCCTGGCTGCTGGCATCCTCCTGGACGACTTCCTCCTCGCTGGATGGCTGCTGCTGCACACATCCGCTTAAAAACAGTGCCACTACACTAATGGATAGCATCCATTTTTTCAAAGCGAATCACTCCTCTCCCTCGGTCGCTTCTTTTAACTCTGTTTCACTCCACACTTCTATCCCCAGTTTTTCTGCTTTTTCCAGCTTTGATCCGGCGTCCGCTCCAGCAATAAGGACATCTGTTTTTTTACTTACACTGCCTGTTACTGCCCCGCCTAACGATTCAATCAGCTCTTTCGCTTCTTTTCTCGTATACTGCTCCATTTTACCAGTCAATACAACTGTTTTTCCAGAGAATAAGCTATCTGTTTTTATTTCTGATTTCTTTTGACCGGTGTAAGTCATATTTACACCCAGCTCTTTTAATTCCTTCAATAGCTGCGTCACTTTTTCTTCTTCAAAATATCGGACAATGGAATCTGCCATTTTCTCGCCAATTTCTTCAATGGCTACAATTTCCTCCAAGTTGGCATGCTGAAGCCGCTCCATGGTTTCAAATTCCATCGCCAGAGTCTGTGCTGCTTTTGAACCAATAAAACGAATCCCAAGTCCGAACAATAATCTTTCCAATGAATTGGCTTTAGAAGCCTCAATAGCATTTAAAAGATTAGTAACGGATTTTTCGCCCATCCGTTCTAAATTCAACAAATCCTCTTTTTCCAATCGATATAAATCAGCAATGGTATGGACCAAATCTTCACGGAAAAGCTGAATGATAACTTTTTCTCCTAAACCATCAATATTCATCGCATTCCGGGAGACAAAGTGAATCAATCCCTCCATCAATTGTGCCGGACAGTTCGGATTGATGCAGCGTAATGCTACTTCCCCTTCTAGACGAACCAGTTCATTGCCGCAGTCCGGACATTCCTCAGGCATATGAAATTCTTTTTCTTCCCCGGTCCGCTGTTCGATAATCGAACGGACAACCTTTGGAATAATATCGCCTGCTTTTTTGATAACTACCTGATCCCCAATCCGGATATCCTGTTCACGAATTAAATCCTCGTTATGCAAGGAAGCCCGCTGCACAGTTGATCCTGCTATACGGACAGGTTCAAGAATGGCTGTCGGAGTCACTACGCCTGTTCTGCCGATGCTTAATACAATATCTTTTAAAGTAGTTACAACTTCTTCTGCCGGGAATTTATAAGCAATCGCCCACCGCGGGCTTTTCGCAGTAAAGCCCAGTTCATCCTGATGATCCAGGCTGTCTACTTTCACCACAATCCCGTCAATTTCGTAATTTAAATCCTTGCGGTGTTCGGTCCAATACGTAACGAATTCCAATACCTCTTCAATGCTCTTACATCTTTTCCATTCTTTATTTGTTTTAAATCCCAGACGATGCAAGGCCTCTAAGCTTTTACTATGACTGGTGATATTACTGTTTTCCCATTCACCGACGCCGTATAGAAAAATATCTAAATTACGTTTAGCTGCAATTTTCGGGTCCAGCTGCCTCAATGATCCGGCAGCTGCATTTCTCGGGTTGGCAAACGGTTCTTCACCCTTTTCTTCCCTTTCTTTATTCATCTCTAAAAAGGACTTATGCGGCATAAAAGCTTCGCCACGAACCTCCAAAGTTCCAGCTTCTTTGATACTTAATGGAATACTTCGTATCGTGCGCAGGTTAGATGTAATGTCTTCACCAATTCTTCCATCGCCGCGAGTGGAACCCAGAACAAATTTGCCCTCCTGATATTTTAGAGAAATTGCTAAACCATCTATTTTCAACTCGCACACAAAAGTAACCTCACCAGATACGCCTTCTTGAGCCCGTCTGGCAAAATCTCTTAGATCCTGCTCATTAAAAGCATTGCCAAGGCTCATCATTGGCGTTTCATGCGTTACCTTCCGAAAAGCATCCAGCGGTTCCCCGCCGATACGCTGAGTAGGAGAATCCTCTCTAGCAAGGTCTGGATGCTCTTTTTCTAAATCCTCCAGCTCCCTTAACTTCTGATCATACTCCGAATCGGGTACAGTCGGGTTGTCCAATACATAATAGGAATAACCATATTGATTAAGGACTTCTACTAAGGAATCCATGCGTTCTTTGATTTCTTGTTTGTTCATTCCATTTTACTCCTTTGTTATGGGGGCAAATTTTGCAAGAAGACGTTTGATGCCTACCGGAGCAGGAAATGCTACATCTAATTCCAGCTTTTCTCCTTCTCCCTGTACTCTTACAACCGTACCCGTTCCCCATTTTTTATGAGCAGCTTTATCACCGACAGACCAGCTTTTAGATTCTGCTCCGCTGGACTTAGGTGCCTGCATTTTTTCAGCCCGTCTCTTCGGTGGTGCTTCCTGCTTCTGGCTCGAGCCAAAGCTCTTTCGCATGCTGCCAGCTCCGCCAAATGGTGATTTTTTGGTTGTTTCCATGCCGTCCATCAATTCCACCGGAATCTCATTGATAAATCGGCTGATTGGGTTCATATTGGTACGTCCATATAAAGTACGCATTTGAGCATGCGTCAAATAAAGCTCCTCTTCTGCTCTGGTAATACCGACATAAGCAAGACGGCGTTCCTCCTCCATCTCTTCCTCGTCAAACATCGAGCGGCTGTGTGGAAATACATTCTCTTCCATTCCAATTAAGAAAACGACAGGGAACTCTAGTCCTTTTGCTGCATGCAATGTCATCAGGGTGATTTTTTGAGAGTGATCCGGATTCTCTTCATCGACACGGTCAATATCTGCAATCAATGCTAAATCGGTTAAAAAGGCGATGAGTGTTTTGTCTTCTTCACTTGCTTTTTCAAATTCTTGTGTAACAGTTTTAAACTCTTCTAAGTTCTCCAGTCTAGACTGCGCTTCAATGGAACGCTCATTATTCAGCATTTCTTCATAGCCGGTCCGTTCCAGCACAGTTTCTACCATATCCGTCGCTGTCAGAAACTCCTGCTGCTGTGTAAGCGAGCTGATAAGGCTACCGAATCCTGCTAAAGCATTGGCTGCTTTTTTCGAAACACCCGTGAAATCAACTTCCTTCACTGCTTCAAAGAGAGAAATATCATGCTCTGCTGCATATGCTTGCAAGCGTTCAATCGATGTTTTTCCTATTCCTCTTTTAGGTTCATTTACCACACGCTGGAAGCTGATATCATCATCGGGATTCGTAATTAACCTTAAATAAGCAATCATATCCTTGATTTCTTTACGGTCATAGAAGCGTGTACCGCCAACCATTTGATAGCTGATAGCTGATTTGACAAATGTATCCTCAATTGCACGGGATTGTGCATTGGTACGATACAATATAGCAATGTCACTTGGCTGGTATTTGCCTGACCGAGTTAACTGCTGAATGGTATCTGCAATATATAAAGCCTCTTCCTGCTCAGTTGCTCCTTTATAATAGGATATCTTTTTTCCGTCATCCTTATCCGTCCAAAGATTTTTCGGCTTTCGTCCAGAGTTATTGCCAATTACTTTATTCGCCGCCAGTAAAATCGATTTGGTAGAGCGGTAATTTTGCTCCAGCATGACAGTTTTCGCTGACGGGTAATCTTTTTCAAAGGACAGGATATTCGTAATATCTGCTCCGCGCCAACGGTAGATAGACTGGTCTGAATCGCCGACTACACACAGATTTTGATACCTTTTGGCAAGCTGTTTGACCAGAAAGTATTGTGCATGGTTTGTATCCTGATACTCATCGACATGAATATATTGGAACCGTCTCTGGTAATATTCCAAAACTTCCGGTACACGGTCAAATAAATGAATCGTCTGCATAATCAGGTCATCAAAATCTAAGGACTGATTTTTCCGCAGCATTTTCTGATAGCCTTCATAAATCTGCGCTACTTGGCGGTCATAGAAATTACCGGCATTCTTCGCAAATTCATCTTCTGTAATCAGCTCATTTTTTGCTGTACTAATCTGTCCAAGCATCGCCCGGGGATCAAATTTCTTTGGATCAATATTGAGATTTTTAAGTACTTGCTTTACAACAGATAATTGATCTGCGCTGTCTAAAATGGAAAAGTTCGAGGAATATCCAATCCGGTCAATGTCCCGGCGTAAAATCCGGACACACATCGAGTGAAATGTAGAGACCCACATATATTCACCTTGAGGACCGACTAATTTCGCTACCCGCTCCTTCATTTCTCTTGCCGCTTTATTGGTAAAGGTAATCGCTAAAATATTTCGGGGAGCTACTTCCTTCTCTCCCATTAAGTAAGCAATTCGATGTGTCAATACGCGTGTTTTCCCGCTTCCAGCTCCTGCCATAATTAAGAGCGGACCTTCTGTATACCGTACAGCCCTCTGCTGCTCCGGATTTAATGTATTTATCATCGCTTCCAGCGTTTGCTCCATCTTATCTCTTCCTTCCTTGGTTATTCTCCTTTTTACATATCCTCTTTAACAGCAGCTACTGTCTTGAGTGCTTGTTTTATATCCGTATAAATACTGTTTCCAACAATAATTGCATCAGCATACTCTTTCATCTCTTTGGCCTGCTCCGCTGTCTCAATACCGCCGCCATAGAAAAGCTTGGTGTCATTAAGTTCTGCCTTCACCTCGCGAACGACTTCTGCATCACCATAGGTACCGCTGTATTCCACATAAAAAATGGGCAGATGAAAAACATGCTCTGCCATATATGCATATGCCTTTACATCTTCTATATCGGGCAATTCACAATTCGTATGCCGGAAAGCTTTTGCTTCTGGATTTAAAATGCAATAACCTTCAAAGTATACCTCACTGTACTCCATCATGTCGATATATTCCTTGATTGCTTTTTGCTGTATATCCATCACATATTTTTTCTCTTTTGAATTCAATACCATCGGAACAAAATAAGTATCAAAGCCTGGAGTCAATGCTTCTTCATTCGAGATTTCCAAAACCACCGGTACCATATGTGCTCTGCGAATTCTTGATAATAAATCTAAAACCCCGTCTAATGTGACATCATCAGTGCCGCCGACTATAATCGCATCGGTCCCTGATTCACAAATTTTATCTAAATCTTCATCAGATATTTCCTTTGCTGGATCTAATTTAAACAGATGCTTCCATTCATTTATATTCATAATCAGTACAAATCCTCCATTATTACATTCATCTCTTTATTATAACAAAAATCGGCAAATGAATAGAACGGATAAGGTAAAGATTTTCAATATCTTAAGCAAAAACTTATTTACAAAATAGTGTTTATAAAGTGAAACTTCCTTCAGTGGGGATTTTTCAACGCACAACGCTTTATGATAGGCGAGTAATCACAACGCCAGCCAGTTACACTGCGATAAAATAAAAAAAGAGAAATCGAAACTATTTGCCTTACTTCAATAGTTTCGATTTCTCTTTTAGGCATTATTCTTCTGATTCTTCTTTTTCTTCTTCTCCTTTGATATGCAGCCTTTTCAAAACCAAATTATAGCCGTCACTGCCATAGTTAATGCAGCGTCTCACTCGGGAGATGGTTGCAGTGGAAGCTTTTGTTTCCTGCTCGATGGCACTGTATGTTTTTTCTTCTGTCAGCATTTTCGCAACCCGTAAACGTTGTGCCAGGGATTGGATTTCTGACATAGTAGCAATATCATCAAAAAACTGATAACACTCCTCACGCGTTTTTAATGATAATATAGCATCAAACAATTGATCGAGCTGCTCCCCTCGTAGCTTATCTATTTGCACTTCAATTCCCCCTTATTTTTCCTGTCCTTCTCTGTACCATTCTGAAAAGAAGAATAGGAAATAGTATTTTATTCATCCAACGAAGCTTCCTTCTCTAAACAAGAGCTTATTTTCGTCCATCAGGACAACTTTATTATACTAACGCATCGTAGCCGGAATTACAATTTCCCTTTTTTTCACATCCAGCAATCCCTGCTGTGTAATACGGAAGAAAGGCAGGTGGAAGGCAGAAAGAAATAACAGGCTGTAAATCGGATCTTCATATGCGTATCCGTGTGCTTTCAACACCTTTTTTATTTCCTTGTTCATCGGAATCAATTCTTCCATCGCGTTCTTCGGCATCACTCCTCCAAGGGGAAGCGGCATTTCTGCTAAAATCTCTCCCTGGTCCACCAATACAATTGCTCCGCCCAGCTCTCTCATCCGTTTCGCGGCAATACGGATATCTTTCTTAGAATTACCAATATGAATAACATCTCCCGTAGCTGAAAAACTGCTGACCAGCGCACCGAGCTTCGGAGCAAATCCGCGAATAATTGTATTTACCCGCCACTTGCCATGCTTATCAATTAATGCAATAAATTGCTCGCTTTTACTGGAGGGAATCTGATCAGCACTGACATCTGATACAATCGTATATGGCTGGATAATCACATCATTGACCATATCCATCCCGATTGGACTCGAAAACTGTAAATCCTCGTCCGTCAGCTCCCAGTCAAATTCAACTGATGTAATATCAAATTCTTCCCAATTAATGACGGATGGATAAGGAATTGCTTCGCCGTCCTTTTTGATCCATTTCCCTTTGCTTATCACGCTCTCCGGATGCGGATTTTGTTTATCTAAAAGGATATTTATATTAGCAACTCTTCCCGGCGCAATACTGCCGAATTCTTCCTCCATATTAAAATGTCTGGCAGGATGGTAGCTCGCCATGCGATAAGCCGTTTCTGCAGGCAGTCCATTCTCTATTGCTTTCTCAATACAAACATTGATTATGCCATCTTCCATAAAGGCTGGTGTTGGTCCATCCATTGTAAAACTCATATTATCAAATTGCGATAATCCTTTATCCAGAAGGCCTTTGATTATTTCCGGCAAATCTGGACGGATTGGTGAGTAACGAAGACTGACACGATAACCAAGCTCCAGCCGTTTTAACACATCCTCCGCCGTCATTGATTCATGATCACTCGAAATGCCGAAAAGCTTCATTTTTGTCAGAGTGCGGGATGACGCGCCCGGCAAGTGGCCTTCTATCGGCTTGCCCAGTTTCTTCATCTCCTGAATCCAGTACAGCAGACGATCACCGCCTGTCAGCAAGCTCGGCCAGTCCGTCAGCTCTCCTCCCTGAATAACCAGCGGATGCTCTGCCCAATCTAATACATCTCTCGTATTAAACACATGATCATCCTTTAGTATGGTCTGGCTGTCAAAACGATTCCACCAAAACATATTTACCGGCAATTTAGAAAAAGCATTTATCATAGAGAACGTTTTCTTTTTATTTAACAGCAAATACCAGGTTAAATTATCATTTACAAAGGTCGTCGTTCCCGTTTTCGCAGCATACATCACCGTTTCTTCCGGATTAGCAGCCTGAAAAGGGTGAGCATGCGGCTCAATATAGCCTGGCACTACAAATTTCCCCTGACAATCATAAAAATTTGTCCCTGTTGTCTCTTCAGGCAGATTTTCACCAACATAAACAATCCGGTTCTCATAAATCCAAACGTTTGCTTCCAGCCATTGATTTGTATATACATTTAAATAGGTTGCATTGGTCAAGATAGTGCTGGGTGCAACCGTCCCGTCGATTACATTGACATGCTGTCGTAATTCCCGATTTCTCCATAATGTCATTAAGCAACTCTCCACTATTTGTCATTTATTTTTATTCTATCATAAATGTAGTGCTTTAATATAATAAAGTTGACTTTTTCTCTTATGAATAGGTATAGATCGGTACTGCGTTTTTATATTTTATATACTTGCTCCAGCAATTTTTACAGCATGGACAAAGGAGCTAATGCAATCTAGAAAAAGACAGAGTCCGATTCCAGAAATTTATTGATATCACGATTACCACCTAAATCCAATTAGAAAAACCAAGAATACCGCTTGTTCTTAAAACATTGGTGTTCTTGTCAAAGAGATGTCCGCTCCGGGAAGTCGCTTTCCGCGGGCAACGTTCAGCCTCCTTTAAAGAAGAATTGCTGATTGGCAAGCCGTCAGGTGCAGACAGAAGCATAGTCGCACTTATGCCCTGCGGGTAGAAAGAAAACCACTTCCTGCTCAGGTCTACCTGTTGCTTTTCCCGCAGGAGTCGACAACATCCGCTCCCATCTAAGAAGAATTATGTTTTATTTGCTTTTTTTCAAAGAAATAACGCAAATTCTAGCGACAGATGAGTTTGATGGGGCGAGTAATCGCAGTCCCAGAGGAAAAACACGTAGACTCCTATGGGGAAGCGTAGTGTTTTTCTGGGGGTTGCGATTACTCACCCCACCATAACCCGTCGCAGCGGTCGCATTAACCTGACAACATTGAAAATTACTCCCCCCCCATGAAATCCGTTGGAACGGCTATACTCAGCACTTTTTTATACTTCCTTACGTGCAAAAAACAGTGCAGTTTCTACAAATTTCGCAAAAACTGCACTGCATCTTATTTAAGATATGATCGGATGTTTCAAAGAAATCCGAGTTACTTGAAAAGTTCCTTTTGATCATAAAGCTGTTTACATTTTATTTACTGTACATCCCCTGTAAAGTAAGTTGCAATTTGCGGGAAGATGCATAACAGAATGATAAACAGAACCATAATCAGGGCATAAGGTATCACGCCTTTTACAATTTCGGCGATGGTATTGTTTTTATCCAGCCCTTTTAAAACAAACAGATTTAAACCTACAGGCGGTGTAATTAGTGCCAATTCCATGTTAATTACCATAATAATAGCAAACCATATCGGATCAAATCCTAACGCAGTAATAATCGGATACAGGATTGGTACGGTAATAACCAAAATAGAGACAGTTTCTAAAAACATTCCCAATACAAGTAATACAATGTTAATCAAAATAAAGATAACCCAAGGTGATAAATCTGTCGCGGTGGCAGCTGCTGTAATCTGCTGCGGAATTTGCAATATAGTTAAGATAAAACCAAGCAGCTTAGCACCAATGATAATAAATAGAATCATCGCACTCGTTTTAACTGTGGACAGGATCATCACTTTCAAATTAGCAAACGTCAGATTCCGATATACCACAATGGCAATGAGAAAGGCTAATACCACGCCGACTGCAGCCGCTTCTGTCGGTGTGAAGATTCCTGAGTAAATTCCGCCGATAATCACAATCGGCAGCAATAGCCCCCAGATGGCTTTTTTAGACGCTTCCCACCGTTCTGCCCATGTAGCAGGCTCTTCTTTTATATGCCGCATTTGAATAGAAGAAAAAATCATAAAGCTTAACGTTAAGATAATCCCTGGCACGACACCGGCAATAAATAATTTTCCGACGGATTCCCCGGTGAGTGAACCGTATAAAATCATCGGCACGCTCGGAGGAATAAGAATGCCCAGCGTACCGCCGGCTGCCAATAATCCAAGCACATATTTCTTTTTATATCCCCGGCGAACCATTTCCGGAAGCGCTACGGCGCCAACTGTTACAGCTGTTGCCACACTGGAGCCCGAAATAGCAGAAAATATCGCACAACAGAAAACGGTCGCTATACCTAACCCCCCGGGAAAATGTCTGAACCATCTGCTCGCCATTTCGTACAAATCCCGTCCTACTCCGCTGACAACAAGGATTTGACTCATCAGTATATACATCGGCAAAGCTGTCAATGTAAAGTCATCCAAAGCTGAGTACGCTATAATCGGAATTTGTGCAAAAGCAAAGCTTCCCCCGTTAAATAGAAACATTCCGAGTACAGCAAGCATCCCTAAAGAAAATGCAACCGGGAGACCGATAAGCAAGAATGTAGCTAATCCTCCAGCAAAAAATAGATTCATAGATGGTCTCCTCCTTTATGTACATTCCCGTCAATCAGCTGCAATATAAATGCGATAATAAGCAGAACGCCGCCTATCGGAATAAATAATTCAGGTAAATACATCGGTATACGCAGCAAGGAGGTGGAAATAACTCCTAATTCAAATGTCATAAAAACATGTTTAAATCCATACCATGTCAATATCGCACTAAAAAGTAATCCAAGCCCGTTACAAATATATGCGAATATCCTGCGAGCAGCGTCATTCACACGATTTACCAATAAATCTACTGTAATATGCGCATATGTCCTCACTGCATATGCCGTTCCCAAAAAACAGCTTCCTATAATCGCATACGTAGATAATTCCGTGGCCCATGCAGTCGGCATACCAAAGAATGATCTGGATATTACTTCATAAAACGTCATCAACGTTGTCGCGAATATTAAAATCCCAGCTAGATAACCCGCGTATTTAATTAATAAATCAGAAAATTTATACAATCTATTCATGCTGTAACTCCTTCCAAGTGATGAACAACTTTTATTCGCCATCTACTATATCTAATAATTCACTGCCTGCTTCTCCAGCCTCTTCTTCAAAGATTTCCCACACCGGCATTGCAGCTTCTTTCCATATATCGAGTTCATCATCAGGTACTTCATATACTTCCATTCCTCTGTCTTTCAGCACTTGGAGTGTTCGTTCATCTTCCAGCTTCGTTTGCTGGCGAATCCATTCTTCGGTCTCATTGGCAGTTTCTTCAATTAATGTTTGTGTATTTTTAGGCAAATCATCCCAAAATTCTTGATTAACGCCCAGAATAAATTCAAAATAAGTATAATTATTTATCGTCAAATAATCTGTTACTTCATCATAACTGCGCTGCACCATTGCTGTTGTTCCAGATGTAGCACCATCTACGGTTTGCCTTTGCAATCCCATGTATACTTCTCCGCCTCCCATAAACACCGGAGATGCGCCATAAGCTTGAATTAATTCAGAAGGGAGTGTTCCTACACTGCGGATTTTCAGACCTCTAAAATCTTCTGGAGATTCCAGCGGACGTTTATTATTCGCAAATTGTCCAAAGCCATAATCACCAAACATCAATACTTTCACACCGACGTCTTCCATTTCGGAACGAAGTATATCTCCGAATTCACCATTCAAGGCTTCCCCTGCTTCCTCATATGCTTCAAATACATAAGGGACATCAAATATTCCCATCGCAGGTACTGTAGAAGACCAGATTGTAGAAGAATTCATTCCCATTTCTACACCGCCTGTTAAAAGCGACTGGTTCATATCTGTATCAGACAGTAGCTGCCCATTCGCAAAAATCTGCATATCTATCTGGCCGTTTGATTTCTCTTCTATTTTTTTAGCAAATTCTTCTATTCCCTCTGAAATATGATGACCTGATGGCAGATTATAAGCTAATCGAATCGTAGCCGGTTCATACTCCTCGCCACTCGCTTCTGTTTCTTTCGGGGTCTCGTCACCATTGCTGCAGGCCGATAAAATGACTCCTGTAAGAAGCAGCAGGAATGAAAAATAACGTAATTTCTTCATTCCATCATCTCCTTCATCGTGCGTGTTCTATCTAAATGGCGGATTCTCCCCAGCGGTGTTTTAGAAGAAAGACTCGCTGCAAAGTCAGCCGCTTCGAACAGCTTATTGATATCTACTCCTGTTTTAACCCCCATCCGTTCAAACAGATATACTAAATCTTCCGTTGCCAGATTCCCTGCTGATCCTGGAGCGAACGGACAGCCGCCGATTCCGCTGACTGCTGTTTCAAATATCCGCACGCCTGCCGTGTACGCAGCATATGCATTCGCTAACCCCAATCCTCTCGTGTCATGGATATGGAAAGAAACATTTGTATCTCCTGTCACATCGAATACTTTTTTGAATAAACGATTCACAGCATCTGGTGTCGCGATGCCAATTGTATCTGCAATTCCAATTCTGTCCGCTCCGGCCTGTACAGCTTTTTCTGCCAATTCAAGCACTTTTTCTTCCTCCACATGCCCTTCATAGGGGCAGCCAAAGCTGACCGCAATCGAGAAGCAAATTTCCATCCCTTTTGATTTTGCTTCTTTTGCTACTTCCGTAAACATTTCGAAATTTTTATCAATCGTCATTCCTAAATTTTTATCGCTGAAGGTTTCTGTTGCAGAGGCTGCCCAATTCAGTTCCAAATGCGGAAACTCACTTGCCCGCATAAACCCCCTTTGATTCGGAATCAATGCAATAGGCTGTATATTCTTATTTGAATGGATCTGCTCTAATAACGCTTCGGCATCCGCCATCTGTGGAACTTTTTTCGGATGAACAAAAGAGGCAGCCTCAATTTTTTTAATTCCTGCTTCTGTGAGCTTATCGATAAGCTTTGCTTTTTCTTCTGTAGAAACTTTTTTCGGTTCTATTTGCAATCCGTCACGCGGGCTTACATCAATAATAGTAACCTGTGTCATCAGATGATTCCTCCCTCTTTTAACCTTTTAAAATCCTCATAGGAGAAGTTTAGAAATTCCTTGTAGATTTCCTCATTATGCTGACCTAGCATCGGCCCGTTTGCTTCAATTTCTCCCGGCGTTTCCGAAAGCTTCGGTACAATGCCCGGGGTCTTTATTTTTTGGCCGTCATCCAGCACAATTTCCTGGATCATATCTCTGGATTGGTAATGTACGTCCTCAATAATATCCTTGATACTATAAATCGGACTGACCGGCACGGAAGCTTCGTCTAAAATCCGCTGCACCTCTTTAATCGGATATTGTTTCGTCCATGATTCAATGACACTATCAATATATTCCACGTTATTCACCCGGTCTTGGTTCGTTGCATATTTGGGATCTTCTGCCATGTCCTTTCTTCCGATGGCTGTCATCAGACGCTGGAAAATACGGTCTCCATTTCCGCCGATAATGACGTAGGAACCATTCGCACACAGGTAGGAATTAGACGGAGCTACACCCGGCAGTGTACTTCCTGTTCTCTCGCGAATCTCCCCTGTTAAATCAAACTCCGGAAGCATTCCTTCCAATAAGCTGAATACGGACTCATAAAGAGCAACATCTACTTCCTGCCCCTTTTTTTCCTCATCCCGATCGCGAACTCGTAACGCCATCAATGTGCCGATAACAGCATATAATCCGGCAACCATATCTCCAATAGCAATTCCGACCCGAACCGGCGGCAAATCCGGGTAACCCGTTAAATACCTCAGTCCTCCGACTGCTTCTGCTACACTTCCAAATCCGGCTTTTTCCCGATATGGGCCTGTCTGGCCATAACCGGATATTCTTGTTAATACGATAGAAGGATTCACTTTCTTCAGCGTTTCATAGCCTAACCCCCACCGTTCCAGCGTTCCTGGTTTAAAATTTTCTAAAACAACATCCGCTGTTTTCGTCAGATTCTTAATAATCTCCTGTCCTTCCGCTTCACGAAGATTGACGGTAATCGATTTTTTATTCCGTGATTGAACATGCCACCAAACGGATGTATCCTTGTACATGACTCTCCAGTTTCTAAGCGGATCACCATTTTTCGGTTCTTCTACCTTAATCACTTCTGCTCCAAATTCAGAGAATAATTTTCCCGCAAAAGGAGCAGCTACAATATTTCCTAATTCTAATACCCTTATTCCTTCAAGTGGCTTTTTCTTGCTCAATCTAATCCCTCCAACTCATCTCTGTTCAAATTCAGAAAGTGTGTAAAATCTCTTTCAATATGCTGTTTCATTAATTCTTTTGCAGCATCTGCATCCTGCCTGGCAATGGCCTCCCATATTTGCTCATGATCCGCAAATGCTGTTTCTCTATGTGTCGGGTCTTTATCCACAATGACTTCCCGATAAAAACTATTCACCCCGCGCAGTGTCCCGAGCATGGATATGAGAAAAGGATTTGCACTGGCTTCAATAATAATATCGTGAAAAGCTACCGTGACATGTTTTTCATTATCATCCTGCTTTTCTTTATGACGGGCGGTATTTTCCACTTCCTGCTTCATCAAGAGCAGCTGTTCATCAGTCCGTCTGATAGCAGCGTAATAAGCGGCAAGTGACTCCATCCCTATCCGGCATTCGTACAAATACCTAAAATCTGTAAGAGAAGGCTCTACAACCGTAACACCGCCGGTTTTTGATAAATTCAGAAATCCCTCTTTTTCCAGCATCCGTATCGATTCACGAATAGGGCTCCGGCTAACATTTAATGCTTCTCCTATCTTTTCTTCTATTAATCTTTCTCCAGGTTTGAATTTTCCGACAATAATTTGCTCTCTCAAGTAATCGTATACTTGGCTTTTTAAGGTTTTCTTTACGATTTCTACTATGACAATCACCTCTTGTATACAGTATGCAAGTTCATTCGTTCATATTATTACAATAAAAGTAAAAAGTCAAACTATTTCAAAGATAAAAATGCAGATTTTTCTTCATTCAGAAAAAATAAAAGCTCTGCACCCATAACTGGACGCAGAGCTTTTATTAATTCATTCGATTTTTAGGATCATACGATTACTTTTTACTTAATTGATCCACCGCTAAAATAGCTTGGGCAACATCATCGGCAGTGATTTCTTTAGAAAGGTTGCCCATGGTTTCTCCTTCTTGCGTTGCTGCAGCTCCAACCTTTTGTAAATCTTCATAGGATACTTCGTCCAAATGCATTTCTTCCAAGGACGTCGGCAGGCCTAGTGACTGATAAAAGTCGATGTATTTTTGGATTTCCTGTTCTGGATGCAATTCCAGTACAAGCTGTGTCAGCGTACCATAAGCAACTTTTTCACCATGCGTTAGATGATGGATATCTCCATCCAGCACGGTAAAGCCATTATGGATGGCATGTGCAGCAGCTAATCCGCCGCTCTCAAATCCAAGTCCGGATAAAAGGGTGTTTGCTTCTACAACTGCTTCCACTTGCTTGGTCACCAGATTTTTTTCTACTGCTTTATATGCTGCTTTTCCGTAAGCGAATAAGGTTTTCTCACACGCTTCTGCAATAGCACGTGCAGCAATGCTCGTCTTTCCTCCTGCCATTGCTTCTCCATTACTTTTAATCGTTGCTCTTGCTTCCACCCATGTTGCCATGGCATCAGCTATTCCAGAAGCAAACAGACGGGCTGGTGCACCAGCTACTACTTTCGTATCTACCAGCACTAATTCTGGATTTTTATTATAAAACTTATAGGATTCAAAAACACCCTCGTCATTATAAATAACAGATAATGCACTTGTCGGTGCGTCTGTTGATGCAGTCGAAGGAACAATAACAACACTTACTTCCAGCTCATCCGCAACGGCTTTTGCTGTATCAAGTGTTTTTCCTCCTCCGACACCAATGATAAAGTCGGCCTCCGCTTTATTACCTTCTTCTGCTATGCGGCTGATTTCTGTTATAGAGGCTTCGCCATTAAATGGAACAAAATGAAAATCGATATTTACATCTTTCAGGCTGCTCTCAACCGTTTCCTCCGTTATCTTCCAAACCACTTCATCAGATATAATTAATGGTTTCTTCCCAACTGCTTCAACATATTTGCCAAGCTCGTTTAAAGCTCCTTTTCCTTGAACATATTTGCTCGGTGAAGTAAAAATAACATTAGACATCAAATCTCTCCAATTCTTATATTTCCCTTTATTATACCCATCATTTGGATTGCCAAAACAGTAACGTACCCTTGCATCACATATTCAGAAAATAGAAATATTTTTTCGCAATAACTTTTAAAATGCAAATAAAAATGCAAAGGAGATTTCCGTCCTTTGCATTTTTCTACCTCTATTTAGCTATATCGCTCCGGTAAAAAAAGTTACCATTCAGTTCTGCTTTATCCAGCTGCTGATACACTTTTTCTGCAGCCTGTGAAAGTGTGTCTGCACGTCCGCCGATCAGGAGCACTCTTCCTCCGTCATTGACAAGCTTTCCATCTGCCTTTTTTGTTCCGGCATGAATAATATAGGTGTCTTCTGTATCTTCAAATTGAGGAAGCTCATTCCCTTTATTATACGCTCCTGGATACCCTTCCGATGCAAGCACGACACCGACACAGGCTTCCTTATGCCATTCTAAATGCGGGTTCTTTTTCGCCAATACATCCTGCAGAACCTGGAGTAGATCATTCTTTAATAAAGGAAGAACGACCTGCGTTTCCGGATCGCCAAAACGTGTATTGAACTCAATTACTTTAGGGCCTTTTTCCGTCATCATTAAGCCCGCATAAAGAATCCCTGTGAATGGTCTGCCTTCTTCCAGCATTCCTGCTGCTGTTTTTTCTAAAATCTGTTCAACAGCGAATTGATAATCTTCTGCCCTCAAATCCGGAATCGGAGCAAAAGCTCCCATGCCGCCTGTATTGGGACCTTCATCATGGTCAAACGCCCTTTTGTGATCTCTTGCTGCCATCATTGGATAGACCTTATCTTCATGGACAAACGCCATTAAGGAAAATTCAGCGCCCTCTAAATACTCTTCAATCACCACAGTAGAGCCGGCCTGATCAAATGCTTTGTCCACAAGCATATCATCGATCGCCTGAACAGCTTCCTCCTCTGTCATCGCCACAATAACACCTTTTCCAGCTGCTAAACCGTCTGCTTTGATTACAATAGGAGCACCAGTTTCCGCAATTCTCTTTTTCGCCTCTTCAGCATCCTGAAAGACACCGTAAGAAGCAGTAGGGATATCATATTTTTTCATGAAATCCTTTGCAAAGCTTTTACTGCCTTCCAGCCATGCTGCTTCTTGTGTAGGGGCAAAAACTGCAAGGTTTTCCTGTTGAAACCGGTTGGTGATTCCGGCATTTAACGGATTCTCAGGGCCAACAACCGTTAAATCAATTGCCGCTTCTTTTGCAAAAGCTGCCAGTTCTTCGATGTTCATTTCATCAATGGGAACACATTCGGCTTCTTCTTCCATGCCGGCATTTCCAGGAGCAACATAAATCTTGTCTAACTGCGGGTTTTCCTTTAACTTTTTGATGATACTATGCTCTCTGCCGCCGCGTCCTACAACTAATATTTTCATAGCTTCCCCTCCGTTTTCAAACTTCTCAAGATGAGTGAATTTTTTTATCAGTTCGTAACTTAATTAGAATATTTGGTTGTCACCAGGCCTTTAAATGAAAACCTTCGTTACACTTATGCAGTAAGAAAGTTTATACTTTCTCAACTGTAAGAAAAACCAAGAATACCACTTGGTCTTTAAAACATCGGTGTTCTTGCCAAAGAGATGTCCGCTACGGAAGTCGCTTTCCGCGGGCAACGTTCAGCCTCCTTTAAAGAAGAATTGCCAATCGCTAAGTCTTCTTTAAAGGAGGGTGAGCGCAAGCCCATGGAAAGCGAAGTGTTTTTCTGGGGTTGCGATTACTCACCCCACCATAACCCGTCGCAGCGGTCGCATTAATCTGACAACATTGAAGGATTACTCTCTTCATGAAACCCGTTGGAGAGACTATTTTCAGCATTTTTTTATATACTTTCCTATTCTTCAAAAAAGCTCCTGGATAAATAAATCGAGCAGAAATACAGGAGCTCTATCTATTAATGTTTAAAATGACGAACAGCTGTAGTCACCATCGCAATCCCATATTGATTACATACATCAATCGAATCTTGATCGCGTTTGGAACCGCCCGGCTGAATAATCGCTGTGACACCGGCTTTAGCTGCTGCTTCTACGGTATCTGGCATCGGGAAGAAGGCATCTGATGCAAGCACAGCTCCTTTCGCTCTATCTCCAGCCTGTTTAATGGCAATCTCTGCTGCTCCAATCCGGTTCATCTGACCGGCGCCCACACCAATGGTCTGTGCATCCTTTGCAAGTACGATTGCATTTGATTTCACATGTTTCACAGCTTTCCAAGCGAATAGTAAATCAGCTATTTCTGCTTCAGTCGGCTGCTTTTCCGTTACCACTTCTAAGTCCTCGTTCGTCACTTCTTTGACATCTAAATCCTGGATAAGAACTCCACCATCAACGGTGGTCATCCGTTTTTGGTCAGCCTGCTGATTCGAAACATCCAATTCTAAGAGACGGATATTTTTCTTCTCTGTTAGTAAAGCAAGTGCATCCGCCTCAAAAGAAGGTGCAACGACGATTTCTAAGAAGATCGAAGAAAGCTGCTCTGCTGTCTGTACATCAACCGGACGATTGCAGGCTACAATCCCTCCAAAAATAGATATAGGATCCGCTTCATACGTACGTCCAAACGCTTCTGCCAATGTTGCCCCAATACCGATGCCGCATGGATTCATATGCTTGACCGCTACTGCAGCAGGTTCACTATAGTCCCGCAAAATTTCTAATGCTGCGTTGGTATCCTGGATATTATTATAGGAAAGCTCCTTGCCATGCAGCTGGTTGGCAGTTGCCAAGGTTGCTTCATGTTGAATAGGCGCTTTGTAAAAAGCTGCCTGCTGATGCGGGTTCTCTCCATAACGTAAATCCTGCACCTTTTCATAAGTTACGGTATATGTTTCTGGAAATACTTCTTCTGTCTGTGTTTGGAAATAAGCTGCAATCATCGCGTCATAATGCGCAGTATGACGGAATACTTTCGCTGCTAATTGCTGACGAAAAGCATAGTTATCCTCTTCCGTTTCCAGAGCTGCTAAAACAGATGGATAGTCAGACGGGTCGGCAACAACGAAGACATCTGCAAAGTTTTTCGCTGCAGAGCGAAGCATGGAGGGTCCGCCAATATCAATGTTTTCAATAATTTCATCATGGCTTACCCCTGATTTTTGAACTGTTTCTTTAAACGGATAAAGGTTCACTGCTACAAGATCGATTGGAGCAATATGATGCTCCTCCATTTGCGCACGGTGATCTTCATTGGTTCGTTTTCCTAAAAGCCCGCCATGAATCATCGGATGCAATGTTTTTACTCTGCCATCAAGCATTTCCGGAAAATTTGTTACTTCCTCTACCGGAATCGCCTGGACGCCAGACTCCTTCAATAAACGGATGGTTCCGCCGGTTGATAAGATTTCAAACCCTTTTGCTTCGAGTCCTTTTGCAAATTCTGCGACCCCTGTTTTATCAGATACACTAATAAGCGCACGTTTTTTCATTATAATTCCTCCGTTACATTCTGCATAAGTTGATTGATTACATTTGGATATAAGCGATGCTCCACGGCTTTGATTCTCGTTTTCAGCTGCTCTTCCGTTTCTCCAGGCAGCCTTTCTATTTCTTCCTGTGCAATGATTGGACCGGTGTCCATGCCCTCATCTACATAGTGAATCGTTACTCCTGTCTTGGAAACGCCGGCTCTATAGGCTTGGCCAATCGCGTCTTTCCCAGGGAAGTCCGGTAAAAGGGAGGGGTGTATATTAACAATCCTGCCTTCATATTGTGAAAGTAAGGTCTCCCCGATAAGCCGCATATAGCCTGCTAAGAAAATCCATTCGACTTCTAAATCCTGCAGTTTTTCAGCAATCACTTTTTCATATTCCTGCTTGGAAGCATACCTTTTTGGCTCTAACACAAGCGTCTCGACGCCATAACCTTGAGCCTTTTTAATAACCGCTGCTCCCGGCTTATCACAAACAAGCAGTACGATCGAGCTTGCAATTTTTTTATCCTGCATCATGGCATCAAAATTACTTCCTGTACCTGATGCAAATACACTGAACCGCTGTTTCATGAAGAAATCTGCACCCCTTCACCTGCAATGACCTCTCCGATAACTGCTGCTTCGACCTTGTTCTCCTGCAATAGATCACAGACTTTCTGCGCTTCTTCATTGGATACAGCTAAGACCATGCCAATGCCCATATTGAAAATACGATACATCTCACGTGCATCGATTTCTCCTCGTTTTTGCAGGAACGGAAAAATCTCCGGAACATTCCAGGCTCCTGCCTGCACTGCTGCTCCAAGACCTTCTGGCAGCATCCGAGGAATATTTTCATCAAACCCGCCGCCGGTAATGTGTGCAATTCCTTTAATATGTACCTCTTCTTTTATAGCTTTAACCGCTTTTGCATAAATCTTCGTCGGTTCCATCACGGCTTCACTTAGAGGTTTTGATAATCCATCAGGAGTTTCTTCAAAATCCAGACCTTCAATCAGCTTACGGACAAGCGAGTAGCCATTGGAATGAATTCCGCTCGAAGCGAAGCCAATCAGCGTATCTCCCTCTGCAATGGTTTTTCCTGTAATAATCTCTGCTTTCTCGACGATACCTACCACAAAACCAGCTAAATCATATTCATCTGCATCATACATCCCCGGCATCTCTGCTGTCTCACCGCCGATTAATGCAGCGCCGGCCTCCTGGCACCCTTCGGCAACACCAGAGACAATCGCTTCAATCCTCGCCGGGTCATTTTCTCCGCATGCAATATAATCTAAAAAGAAAAGCGGATCGCCCCCCTGAGCAACAATATCATTGACACACATCGCTACTAAATCAATCCCTACCGTATCATGCTTATCCAGTTCGATTGCTAGCTTTAATTTGGTGCCGACGCCATCTGTCCCGGAAAGCAGGACAGGCTCTTGATAGGATAAGGAGGATAAATCAAATGCTCCTGCAAAGGAACCTAAAGAGCCCAGTACCTCTTTACGATGTGTTTTTTGAATATGTTTTTTCATTCGCTCTACTGCTTCGTAGCCTTTTTCAACATCTACACCTGCTTGTTTATAAACATCTGACATCTTTTCGCCCTCCAACATGGTTTTGATTCTAGTGTGTGTTTCAAATGGAATATCCTCTTCTAGCAGTTTGATATGTCCATTTCCTTCTCATCTGCCGGAGCAACTGGATACAAGCCTGTCATACAAGCCATGCAGACACCTTGATTGATCGTTTTATCTTTGACGATGGCGTTCTCTAAGCCTTCTTCAGACAGATAAGCGATACTGTCTGCCCCAATGATTTCTCCAATTTCTTCAATGCTGTTGTTTGCTCCAATCAATTCTTCCTTCGTAGACATATCGATTCCATAATAACAAGGGTCTGTTATCGCCGGAGAAGCAATCCGTACATGCACTTCCTTTGCACCAGCATCTTTTAACATTTTTACAATTCGTCTGCTTGTTGTTCCCCGAACAATCGAATCATCAATCATAATGACACGTTTTCCCTCTACGATTCCGCGGACTGGAGAAAGCTTCATCTTTACACCAAGCTCTCTCAGCTCCTGGGAGGGCTGAATAAATGTTCTTCCAACATAACGATTTTTGATAATCCCCATTTCATAAGGCAGCTTGCTTTCCTCTGCGTAGCCAATGGCAGCTGAAATACTGGAATCCGGTACTCCTATCACTAAATCTGCATCAACCGGCGCTTCCTTAGCCAGCTCTTTTCCCATCCGTTTCCGGGATGCATGGACATTGACATAATTTAAATCACTATCCGGTCTGGAAAGATAGACATATTCCATCGCACACATTTGTCTCTTGCCACGCGGAGCAAACCGGAAGGAAGTAAGACCGTCTTGGTTAATTTTTATTAATTCACCCGGCAATACCTCCCGCTCAAAGGTTGCACCGATTTGATCGAAAGCACATGTTTCCGAAGCAACGACATACGCTTCTCCTATTCTTCCAATAGAAAGTGGTCTGATTCCAGCCGGGTCCAGCGCAGCATATAAAGTATCATCCTCTAAAATAAGATAGGCGTAAGCTCCTTTGACACGGTTGAGCGCTTCCGAGATGGTTGCTTCCGTGACCTCTCCGCTTCGTTTCATTAAATGAGCTAACACTTCTGTATCTGAGGTCGTTTGAAAAATGCTTCCCTCTTTTTCAAGCTCCTCACGCAATGCGGTAGCATTCATTAAATTTCCATTATGTGCTAAAGCCATCCCGCTGGTAAGTGACTGGAAAAGAAGGGGCTGTACATTTTCCAGCCCTTTTCCGCCCTGGGTAGCATACCTTACATGCCCTAAAGCAATTTTTCCGTTTAAATCATCAAATTTTACTTGCTTAAAAACATCATTAACCAGTCCAAGCTGTTTATAGCCTGTTAATTCCTTATCTTTGCTGACAACAATTCCGGCACCTTCCTGCCCGCGATGCTGCATCGAATGCAGACCGTAATAGGTTAATTCTGCTGCTTTCTCATGTCCCCAAATTCCGAATACGCCGCATTCCTCGTTTATGCCTTTGATTTCAGCAAGCATGGAATAGCCCCTTTCCAAAGTGCTTTTAACGCTGCTGCATCTTCCTGTAGAATCATCTCGTTATTTGCCGTAACCGTTAGTTGATTATCTGCTGTTACCTGACCAAGTCTGGCTGCATCCGCAAATACATCTTCAAAAGCGGCCTGGTGCTCCGGCTTTACGGTAACAAGAAAACGTGATTGGGTTTCACTGAATAACGCAACCGTTGCATCTCCTGTAAGTGTCACTTCTGCACCCAGCGCTTCACTGGAGAATAATGATTCCGCTAATGCAACTCCTAACCCGCCCTCTGCAAGGTCATGCGCAGATTGGATTTTACCCTGCCTGATTAAAGAGAGCAGTTTTTCCTGACGTTCCGCTTCGATCGTTAAATCCAGATGCGGTGCTTTTCCTTCGTATTTTCCATCCTGGATAAATTGCAATTCACTGCCGCCAAATTCATTTTTCGTTTCCCCGATAAGATAAATATTGTCGCCCGCTTTTTGGAAAAAGCTTGTCGTAATATGCGCCGTAGATTCATGCAAGCCAACCATGCCAACAACCGGTGTCGGATAAATCGATTTCCCTTTGGACTGATTATATAAGGAAACATTTCCACTGATAACCGGCGTTTGTAATGCTTTACAAGCCGCACTCATTCCATCCACGCTTTTTTCCATTTGCCAGAAGATTTCCGGGTTTGTCGGATTACCGAAATTCAATCCATCTGTAAGACCTAATGGCTTCGCTCCGGAGCAGACAATATTGCGGGCTGCTTCTGCAACAGCAATCTTCCCGCCTTCTTCCGGATCTAAATAAATATAGCGGGAATTACAGTCGGTTGTGATGGCCAAGGCTTTATCCGTACCTTTGATACGAACGACTGCTGCGTCAGAACCAGGTGTAACAACCGTATTGGTCTGCACCATGGAATCGTATTGGTCATAGACCCACTCTTTACTTGCAATCGTCGGACGCTGCAGTAATTGTTTCAACGTTTCTCCATGATGATTCACAGCTGGTGTTTGGACATCGATTTGCTGAAAAGCTTGATAATAAGCAGCTTCCTTCGATGGCATATGATAGACTGGTGCATCATCCGCCAAAGAATCCACTGGAATATCGGCTACAACCTCATCGTGATGCTTGATACGGAAGACTTTTTCCTCGATAACCTTTCCGACTGGAACAGATTTCAAACCGTACTTTTCAAAAATAGCTATGATTTCTTGTTCCCGGCCAGCTTTCACACAAAGCAGCATTCTTTCCTGTGACTCAGACAGCATCATTTCATAAGCGGTCATATTTTGCTCGCGCTGCGGCACAAGATCTAAGTTCATTTCCAGCCCGGTACCTGCTTTACTCGCCATTTCACTGGCAGAAGAGGTTAAGCCGGCTGCTCCCATATCCTGCATGCCGACAAGGGCGTCAGAATGAATGACCTCCATACATGCTTCAATCAGCAATTTTTCCATAAATGGATCGCCGACTTGTACAGCAGGCCGGTCCTTGTTGGAATCCTCTGCTAAATCATCTGATGCAAAGGTCGCGCCATGAATGCCGTCTCTTCCTGTTGGCGGTCCTGCATACAAAATCGTATTGCCGATTCCCGCAGCAATTCCCTTTTGTACTTCATCATGATTGATCAGTCCCACACACATGGCATTGACAAGCGGATTATCTTCATAGCTGTCATCAAATTGTACCTCTCCGCCGACGGTTGGAACACCAACACAGTTTCCATATCCAGCAATCCCGGCAACAACTTCAGAAAATAGATACTTGGTACGATTCGTTGTTAACGGACCAAAGCGCAAAGAGTTCATTAACGCAATCGGGCGTGCTCCCATGGAGAATACATCACGGATAATGCCGCCGACGCCTGTTGCTGCTCCCTGATACGGCTCAACAGCGGAGGGATGATTATGACTTTCCACCTTGAAAACAACTGCCTGCTCATCGCCAATATCAATGACTCCTGCACCTTCTCCAGGTCCCTGCAAAACATTCGGGCCCTCTGTCGGGAACTTTCTTAAGAGAGGCTTTGATGTTTTATAGCTGCAATGCTCTGACCACATAACAGAAAAGATGCCTGTCTCCGTAAAATTCGGACGACGGCCAAGGATCGTTTTGATTTTCTCAAACTCTTCATCACTTAAACCCATATCCTGATACAATCTATCTTGTTCAATTTTCTCTGAATCCATATTATGCGTTAACTGCATTGCTGCTCCTCCAATTCGCGATCATAGATTGAAATAGCCTTAAGCCGTCTTCACTTCCTAATAAAGCTTCCACTGCCCGTTCCGGATGCGGCATCATACCCAGCACATTACCTGCTTTATTGCGAATACCGGCAATATCCTCGACAGAGCCATTTGGATTGTTTTTATAGGTGAATACGATTTGGTTATTTTCCTTTAATTCCTGTAACGTTTCCTCATCACAGAAATAGTTGCCTTCTCCATGGGCAATCGGAAAACGGACGACCTCGTTTTTATCATACAACGTTGTAAAAACCGTTTCATTATCCTCCACAACCAATTCCTCCTGATGACACATAAATGAAAGATTTTTATTGCGCATTAATGCTCCCGGCAGGAGGCCTGCTTCCGTCAATATCTGAAATCCATTGCAAATTCCCAGTACAGGCTTGCCTTTTTCCGCATGCTCTCGAATCTTGTTCATAATATCCGATGTAGATGCCATCGAACCAGACCGTAAATAATCTCCATAAGAAAAACCGCCCGGAATCAGAATGCCATCCACATCACCTAACAAATGCGTATCTGTATACCAGACAAGGCTGGCTTCAGCACCTGCAACCTCTCCGGCTGCATGATACATGTCCCTGTCACAGTTGGAACCTGGAAAAACAATCACAGCTACCTTCACAATTATCGTGCCTCCTCTAGCTCAATCCGATAATCTTCAATAACCGGATTCGCCAATAATTGCTCACACATCTGCGTTACTCTTCCCTCTAATCCAGGCCCATCCTCTACTTGAAGTTCAATATATTTTCCGACACGAACATCTTCCACCTCTGGATAATCCAAAGAATGAAGCGATGTTTGAATTGCCTTTCCCTGCGGGTCTAACACACCTTGTTTTAATGTAATATATACCTGTACTTTTCTCATAGCTGCGCCTCCAAACGATTTAATATTTCTTCATATACAGTAATCAAATCTCCTGTTCCTTGACGAAAAACATCTTTATCTAATTTTTCATTGGTTTCGATATCCCATAATCTGCACGTATCCGGGGACACCTCATCAGAGAGCAGAATATTACCTTCCTTGTTTCTGCCGAATTCCAATTTAAAATCGACCAGACGGACACCGATAGCAGCAAAAATTTCTGTTAAAGCCGTGTTCACTTTTCTTGCCTTCTCTTTGATACCAGCTAATTCTTCCGCTTTAATATCTGTTAGATAAAGCGCATGCTCATCATTAATCAACGGGTCTCCTAAACGATCATCCTTATAAAACAGTTCTGCCAGCGCAGGCTCAAAAGGCGTTTTCTCCTCGATGCCGAGACGCTTGGTAATACTCCCTGTCGCAATATTCCGAATTACCACTTCTAGCGGAATAATATCTGTTTTCTGAACTATTTGGGTAGTGGAATCCAGCCGCTCGATAAAATGCGACGGAATTCCTTTGTTATCTAATGCTTGGAACAGGAGGGAAGAGATCTCATTGTTGAGTCTCCCCTTCCCGGTAAACTGAGCTTTCTTCTCTCCATTAAAAGCTGTTGCATCATTCTTATACGAGAGAATCAAGTGATTTTCATCCGTGTCTGATTGATAAACCTTCTTTGCTTTTCCTTCATACAAAAGCTCGAGTTCCATATGGGAATTCCTCCTAGGCAAGTCCAATTTTTGTAAAGATTTGATCGACGTTCTTTAAATGGTAGGTATAGTCAAAGCAGCCATCGATTTCTTCCTGGGTTAATTTACTTGTAATCCGCTCATCCTGCTCTACCAATTCCTTAAAGGAAGTCGCTGTTTCCCAGGCTTCCATTGCTTTTGGCTGTACGATATCATAAGCTTCCTCACGCGCCAATCCTTTATCGATCAGCGTTAACAATACGCGTTGTGAGAAAATAACCCCGTGAGTACGGTCAATGTTGCGCTTCATATTTTCAGGGAATACTGTTAAATTCTCTACAATATTTCCGAAGCGGTGCACCATATAGTCGAGTGCAATCGTCGCATCCGGCAAAATGACACGCTCTGCAGAGGAGTGCGAGATATCACGTTCATGCCACAAAGCCACATTTTCATAAGCCGTAACCATATAACCGCGGATAACGCGTGCCATCCCTGTCATATTTTCAGAGCCAATCGGGTTACGTTTATGCGGCATCGCAGAAGACCCTTTTTGGCCTTTTGCAAAGCGTTCCTCTACTTCTCTTGTTTCTGTTTTTTGCAGGCCGCGGATCTCCGTTGCAAACTTTTCAATCGATGTAGCAATTAATGCCAGTGTAGATAAATAAGCTGCATGACGGTCACGCTGTAAGGTTTGTGTGGATACCGGTGCCGGCGATGTTCCCAGCTTTTCGCAGACATATTGCTCTACAAACGGATCAATATTGGCATAGGTCCCAACCGCTCCAGACATCTTTCCAAACTCTACATTACTTGCAGCAAGCTCAAAACGCTCGACATTACGCTTCATTTCTTCATACCATAAGGCCATTTTCAAGCCAAAGGTCGTCGGCTCTGCATGCACACCATGGGTCCGCCCCATCATCACCGTATGTTTATGTTCTTTCGCTTTTTCTTCTAAAATACGGACAAAGCGATTCAATCCATTTCTTAAAATGTCATTTGCCTGTTTCAATATATAAGAAAGAGCTGTATCCACCACATCGGTTGAAGTCAAACCATAATGGACCCATTTTCTTTCCTCGCCTAATGTTTCCGATACAGCGCGGGTGAATGCAACCACATCATGGCGTGTTTCCTGCTCGATTTCGTAGATACGGTTGATATCAAAGGAAGCATTCTTACGTAGTTTGTTAACATCCTCTTTCGGAATAAATCCAAGCTCGCTCCATGCTTCACAAGCCAAAATTTCCACTTCCAGCCATGCTTTGAATTTATTTTCCTCCGTCCAGATATTGCCCATTTCTTCTCTTGTATAACGTTCGATCATTGGTTTGCTGCCTCCTCAAAAATATCTAATTGTTTCCGTAAAGCTTCTGTTGTTTCTGCTGTAAATGTGATGTGTCCCATTTTACGTTTTTCTTTCGGTTCTTCTTTTCCATACAGATGAAGAAAACCAAAATCATGATTCGCAGTAAATTCGATAGCTTCCGGAAGGGATTCTCCTAAGATATTGATCATCGCGGTCGGCTGATGCAAGCTGACTGGAATAAGCGGCAGTCCGCAAATTGCCCGGATATGCTGCGTAAATTGCGATACATTACATCCTTCGATTGTATAATGTCCGGAATTATGCGGTCTTGGTGCCATTTCATTCATATAAATCGTACCCTCGCCGACAAACATCTCAATCGCAAAAGTCCCGACAATCTCCATGCGTTCCGCAATTTTCGCTGTCATCGCATACGCTTTTTCTTCAAGAACCGCCTCTATCTCTGCCGGCACCGTTGTTTTGTACAGAATATGGTCACGGTGTTCGTTCTCAGCGATAGGGAAGAAGGTGATATATCCTTGCTGCGACCTTGTAAAGACAACCGAAATTTCCTTATCAAAAGGAACCCATCGCTCTATTATACAATAGCCATGCTCTTGGAAAAACGCTAATGCTTCCTTTTTATCTTCTTCTGTTGTGAGTTTCAGCTGTCCTTTTCCATCATACCCTCCCCGGCAGGTTTTAATGACTGCCGGAAGCGGAATAATGGATAGCGCTTCTTTACAAGCTTCCTCTGTTTTCACGATGCGAAATGCCGGCACGGAAAGCTCTAACTCATCCATCAGCAGCTTCTCTTTTTCCCGGTTCTGTGTAACCTCTAATGCCAACGCACCCTGCGGAAGCTTTCCTGCGTTCTGGATAAGCTCTGCAGCATCTAAATCGACATTTTCAAATTCATATGTAATCACATCGGTTTTTTCAATCAATTCTTTTACAGCTGTAATTTCTGCATAGTCTGCTACAATCTGCTCATCGGCAACCTGCGCAGTCGGGCAGTTCGGTGTCGGGTCTAAAACAACAATGCGGTACCCCATGTATCTGGCAGCAATCGCCATCATTCTGCCAAGCTGACCGCCGCCAATAATTCCAATTGTCTGAGGTGGCAAGATTTGTTTAATAGGTTGCAAGCTGATCCCTCATTTCCTGAACAGCGTCTTTCATTCCTGTACGGTATGCTTCTAATGCCTTTTCTGCCTCTTTATCAAACGTACTGATAATCTGCGTTGCTAAAATAGCGGCGTTTTTTGCCCCCGCTTTGCCAATGGCAACTGTTGCAGTCGGGACGCCGCCGGGCATTTGAACAATCGATAAGAGTGAATCGACTCCTTGCAGGGCTTTGCTTTCAACAGGGACGCCAATAACCGGCAGCGTTGTCTGTGAAGCAACCATTCCTGGCAGATGTGCTGCCCCGCCTGCACCGGCAATAATAACCTTCAGCCCTTTTTCCCGCGCGCCTTGAGCGTAGGTAAACATATCATCTGGCGTACGGTGGGCGGAAATAACTTCTTTTTCATAGCTGATATTTAGCGTTTCAAGTTCTTTGCAGGTATGCTGCATGGTTTCCCAATCGGATATACTTCCCATAATGACACCAACTTGAGCCATCAAATCCCTCTTTCTTAATTTTTATTGTTTTTACGGATTTTAAAAGATTGTTTTTAAGATAATGTTCGGATTTTGGTTGAAATAATGAAATATTGAGTTATAATTTCCCGCTGTAGAAATACACTACGCTTTCCCGCAGGAGTCTCCGTGAATTTCTTCCGCTAGCTATGCTTTTACATCTCAAACTCCCTAAAACTTCTGAAAAACAAACTAAAATATGCTCTTAAAAACCTTACTGCATCAATAAAATATAAACCATTAAAAAAGTCCATTCACCTTCCATAAGGGAAGATGAATAGACTTAGGTTAAAAGTTGTTCAAAGCGTAGTTAACTGGACTTTTGAACACCCTTATTATAAGCATCATTCAACATCCGCTGTTTTTTAAACAACGGCTCATCCTCCCTCATAGTCCGGTCATTTACGGTGCCGGGTAGAAACTTTTGAGCCATATTCTCAAGTATATATGAGGCATTTTTCAATTGTTGGCTTTAGCATACCAAAAAAAAATGAAAAATGCAAGATAATGTCGAACAATTTTAGCTTTACATGAAATTAATGTTCGGTTTTTGAAGATTGTTCTTTTGACTGGCTTTCATTTTGTGTCTGTTCTTTATTTTTATTATTATTCTCTTTACGCATTAATTTTCCTTTACGAACCTGCTTTACCCAGAATCCGCCGTGAATTCGTTTTGGTTCATAAGAAATAATAAATGCTTTCGGATCAATTTCGTGAATGGTTTCATATAATCTCAATTCATACTTTCTCGGTGTTAAAATTTGAACGGAAAGTCTGTCTCCATCCATTCCATAGGAGGACCAGCTTGTTACGCCATATCCCTTTTCACGAAGACGCTGTGTGAAATTTAAATCTGGATTAGCAGAGACGACATTTACGGTAATGTAGCCGAGGGCAAGCTTTTCTTCAATTTTGGAACCAATGATTAACCCTGTTGCGAAACCTACTGCATAAGCAATCACATTTTGAAATTGGTTGAGATTATCTAATACGAGCATCAGCCCAACAACATACATAACCATTTCAAATATACTCACAAATGCGGCAATATAGGTTCTTCCCTTTAGTGTTAAAATCATACGAACCGTCATAATTGATACGTATAGCACATTCACTATAAATATAATGGCCACCATAATAAGCGCATTCTCTAACATATTGATTCCCCCTCTTTACCTCATATTAAGTGAAAATTTATTCAGTGAAGGTTGAGTATATCCCTCCCTAAATAAGGAACAAAGATTACGATCACAGCTTTCTGGTCGTCATCTCTTTGTGAATTACAGCCAGTTACACTGTGGTAGAATATCCTTACAAACAGAAGAAAATACATTCAAATAAATTACAGACCTTGTGAATATTTCCCTTTATTTCCTAAAATAAAACACATTGATTTTAAGTGAAACAGGGTTACTTTAATTTACCATAATTATAAATCATTACGCTACAGATTTTTGATAAAATAAAACTTTGATCAACGGGAATTTTATGAGCGCTTCTCCGTGATAAAAGTTCTTACTCATATTATGATATTTTATAAATACGTAGACCAAGTTCATCCTTTCTTTCAAAAGTTTCTTTTTGTATATTTGGAAGTAGCTTATCCCACAATCTCCATACAAGGGAAGTGTGTTATTTTGTTAAAAAATATAGCGTATCTGGAATTCGGAAACGAAAAACAGAAAAGAGCGTATAACGTGATTCATCAATTAAATATAATGAAAGATTTAAAATCATACTCTCCAATATTATGCGGAACTATACCGCTGGGAATCGACACAGCAAGCTCTGATTTAGATATGATTATGGAAGTGCACCACCTGCAGGACTTTGCAAAGATTATACATAATTATTATGGCTCTTACTCAGGGTTCCGGTTAAAGAATAAAACAATCCGGGGAAAACCCATCGTAAAAGCAAATTTCACTTATCAGGAATTTGAATTTGAACTATTTGGTCAACCCCAGCCTGTCGCAGAGCAGTATGCTTATCTGCATATGATTATTGAAAAATACCTGCTGGATGAACATCCATTGTGGAAAAGTAAGATTTTTGCGTTAAAAGAAGAAGGGCTTAAAACGGAGCAGGCATTTTGCGCTATGCTTGGGTTAACTGGAGATCCTTATGAAGCCTTAATAGATTACGGGCGTAAAAGACAGATAATCTGAAGTATTTTGATTTCCCCTTCTCAATAAGCATGAAAAAAAGGAGATTTCCCTCCTTTTTTTCATTACATAGCTATTCTTTTACGCACTAATCTTGTAAGACCAAAAGTAACTGCCAATGATGTTACAGCAATAATGAATGGGGAAGCAGCACTTGCTTTTATAAGTGCCGTCTCCGAAGATAAAGCACCTGCCTGCTGCCAGGCCGCACTGATATCAGGAGTATAAAGCAGCGTCCATATCATCCCTGCAGCAACTTGAAGTACTAAAAAAGAAACACAGAAAATCCCTGCAAAAACCAGATATTTTTTCATGAATATTTTCCTCCCTTTATCTGCCTTACGATTTAACAAGGCTTAAAGATTCAAATTTTCATTAGAAATCTATCTTCCTAGAATCCTCTCAATCTCTTTCGCAATGTCTTCCTCCAAATAATTCCTAAATCTGTACAATGAAATAGTTTATCCGCACTCCATAAATTTTCACGGTCTAAATACATGACCTCATTACAAGCTGCAATTGACCACTGGGGATTGGGACGTTCTATCAGTTGTAAATCTTTCTTCGGCTGGATTTTACCTGCTTCCAGCACGCGAAAATACCATCCTGTTTTTAAGCCGTTTTCCATTTCCTTCTGCGATACGATGCCAGGCTGAGATACTTGAATCGTTGCTTCCCCTAACTGATAAATATCGCCAATAAAAACAGTATGCTCATCCATTTCCAGCACAGAGAAATTTTCTTTCTTCTCGCCTGCACGTTCTGTAAATAATTTCTTTATACCCGGTTCATTATAATGCTTCACTGGAAAAGCAAAAATACTTTTATCAAAGATAGCTTTCTTTTTTTCCGGATTCTCTTTGGCAAATCCTAATTTAGATAAATACATAATATTTATTATCTCTTTCTGTTTACTAGTAAGAATCCTATGTACAAATGGTTCTTCCATGATGTCACCTTATTTCTAAAAATACTTAAATTATGTTATATTAATTCCATTCTACAAATTATCGTGACTTTTGAAAAGCCTCAAGGAGGAAGTTAACATGACAATACAAAAAGCAACGTTTGGCGGAGGCTGCTTCTGGTGTATGGTGAAGCCCTTCGACCAATGGGACGGCGTACACCAAGTGATATCCGGTTACACAGGGGGACATATCGATAACCCTTCTTATGAGCAAGTCAAGCAGGGAAATACGGGACATTATGAAGCGGTAGAGATTACGTATGATGATTCCTTCATCGATTATCAAACAATCCTCGATCTATACTGGCCGCAAATCGACCCGACTGATCCGGACGGGCAATTTCAGGATAGAGGCGAGCAATATCGAACAGCTATCTTTTATCATAATGAAGTCCAAAAAGAATTGGCTGAAAAATCAAAGCAGCAGCTTGCTGAGAGCGGCAGGTTTGCCAAGCCGATTGTAACAGAAATCAAAGCAGCAGCACCCTTTTATCCTGCAGAAGATTACCATCAGGATTTTTATAAAAAAAGTAAAAAAGAATATGAAGAAGACCGCGCTAAATCAGGCAGGGATGAATTTATCGCTAAAAATTGGCAAGCATCATCCTGAACAAACTTATTTGGAGGAATTTCAGTGGAAAAACAACTTATTGTCACCGAAGAAATAACCATTCATGCATCCTTAGAGAAGGTTTGGGAAGTATTAACACTTCCAAAATATGTAGCACAATGGGATGAGCTGCCAGAGGACTATCCTTCTGAACCAATGACGGAAGGCAGCAAAGTAGTCTGGGACCTGCCAAATGGAGAACAGTCTATTACTACGATTATAAAAGCAGAAAAAGAAAGAGAGCTTATCATCGATTTACACGGAACTGGCTGGAAATTCAAGCCCGAACCAGGAGAGGTTGCTTACCGTTATTTATTAGAACCTGTGGGCAACCACACAAAATTAGTTATCGAAATTGGTGACTTCTCTCTTTTAGATCAAGGGAAGGATTATTATGACGCTTCCGTTGATTTTGCAAAAGAATCCTCTAACGTGATAAAAGCTTTAGCCGAAAATGAATCGAAATAGCATGGATGAAGAGACTTGATAACGAATAGGTTAGATGGTCTCTTTTTGCATGTAATCCATCAACCTACCTTTCTTTACACGCTTCAATAAACCCCTTATAAATTGACAGAGACGGGTCATTCTCAAGATGAATCATGCCTTCTGGATGCCACTGCACCCCTAAAACAAAGCGATGTATTTTACTTTCAAAGGCTTCCATCACACCATCTCCTGCCACAGCCGAAATCATAAAATCCTTCCCCAGAGAGCGGTTTGCCTGATGATGATAGCTGTTCACCTTGATTTCCGATGCCTGCACCAGCTTTTCCAATAAAGAAGCTGGAGTTATCTTGACAGCATGCGACCGGTGATGAAAATCTGCTTTTTGAGTATGCTGTATCAACTGTTTTGGATATTGCGAATCTAAATCCTGATACATGCTTCCGCCAGTAACAACATTTAAAATTTGGCATCCTCTGCAAACGCCCAATACCGGCTTATCCTTCTCTAAAAAATAAGGGATAATCTTCCTTTCCAAGCGGTCTCTTTCAGGAATGATCGTACCCAGTGCAGGATTCGGCTCCTCTTGAAATAAAGAAGGATCAATATCATAGCCCCCAGGAAGATAGAGTCCGTCTAATTTATCAAGCAATGCTGCAATCTCCTGATAATCGCTGTAATACGGCAGAATAACAGGGATACCGCCGGCTTTTTCGATAGCTCTTACATTTCGCAGGTTCATTTTATATTCCATGCCGTCTATTTCCATCGATGCGGTTAACCCAATGATTGGTTTCATTTGTACATTACCTCCTTGTATATTTTATATGATTTGCATTTGGTGTATTCTATACATGCGAAGTGTATTCTGTGAATCTATTGAATACTATTTTTCTCAATGGATTAATTTCCAGTATACAACAAAGGGAGAGTGCTATCATAACGCACTCTCCCTATATATTTCAGTTTTATTTTTACGTCAAAAAGATAAAATACAATGCAAAAATAACAAACAAGACATACATAATCGGATGAATTTCTTTCGCCCGTCCTTTAACAAGCATGGTGATCGGATAGAATATGAATCCAATCGCAATCCCCGATGCGATGCTGGCCGTCACCGGCATCATCAGTACAGTAAAGAAAGCCGGTACAGCAATCTCAAATTTATCCCAAGGGATATCCTTCAAGCTGCTTGCCATTAACACACCGACAATAATTAATGCCGGAGCAGTCACTTCATTCGTTACCACACTTAATAATGGAGAGAAAAATAAAGCTAACAGGAAGAACAAGCCTGTGACAACCGCTGTAAAACCGGAACGTCCGCCTACGCTTACGCCGGATGTAGACTCTACAAAAGAAGTAGTTGTAGATGTACCGACAGCAGCCCCAACAACACTTGCAGACGCATCTGCAAAAAGTGCTTTCCCTGCTCTTGGCAGCTTATTGTCCTTCATCAATCCTGCTTTTGTTGCAACGGCAACAAGCGTCCCTGCCGTATCAAAGAAATTAACAAACAAAAACGTTAAAATAACAATCAGCATTTGCATGGTAAAAATCTGATCAAAATGAATGAATGCCTGTCCAAATGTCGGCGCTAGGCTTGGCGCACTGCTGACGATTCCGCTGAGACCAGAAGGCACGGGAATCAATCCAAAAATCATCCCAACAATCGAGCTGATAATCATCCCGTAAAAAATACCTGCTTTAACACCAACCGTAATTAAAATAACTGAAACAGCAATCCCAAAGATAGCTAATAATACCGTCGGCGAGGATAAATCACCGAGTGCAATAATGGTTGACGGATCAGCCTGAACAATTTCTGCATTCTTTAAGCCGATAAATGCAATAAACAAGCCAATCCCAGCTCCTACCGCCTGTTTTAAACTTGGCGGGATAGCATTAATAATAATTTCACGAATTCCGGTTAAGGTTAAACCAATAAATATAATTCCTGAAGCTAACACACCTGCAAGTGCTGTTTCCCAAGGGACACCAAAGCCAATTACGACGGTATACGTAAAAAATGCGTTCAGTCCCATCCCAGGCGCAAGTGCTACTGGATATTTAGCGAGAACTCCCATAACAATGGAACCAAATGCAGCCGCGATTGCTGTTGCAGCAAACACTGCTTCATGGTCCATTCCCGCTTCTCCTAAAATACTCGGATTAACAAATAAAATATAAGCCATTGCTAAAAAGGTCGTTAAACCCGCGATAAACTCTGTTCGAAAATTCGTACCCAGTTTTTCAAACTCAAAAAATTTACTCATGAACTTTTTTCCTCCATTTTTTATCGGAATTTATATTCATCCCTTAGATAGAAAAGTTCCAAAAATGCTATGTATTCAGCACGATCATGTTTTGTAAACAGTGCTTATTAAAAAAACTCTTAATCAAATTAAGAGTTTCCATAGGAACAGCAGATAATAATCTAAAATAAAATTATTTCCGCTGCGTAGTCAGACCATTTACGGCAGTCTGGTAGAAACTCTGGGCCATATCCCCGAAATTATACGCATTTCTATTAAGTTCACATCATTATATTACTAATGCACCTCCTATTTGTCAATAAAACACGAACAAAAACATTCTTTTTCATCTTAACATTCGTCGATAGACTTTCCCACGTAACATAAAGCCGCTATTTTATACATTAAAAACATAGAAATGCTGTAATGACAGCTTTTCTATGTTTTTTTCTAACACGTCTAATTAATCGCACGATACATTTTACGTATATTGTCGTATTTCAGGCGGTACGTAACTGGAAATAAACGCTTCAATTTCTTCCAGAGAATCAGAGAATAAAATGCGTTCTCTGTCCTGCATGGATAAAAAGCCGTTTTCCACCATTTCATCGTAAACCCTTGCTAAACTGTCATAATACCCATTCTGGTTAAAGAGAATGCACGGGTTATTATTCTGCCCCACTCTTGACCAGGATATCACTTCAGCTATTTCTTCCAGCGTTCCCGGCCCGCCTGGAAGGGCTATGTAGCAATCACCCAATGATATCATTTTATTCTTTCGTACAGTCATTGAATCAACAATTTCTAATGTCGTTAACTTTGGATGACTTAGCTCTCTTTCCACTAAGAAGTCAGGAATAACTCCAATCGCTTCTCCTTTGTTCGCCAATACCTCATCCGCAACGACACCCATTAAACCAGCTTTTCCGCCGCCGTAAACCAACGTGTGCTTCTTTTCAGCAATCCACTTTCCAACCCGCTTAGCCGCTTTCTGATAGGCTGGATCTGTACCAAGACTTGCCCCGCAATACACAGCAATATGCATATAAATCCCCCTTCTAATCCATCTCTTTTTTCTAGTAAACATAACTTATTTTACAATGTAACCCTGACTTGATTCAATATGCTGTATACTAATAATCAAAATCATTAGAAGGGTGATAAAAACATGAACTGTATATTCGTCCATGGTCTTGGTCAAAATGCTGCCAGCTGGCAAAGAATTATTGATTATATAGAAACAGGCTCTCACCAAATAGCTTCTCCTGACCTATTTCTATCTCTTGAAGAAGGGAAAGTCGATTATCATCATCTATACCAGCGTTTTTACGATTATTGTGAACGTCTTAAGGGCCCGGTTCACCTGTGCGGTCTTTCCTTAGGGGCCATCCTTTCTTTAAATTATGCAATCGATCGCCCGGAGAAGGTCCAATCTCTTATTTTAATAAATGCACAGTATAAAATGCCCCGCTTTCTTCTCTCACTTCAAAATGTCGTTTTTCGGATGCTCCCCAGCCCGGTTTTTCAAAAAATGGGGCTGCCTAAAAAGGATGTGATTCAATTAACTACATCCATGAAGCAATTAGATTTCAGCAGGGAATTAGCAGATATATCATGTCCAACGCTTATTCTGTGCGGGGAAAAAGATAAGCCCAATAAAAAAGCTGCGGAACAGCTAAGCAGCCTGATAAATGGTGCAAGCTTAAAAATAATCAGGAAAGCCGGACATGAAGCTAACACAGATAATCCGAAAGAGCTTGCAGAAATAATAAATGATTTCTGGAATACCTCCGTATCATATCCGTCTAAACATGAAAGTGTGTAAAAAACTGCATACAGCAGAAGCGCCCAAGCTTCCTGTTGTATGCAGTCTTTTATTTTGAAACATGTCATTATCGCAAGGCCTGCTTCACCTGCCGGATATAGTAGAAACGAACAATAAAGAAATACACGATTTGAATAGCTAAAAACATCCCGAGTACCATTGCCGATTCCTTTACCAGACTGTAGAAGAACATATTGGAAAGCGCCGTTAATGCGACAGCTCCATGAACCAGCGCAACAGCAATCGGTGCAAAGAAAAGAAGCGCGGTTTGTCTGTTCAATACTTTCTTTAATTCTTTTTCCGTTAATCCCATTTTCGTGATTGCCTGGAATTTCTTTTTATCTTCATCTAAATCCGAGTAGAGTCGGAAATAAAGAAAGCTTCCAGCTGATACGAAAAAGACAATTCCGATAAATAAGCCGACGAACAGGATGGGTCCATACATTTTATTGATAACATATTCTTCATACTCACCAATCCGGATTCCCTCTGTAGATAACGCATCATCTAATTTTTCTGCTACGCCTAAAGGAATTTCTTTATCCTCTGTCTCCTGCCAAGCATAGTAGTTTTCCTCCATAGCAGGCTCAGGCAGGCTCTCGAAATCATGATCGGAAACAACATAATATTTTTGGGTAGCAGGCAGTATACTAGATTCTACCAGCTGTACTGGCTCTAAAACAGTGTTTCCCAGCTCCAGCTCCGCATCCTTTAATATTTCCGCTTCCTCTTTATTCGAATTATCCCCGCCGATATTAAGAAAAATAACTTCAGGTCCCATCAAAGCCGGAGCACCGTCTTCTATCTGAACCGTTTCATTATCACTTAATTCCGCAATTCGGTTATAATCTGACTCCTTTGTAACCATAACCTGCGATTCATCAGGCAGCTCATAATAATGGAGCGTTACCTGCTCTTTATCCACGTCAACATTTGCTTCCCGCAGCGTTTCATCAATATACGAAACATTCGCTTCCTCATTTCCTGTATCATAGTCCTGATAAGAAATCGTAGTTTGGTTCATCTGCTTGATTCCTGCAGTGATATACGATTGAAACCCATACAGCGATCCAATCGCACTAAAAGCGACGGTTGAAATAATCGCTACTAAGAAAAATGATCTTGCATTGTCCTTCATCCTAAACGATAGATCGGATAAAAGAATCATATTTGTTTTATACCAGAATACATTCTCTTTCTTTTTTAACCGCCGGATGATAAATACACTTAATTGGGTGAACAGAAGATAGGTGCCAATAATCACGACAATAACAACTGGAACCAGTGCGGCAATCACCTTTAATCCATCGACTGTTACAGCAACCACATATCCTGTTCCGAGCAAAAGCACTGCCAGAATGGTTAAAAATAAGTTTGCTTTCGGCTCCCCTTTTGACTTTTTATCGCCCTTGATTAAATCAATCAATTTCCGGCTTCGTAAAATATATGATACAAATAAAGAAATCAGGAAAAATAGCACCATAAAGCAGCCAAAGGTAATCAAAATAGGCTGTGTTGGAAAATAAAATGGCAGTTCATTATCAATAATGAGTACATTTTCAGCAATCAATAAGATACCTTTAGAAAAAACCAGTCCTAATCCAATACCGCCAATCGTAGCCAGCAAACCGATAAACATATTTTCCAGGAAAACCATCGAGCGGATTTGTTTCATGCTCATTCCTTGAATCATCAATAAGCCGAATTCTCTTTTCCTTGATTGCAGGAAAGAACTCATCGAGTAAAGCACAAAGAAAAAAGAAAATACATAGATAATCCCTGCGGCAACATTCATTCCAAAGCTGACATAGGAATCCATATTATTTCCTGTCAGCTGCGGATGAGAAGCAAAAATAGAAAAGGTAAAGAAAACCATCACGGTAAAAAGGCTGGTTAGAAAATACGCAGCATAAAGCCGTTTATTCCGGACGACATTATTAAACGCGAACTGACGAAAAGTCATTGGAATCCCCTCCCATTAATGAGAGTGTGTCGATAATCTTTTGGAAAAACGCCTGCCGGTTATCGCCGCGGTGAATTTCGGAATAAAACTTTCCGTCCCGGATAAATACCACACGATTACAATAACTCGCAGCCTGCGGATCATGCGTAACCAAAAGCATTGTTGTCTTTTCCTTTTCATTAATGGATTCCAGCAATTCCATCACATCTTTAGAGGACTTGGAATCCAGGTTTCCCGTCGGTTCATCTGCCAAGAGCAGCTTTGGCGTATGAATCATTGCCCGGGCAACAGCTGCCCTCTGCGCCTGCCCGCCGGAAATTTCATAGGTTCGTTTATTCATGATTTCCGTTATCCCCAGCTTCGCAGCAATTTCCTTTGCCTTTTTCTTCATTTCACTTACCTTTTTGCCATCAAGAGTTAACGGCAGCACCATATTCTCTTCCACGGTCAGTGTGTGGAGCAGGTTAAAATCCTGAAAGACAAACCCTAATTCCCGTCTGCGGAATTGAGCAAGCTTTTCTTTTTTGAGACGATGCGGGTCCTTCCCGTTAATTAAGATTTCCCCTGTCGTCGGTTCGTCAATCGTAGCAATCATATTTAACAACGTTGTCTTACCGCTTCCAGACGGCCCCATAATTCCTACAAATTCATTATCCTCTACGGTCAAATCAATATCTGACAAAGCACGGTAGGAGACTTTGCCTTCATAAACTTTACTGACTTGTCTTACTTTCAACATATAAATCCTTCCTTCCTTATCATTTCATTTAACCATAGTATATCGCTGCTCTTAAGGAAGAAACTATCGAAATTTCTTTCAATTACCTTACAGCATTGTAAGATAAGTATCTATTGTTTTAAAGAGATTTTCCTCCGTGCATCATCTTAATTCGTCTTTTCAATTACCAAAATCTATTTTTTACCTTTTGATTTCCCAATCTTCTGATTATTTTTTTACTAATAATGCATATTGAAACAAGCAATATTCATAACATTATTAAGGTAGATTATATTTTCACAAGGAGGAACTAATGAGCGATAACAATCATAATCCGCAACAAGGAAAACGTCATCCTGTTCCAAAAACAGAAGCAGCAGATAACAAGCACGCGACACGCCAACATAACTCATCCAACACTTCCGGCCCGATGCACTCCCAAACGGTTGGTAAAGATGGTCCGATATTGGAACAGGATAACATTTTGCATGAAACACTGGAAACCTTCATTCACGAGAAGATTATCGAACGTCCTTTACATGTGAAAGGGTATGGTGCATTTGGGTATTTCGAAACACTGAACAGCATGAGTAAATACACAAAGCTTCCTTTTCTTCAGCATGCTGGCCAAACCGTTCCTGTCGCGGTTCGTTTTTCACTTGGAGCGAGCAATAAAGGCACCCCGGATACCTCGCGAAACATACGTGGATTTTCAACGAAGTTCTATACAGACGACGGGATTTTTGACCTTATTTGTAATGATATCCCCGTCTTTTTATTGCGTGATCCGATGCGTTTCCCAGAAAGTATCAAAGCTCTTTCCCCATCACCTAAGAACAACCTGATGGATCCGAATTCGCTTTGGGAATTTGTCGCCAGGCACCCGGAGTCCACCCATTTTATCGTCCGTCTCTTTTCTAACCAGGGCACAGCTAAAAGTTTTCGGCGAATCCCCGCTAACAGCGTCAGTACGTACGTGTGGCGAAACGCAGAAGGAAAACGGCATTATATTAAATACCAGTGGATTCCATTTGAGGGTGTACAATTCATTACAAGCAGCGAGGCAGATAAAATTGCAGCGGCCAATCCGGATTATTCCGGAGAAGATCTCTACAACACGATTGCAGACGGGAGCTTAGTAGAATACGGACTGTATGTACAAATGATGAATCCTAAAGATGCGGGGCAGCTTCCGTTCGATCCGCTTGATGATACGAAAGTATGGGATCCAAAGATGTTTCCTTTTCACCCTGTCGGAAAGATGGTGCTTAATCGCAATCCAGACGATTATATGGAGCAGGTGGAAAAGCTTGCGTTCTCCCCGTCAAACTTGCTGGACGGAGCAGAATTGTCCGATGATAAAATCGTACAAGGGCGGGCGAATGTATATTGGGATTCGCAGCGCTATCGTATCGGACCGCGGTTCCGAGATGTGCCGGTAAATGATCAGAAGCATTGGAAGCCAAGCAATTTACAGACGAGCGGAGAAGGCAGGTATGTGGAAGGCGAGCTCATACGCTCGGATATTGTAAAGCAGGATGATTTTACCCAGGCAGGGGAATACTATCAATCTTTATCGCAAACAGGAAAAACGCAGCTTGTCTCGAATCTGGTTACTGGACTGACAGGAGTACGGCGAGACTTGCAGGCAAAGGCAATAGAGTATTTTTCGCTTGCTTCTCCTCAGCTTGGCGAACGCGTAGAGGATGGATTACGATCCTAACACATAGCATGACATCTGCCACAGCAGCATCATTGCGGCAGATGTCATTTCTTTTATATACTATTTTACTTTATATTCATCGCTTTTGCGTTTCCGAAAAAAGAATCCGGAACGTGGTGCCCTCTCCCACCCTTGACTCAAATTCAATCCGATGATGGAGATACTCCACGGATTCTTTGATTAAATACAATCCCATTCCGGTAGATTCTCTAAATTTCCTGCCGTTCTCACCAGTATAAAAAGCATCAAAAATACGTCTCTTATCCGCTTCCGGAATCCCGACACCAAAATCCTTCACTTCCAACACAGCTTCTTTCTCCCTTTCATAAATAGAGATAAGAATGGAATTGCTTTTGTCTGCGGAGTACTTTACAGCATTTAAAACAAGCTGGGTCAGGATAAAGTAAAGCCACTTTTCATCTGACTGTACTGTCAACCCTTCCGTTCGTTCTTCCACTTTAGGATAAACCTTATTGCGTATGTAGAATCGTTTGTTTTCACCGTTTACCTCATGGACCAATGATTTCAAATGTATCGGCTTGATATGAAAATCCTGCTCAATTGTCCGCAGCCTTGCCATATAAAGAATTGTATTTAATCCCGATTTCATCCGCTCCGTTTCCTCTCGAATACTGGAGGAGTCTGGCTCATCCAGATTCTGTGCGGTAAGCTCAATGACAGAGATAGGTGTTTTCATTTGATGCACCCACTGATCCATCAGCTTAAGATGCTCCTCCCTTTCCTTTTCAATGGTATTGATCTGCTGCTGATACTGTTTATACTGACTTCGCAACAAATCGTTCATTGCTTCGGAAACAGGATGCGGACTGCTTTTCTGCAAGGATTCATCTAAGGTTTCCATCGGATGGCTTAAACGGTGATAAAATGTCCGGCGGCTGAAATACTGATAAAAAAGATAGCAGACAAGAAAAAAGAATCCAATAAAAATCGCGTACAATGCCGGCAGTAAATTCCGGTAGCCATCCAGCCAGTAAATAAGCAGGATAGCCGTAAACTGCACGATATTAAGTAAAATCAATAAAGCATGTTCCTTTAAAAATAACTTCATTTTCAACCTCCTTTAAGAGGATGTTCAAAATGCCCAATGAAAATGACTTTTTGAACACGCATGGTAAACATCTGCTTCAAACTTCACGACTGAGAAAAACAAGCCTTTCTATTTCTTTAAAGCCATTTCTTTTATAAAATGCTTCTGCCGGTATTCCCCGGTCCGTCAAAAGAGAAATAGCAGTAATTTCATTTGAATCTATCACTTTCTCCAAATGAGTAAGGAGCTCCTTCCCTATTCCTTTATTTTGTCTGTCCGTATCTACACACATTTCATTGATAAAAAACTCATCGCCATTCCACCAAGCCCGGCGTGTCCCAAAAATAAATCCAATAATCTCTTCATTTTCTATCGCTGACACACCAAAAAATCCAGGAGTCCGGTAAAAATCTGCCAGATACTGTTTGGCTTTTTCTAACGTCCATTTATCATTCCATGGTTCCCCATTAAAAACGGTTAAAAATAATTTACTGCATGAAATCAAATCTGCTTCCACAACGGATTTAAATTGCATAGGAATCCTCCCCATTTACATTATTCTTCTTTCAACAGGCTTTTTAAGCGGTAGCCGACTCCTCTAACCGTCTCCACTCCATCTGCAATCCCGACAGACTGCAGCTTTTTCCGCACTCTTGTTATATTGACGTTCAATGTGTTTTCATCCACATAGGTCTGGTCGTCCCAAAGCTTCTCCAGCAAATCTTCCCTGCCGGCAACACGCGGATAACGATTCATTAAGGTTTCCATAATATCCGCTTCTTTTTTTGATAAAAACGTATCCTCTCCGGCGAAGGTTAATTCCAGCCGTTCCGGGGAAAGCTTTAACCCTTCCACCTCTAAGAAACGCTCCTTTGCGTCCTGAGCATACGCTCCATATGCCCGGCGCAGCTGACTGCGTATTTTTGCCATCACGATTTCCGCACTGAACGGTTTTGTGATAAAATCATCGCCTCCGTTTTCCAGCGCCATTACCTGGTCCATCTCTCCTGTGCGGGCAGAAATAAAAATGACCGGACAGGTAGACAGCTGGCGAATTTGCCTGCACCAATAAAAACCATCATAGCTTGGTAAATTAATATCCAGAAGCACTAAGTCAGGCTTTTCCTCTTGAAATACTTCCATGATCCGTTCAAAATCCATGATAAAAGACACCCGATAACCATATTTTTCAATATAATCCTGCAGATGCTTTGCAATCTTCGGGTCATCTTCTACAATCATAATGGTTTGCATCCGTATCCCCCCTCCCCGTTTTTAACTAATTATGGCACAGATTGGATGGAACCACAAAAATAGAGAAAGCATTTTCACCTTACAATTCTGTAAGCTAATTGTAAGAGAAAGCGATTTTTTCAATCTGCCTCCTTCTTTACAATAAAGATTAGAATAAAGCACGTAAAAAAGGAGTGTCATGATATGAAAAAAGCAGTACAAAGTATTGATTGGAATACTCATTCTCTTCACCCTCGCCGCTGTTGCCATCCAAAAGACGACAGCCGGCATCATTCCATTAACAGACTGGTTGTTACAGCATCCGGTAGAAACCTATTATGCAGAAACAGCTGATGATAATTACGAAAAGCTGTGGACCGGCAATTACAAGTATGTCTTTTCAGGGTATAACGCGGATGGCAAAGAACAGCAAATCACAAAAGTAATCGATAGAGAGCTCCGGCCAGGTGCTTTTCTGCGCATTGATGCATCGGGCAGCTATGGAAAAGGCTGGACAGAGGTAAGAGAAGAGGATGTTTCAGAAGAAGCGCTGCTGCAGTTAAATTAAGAACTGGAAGTTTCCAATGCTATATCGGAATATTTTACTTTCAAAAAACAGGAGTAGTTCCATGACAATTGGAAATTACTCCTGTTTCGATATCATATTTATTTGTGTTTATTACTCTTCCGTTTCCTCCAATGAATCCGGAGACTCATCTGCACCAAGCTCTGGTTCAAGTTCTTCCAGTCCATCAGCTCCGCCTGCTCCGGGCTCCGGATAAATATCTTCCGGTCCTTCATCAAATGCCGGCGGATTTGGCGGTGCAGAAGCATTATTGCTAATTCGGACCTCCACCGTATACGTCATGGGCACAAATTCATTAAATACCCCCATATCCACGACGGTTCCCTTTACTTCCGGGGAATCAACATACTTTACAATATAGTTGATGTCCGCACCCTTTGATTGATATTCCTCATAAAACAGTCTTGGCAAATCCCCTTCTGTCTGTCCTCGGAAATCATGCAAATATGGTCTGCCCTGAGAGTACGTTACGGTAACATCCTTGTCATCTTTATTTGTCAGCTTTGTATCTGCTTCAACAGATTGTGAAATCAGCGTTCCATAGGCAACGTCTGCATGAAAAGCATGTTTTACGGTGACATTTAAATCTGGATAATTCATCGCTGCTTCTTCCGCAGTTACCCCTCCAAAATTCGGAACGACCACTGCTTTACCGGCTGATACAACCACTTCCATCTCGTCTCTTTTCGCGATTTTCTCATCCGCCGGTTCACTTTGACTGATAATATTTCCTTCTTCGACGCTGTCCGAATCAGCCTCTTCATAGGTCATCTCAATTTCATTGGTCTCTGCCCATTTTTCCACTTCTTCTTTGGCAGCTCCGGTAAAATCAGGGATAGTAATATTCTTTTCGAAAACTTCTTCCCCTCTTGAATAATAGACAGCAGCACTATCCTTCCGTTTGTATTCCGATTCATCAATACTGCTATCCTTGATGGAAAACTGAATAAAGCCCCCCGCTTCGATATCATCACTATATTCTGTGACCAGCTGCAGGTTTTCTGCTTTATTTTCTTCAATCCAGATTTGTGCTTCTTCTTGGGACATCTCTGAAAAATCAACCAGCGGAATAACTTCTTCTGGATCAGCACCTAAACTGCTGGTTAATTGCAGCGTTTTTCCTTTTTTAATCTTGTCCCCTTCAGAAACACTTTGTGAAATAACATGGTTCGCATCATGCTCCATGCTGTATTCCTGTTCTAATTCGATTTCCACATCGTTCTCCTCAGCCCAGGCCCGCACATCTGCCACAGGCTGACCCTCAAAATTTTCTACCTTCACATGAACAAGCAGATAATAAATGAAGAAAATCAGGATACAAGCCAAAACGGCTCCAGAAATAAGCAGCCACATCCGGCGTTTTTTCTTCCTCCGGTAATCTAAGTCAATTTCCACTTCTTCTTCTGCATCTTGACGGCGGCCGCTTCTGGAGGAAAGAGAGGAAGAAGCAGGGACGGGCTCATGCTTTTTATATACGGGCTCTTCCTTTTCCACAGCAGAAGCCTGTTCCTCGTGCTTCTGCTGCGGTACTTTTTCTTCCTGTTTCTGTTCTTTCTTATTGTCACTGCTCTTTATTTCCTTGTCTTCTTTTTCATTTACCAGATCATCATATTTATCTTTATTAAACTTGGATAAAAAATCACTCATAGGAAGACAGAACACCCTTCCTCAATTGGAAAGCCTGATCAGACTGTTCGGCAATTTCATTGGAGTGAGTTACCACAATGACACATTTTCCATGCTCATGTGCCAATTTTTTAAAGATATCAATGATTTCCTGCTCCATCTCTTCATCAAGATTTCCAGTAGGTTCATCGGCAAGAATTAATTCCACGTTCGTTGCCAGCGCACGGGCAATGGCAACACGCTGCTGCTCTCCCCCGGACATCTGATTAACCAGACGGTCTGCTTTATTTTTTACAATCCCGATATAATCCAGCAAATTATACGCTACGGTTTTGGTATCATCCGGAATTTCATTTTCCGTGATTGACATCGGGACCAGTACGTTTTCAATAGCTGTAAAAGTCGGAATTAAATTATAGCTTTGAAAAATAATCCCCACATTATTACGACGGTATTTTTCATATCCAATTTTCTTAATATTCTCCTCGTTAAATAACACTTCTCCGCTATGCGGTGAATCCAACGCACTGAGCAAGGATAACAAGGTTGTCTTTCCTGAGCCGGACTGCCCTAAAATCGTATAAAACTTTCCCTTCTCAAAAGAGATAGATGTATCCTTTAAAATATAACGGCGCTGTTCGCCGTCCTGATAATAATAATTTAAATCCTTTGCTTCTAATATCATCTTCTCACCTCACCATCACATCAGTATTTTCTTTGGATTCAACCGGACAATATAAATCAGCGGGATAATCGTTGAAATCAAAATCGTTAACAGACCGATTCCATAAAAACCGAGCACATAGCTGGAATTAAGACTGACCTCATATGAATCTATCACATCTTCTGCCGTCAAATTGGTTTCTATCCCTTCATAATAAATAACACCTTCATAGCTTTCTTCTTGCGTATCATCTGCTTTCATCATCGTATCTGATACTTGCCCTGCTAAGAGATTTCCAGTAAATAATGATAATGTAATACCAACAAAGGCAACGACGATTACTTCAATTAAAATCTGTCCGACAACCTTACCCCGCTTCTCACCTAAGGATAAGTAAATCCCTAATTCACGCTTGCGGTCCCGCAAAAATAGTAAAACGACTAATCCAGTAATGAGTACGGTCGCAATCACAGCCACTAATAAAACATATTTTGACAGCGTGGACATGGATTCCATCGGTCCTGAAATATCATCATATTGGTCACTTGCGCTAATTACCGTATAAAGCTCCGGCAATAACGGCGCCACCTCTTCTTCAAATGGCTCTATGTCCTCTGGATTATTTAAGTAATAGATTGGCGTATAGTATTCCATCGACTCTTCTTCCAGCATTTCAGCAATTTCCGGATCGTCTTCAGCATATACCTCCCAGTAATACTGTTCTTCGGCAGATATAATGGCATTAGGAACATATACGGTATTCTGATAGTCGATATCCTCCATCAGGAACATATCGCTATCTTCCTCTTTACTCTCTGTCTCTTCCTTTCCAGATTGCGGATCGAATAATCCAATCACTTCTAAAACAATATCTCTGGAATCCAATACGGTCTCTTCACCCGTCTCTTCCGAGTAATCATACACAGCACTTAATAATGTAAATGTATCTCCTACCTCTAAATTATTTTGCTCTGCCAGTTTTTGAGAAATGATTGCCACGGACGTGCCATTCTCAATCTCTTCCTCTGTAAACACCCGTCCGTCTGCTAACTCCCCTTTTCCTTCTTCAAAATCAATAACTGGAGCGTAATTGATCCCTTTCAGGCTAAAAGGGATATTATCTTCATCCCCATACATAACATCCTCTTCCAGTTCTTCTTGATAAGGTTCTATACTCTCTGACCCCATCCAGGTGGTCATGCTGTAATCATAGTATTTCACATAAGGAAGCTCGCCAATCTGCTTAATCAGATCAACGCCCAGCTCTTCCATCTCCAAGGTTTCCAGTTCTTCCTCAGACATGGACTCCCATGCTTTATAATCCATGTCAACCGTTGCTGCAGTACCCAGTCTCTCTTTAATGGTGGTCTCTACATTGCCGGTTGCCTGCTGAATCGCAATAGCTCCAGAAATCAAATTTCCTAAAATAAAAATAACTGCAAGTAAAATTAAAGACTTTCCTTTTTTTCTAGTAATCTCTAAAAAAGCCCGTTTCATAAAATTCATAACTAACCCCCTCAACAACTTCTAACAATAAATTCTTTTTAAGTATAAATATTACAATTATAATAAAGTAACTATCCAAGCTACTACTTGAATATAACCCCTCACCTCGTTCTAATGATGTATTTTTGTCATACTGTATTAATACACTAAGACACATATTTAAATGTATTATATTCTTAATACAGAAGAAAAACAATAATTTTTTTTAAAATATACAAAATTTTCTTTTCCTTAGGATGGAACGGAAATGATTTTTCGTAAATACGCGTACATCGGAAATTAACATGTGCTTTTGCATTAATAGAGTGGGCTCTTTAACGTAAGAAAACTTTTTGGTAGAGTTAAAGAATGAATATAAACGAAGTTGATTAAATCATTTAAAGGAGAGAAAGATTTTGAAGAAGGTTCTAGTATTTATACTTTGTGATTTTTTTCTTTTGGCAGCCTTATCCGCTTGTCAAAAAGAATATACCGGCGAATACACCGAGTGGGGAGAAAAGACAAACAGCAATGCTACGGAATTGTTAGAAAACCATGATATACCTTACGAAATAAGAAATGAAATCATCTATACTCCGGAAGATGCTTTTGATGCAGCTATTTATTGTTGTTCTTAGAAAAAATGAAACTAATCATATTGAGGTGATAAAGTTGTTTATAAAGGGAGTAAATCATTTTTTATTTTCTGTTTCTGATTTAGAAGAATCCATACGTTTTTACCAGAATGTGTTTGATGCTAAATTACTGGTCAAGGGAAGAAGCACAGCTTATTTTGATTTAAATGGCATGTGGCTGGCTCTTAATTTGGAGAAGGACATACCCCGGAATGAAATAAGCCAATCCTATACACATATTGCTTTTTCCATTGAAGAAGCTGATTTTGACAGCATATATAACAAATTAGAGGAATTAGACGTAAATATGTTAACGGGCCGTCCCAGGGATGAAAAAGATAAGAAATCGATCTATTTTACAGACCCTGATGGTCATAAGTTTGAATTTCATACTGGCACGTTACAGGACAGAATGAATTATTATAAGCAGGAAAAGCCTCATATGGAGTTTTATATTTAAACGGATAGCGTTGTTTGTTTCGCTGCTTCTCCTATTCGAAACATGTTCATCTATGGATCTTTTTCACTATTAGCACGAACAGCCACGTTATGATAATTTTAAAGCCCAGCATTCTAAATAACAAAAAAACAAGCTATCTCAGATATTCCCACCCGAGATAGCTTGTTATGTTGCTCTAAATATTTTCCTGTCTTAACGTCTCCAAAATACTATCCTTCTTCAATTTCGACATCGAGTATAGCATGGCTGCTCCAACAATCAGGAATACAGATAGAATCGCAATGCCAATATACATCCATGGAATGTTGAAGCTGTAATCAAAGGCGTATTGTGTCTGCCAGTAAATAATATACATTACCACGAAACTGATTGGCAGCCCATAGAGCAAGGATTTTATTCCATAAAACAGGCTCTCAAAATAAATCATTTTACGAAAAGCTTTTGGCGTCATGCCAATCGATTTCATCGTTGCAAACTCTCTTCTCCGCAGAGCAATACTTGTTGAAATGGTATTAAAGATATTAGCAACGGAAATCAATGTAATCAGGATGATAAAACCGTAAACAAAAATAGACAGCACCCGTGCGAATTGTTCATTATCCTGCCTGACTTCATACTGATTGTAAATAGATACCTCATCCGCAATCCCCAGCGCTTCTATATCCTCTTGCGCCTGGTCCGGATCATCAGAGGTGACATATATCTCGGATAAACTTGTTCTTTCATTTGGAAATGATTCCATTGTATTCTCAAGCACTTGCTCCGGTACAATAAGATAAATAGTGTTCGAATCGGCATAGGAATTTCCAACGGGATATTGATTCGTCAGACCAAGCAGCTCGATGTCTTCTCCCTGTTCGAAGTTCCAATCGTCTCTTTCTTCATTGTAGCTGTTCACTTGAAGCGGCAGCATATCACCCGTATCCACTTTTAACATATCTGTTTCGATGTATTGCGTGCCATCATTATAGGTGACATGGTTTACTAAAACACCGCGAAAATCACTTTCTGTCCTATCTGTTATATCATTATCGGCTAGATATTGTTCCCAATCCTCATCAGATAAGCCCACTAATTCCAGGTAATACGGGAGACCTTCTGCTGTTTCAGGAGTTCCATCCCTATTTTCATAGTTCTCTCCAGCCATTTGCTCTGGAAAATACGCCTGAAGCTGGGCTGTTTTGTAAATGAAACTTTCCTCCACACTATCTAAATCTTGTATGTCTTGATAGATTTCCCACAAAGGATTGGAATCATCTATTTCTCCCGTGCCGCTAATGGAAATATCATATTCCAGTTCCTCCGACAGTACTTCATATGATTTTGTCAGCGAATTGGTATAGAACCCTACAGTTAAGAACAGAATAACGCTGATCATGAGTGAAAAAACAGTCACCTGGTAACGTTTCTTATGTCTCTTTAAATTCTTCAAAGCAATTTCCGCTTCATAGCCAAAGAGTTTACGGACGATACGGTTTGTTTTCACTTTCTTTTTCGTTAATTTGACATCCTTTGCCTGACGGATAGCATCAATTGCCGTTACTTTAGATGCTCTGACTGCAGGTATCCATGCAGAAATTAAAATGGTCATCATAGAAACTCCGACAGCTATCCCGATTAAAGGAAGAGTAACAACCAGCCGGAAATCTGTCTCAAGCCCTACATTTTGTAAAATCTGATTCACATAATGCAGCGTGATGCCAATGCCGGCAAAACCCGCTCCAATTCCAATAGGAATACTGATCAATCCGATTAAGAGCCCTTCAAATAATACGGAATTTCTTTTTTGCCGTTTCGTTGCTCCAACGCTCGCAAGCATCCCTAAATACCGTGATCTTTCTGATACAGAGATAGCAAATGCATTATAAATTAAAGCCATTGAACCAATTACGATAATCAGCATAATAACCGTTAATAATCCGGATAAAGTAGAAACCGTCCCGCTGTTCAAGGAAACAAGGTACGTATTCAATAAAGTCGTGTTAAAATTATACGCATCATCCGCTACATCCAATTCTTGCGCCAGCAAATCTACATCATCGAAAAGGGTTATCCCTAAATCATTCACTTTTACAAAAGCACGGTCCACCACAGATGACGCTTGTGCATCCGTATAAGCTAACACGGTATATCCTGGAGACCACGGCTCGTCCCATATCGGTTCTTCGATTTCACCAACAATGGTAAAGCTGTATTCGGTTTGCTCACGTAATTCTTCATCTAATTGCCCTTCAATAACCAAAAGGGAATCATTTTGATCTAACGCACGATTTTCCATACCTTCCGTTCCTGTATAACGTCTTTCTCCTATGTCTAACTCAATCGTATCTCCAATTTGGTAATCAAAATCCTGTCTCTTTAATTCCTCAGAGATTACTACCTCCTTTTCACTTGCCGGGAGCCGGCCTTTCGTCAGATTCACTTGCATCTGCTCCATAGCCGTTTCATCCATGCCCCGGACATACAGGTATCTTTTCAATAATTGGTCATTCAACGGTGCATACCCATATTCCTTCATCACACCGACAGAACCTGTATTGGCATCGGTTTGAATTTTTTCCAGCTGCTCTGAATTGAGCTGATCCATGCTGTAATGCCAATTTCCTTCATTAGCAATCGCATCCCGCTGCTGCATATCTATAAAAGAAATTCCCAGGGAAGCTACTCCTGTAATCATCGCAACAGAAATAATGACACCAATGATAGTAATAAGCGTTCTTCGTTTATTTTCTTTTAAATGCCTTAACGTAACTTTATTGACAATATTCATTTGCGAATCACCTCGTCCTTGGCGATCACACCATCCTCAATGGAAATAATCCGATCAGCCTGAAGGGCAATTCGTTCATCATGGGTAATGACGACCAATGTCTGGTGATATGATTTATTAAATAGTTTTAATAAATCAATGATTTCTTTACTATTCTTACTGTCTAAATTCCCCGTCGGCTCATCCGCAAGAATAATAGACGGATTACTGATTAGAGCTCTGCCAATGGATACACGCTGCTGCTGGCCCCCAGATAGCTGATTCGGTAAATAATCTAATCGGTCTTTAAGCCCAAGAATCTCTATCAATTCCTTAAAGTGCTTTTTTTCCACCTGATGAGAATCTAACAGCATTGGCAACGTAATGTTTTCCTCAACAGTTAAAATCGGCAGGAGATTGTAAAACTGATAAATTAAGCCAATCTGTCTCCTGCGAAAAACAGCTAACTGTGTTTCATTTAATTCATAGATATCTGTATTCTCTATAAATACCTTGCCATCCGTCGGCCGGTCCACACCACCCAGCAAATGAAGCAGTGTCGATTTCCCGGAACCAGACGGTCCAATAATTGCTACAAACTCCCCCTGCTCCACGGAAAATGATACATTATCCAATGCTTTTACTGCCGTGTCACCTTTTCCGTACACTTTAGACAAATTTTCAACCCGCATTAATTCCACTACAATTTCCTCCTTATTTTCCTTTGTTCCCTACTTTACCTGTCTAAGGTGACGGGATGGTGACAATAACAGTGACAATATTGTCACTTATGATGACATAACCTGCTGATAAAGTGGAACTTCATTTAGCGAGCTGCTTCTCCCTGATAGAATTTAATTAAAAAAGTGGTTCCTTTTCCAGATTCACTTATTACTTCAATATCTCCCTGCTGATTAGCAACAATCGAATAAGCCATCGCCAAACCAATACCAACACTGCCATCAGCCGCCTGACTTCCTTTATAAAAACGTTTAAAAATATGTGGAAGCTCTGCTTTCTCGATACCTTTGCCATTATCATTAATTCGTATTTCTGTAAAAATAGCATTTTCCTCATAAGAGATGGAGACTTTTCCGCCATGCGGGGTGTGTTCTATTGCATTCTTTAAAATATTAATACAAGCCTCTTTCGTCCAATTTTTATCGCCTATAAAAGTCACCCCCGGCTTTTCTTCTATCTCCAGCTCTATCTCCTTCAGCTCCACAGGAATCTCCATTGGTGCAACAACTTCTTGTATAAGCTGGTCCACTTCAACCTTTTCCTTGCTGAATAAAGTAGTTCCCGCATCGATTTTGGAAAGCTTTAATAACGAGGATACAAGCCATTCCATCCGTTCTAATTGCCTGCGAATATGATATGTAAATTCATGCCGCTTTTCCGTCTCGATATTCGGATTGCTTAATAAATCAGCCATTACGGTCATCGAAGTCAGCGGCGTTTTGATTTGATGAGAAATATCGGAGATTGCATCCGTGAGTTTTTCTTTATCCTTCTGCAGCCCTTCCTGCTGTTCAGATAGCATCCGGGTCATTTTATAGATTTCATTTTTTAATATACTGAGGTCCCCTTCTCTATTATCCCGGACATCGAGCGCGGTATCTCCTGCAATAATTTTTCGTAAATAACCGGATAACTGGATAATCCGCTGATAGCGCCAGGCCATCCATACCATATAGCAACTCGCCAGGCTCCCGCCCACAATCACAATATAGACAGCTGTGACAGGAGAATGCATATATCCTAATAGCATGCCGATTCCTAAAATCAATACCGTGGAAGTGAGAAAAAAACAGATTTCTTTATTTCGTAACATCTTCTGCCGCCATTCTGTATCCCAGCCCTCTGACTGTTTCTATGATTGCCGGCTGCTGCGGATTATCTTCAATTTTCTTTCGAAGCCGTTTAATATACACCGTAAGCGTATTATCGTTGACAAACTCGCCAGCCACATCCCATATCTGTTCCAGCAGCTGCTCCCGAGACAATATCTGCCCGCGGTGGTTGATAAAAATCATCAACAGCCTATATTCCAGTGCGGTTAATGCAAGTTCTATATTTGCTTTATATACTTTTCCTTCTAACGGAAATACCTCCAGCGAATCAAGGTGGACAGAATCCTTCTCCTGCGTGTTATTTTTTTGATAACGCCTGAGCACGGTTTTAATCCGTGCACTTAATTCACGTATACGAAATGGCTTGGTAATATAATCATCTGCCCCTATATCCAGTCCCATTACCACGTTCACTTCATCATCGGCAACGGTTAGAAATATAACCGGGACATCTGCACTTTCTTTGACACGCCGGCATAAATCATAGCCGCTGCCATCAGGCAAAGATAAATCAAATAAGCATAGAGAAATGCTGTCTATCTCTGTGTCTATCCTTTCCTCTGCTCCTTGCGCATGATGACAGACGATTACTTCATAGCCTTCTTGGCTTAGGGAATACTCCAAGCCGGAAGCAATTGTTTTATCGTCTTCTACAATGAGTAATTTCATAGCTGTCCCTCCATTTATCTGTTTCATTGCTGTTAACTGATATCTATGGTCATTATACAAATGAATTTCAAGAATTTATAGGATTAATATATATTTTCCACTTTTCTTTTAATATGTTCTATGAACGATGAGACTGTTTTTGATTCGTTTGTTTATCATTTAGAGACCTATTATTCTCCCGATACAGCTGTGTTCCCTCTATTTAGACCTGCTGCTCATTGTTTACAGAAGAAGGTAAATAGCAGAAAATAATAGAGTTGGAAAAAAATATTGTAACGAATCAGTAAATTCTTGGATATATAGATGATTAAACATTTAACAATCATTAATTAGATTACCATTGAGAGGAGGTAAAAAGTGAACACAGAGGAGGTTTATCAGGAATATGGAGACTTTATTTTTAAATACTTATTAACACTGACCAATAATAGTCAGACGGCTGAAGAACTGACGCAAGAAACATTCTATCAGGCTATTAAATCCATCGATAACTTTCATAACAATGGAAGAGCTAAATTTTCTACCTGGCTGTGTGCTATAGCAAAAAATGTCTGGTTACAAGAACTGCATAAGGAAAAGAAAAGGAAACAATTAGAAGAATCGCTCCAGAATGAGGATACGCTATCTTATCATTTGGAGGAAGAATATTTTAAGAAGGAAAATAAAATCAATTTTTTCAAGCAAGCCCATCAGCTTGATGAGAAAAAGCGTGAAATTATTTATCTCAGGCTGCTGGGGGATTTATCTTTCAAAGAAATAGGATTGATTTTCGGAGAATCAGAAAACTGGTCCCGGGTAACATTTTATCGAGCTAAACAACAATTACGAAAGGGTGGCCAAAAGGAATGAACCATAGTGTCTTCAAAGATTTAGTACCTAGTTATATTGAAAACCTGACAAGTGATGAAACAAATAAACAGATGGAAGAACATATGGAACAATGTGCGGAGTGCCGGGAATACTTTAAAGAAATGCAAGAGGATTTGATAGTAGAACACACCCATGAGCAAAAAGATGAGAAAAGAAATATTGATTATCTGAAAAAGGTTCGGTCAAAAAACAGAAGAAAGATTTTCATGATAACAGGATCGCTGCTGGCACTATTTCTTCTTCTATCTATTGGTTATTATTTCCTTTTTGTCCATATGTGGATAGCAGATGAAAATAATGTGGAAACAACCATTCAGCAGCAGAATCAAACAACTACGCTGACTTTTCAATCAAAAAATGATAACCGCTACCTTTTAGCCATGCTGCAGCCAGGAGATAAAGAGTATATTGATACAATTATTATCTATGAAAATTGGAATATCCTTGCAGATACGAAATTAAATTATTTTTCAGAAGTGGCAAGTAATCACCAAAATGGAAGTGAGATTACGTATACATTTTTAGATGAAAATACGTTATTGCTACCTGATGGAACAGAAAAGAAATTGACAGAGGAAGATATAATACACATTCAATATAAAGACCGTACGAAAGAAATACAATTAAAGGATTTATACAACGCAGAAAATAATAATTAATTGGAGAGAATCGTCATCAGATAACCTTTCACCTAAAAATAATAAAATTTCAAAATATCATTTTTAAAATTATTTTAAAACTCTGGTTGTTTTTCATTTTAAAGGGACTTATGATGTTCATAGACGCCGGCGTACTTATATTTTTAGGAGAATGTTTATTATGAAATTAGAACAAATTTCAGATCTGCCAATTGTCTATATGCGGAGAACTGGTGCATACGGAGAGGAAAATAATCAGCTAATGGCTAGATTTAAGCATTGGATGACCTATAACAATGTTTCAAAGGGTAATTTATTGACAGATAATGCAGTTGTATTAGGTATTATTTGGGACAATCCAGCACATGTTCCTCCCGAGGCGTGCAGATACGATACAGCGCTTGTATTGTCTGCCCAACAGGAAATAACTGATGAATGTGTCCAACAGGCTATTTTACAAGGCGGCAGCTATGCTGTTTTCACTATTGAACATACTCAGGAAGCAATGAACAGAGCATGGCAGGTTATTTTTTCTGAATTAGCTGGTGCTGGCTATCAGTTAGATGAGACAAGACCGATTTTGGAGCGGTATATGCCTTTCATGCTTGAAAAACATGTTTGTGAAATTTGCTTGCCTATCCAGAATAGAATCTAAAAGAAGAGGCTTTTTAATGTGTGAATACTGGCTTTACTATAACTAAATTTGATATAGAAATATAATTATTCTCTAGAATTAAGGATTAAATTAAATTTCATTCCTCAGTAGTTTCCCTCTGTCCTTATACATAGCCTTGTTACTGCTTTTGAATATAAGGAGAGGTTCTCCTGAGGATTTATTATATTTCCGCATTTCATTGTCACCCATTTTAAAATAATGGTTGACAATTAAGTATATATTCCCTTATTCTATTAATATCAAAACTAGAAAGCGTGGGAATAAAATTGAAATTAAGAGATATGATGTTTATGTCGCTATTCGCAGCAATCGTGGGGGTTCTGGCTATTTTCCCTCCTATTCCCGTTCCTTTTATTCCTGTACCGATTGTGGTACAGACGCTTGGCATCATGCTTGCAGGCGGAATATTAGGAGCAAAACGAGGCGGACTCAGTGTCTTGCTTTTTGTTTTTCTCGTTGCGGTAGGAGTCCCCTTATTAACCGGCGGACGCGGCGGTTTAGGCGTGCTTATCGGACCGACGGGAGGATATATTATATCCTGGCCGATCGCAGCATGGATTATCGGGTACTTAACAGAAAAAAGTTTTCGTCACCTGACCTATTGGAAGCTCGTATTAATTACAACCTTTGGCGGGGTTATCATTGTAAATATTATCGGTGTTACCTATTTATCTATTTTATCTAACCTTCCATGGGGACCGACCGCTATTTCTGCCTTGGTCTTTTTACCAGGAGACATTTTAAAAGCACTGATTGCCAGCGCCGTTATTATAAAAATCACTCAGGTGTATCCTCTGATTGATAGGAAAAAGCGTGTTACATATTAAGGTGAAAAATACTTGGACAATAAACGATTAGAAATAGCATCTTTTAGGCAGAAAACAAAATTAAATTAGAAAACCTGACGCAGGAAGATATTGGACTAGAAGAACCTCATCTGCAAATATCAATAGATAGCTCCAATATCTTCCCAAATCAATTTTCCCCTTCAAATGATTCCAAATAACGATAAAGCGTTGACTTACTTATCCCTGTTTCATTTTTAATATCAAATAATTTAAAGCCATCCTGATACATCGCAATCGCCTTTTTAATATTTTCATCCGATTTCTTAGGACGCCCAATGGTTTTCCCCTGCTGCTTCGCCTCATACATCCCTTGCGTTGTAGATTGTTTAATACTGTCTGATTGGAATTGCAGAATATATGCCATCATGTCCTGTAAATGAATGTTTAGCAGCGTATCACTTTGAATATCCTCATTCAGAAAATGGATTTTCACATTATCTTTTTCACATACTTTTACTACTTCCATCAAGTGGTGAAAGGTATCCGCTAAGGCAATCATTTTTTCTACAAGGATACTGTCTCCTGATTGCATCTCCATCAATAGATTCTCCAGCTGGATTCGTTTTTTCGGCGTTCCATGTGCTTCTTGAAAAATCCGGTCACATTTTCCCTTTAAAGATACTAGTTGATTTTGAGAATGTTTATCGTTATATAACGGTCTTGTATAGCCATATATCATATTATCCGCTCCTATTTATTTCCCTGAAGGGTTCCTTTTTGGGAAAGTTAGTGCTACAATGTGAAAAGAATTTTAGAAAAGGAGTTTATCATGCAAACTTTAAAACAACAATGGTTCGGTAATATCCGGGCTGACATCTTATCCGGCATTGTCGTTGCGCTCGCTCTTATTCCGGAAGCAATAGCTTTCTCCATCATAGCAGGTGTTGATCCAATGGTCGGATTATATACCTCATTTATTATTGCTGTAGTCATTTCTTTTGCCGGCGGCCGGCCGGGAATGATTTCCGCAGCTACCGGAGCAATGGCATTACTTATGGTTCCGCTGGTCAGAGATTATGGTCTCGACTATCTTTTGGCAGCCACCATTTTAACAGGTATTATTCAGCTTATCTTTGGTATTTGCAAGGTTGCTAAAGTCATGAAATTTGTTCCAAATGCCGTCATGATTGGCTTTGTCAATGCATTAGCTATTTTGATTTTTATGGCCCAGCTGGAGCATTTTATCGGTATATCGACCATGACTTATCTATTTGTGGGGATTACGTTAATCCTATTATATACTTTACCACGGTTTATCAAAGTAATTCCAGCTCCATTGATTGCTATTGTCGCATTAACATCCATTGCCATATTCAGCGGCGTCAACCTTAATACAGTAGGGGATCTTGGAACAATCACTCAGACACTTCCGTCTTTTTTTATTCCGAATGTACCGTGGACATTTGAAACGCTGCAAATTATATTTCCATATGCGTTATCCATGGCGATTGTCGGGTTGCTGGAAACCCTGCTTACCTCACAGATTGTCGATGATATGACTGGAACGGAAAGCAATAAAAACGGGGAAGCGCGCGGGCAAGGAATAGCCAATTTTATTACCGGATTCTTTGGCGGAATGGCCGGCTGTGCGATGATCGGCCAGTCGGTGATTAATGTAAAATCTGGCGGGCGCGGACGTTTATCTACGTTCATTGCCGGTATTTTTTTAATGTTTCTCATTATTGTACTGGGTGATCTGGTTGTTCAAATCCCCATGCCTGTTTTAGTCGGCATTATGATTATGGTAAGTATCGGAACATTTGATTGGAGCTCCTTTAACTATTTAATAAAGGCTCCACGTACAGATGCCATCGTGATGTTAACTACTGTTATCATCGTCGTCTACACCCATGATTTATCCAAAGGAGTTCTTGCCGGAGTGCTGTTAAGTGCTATTTTCTTTGTAATAAAAATTTCAACTGTTAAAATTTCCAAAGACGGTAATCGTTACAGCATTCATGGGCAGCTCTTTTTCGCTTCCATCGATGGATTTGTTGATTACTTTAAAAAAGCGAATATCCAGAGTAAAAAAATCCAGATTGATTTCTCTGACAGCCGCGTTTGGGATGATTCTGGTGTCGGCGCCATTTTAAAAGTATCGGAACTGTTAAAATCCAAAGGAATTCAGGTGGAGCTTGTCGAACTGGATAGTTCAAGTAAAAAAATAATGGATAAATTAAATGGGGTTCTATCCTCACATTAAAAGGAGAGATATTTCATGTATAAACATATCTTACTTGCTTCAGATGGTTCAGAAAACGCGGTGCGTGCTGCTCAAGAAGCGGTTAAAGTGGCTTCATTTGATAAAGAATCCGTTATTGACGTGGTGTATGTCATTGATATTGAAAAATCAAAGTCAGATGTTCTCCATGCAAATTCCAGTGAAGCCGTTGACTTAGAACGCCGTAAAAAGAATTCGAAAGTCATCCAGGTTCTAAACCAGGCAAATGCAGCCTATCAAACAACGATTCTGCGTGGAAAGCCCGGTCCCGAAATTGTTCAGTACGCCAATCAGCAAAAAGTAGATATGGTTATCATCGGCAGCCGCGGTTTAAATACGCTTCAGGAGATGGTTTTAGGAAGTGTCAGCCATAAAGTGATGAAGCGGGTGAACTGCCCGGCGCTGATAGTAAAGTAATCTAATACAGCAGCTGATGTTTTCAACTATGCCACTATGACCAAGGGTTAACAAATAATGAATTGTAGGATATAATTATTTTTCGATATTTAATTAGCAAAAGAATTAATTTTCAAATAAAGGATGGAATTGGATGAAAAAAAGATTTTTTTACGGTCTGATAATTATTTTATTTGTTATCCTTGCCGGGTGCAGCGATTCAGAGGAGCAGTCGGATAAAACTGCTGACAAAGCTTCTGATGACGAAACAAAAGAAACCACAGAAGACAATAGTGAATTAACAGAACAACTGAAGAAAGAACTGGATGAATTAGATGATGGGCTGCCGAGGGACGCAGCGGAATTCTTACTGGAGGAATTCGGAGAAACTGCCAACGTGGATTCCACACTCGTTTCAGATGATTTTTATATACTGGATAAACGAGAAGCTGATGGTAAGTTAATGCGATTTTATGAGGAACCGCGTCATTTAGTGTCTGAGATTGCCCAATATGATGATGACGGAGGAGAGACAAACGGGCTGTTTGTAAACATGCTGGGAGATATCGAAGCAGATTCGGAAACAACTTATATAGAACGTTTAAAGGATACGAAAAAAATACTTGATTTTTTATTTGCCTATAGTGATCAGGAATATGATATTCATACAGTGATATGGTCCTATCCGATAAAAGGTCATGCCGCTATGGAGCAATATGGAAGTATCAGCAGCACCATCATAGCCGAGAGAATAACAAGAGAGCAATATGAAAATGAATGGGAATCCGTTGATTTTGATCATATAACGATGGATGAGATACGTGATATGGAAAATACACCGATTGTCGATAATAGTCTGCTCTACCCTTTTACAGACCGGCTTGACCGGCACGATGTTCTCGGGCAGACATATGAAGTTAATGATTTAAGTGTTACGCTGGAAGAAGCAGAAAGATTAGATGAATATGACGGTGTATCTATTGATGAATTTTGTGCTGCAGAAGATGAAGATCGTAGCTGCAATTCTTTTATAAAAGCAAACTTTGTCATTAAAAATGACCGTGATTATGATATGGCTGGTTTTTCAACATTTTTGTTTGGTTTGAGCTGGACAATGGATGATGGTCAGATCCAAGAGACCTCTCCCTTAACTGATACAGCGAATGGATTTGATTTCCCCAATTTGGAGTATGATATTTTTCTACCTTCCGGTGAGGAGAGAGCGTTTGAGGTAGTCTTTGCTGACTATAATGATGTTGAGCACGTAACCATCAACTTTAACAACTATGTATTTGATGAGGTTAATAACACCAGCAATGATTCGATGGGGCCGATGGATCAAGACCTTAATTTGTCCTGGCTGCTGGAAGAAATTTTATAAAACATATAAGGATAGGTTTCACTTTTCTCCTCGTTTAAGTGTAAATCTATCCTTTTTTTGATAAAATGAAAGTCTGTATTTTTAATAATTTGTATAAGTTACATTTCAGTTAATTAAAATAAAGGAGATCACCATGACACCTACGCTTATACTTGCACTTATTATTTTTTTCATCACACTTATTTTCGTCATTTGGCAGCCTAAAGATTTAAATATTGGCTGGTCTGCAACAGGCGGAGCAATTCTTGCCATTGTATTTGGAGTTGTCGAATGGAAGGATGTTCTGGAAGTAGTTGGCATTACCTGGAATGCTACCTTAGCCTTTGTGGCCATTATTTTAATCTCCTTAGTTTTAGATGAGATTGGCTTATTTGAATGGTCTGCACTGCATATGGCGAAAGCAGCCAAAGGAAACGGCCTGAAAATGTTTATTTACGTCGGTACATTAGGCGCAATCGTAGCCGCGTTATTTGCCAACGACGGAGCAGCCCTTATCCTGACACCAATCGTACTGGCTATGGTTCAGCACCTGCATTTTAAAGCACATATGATTTTTCCGTTTATTATCGCCGGAGGATTTATTGCTGATACAACCTCCCTCCCTTTTATCATTAGCAATCTGGTAAATATCGTATCAGCAGACTTTTTTGGGATTGGCTTTGCAGAATATGCAACACGGATGATTATTCCTAACCTTTTCTCTTTTATTGCGACCATGCTCGTGCTGTTGATTTATTTTCGCAGAACGATTCCGAAAAGGTATGATTTATCCAAATTAAAAGAGCCGGCAGAAGCGATCAAAGATAAAAAGCTCTTTCGTTTATCCTGGTATGTTCTTGGCTTATTAATTATTGGATACTTTACAAGTGAATGGATACATATTCCTGTTTCCATCATTGCCGGCTTGATTGCAATGATTTTTATACTTTTAGCAAGACGCAGTCCGGCTGTCCATGCAAAGAAAGTAATTACAAACGCTCCATGGAATATCGTTATCTTTTCTATTGGTATGTATGTCGTTGTATATGGACTGGGAAACGCTGGCCTCACCTCCGCCCTTGCCGTCCTGATTCAGGCTGCTGCTGATCAAGGATTATTCGCTGCCACGTTTGCCATGGGCTTTCTCGCAGCAGTCCTGTCATCTGTAATGAATAATTTGCCCACGGTGATGATTGATGCGCTTGCTATAGCGGAAACAAATACAACGGGGATTCTAAGAGAGGCACTTATTTATGCAAATGTCATCGGATCTGATTTAGGGCCGAAAATTACGCCGATAGGCTCGCTCGCTACCTTGGTCTGGCTGCATGTGCTGTCACAAAAAGGGATAAAAATACTATGGGGAGAGTACTTTAAGATTGGTATTATTTTAACTTTTCCTATTCTCTTTATTACGCTGCTAGGACTGTTTCTGACTCTGGTTATTTTTTAAAAAATCCGCTAATAAAAAATCCAAACACCTTCAAAAAAGTGTTTGGATTTCTTATTAGATTCAACAATTTCTTTTCAAAAGAGCAGCTTTTTTGATGAATCAATTTCATATTTTCATTTACACTACAATTTAAAAATAATCCCCATCAACGAATAAATAATCACGGTTGAAAAAACAACCGTCATATGAATCAAGGAATAAATAAACATTGATTTTGCCCATTTTTCTGAGTCCATTCGCTGATAGCCAAAAACACTCAACATAAGCCAGCCGAGACTCATTATAAGAGATACAAGCATCAGCCCGACACTTAATGAGCTCAATAAAAAGCTGATACCAAACATCACGATTAAATAAATATTCGTCTGGATATAAGTCCGTCTGACTCCTTTTACAACAGGAAGCATCGGAATTCCAGCTGCTTGATACTCCTCATGTCTTCGAATTGCAATCGAATAAAAATGCGGCATTTGCCAAATAACTGCAATAACAAAAAGACCTAAAATCGCCGGATGCGTAATATCCGGATACATCGCAGCCCACCCGATCAAAGGAGGCATCGCTCCAGAGATACTGCCGATTTCTGTATTATATACGGTTCTCCGCTTACTCCACATCGTATATGGGAAAACATAAAAAAACAGTCCCAGAAAGCCTAATAGCCCTGCCAGCGGTGTTGTCAAACAAAGCAGGATAATTCCAGCTACAGCCATGATGATACCGAGCCATAGCACTGTTCCAGGCTTGATTTCCCCTGTAACTGTCGGCCGGCCTTGTGTTCTTTTCATAATTGCATCGATTTCCCGATCGTATAAATTATTGAAAGCTCCAGCTGCTCCTATCACGAAAATAGAACCTAAAAACGCAAATAAGATTTCCAAGAGCTTGTCTGTAATACTAATCTGGTACGTGTATAAAGACAATGTTAATCCTGCAAACATCGGAACCAGGTTGGAGCGTATAATACCTGTCTTCACTGTTTGCGAAAGTATCTTTAATAATGGCGTTTTTTGATTTTGTCCATTGATTGTTTCTGCCATTTCGAATCTAATCCCCTTTTAACTATCTATCTGAAATGAATACCTTTGCTTTAAATAAGGATAAAGCAAGAAGTAATAACTCAACTTTCGCACATTAAAAAGTAATTTCGTTTCTATAGAAACAGGAGTTGATCGTTCCTTCGATAACACCCTTGACAAAGAATAAAAGGTGAAGTGTAAAGCACCGCTGCGGCGGACCATTTTGCTTTCCGACGTACAAATGTTTTCGATGGGGTGAGTAATCGCAACCCCAGGACGTTGCGACATTAGTCTGCCTAGGGGCACGCTCTTCAGCTAACTTTTGCCAAGAAGAGCACTTGGCAAAAGTGGATCTTCAGATGGTGCTGATCCCTCAGGAGTCAAAACGGTCCGCCTCCGCTAGTAAGATGTTCTATACGTGAAAAAACAACTCACCAAATAGATGTTTAATCAGATAGAACATCTTTTTCAGTCTGCATGGTAACATGTTCCGCCAAGATTCCTTTCTGTGCATCGAAGCGATTCCCTGTATTTCATATCCATACTGTCATGATTGGGTTGTTCAGACGAAAGCTGCTATTTCATTCAGCTCATTAAAATCTTATTTCTTTCATTCGCTGTAGAATCCTGTCAGAGCGCAGGCCAACCACGTAGACTCCTAAGTGGTTTGCAGGCTAAACCCGTGACTCCTGTCACAACGCCTGCACTTGCACGTCCTGGGACTGCGATTACTCGTCCCATCGAAAACATTTGTACGTCGGAAAGCGGAGTGGTTGGCCGGAGCGGAGCTATGCACCATCACCAATTCCAAAAAGGCCGGATATTTCACCAAAATGCAAGCATGGTAATGGAGAACATGTTCACCCTGAAATAGCAAGATATATATGCTTATTCTTAGGTGCGAAAGTTGAGTAATAAATTTTAAGCACTATGAAAAATATATACCATACACCATTTTAATTCCAGTGAATTTGTTTGTATAGCAGGTTTTATTAAACAAATTTGTGAACATTAGACGAACGCGTTTTTATAATGTTCTCATTTTTGTTAATGAAATCCTGCCATAGTGGGTTTTATTATTTCCGGAAATACATTAAGAAGAGCAAATACCACTATCTGATATTTGCCCTTCTTTACTCTTCACCCTATAACATTCCCTGCTCTTCGATGCTTTACCACCGTGACTATACCAGCAATAAGATAACCAATACTGCCTAAGATTCCAATAATTCCTAGAACTAACGTCAAAAGAACACTTAATCCTCCTAGCACAATCAGCAGAATCCCTGTAAGCTTGACTCTTATTTTTTTCGTTAAAAAAACGGCAGCGACAATGCCTAACAAGGCATAGATAATAGAAACAATAATCACAAATGTTATGATGCTGCTAAAAATTTCTATCTGTTCTTCCAGTGTTATTCCTCCAAGATCATCTCCAGCCGCTTGCAGATTTTCCTCAATATATTCCCGGAATTCTCCGTCAGATTCTATGTTGCCAAGCATACTGTAGGAATTCATTGCCAAAAGAGCATATGATAGAATAGCAATGATAATAAACACAATACTGACATTATATTTTACTTCTCCAGTTCTCAAAATTTGCACCCCCTGTTTGTACATATTATAAATTATGTAAGTTTCATTTCAGCTCCTTCCTCTATATTAAATCATATACTGGAGGTTTGAAAAGAATGTAGCGATGGTTATGTGTTTTTTCTTCCTTTAGATTATTCGGGTGTGAAAATGAAAAACCTTATACGAATGAATCTGCGAATTAGCCGATTCTTTTCGTATAAGGCTTTCCTCTTTTATTGAATTATTTTTAGTTTGCCTCTAAATCCTCAATCGAATCAATATCCATGTATTCAGGAACGACAAGACCAATTTTAGCGCCTTCTAAATTAGGTCCTAAATCTTCAAAGTTGTCCTGATTCGCTTCATAGAATTCACTATGTGTTAATGGTAACCAGGCAGCTAAAGTAGCATCGACATCGCCAGAAGCAACCGATTCAAAAACAACCGCTACATCTACCTCCGTTACGGTCACTTCAAAACCATGCTGTTCCATTGCCGCTTTTACGACGTTGGAAGAAGCACGCTCTGAATCCCATGGTGTAGACGCAAGCTCTATTTCAGCACCGTTTCCTTCATTGACTCCTTCTGCCCATGCGTCTACTCTGTCTTGATTATCCTCTACCCATTGTACCGCTACATCTTCAATATCTTCACCAGTTTCTTCTGCTTCATACATAATTTCTTCCATATCCTCTACTTCCCATTCAAACTGGTCAATAAATTGATAAGCATCTGGATTATCGTCTTCCAATCCCAGTCTTGCTAAAGAATTAAGCGTTTCTTCTCCCCCATAAATCTCTTGAGGATCTTCCAGGTACTTCATATCTGGATAAAGCGCAAACATCCAATGCGGATTCCATCCAGTAATAACGATTGGTTCTTCATTCTCAATAGCTGTTCCTAACTCAGACATCATTGCTCCGGTAGATGACATCTCCACGTCCCAGCCATCTAAATTCTCATATTCTTCTAGAGCATTTTCCGTAGCTACAGAAATCCCGGCTCCGGGTTCAATACCAATAATCGTATAATCTACCACTTCACTGTAATTTGTTTCGCCGTCCTCTCCAGTAGATTCATCATCAGAACCTCCACAAGCCGCAAGTAAGAATACAGCTAAAATAGAAAGAATAAATCCAAGTCCCTTTACTTTCTTCATCATAACCATTGCTCCCCTTTCTAAAGTATGTAAAATAAGCCTATATCCTCTTTTAAAAGGAATTTTTTCATGACAAATTACATTCTACCTTTCTATCACAACTCCTTCAAATGGCGTAAGCCGGCAAATAATCGGATAAATCAGCAAATAGTTGAATCTTTTATACCTCATCATACAAAAGCATACGTTTAGTACTTATATCTTATATTTGAATCTTTTTATTTAACTCACAAAAAATTCAGCCTTTTAATCATTTCAAGAGTGCAGCGCTTATTTCTTAAAATCTCTTATAAACCTTGGCATACATTATTCCTTTGGACGAAAGCCTTTGTTGTATTTAGGCAGCCGGGAAAATCTAATAACTTTCCTAGCTGCTCAAAAACAGCAGATAACTCATCTGCTGTTTTAATGGATTTACTTTCCTAGTTAAAATGCTGCTTTTTATACCAGGTTATAAACACTACTATTCCCACTGCCATCCAAATCACTGGTACCGTTAAATAAGAAAGAAACGGCTCCTTGTTATAGATCTGGTCAATTCCATAATGAATATGATAATTTGGAAAAATAGCTAACCAGGGCATCCCCTCCCGGCTGCTATTCATCAAAAGACCTTCCAAGAAAAAATAGAATATCATGATTGGCGATCCATAAAGACTGACTTCAATTGTGTTCTTTGTTTTTATTCCTAAAAAAGTACCTGCGACTAACATTATCATTATAATAGGCAAAACAAGTATAAATAGTTGCAAATGAAACAGCATATGATTTCCATAAAGTACAAAGAAAAGAATCAATATGAGGACCGTTGTCATAAATGTTATCATCATTTTAGAAAACAGAATTTCTTTTAGCGAGAATCCAGCCTGCTTCAAACGCCGGATGGTTCCTTGCTCCTTTTCTTCTACTACTAAATTCCCCTGCATCAGCAATGTCAGCATCCCAAAAACAAATGCAAACACAAACGAAATCGGAATTTCCCCGTGTGGGAGCAAGGCAAACAACGAAATCAAAATAGCACCTGTAATCAGGTTAAAGAGCACCTGCCCATTCCAGCGCAAATCACAAATGTCCTTATAAAGCAATGCTCTGAAGCGATACAAATATCCCATTTTTTCATTTTTCATCATAAATGGATCAACTCTTTCAGCTTACTATAGTTTCCTTTTGATAATGGAATGGTGCTTTTTGATGGATTATCCAGACTGAGACTATAGCTGTTTTTGCTCCAAATAATAATTTCCCGTACCCGCTGCAGGTTAACCAGATAGGATCTGTGACAGCGAAAAAATCCCAAAGGCTGCAGCCGGTCCTCTAAACTTTTTATCGTATTGGACGAGGCAAATTCCTCATTATTCACAAAAAGATATGTCTGCCCATCACGAGCTTCTATATAATCAATTTCAAGCGGATTAAAGAGAATAATTTTATCCTCAATTTTTGCACTGATTTTATCCAATTGCACCTGCATACTTGTTATTTCATCCTCAGGTTCTTCTTCCGCCGTATTTTCAGCATCTTCTATATCCTGTTCCAGCTGCTGAACGCCCCGTTCGGAATATCGATAAACCGAGCTGCCAAGTCGAATGGCTTCTTCCAAGGTCGGAGTGAACAATAATACTGCTGCACCTTTATCCGCTAAATGAAGCAGCAGATTATGAAGCACATGCTTGGATTGAAGGTCCAATCCAAGAGAAGGATCTTCAAAAATATATACAGCAGCCTCCTGAATCAATGCGGAAGCAAATAACAAACGCTGCTGTTCAGACAATGTCAGCTGTTTTGTTTTCTTCGCTGCACAATGCCGCAATTCACATAGGTTTAAAACGAATTCTAAATCTGCCTGATGCCGATATAATTTGCACCAAAATAGAAGCATCTGCTTCACGTTTAACCGTTTATATAAACCGTCCGTCTGCTGAAACAAATACACATTTTGAAATCCGCCTTCTGGCAAGGCAATCGCTTCTTGTTGGATATGCTCCGGATGATTTAACAGAGTAAACAGGCGTCCAATATACTCATTTTCACACTGAACAGCAATGATGTCCCCTTTTTGAACAGTCAAGCTCAACTCCGGCAGCAGGACTGTATTTTGTTCAATTTTTCTTAGCTTGTTAAAAGACATTACCATCCAAACGACTCCTTTGTTCGATCCGTTATCTAGTTTCAATATTATAGGAAACATCCTCATTTAACCATTATTTTAATACTTGCCCGAATCTCCGTTTGAGCTTAAAGAGGCTAACAAAAACGAAAGAGCAACAATCAGAGCAATGCTGATAAAGCCGGCAGGAATGAACCACCCGGGAGCTTCATACTTTGGCAAGGCGGGAATAGATTGTGACAATGGCTCATAGATAACCAGAAATGGAATAACCGCAAACAAAATCATCAGGACAGCTACACCTGTCTGTTTTATTTTTTTCATGATGTATCTTCTCCTTTTTAAAATTTGAAATAGATGAAGGAATATCTAAATATTTCTGTTTCTACTCACATCCAACGGTCTCTTCCACTTTAACTTCAAGAAAATGGATTTAGATTGGGAAGGTATTCCAAAAGATTGACACCATAATGAAAAGCTGCCCCCAATGCAACAGACCATGCGCCTATACCGATTGTCTGCCAAATACTCACATATGATTTTTTTGCTCCTGACGCAATAGATATTGCTGCACATACGTGATAACAAATAAGCGGACCAGCAAAGGATAAACCTGCAACTCCATATTTATTGAATATATTTTGTGCACGATTTTTCCGTTTACTTCCTTTATTTTTCTTTCCAGCTATTTTCTTCCGCAAACCAGAAATAAGCCAAATAAACACCATGACAGACAACCAATTGCCAAATGCACCAATCAGGACAACCTGCATACTTGGAAAACCAAATACAATCCCAATTGGAATGGCTACATAGGATTCAAAAAAAGGCACAATAGAGATAAGAAACACACTTACATACTGCACCCATGTTTCTGCTTCCATCAGCTTAACTAGCAGGTCTTGAAAAAACTCCATAAACTAATTCACTCCTCATTTGTTTGCTGTTTCAAGCATATGGGAGAAGTAATGTTGCAGCATTAAATTCCGGATGAAGAGAGGGAAAACAGGACGGAGCGGAAGCTGGATTATGATGAATGGTACTCGTTTTTTTATGAAGGTCGGTTGGGTGTAAGATGGCAGTACAAAAAATAAAATACTAATAAAGCTAAATCAAATAGGATTAGCAATCCCTTTATGAAATATGTAATAAGTGCCGTTCTGGTAAATTTCAAATTCATCCAATAAATTCACAAAAATAAAAGAGAGACTGATATCCATCATCAATCCCCCTTTATATAATAATTAAGATATTTCTTTTTGCAGCAATTCTACTTCACTCTTAGGAACTTTTAAGAAGAAGCTTAAACCAACACATAACATAAAGTTAACAGCTAATCCCCATAAGCCGCTGGCAATACCTAAAGGCTGCTGGCCAGTAAATGCCATGACCGATGCGATAATCGTTCCAGCAAGCATACCTATGAACAATGCATGACGGTGAAGCTGTTTCCAGTAAAGCCCTAAAAGGAAGGCTGGAGCAATTTGAATCAATAATTCAAATTTCAGAATAAATATTCGATACAAGGTTGCCGGCGGATACCAGGCAATCAAAAGTAAAATAATAACAAGGGCAACCCCTGTTAATTTACCGACTAAAATTTGTTTCTTATCACTGGCACTTTTATTGATATAGCGTGCATAAATATCTTTAGAAATAACCGATGACAAGGTAAGTAATACCGAATCCGCAGTAGAAATAATCGCAGCTACAATTCCGCCAAATAATAGAACCATCGCCCAGTAAAAGAAAGGATTTTGCATCGCGATATGGTTAGCCATCATTCCCACTAATTGTTCGGAATCTCCTTCACTCAAGCCCGGAAAAGCTTGAATACCGATAATTCCAATGATAAAAACAAAACCGGAAGTAACAAAAGGCATCCACGCCATCCAGGATAATGATTTCTTTAATGATTTTTCACTTTTGGCAGCAAAAATTCTCTGGATTGCATGGGGATAAATGGCCGCTCCGATCATAACGAGAATCAGCATACTGAACCAGCTTACAAGCCCATTGCTATCCGGCACACCAAGTTTCTCCGGTGAAATCGTTGCAGCATATTCCGTTGCAGAAGGCAACCCCCCAAAGTAAATCATGGAGCCAATCAGCAGCACGGCGACCCCAAATAGCAAGGCAATCCCCTGCATCGTATCCGTATAAGCTACAGAGCGCATTCCCCCAAGCCAGCCATAGATAATCATTACAGTAACGAAAAATACCACAGCAGCCTGATAGGGAATGGTTCCTCCGGTCAATCCGCTGACGCCATGTCCAATAGCAATAATCTGCTCTAATAAATAATTGCATAATCCATATAGCATTAATAAGGAGGCGAGCAGTGTAACTGCTTTCGATTTAAATCGCTTATCAATATAATCTGACGGAGTAATAAATTGATGTTTTTTACTCAGTGCATAAAGCCTCGGAGCAAACATTAAATACCCCACTACGATTAAAATAAAAAAAGTAATGGACTGCATCCACATAAAACCCATCCGATAGGCAGTCGGCGCATAGCCAACCACTGTATTTCCGCTATACTGCGTTGCAAAAAATGTAAAAAATAACACAAAGACGCTAAGGTTCCCGCCGCCTAAATAAAACTCTTTATTCGATTGATGAAGTCCTCTGTTTCTCCAATATGTAATAAAACCGATAAAAAGCATGAGAAAACCATAGAAAAGCATAATAATAATACCAGAAGTTCCTGAAAATGCGAGATTGCTCATTGTTTCTCTTCCTCCTCCTGCATTTCTTCCTCATCGGTCATGTACCAGCAATGCTTTAAAATAAGCGTTAAAACAATGGATATGATAAGAGAAACTCCCAATATAATCCAAGCCCAATAAGGCAACCCTAAAATAAACGGTTCATAAGACCCTGTTGGCAAATACCATGGCACACTAAAAATAAGCAAAACAATTAAAATAACCCAAATTTTCCAATTTTTAATCGGTTCCTTTTTTTGCGTCATTCTTTTCCCTCCTATTCTTCTAATTTAGCAAAATAAATTTTTTCACAATTAGAACATTTCAAAGATAGTTAAATTTAACTTTATAAAAATCCATTCATTATGTCAATCTGAATCGAGTATTTTTTTATGAATTATGAAAATTTATTCTCCAGTTAATTCCTCGGACATTCTTTTTACTAGAATTAACTTCTAGTACACTACCTAAATAATCTTTGGCTAAATGATTTACATCGGCTCTTTCGGAACTATACATTGTATTATGTATAAATTCGGCTATTCACTAAAAAAGGAACCCCCTCACAGAGATTCCTTTTGTATTTTATCCATGCAAAAACCGCATCCCCCTGTTAAACACAGCAGGCACAATAGACATATGGTTCTCCCCTTCTGGTGCAAAAAAAGCTGTTTTTAAATCTTTATTGCACTCAGAAAGATTTTCATACATGGCAAGACCGTTTGCATACATTTGTTTGTTTTCCACAGGCTCTGCAGCAATAAACAATCCCTTAACATGTTTATCATTGATATTTGTTTCATAGGATAGAATCGCCTGCTTATTCCACCATATGGAAGGACTGCAAGCGAAATAATGGCTGAAAAGGCGGGAACGCTGAAATAATGTATATAAAACAAATAAACCGCCAAGTGAATGGCCAAAGATTGTTTGTTTCTTCTGATTTGTTTTATATTTTTTATCGATAAATGGGATTAATTCCGCTTCTAGAAAATCCATGAATTTCTCTGCTCCGCCATGCTCCGGCCAAGAAGACCCGTCTGACCTTGCCGGCAGTTCTACCTTTACAGCAGGTGGAGTAAAATCATATACCCGATTAGAATGAAACGGCTCCCCGCCCTCATATTCGATACCAACTAACAGCATCGGCTCAATCCCTGTCTTCTCTGAGCGCCTGCTTTGCAGCTTTATCATTTCACTGAAAAGTGTGCCATAAGCATTTCCATCCAAAATATACAACACAGAAAATCCGTTGTCTGAAACCGGCTGCTCCGGGATGAAAACATTTATAATATAAGGGTGATGCTTTCCAGAAAACTGAAATCTTTCGTTGCGATACATGGAATGACTACCTCCTGTGATGAACTAGAAAAGCTTTCTTATTGAAGAAATCCTTCTTCAAAAATGTCCAGTAAATATTCCAGTGTTGCCGGGTCGCTGTAGCTTGCCTCTTGTGTATCAATTTCGATTACCTGATTATTTTCCACTGCCGGAATTGACTGCCATGTTTCACTTTTTGTAAATTCATTCTCTCCGCCCATACTGCTTAAAACGATAAAATCTCCAGCATATTCTGGCAGTGTCTCCTGCGATAAGTTGTAATAGCCGTCAGCAAGTGCATCCTCCTGCACTTTTTCTGGCATCTCCAGCTCCATTGTCTGGTATAATATTTCTGTCCCGCGGGCCCAATTATCTCCAAAGACAGCGAAATTTTTAGAATCTGTTTCAAATACAGATACGGAAACATCTTCCCCATGCTTTTCCTTTATCTTGTCACCGACTGCTTTCGCACGTTTAGTGAAGTCATCCACCCATTCCTGTGCTTCCTCCTCTTTATTCAGAAGTCTGCCAATCTCTATTTGCTGCTCCAGATAATCCAGCTTTCCCCATGTATAAATAACAGTCGGAGCAATCTTTTCTAACTCATCCAGATTCTCCATATGTGATCCGGCGATAATTAAATCCGGTTCCAGTGCCAAAATACCTTCTGGATCATTTTCCGAAACTATTTCTATATCTGCCATCTTTTCTTCAAAAAGCGGACTCGCTTTTGTCCATTCATCGACCCCTACTAAATTTCCGTCTAAAGCGAAAACATTCGGTCCATTTGACAGTGCTACAATTCGCTGCGGTTCAGCAGGTATTTCCACCGGACCTGTCTCTGATTCATACGTAACGGTTTCATTTGATGCTTCTTCTTTCCCGTCATTTTGTTTGCCGTCTGACTGATTGCTGCAGCCTGTAATAACTAGACAAAGTAAGCATCCAAAAAGAAATAGTAACTTTTTCATTTGTTTTCCCTCATTCTATTTTTATTGTTTTAAATTATTAATCTTTCAGCCTCGCTAATAAATATAAAAAGTATGGCGCTCCAATCACAGCGACGATAATCCCTGCCGGCACTTCCGGCTGTTTAATGAATCCGCCGATCATATCTGCTAAGAGCAGTAACAGCGCCCCCATCAAGCCTGAAACTGGAATCACATACTCATGCTTGTCTCCAACCAGCTGTCTGCTGAGATGCGGAGCAATGAGTCCGATAAATCCAATTCCGCCGCTGACAGAAACACTCGCTGCTGCAAGACCGACAGCGGAAGACAGTAACACACGCCGCTCTTTTTCTAAATTTGCTCCTAGCCCAATGGACGTTTCTTCCCCTAAGTGGAGAATATTCAGAACCGTTGCTTTGGAATAAACAAACGGTACCAGAATAACAAGCCACGGAAGTAATGCTAGAACAAACTGCCAATTAGAGCCCCATATGCTTCCCGCAAGCCAGGTTGCCAGAAATTGATAGGTTTCCGGATTTAATCGCAGTGTTAATACAATCATTAACGCATTGATACCGGCTGCAACTGCAATCCCTGTCAATACCAGCCGCATCGGCGAAATTCCCTCAGACCGCTTGTAAGAAAGCAAGTAGATGATAAGGGCAGCACCTGCTGCTCCAAAGAAAGCTAAAAACGGCATCAGAAAGACAGATATTGTTGTTGTTACTGCAAAGAAGGATAAAAAAAGCATAATGGATAAACCTGCTCCAGCATTAATACCAATAATTCCGGGATCTGCCAATGGGTTCCGAACAATCCCCTGCAGCACGGTTCCTGAGATTGCAAGTCCCATTCCTACCAGCAAAGCAATAATCATACGCGGCAAGCGAAAATCAAATAAAATAAGCGCCTGCTGCTCTGTACCTTGTCCAAATAAAGTAAAAATAACCTCTTTCGGTGTTAAGTAAATGCTCCCTGTATTTAAGCTGATAAAAAATATGATAATAATCAGAAAGACTAAGATAACACTGACCAGCCCTGCTCTTCTCGCTTTTCTGACTTGGCTATGCTGTTTGTTTTTCTGTGATGTCATACCAATCCCCCGCCCTTTCTTGCTAAGTATAAAAAGAAAGGTACGCCCAATAAGGCAATTAAGGCACCAACCGGCATTTCATGAGGAGGGCTGATGATACGTGCTGCTAAATCCGCTAACACAACCAGTAACGCACCATAAATGACCGTTCCGGGAATAATCCAGCGGTAATCGTACCCAAACAGCCAGCGGACCATATGCGGTACAATCAATCCCACAAAACTCACCGCGCCGACGACAGAAACAGCCAGACCAGCTAATACAACAATAATCAAGGCAGCAGTTAATTTAATGCGTCCAGTTTTCGTACCCAGCCCAACCGCAACTTCTTCTCCCAGGCTCAATAATGTAATTGAGCGGGATATTATCACTGCAGCGATAACTGCCAGCAGCAGCCAAGGTGTAATGATTTGCAAATGGCCCCAGCTTGTACCGGAAATACCGCCTGCATACCAGAATGCTAAATCCTGCCCAATTTCATAATAAAGCGCGATTCCTTCACTTAATGCTCCCAAAAGGGCACTGACTCCTGCACCAGCCAACACTAAACGGATTGGTGTCAGACCATTTTTTGATAAAGAACCGATGCCATATACAATTCCAGCACCAAGTGCAGCACCGAGGAATGAAAATAAAATTATATATACATACGAAAGATGCGGAAAAAATGCAAAACAGCATGCTAGCATAAATACGGCTCCGGCATTTAGTCCGAGCAATCCGGAATCAGCAAGCGGGTTACGAGTCATCCCTTGCATTAATGCTCCAGAAACGGCAAAACAGCTGCCGACAATAGCTGCTCCAAGAATACGCGGAAAGCGTATTTCCCTGATAATTTGATGCTGCTGCAAGTCCGGATCAAATTGAAATATGGCCTGCCAGACTGTTTTCAATGGCATATCCGCAGCGCCAAGGGATACAGCCAGCAGCAAAGATAATAGTAAAAGGAAGCTCCCCGCCGCTAAAACAAGCACATTCCGGACAGGCCGCACGGTTTCTTTGACTTTTTTTAAATCTTCTAGTTCATTCATTGTTTAGTACCTTTCATTGTTTACTTTTACTATTTATCATAAATGCTTAACCTGACACCTTTTGATGGCATGGTTTAGATGAAGCGCATGCCGATTCCGCCTGACATAACTGATACGATAAGCAAATCGGATTCGCACTATGCGGACACCTTGCTATATGTGCATCAATTTGAAAAACCTGCTGCAGATTACCACAGGTCATCACATTCTCTGGCGTACCGTCTGTCACAACCTCTCCATCACGCATCGCAATCATATAATGCGAGAAGCGGGAAGCATGGTTTAAATCGTGCAGAACCATAATAATGGTACGTCCTTCTTCTTTATTAAGGCGCTCCAATAATAGTAAAATATCTAATTGATGTGCCAAATCTAAATAAGTAGTCGGTTCATCCAGCACAAGGATATCAGTTCCCTGCGCCAAAGCCATTGCAATCCACACCCGCTGTCTCTGACCGCCGGATAAAGCAATGATTGCCCGCTCCTGAACTTCCGCTAACCCTGTCACCTCAATTGCCCAGTCAATATATTCGTAATCTTCCTTTCTTAGAGAACCCATCCCTTTTTTATAAGGAAAGCGCCCATAAGAAATTAATTCATATACGGTCAATCCGCCAGGCGCTTCAGCAGTTTGAGGCAGGATAGCCATGCGTTTTGCAATCTCTCTTGTATCGACCTTATGAATCGCCTCGCCCTCTAAAAATACCGCACCGCTTTTCACACTTAAAATGCGGGCAATTGTTTTGATGAGCGTTGACTTCCCACACCCATTCGGGCCGATAATCGTTGTGATTTTATTGGCCGGGATCGAAATGCTGAGGTCTTTGATAATTAACTCATTCGCATAACCGACATCAATTTCATTTATTTCAATTGCTTTCATTGATTCGCCTCCTTTTTTATGACATTTTATTTTCTGATAATGATAATCATTATCATTGATAACGATTATCATTATTGATTAAAAAGATGAACTTGTCAAGATAAATTTTTAATACTCTAACAGCCTTGAATTATCTCTAAACCATCTAAAGCTATTATTATCAATAATTTATACCTAGATTTTATAGAATGTCCTGAATAAATATGGTAAAATTGTTATAGATTATATGAAAATTGTATTTAAATTAACGGGTAAAAACAATTAGGAATGGATGAGATGGTGATGCAATATGAAAAAACATACGAAGCTTGGGAAGTCAATTTTTTGGTTAGGTTTTCTATTCTTTATGACAGGAATGATGTTTAATGAAAGGATAGGTACGATAACGGACGGTCCAGAGGTCTTCTCTACTTTTTTCTTGCCATTACTTATAACAGGAATAATTATAGTCCTCTTTTCTAATTTCTTTACAAACAAGAAGGTGTAGCTTCTTATTATTGGTTTCATTCCAAACAATCTATTATAAATTTAAGAAAACGAATTGTTCGCACCTTCAGCGAATAATTCGTTTTCTATGTATTAAATGCTCATCGTCTATACACAGGATATCTCGTCAACTGTCAGGCATCATTCATATCTTGACTATTTTTTAATAGACAGGTTTCCTTTCCAATATAAAATTATGTCTACCTATCCATTGACACTTTGTCAGTCATCTGTATATACTATCTTCAAAGGAGGTATATAACATGAGAGATGTGAAATTGCCTGAAGTTCGAAAAGCAGAAATCCTGGATGCTTCGATGAAGCTGTTTACAGAAAAAGGCTACCTGCAGACAACTACACAGGATATTATCAACCAAGTAGGAATTTCACGCGGACTGCTTTACTATCACTTTAAAAATAAAGAAGAAATTCTTTATATCCTGGTTGAAAAATCTGTTAAGCCGCTTATCCTGCAGATGGAAAAAATCGTTAACGAGACTTCATTGAGCCCGGCAGAGAAATTAAAGCAATTTTTACAAACAACGATTATTCAAGAAGATTCGGTTACAGAGGAAAAAGTCACCCTGCAGGAAACCGTTCAGCTGGAGGAAAACAGATATATGATGGACCGTTTTTATCATAAATTTATTGAAAAGCTGCTCCCTTTATTTACAAAAGTGATAGAGGAAGGAAAAGAACAGAATGTTTTTAAAGTAGCTTACCCTTATGAGACTGCCCATTTTTTAGTAACAGGATATGTTTTTGTTTCGAATGATATCAAGCTAAAAAAACTGGGAATAGAAGAAATGGAAATTTATTTAGAAGCTTTTAAAGGGGTTTTAGCAAAAACGCTGGGGATTGAAGAATCGATTTTAAATTGGTAACCAATGTACCTTACTTCATTGGTTTCTTTTATCACTACGACTGACACTTTGTCAATAGGAGGGAATTTATGTTAAAAGCGAATCACGTCTCAAAAATATACGAAGATGGCACGAAGGCGATTACGGATATCAACCTTCACGTTCAAAGCGGCGATATTTACGGATTTATTGGAGCGAATGGAGCCGGCAAATCCACGTTGATCAAATCAATTGTTGGCATTCACCCATTTAACGAGGGAGAAATCTCGATTGATGGCTATTCTATGAAAAATGACCCTGTTCTTTGTAAGAAAAGAATGGCTTATATCCCAGATACTCCAGACCTTTATGAGCATTTAACCGGCATGCAGTATATCAACTTTATAGCCGACATTTTTGAGGTTAATCTTACGGAAAGAGAATCATCTATCGAAAAATACAGCAGTCTGTTCGAAATGACTGGCAAGCTCCATCACAGCATCGCTTCCTACTCTCATGGAATGAAGCAGCGGATTGCAATCATTGCTGCTCTGGTACATCAGCCATCCCTGTTTATCTTGGATGAACCATTTGTCGGCCTGGATCCAACTGCTTCCTTTCAGTTAAAAAGTCTGATGCAGAAGCATGCAGATAATGGCGGTGCCGTGTTCTTTTCTACGCACGTCTTAGAAGTTGCCCAGAAGCTTTGTAATAAGGTAGCCATTATTCACAATGGAAAGCTTGTCAAAAACGGCTTAATGGAAGAGGTAGCCGGCTCAAAAACCTTAGAAGACATTTTCATGGAGGTTCGCAATGAATCAAAAAATATGGATATTATTTAAAAATAACCTTGCCAACAGCATTCATTTCCATGATTTATTTCGTTCCGGCAAGCAAGGAAATGGAGGAAAAATAACAGCTGTTGTTCTGCTTCTTATGGGAATACTGCTGCTTTCGTATAATATACTGACAGCCAAAACATTGGTCAGTATTGGCCAGACAGCTATGATTCCGGGATACATGCTTTCCGTTTCCAGTATGATGATGATTTTCTTATCATTGTTACGAGCGAATGGAACAATCTTTGGCAGCAGCGACTTTAAACAGCTGGCTGCTTATCCCGTCAGTGAAAAAGAAATTTTTATCAGCAAGCTGCTTCACCTCTATTTTTTCAATTTACTGATTGGTCTGTTATTCAACCTGCCAGCTTTACTCGTCTGGGCAGCAAATACTCTTGTCTCACCGTTTTTAATTATGCTGTTTTGCATCACAGCGCTGGCCTCCCCTGTGATTCCAATTTGTATCGGTGTCATTTTTGGAAGTCTCGTTTATCGGATGGCGGCTTATTTTCGGCAAATGAATCTGATTGCTGTCTGTTTATCTCTTTTTCTACTCGGTGCTTTCGGCTATTTTATCATGACGCAATCTAACCAAACAGATAGCATGCAAGATATCGGAACTGCTGTATATAGTCAGATGACAACTATGTATCTGCCTTCCGTCTTATTTCAATTTAACAGTTTGGCAGACAGCTTTTTTATTCTAATTTTTCTCTTTATCAGCGGTTTATTATTTTTAGTGCTTACCTTTTTCGGCAGCAGATACTATCGCAGATTGAACCTGCGCCTTCTTGCTTTAAAAAGCACAAATTATATGAAACCGCGAACCATCAAACAGCGACGTATCTTCGTTGCTTTATGGAAAAAGGAAATAACTGCTTTATTCAGCTCTTACAACTACTTGCTGAACTCGATATTAGGCACCGTGCTGTTAGTTTTTATTAGTATGGCATTACTTCTGTTTGGATTTGAAAAATTAACAACGTTTATTCCGCTTCCTGTTTCTATAGAAACCGTTACCAATCTATTTCCCATGGTTGTTGCAGCAATGCTGTTAATCAGTAATCCGGCAGCTGCTGCACTCTCCATGGAAGGGAATAAAGTTTGGATTTTAAAAACACTGCCCATTGAGCAAAAAAGGGTGGTTCATGCTAAATTAGCCTGTACCTTTTCCCTGCATTTTATTGGTTTTGCTATTAGCATCCTAGCTTATATTATCCGTTTATCTCCAACGATAGAGCAGCTGATCTGGGCCATCCTTATTCCAGTAAGCTATTCCGCTTTTATCACGACATTTGGATTGATGCTGAATTATTTCTACCCACATTTCAGCTGGAAAAACGATATGTATATTGTTAAACAAAGCCCACCTGTTTTGATAGCAGCATTTACCGGGATGGCATTGATGATCGTGCCGCTAGTACTTATTTTATTTCAGATGCTCCCGTTGTTTGTGATTTATCTGGCACTTTGCATTCTATTGCTCGGTCTAGCTGTGTATTTTTATCAGCGGACCTGCACGATAAAATTTATATAAGGAGAATGATGATGAAAAAGGATATCACTGTATTTTTAATCATGTTCGTTATTTTGTTTGGCATTATTCTATTTTTGCCTGATTCCATTCCAATTCATTTTAATTGGCGGGGAGAAGCGGATATTGTTGTTCATAAATTTTTTCTTTTGATCGGGGTGATTATTCCTTACTCTGTTTACTGGCAATTTTTTAGAGAAAAGAGAGATTAATATCTCTATACGAAAAAAGTCTTTCCCTTAAAAATCGGAAAAGACTTTTTTCGTATAGCTATGCTTTCTCATTAGCAGTATTGTTATCTGGCGATGTAAAACTCTCTTCATCCGCCTGCTTCTTATAATAGCGGCGTTCCAGTTTCTTGCTTCGGAAGGTCTTCTGCCCAGGGTGATGAGCTTCTGCAAAGCTGCCGCCGGTCACGTCCTTCACCGTATGCACAACCGTGAATGCATTTTCGTCAATGCTGCTGACCAGCTTTTTCAGGTAGAATAACCGCTGCTTCGGGATGGCGACGTAAATCAGATTTTCCTCGACGCCATCTGCATTTTTCTCTGCTTTTAATACGGTCGTATGTGTACCCAGACTTGTTTGCAATGCATTTTCCACTTCTTTTGTTTTATTGGAAAAAATATGCACCACTCTTTTTGCTTCAAAACCTTCTAATACATAGTCCGTTACCCTTTTTCCAATAAATAGTGCAAGCACCGTATACATGGTGTACACGGGTCCAATCACAAAAATCCCGGCAACGACAACAGACGCATCCAAAACAAAATTGGTTCCTGTCAATTCCCAGCCGAATTTATAGTTTAACATGCGGGCGATGGTCGATGTCCCTCCGGTCGTGCTCCCTGAACGGAAAATAAGTCCAAAGCCGACACCGGTAAATACGCCTGCAAAGATTGCTGCCAGAAGGGGGTCTGGTATACCTGTAGCCAGGTCTTCGAGGATATAAATAAATAATGAAAATAGCGGGATGGTCACAAGCGATTTGATAATCATGTCCTTTGGCAAGTAACGAAAGCCGATCAGAAGAATAACTGCATTCAGAATAAATGTCGTCATGGCAGGCGATATATCTGTTTCATGGTAGATCAGCAGAGCCAGCCCCGGCACGCCTCCCTCTGCTAAAGAATTCGGCATCGCAAAGACTGCTACGGAAGCAGCAAAGAAAAATGTACCGGCAATTAAAAATACATAGTTCTTCATCGTATATTCCTCCTCTTATTTAGTTGTGTGAAGTTCATTTTGAACGGTTATCCTATTTTTATCCTTTAAAAACAGTATCATACCTCAAAAAGATATACCTCTATCGTATCGATAAATGAATTATCTCAGTTAAACAAAATAACCACCCGAAAAAAACCTTTCCCTAAATGCATTAGGAAAAGATTTAAAAAAATGGGCAGAACCCACTCATCAATTAAAACAGACGGCATGTAATTCTGCACTTTAACTGAGATAATCTTCTTATACTGGTTACTTTAACGTACTAAACACTTCTTTTCAACAGCTAAATGGAATTATTTCATTACTTCAGCATGTCTTAAAAAATAGTACTAAACAAAAAAGGAAGGAGAACGCCATTTCTACGCCCTCCTTCTGCATGGTACATATATTAATCGCCTAAATTCACGAGCACTCTTCCCAAATGATTACTTTCTAATACAGACGGCAGCAGCTCTGTTAATTCCTCTAATCCAGCTTCCTTATATACCATATCTTCAAGGTTATCTAATTTTAAATCAGAGGCTAAACGCTCCCAGATATGCTTCCGTTCTGCTATCGGGCAATATACCGAATCAATCCCAAGAAGGGAAACACCCCGTAAAATAAATGGAAAAACAGATGACGGTACATTGACACCAGCTGCCATTCCGCTGACGGCAACACTGCCCCGGTACTGAATTTGCGCCAATAATGCTGCTAACGGCTTCCCGCCTGCTGCATCGATTGCTCCTGCCCATTTCTGCTTATCCATCTTTTTCAGTTCTCCATTATAAACTTCTTTTCTGTTAATAACTTCATCTGCACCTAATTGTTTCAGATAAGCAGCCTCCTCGGTTTTTCCTGTACTGGCTGCTACCTGATACCCTTTCTTTTTCAAGAGGGAAATAGCAATACTTCCGACGCCGCCTGTTGCTCCAGTGACAAGAACAGGGCCATTTTCCGGCTTCAGTCCATTCTCTTCTAATCGCTGGACAGATAAAGCAGCTGTAAAACCGGCTGTTCCTAATATCATGCTTTCTTTTAAGCTCAACCCTTTTGGAAGAGGCACAACCCATTCTGCGGGAACACGTGCATATTCACTATAGCCGCCAAAATGGGAGACACCTAATTCGTAGCTGGTAACAATAACTTTATCGCTTGCTTTATAGCGTTCATCCTTGGAATCAATTACTTCACCGGCTAAATCAATTCCCGGAATAAACGGATATTCCTTTACAATATTTCCATTTGGATGAGCAGCAAGCCCGTCTTTATAGTTGATCCCGCTGTACTTTACATCGACTAGAACATCGCCCTCAGGCAAATCAGAAGGTTCGATTTCTTTTACATTCAAATTTAACTTTTCATTTTCTTTTTCTACGACGAGTGCTTTAAATGTGTTTGCCATGATATAACCTCCATCTAACTATATATTCTAATTGATTTTTCCCTGAATTTAGGTGCTTCAATCCTGTATTGATTTGCTATTTTTATGTGACAGCTTTTCATCTTCACAATGGTATAAAATAGCTTGATGAATAAATTCATTCAATGTATCGTTTCCGAATTGATTGATATACGCTTTAAAGCTTTTATCTTCCTTATACGTATAAGCAATACATTGCAGGATTTCTGTATCACCTATCATAAACTGTTCGAGATAACTTTTCCATTCTAGAACGATTTGCTGTACTTTTTCAGAAGCAGGTGATTCCTCTGAGAGCTTGGCAAACTGCATGAATACATCCTGCATATTCTGATCAAAAGCTTCAAATACAGCAGCTCTTTCTTCTTCGGGAATTTGTTTGATATTTTTTTCATATTCTTGATACTTATCTGTATCCCCATATACATATTTAGCTTCCATTTGATACTGTTCTTTTAATGGCAGCACGCTGCCTTCCTGAAAAATATCCAAGTTAGAGATATCTTTTCCAGAAATAAAATCATTTAAATTGGCTAATGTCCGCTCGAGGTTTTGCTTTTTTATTTGCATCGCTTCATAATGTCCGGCTAAAATCGTCCTTTGCTCTTGTTTTGGCAACTGTATAATCGCCGCTATTTCTTTCAAGGGCAAATCTAGTTCCTTTAACAGCAAAATGGTCCGCAATTTTTTGAGATCCTCCTGGTTATACAGCCGGTAGCCTTTATCTGAATAGCTATAAGGCTTTAATAAATGGATTTCATCATAATAATGCAGTGTTCTTTTCGTTACACCTGTAATGGTAATCATATCTTTAACGGTGTAGTATGGTTTCTTCATCCCAATATGCTTCCACCTCGCTTAATATCTCCTGAGCCGGGAGTGTCGTTGCTTCCACAATGGATTTCCCTGTTTTTTGCAGATAATACTTCACTAAATAATAACCGCATGCATACCCGGCACTATGTGGCACTCCTCCAGCAACCGGTAACCCCTGTAATTTAGCAACTTCATCTCCATAAAGATACGCCATGATTTGCTGTAATCCTGTGATTTCTAAATGCTCTCTCAATACCGGTTTGATAATATGATTCAATGTATCAGCATCTGTTTTGCTGACCCAAGGTCCGATTAAATCTTCCCCATATAAAGAAGTCGCAAAGTTTTCTGCCAGTCCTTCACTGACAATCAATTCCCCAAGATTAATTTTATCATCCCATTTAATAAATTGATAACGGACATTATGATTACATTCATGTGCTAAAGCAGGTTTTAATCTTTTTAACGTATACTCATTTGGAAGCAAGCTTAGAATAATATAGCCGGGAATCCCTCCTTCCCCACTATATCCTTCACTTAGCTGCAAGATTTTGCTGTCCGGACTGCCTAACAAAATCGTAAATAAATATTCAGACACAGGTAAATGGATCTCATGCTGTGTAAATTGGTTTAAGCAGTGTTCCAATGTTTGCTTTAATTCACCCCATAACGCATCAGAGGAAATCTGTTTCATGTCTGATTCAACTTCAGTTGTTATCATCTCCGGTGACAGATGTGCCATATTATTTATTGTCATCACATCAAATCCATTTTCCTCCTCCGCATGGAATGGAATCTGCTGTATTTCCCACTTTTTCTTGTAAGGACCAAGCATCTCCCGTCGATACAACTCTGTTTTTTCTTCTGGTGGACTAGCTATGACCTTCTTATAAATCTTATCCGAACGTAATATGTTGATATTCATTTTATCACACCTTTTCAAAGTTTATTTTTAACTTACAGTATGACGTAACGTGAAGGTCAATATGAAAAGATGAAATAATCTGCTGCATACACATGAAAAATCTCAGCAATAGAAATTACTGAGATTTTTCTTAATTTATAAGACCAAAGTTATTACTTTTGCTATAGGAGCATTTTTTTAAACATCACTTCATCTGCTGCTCCAGCTTACTTATTTTTTCTTCCAGCAATGCAGCTCTTTCATCCAAGCGTTTCACATCGATCAGCCGCTGCACTTTCTCCTCCAGACGGTCTATCTTTGCCTCTAACCTGCTGATGCTGTCCGTTTCATATGAAAATGATTCTAAACGGGTAGTAGAAAAAATAGAGTCAGCATCCTTCTCCTCTACTGCAAAGCAGATAATATAATCTTCTCCCGTTACTTCTTTTACAGCCTCCCCAATCCGTTCACTATATTGAGTCTCCAGCCAATCAATCGTAAATTCATTCGCTGCAAATACTGTTAATTCATCTTCGTCCCATTCCACTGTTGTGTTTTTCAGCCATGTATCAAAACTTGGTTTAGATAAGTCACTGCTTAATTTTTCTAAAACTTTTCCCCATATATCCATATTGTCTTCCTCCCTCTATATAATTAAAATAAGACAACTTCTTTCTTTTCATTGCGCTGGTTATAATAGAACTCTGAAATCCTCTCATCTACAAATACCTTATACATCTCCATAAAATCAGGCGCTAATGGATAATCCGGCAATGCAGCTTTATCAATCCAAAAAACCTCTCCTTCATCCGAACTCTTTAATTCACCGGAAAAAGAATTTGTTTTATAAAGTAAAACGACATACCTTTCATCCTGGTTCGTCTGGAATTGCTTCGTTCCGCACAGCACTGGTTGTTTTATATGTAGGCCTGTCTCTTCCTCTACCTCCCGGACTACTGCATCATGGAATGACTCCTTTTTTTCAATATGCCCTCCGGGGAAAGTGATTCCCGGCCAGTTTTTATTTTGTCTGTCTTGAACCAGAATCTGTCCCTTTCCATTTTCAATCATGCACATATTGGTGAAAATTGCTGCTTCCGATCGCCCCATGCTGACTCCCCTTTTTCGTCTATATTTCCTTACTGTCTAGTATACCATTCTACAAATATCGTGAAAGAAAAATATGTTATGATGGAAAAAATGCAACAATAGAACGATAATGTAAAAGAGGCTAAGGAAAGAAGGTATAAAATGAAAATAGACATTCCAAAAATTTCTCCTGTATTAACTGAAAAAAGATTTACCGATATTTTTTTCGAAGAGGATCCGTTACTGGAAATGTGCGAAATCACTGGAGCAGAGTTTACCAATGAAGTGGTGGAGCGTGTACGGATTTATGATGCGGTCATCAAAAATTGCCAATTCAATCAGACAGACTTTGAAAATATAGAGCTGACAGATGTCCGATTTGAAAATTGTGATCTATCCAATGTAAATTTGACGAAATCTTCTATCCACCGCGTGGAGTTTATTCATTGCAAATTAGTCGGCTGTGAATTCCCGGAGTCATCCATCGGCAATGTCCGCTTTGATGATTCCACCTTAAATCTGGCTGCTTTTGGAAATGCCAAGCTCGAAAAGGTTATATTTAACGAATCCGTATTAACCAATGTCGATTTCTACAATTGTAAATTCAAAAAAATTGAATTTAACCGCTGCGATTTAAATGAAGCGAATTTTGAACAGACTACGCTGAAAGGAATCGATATCAGCTCTTCCAGCTTTGAAACATTGACCGTTTCATTAGAAAGTTTAAAAGGCTGTAAAGTTTCCTCTTATCAAGCGATTCAATTTGCTTCTCTGATTGGATTAGTTGTTAAAGAGTAAAAGAAAAAAGATACATTTGTTAGGATCAACACCGAAATCTATGGTTGGAAAATATAATTAAATATGATAAAAGCAACTAGCTAGCGGAGGAAATACACGGAGACTCCTGGTCGGCTAAGAACGGTCACGTCCTGTGACCAACGACCGACACTAGGACGTCCTGTCCGTCGTGGGAAAGCGCCATGGTCTTCGGCGGGGCGAGTAATCGCAGTCCCAGTCCCAGGGTGAAGACCCCGCAGAAAAAAAGCGTACTTCTTTTTTTCTACCCGCGGGGCATAAGTGCGACTTTGCTTCTGTCTGCGCCTGTCGGCTTGCCAATCAGCAAGTCTTCTTTTCACCCGCAGGGCATAAGTGCGACTTTGCTTCTGTCTGCGCCTGTCGGCTTGCCAATCAGCAAGTCTTCTTTAAAGGAGATGAGCTCGGGGCCCATGGAAAGCGTAGTGTATTTCCGTAGTGGTCGCTTACAGCAACTTTATATCTACTATGTCACCCATAGATTTTGGTGAAGAGCCATTTGTTAATCTATGTTTAACTATCCTATTTTGTGGTATATTCATAATAGAGTAAATCAATCGGAAAAGGAGTTTTATAATGGTTAAACATGTAAATTTAGGTAAATCAGATGTTTCTGTACATCCTATCGGCTTAGGAACCAATGCAGTAGGAGGCCATAACATTTATCCGGATATGCTGGATGAAGAACAAGGAAAAGACGTTGTCCGCACAGCACTGGATAATGGGATTAATATGCTGGATACAGCATTTATTTATGGACCGAAGCGCTCGGAAGAATTAGTTGGAGAGGTTATTCAAGAATATAAGCGTGAGAATATCGTGCTGGCAACGAAGGCAGCGCATAAATTTGTCGGCAACGATACGGTAATGGACAATTCACCGGCATTTTTAAAGCAATCTGTTGACGACGCGTTGAAGCGTACACAGACAGATTATATTGATTTGTTTTATATCCATTTCCCTGATGAAGACACGCCGAAAGCAGAAGCTGTCGGTGCTTTAAAAGAGTTAAAAGATCAAGGAAAAATCCGCTCCATCGGTGTTTCCAATTTTACGCCAGAGCAATTGAAGGACGCAAACCAGGACGGTTATGTAGACGTGTTGCAGGCAGAATATAACCTGTTAAATCGTGATGCTGAAAAAGACTTTTTCCCTTATACTGCGGAAAATAACATCACATTTATTCCTTACTTCCCATTAGAATCTGGTTTATTAGCTGGGAAATATGATAAGAACACCACTTTTTCTGATTTACGGGCAGAAAAACCAAATTTCCAAGGGCAGCAGTTCTTAGATAACCTGGAAAAAGTAGATCAGGTAAGAAAAATTGCGGATAAATACGGAGAAGAGGTTGCTCATATTGTTCTGGCCTGGTATTTCTCTCAAGACTCCGTTGATGTGATTATTCCTGGCGCAAAACGCCCAGAACAGGTATTAAGCAACAAAAGAGCAGCTGAGATTTCATTATCTGAAGATGATATTCAAAAAATCAGCAATATCTTTGCTTAATCGTTTAAAAGGAAAAAAACCGCGTATTGTTTACCATTTATAACAATACGCGGGTTTTTGATTACAAATATTTACTAACAAAACGATTCATCCGCTTCGTAGCTTCCTGCAGGTTTTCCATCGAAGTCGCATAGGAGCAACGGATGTGCCCCTCTCCGCCAGCACCAAAGATATCCCCCGGCACCACAGCAACATGCTCTTCATATAATAATTTCTCCGCAAATTCTTCAGAGGATAATCCCGTCGCTTTAATAGACGGAAATGCATAAAACGCGCCTCCAGGCATATGGCAGGCTAAGCCCATCTCTGCGAAAGACTCTACAAAAAATCCGCGTCTCTGTTTATAGGACTGCGTCATTCTTTCCACATCGTCCATCCCGCTCTTCAAAGCCTCTAACGCTCCATACTGCGCCATTGTCGGTGCGCACATTAAGCTGTATTGATGCAGCTTCAGCATTGCCGCCAATAAATCAGGTGGTGCCATCACAAAGCCTAAGCGCCAGCCTGTCATTGCAAAAGCTTTAGAAAATCCGGAAATTAAAATCGTTCTCTCCTTCATCCCATCCAGCGCCGCAAAGCTGACATGCTTGTGATCATAGCTTAATTCTGCATAAATCTCATCAGAAAAGACAATCAAATCATGCTCTTCTGCTAACGTTGCTATTTCCTGTAAATCTTCTTTTAACATCACTGCACCAGTAGGGTTATTCGGGAAACTGATCATTAACGCCTTTGTTTTTTCTGTGAGCACCGCCCGAATCTGTTCCGCGGAGACTTTAAAATCATCTTCTATTTTTGTTCCTACCGAAATCGGCACACCTCCTGCCATGGATACAAGCGGCGCATAGGATACAAATCCAGGCTCGACAATAATGACTTCATCCCCCGGATCTAGAATAGCACGGCAGCCAATATCGATTGCTTCACTTGCCCCGACAGTTACAAGCACCTCTGTTTCCGGATTATAATCCACTTCAAAGCGCTGGTCCATATATTTTGTTATTTCCTGTCTTAATTCAAGTACACCGGCATTCGCTGAATAAGCAGTAAATCCCCTTTCCATCGATGAAATACTTGCCTCACGAATATTCCATGGTGTTGTAAAATCAGGCTCTCCGACACCTAAAGAAATAATATTATCCATCGAAGAAGCTAAGTCAAAAAATCTTCGGATGCCGGATGGCTTAATATCCTGGATACGTGATGATAAACGATTTTTCGTTTTTACACTTACTTGACTCATGGTGTCACCACAATTCTGCGATCTTCTTCGCCTTCTTCAAAAATAATTCCGTCGTGCTTATACTTCTTCAACTGAAAATGGGTTGTCGTTGAAATCACAGAATCGATGGATGAGAGTTTTTCTGAAACAAAGCGGGCAATCTCCTGCATCGTCTTTCCTTCAATCACTACCTGAAGATCGTATGCACCGGACATAAGGTATAAGGCCTGCACCTCAGAAAAGCGATAAATACGCTCTGCAACCTCATCAAATCCCACGCCGCGTTTTGGAGTTACCTTCACATCGATCATCGCTGTTACCTGTTCAGCCTGTGGCACCTTGCTCCAATCCACCACTGCAGAATAGTTTAAGATAACCTTCATTTTCTCTAATTTTTTTAAAATCGTTTGAATTTCTTCTTCACTTATATTTGTCATTTTCGCTAATGTATTGTAATCAATTCGCGCATCTTCTTCTATAATTCTCAAAATTTCTAATTCTTTTTCTGTCATTCTCCTTTGACTCCTTTACCATTTCTGTCCAATATCCAATCTCGTGTCTGGATTATATTCCATCATAACATATTCGACAGGATAAATTCATTTCTGTCCCCAAATATTTTAAATCTTTTGTTTTGTATATATCAAGCATTTCTATTTTTTGGAGATGAAATCGCAAACACATTAAAATCTGGAAGTCTATCAAAGGAAAATCTCTCTTTCTGCAGAAAAAGTTCTAAATAACCAGCTTTACGCCAAAACCCATTAATAGCAGTCCGGCACATTTTTGAAAAACCTTTTGAAATCCAGGCTTTTTCAGCCAACGCTTCATCGTATCTAAAAAATAAACCAGCATAAAAAACCAGCCTGACGCTATCAGCGTTAAGATACATCCAAGAAAAATCAGCTGCTGATTGACGTTCCCGCTTATATCTATAAATTGCGGCATAAAAGTGATGTATACTACAACCGTTTTCGGATTCAATATATTACTGATGGCCCCCTGAAAAAAAGAATCTTTATAATAAGGTTTTGCTGTTTTCCTATTATCATTTTTCTCTGATACAGCTTCCATAGAGAAAGTATCTCTTGAAAAGAAAGCACGGATACCCAAGTAAATGAGATAAGCAGCTCCAAGATATTTAATGATATTGAAAAGAAAAACTGACTGGGCAATCACAACAGACAGTCCAAAGACAGCAATCATGGTCCAGAAGGTGAGTCCAAATGCTATCCCGAGTATGGTAGCACAGCCAGCCTTTGCACCATAACGGAAGGTATTTTTCATCACCAATACCGTATCAGTCCCCGGCAGCATGGACATTATCAACGCCATCAGGATATATGCCAGTAAATTATCCATCCCGCATGCTCCTTTCAGCTATCTTAGTAACGCAAGACTGCCTGTTAATTGATTCACTTTTTTCTTTTCTCCATAGATCCCCAGTCCATAATACAGATAATCTGATTTCGATTTCTCCTGAAGCTTTGCTATGTATTCCACATACGTTTTACAGCTTTGCGCTGCATTGGAAAAATCAACAACAGTCAGGTCAGCAAACGTCTCTGTCATTGTTTTATCTCTTAATTCATGAAGCAGTCCGGCATTTCCCTTTAAAATAGGAATAGGTGTTTTTACAATTCCTGCATGCTCCACACCAGATAAATCCGTTACATTCTCCCCTGCCATTTCAGGGGCTTCCTTTCCAAGTGTGACCCCGAGAATAGCTGCCGTATTGGCAATTAATCCTAAAGGCAGATTTTCATCGATAACAAGTACACATTTCGTTTCCATCGAATGCATTATATCTCTCCGTTCCGTTCAAAAATCTTCATATATTGCTTCGGTGTTAATCCAATCATGCTCTTAAAAAACCTGGTCAAATGGCTTTGATCACTGAACCCCGTCAGGAAAGCTACTTCAATCGGCTTCACTCCTTGTTCTAACAGCCTTTTTGCATGATTCACCCGAATTGTTTCCAAATAGCTGTAAGGAGAAATTCCCTTTTGTCTGGTAAAGGACCGCAATAAATAATATTTACTCCATCCTGTTAAACCGCTTAACGCTTGTAATGAAATTTTTTCAGCATAATGCTTTTCTAAATAATTGCTGATTTCCTGCACCTTTTGGGAGGATTCCACTTCTTTTTGCGGGATTGCCAGATCTGAATTTATCTCAATAAGCTCTTCCACTAAATAGAGAAACAGCTCTTCTTTTTGGAATGCATCCTCTCCCTCCGTCATTTTTAGATGAAGGTCTTTTAAAGCAGATGCTACTTCATTCTTATACAAAACATTTTCTTTAAAACGTGGAAGAACCTCCTCTCCCTTCATTTCAAACACAGCTTTCTTCATCACTTCCGCTTTTACATTAATACAGCGGTAATCCAATGTTCCTCCATCTACCTGCTCACAGCTGTGGGTATCGTACGGGTTGAAAATAAGTACATCGCCCGGCTGAATAACATATTCTTCTCCCTGGCAGATTAACTCCCGCTCTCCCTCCTCGATAAAGCCAATTACATAGTAATCATGAAAATGCGCCGGAAACTTTTGTGTGATTCCTTTAAAACGATATGCTTCCGCTTCTAAATCCGGATCTAAATAAATCGTTCGCGTTTCATCTGCCATGCTCACTGCTCCCTCCTTGCACCTCTTTACCTTCTTCTAAACTAACAAATCATCTCTGTATTTTCTTGTATGATATTGCGCTTTTTCACATAAAACAGCCGCCGAAAAATTTTCCGGCGGCTGTTTCTTACTTTTTATTCGATTTCATAAGCAGCATAAAAATAATAATTAGAGTGAAAGCAGTGAAAGCTAAAAATGGTATCGTCATAAAACCGAACCAATTAATATATTCTGCATTACAAGGCACACCGCCAACACATGGCTTTAACGGGGCAAACCCCGGTACTTTTTGCTGAAGATAATGATACAGCGAAATACACCAGCCGATAATGGCAATGGGCAGTACATACTTTTTGATTGTAAATTCCTGCTTGAACGTAGCTACTCCAAGGATAAATGCCAAAGGATACATTGCAATCCGCTGATACCAGCATAATTCACACGGTATAAACCCTTTTATTTCACTAAAATAAAGACTTCCTAAGGTGGCTACTAAAGAAACGACCCAGGAAAAATACATATAAAGCTGTCTCATATCCAGTTTATTCATCTTATTCACCTAACGCTTCGTCAATAGCTGCTTGGATAACCTCGTAATCAAACGTATCGTCATCCTCTATCTTAACATTATTAACCATAATCGTCGGCGTTGATTCCACTTCATACTGATTTCTTAAATTATCATCTATTACAAGTTCATCCATAAGTGGATTATTTTCTACATCCTCCGCCAACGCCTCTTCAATATCTTCCATTAATGCTTCCGTATCAATTCCCTCAACCCCATCAGCAATTTCCTCTATTTTATCGTTGGTTACCCATGTGGCTTGCTGATTTTCTGGCTGGTCATCAAACAGAGCATGATGGAAATCCCAATACGCATCAGGGTTCTGCACATAGACAGCTTCTGCAGCTAATGAAGCTAATCGTGACTCTTCTCCATGGAACAATATATTGACATATGAAAATTGCACGTCTCCATTATCTATATAGTCCGCTTCCAATTGTGGAAAAATAGTTTCGTCCCATGCTTTACACCCAGGGCATTTATAATCTCCAAATTCGACGACAGTTACTGGAGCGTCTGAGTCTCCATAGATTGGCTGTCCTTCTGTGGAAGGTGCTTCATCAAATTCCCTTCCAAAAGATTCTGAGTCCCGGTTTACGAGCACAACCAGTAACACCAACAGCGCAACAACAATTAATGTTATCGTTACGATTACTTTTAATGGCGATTTTTTCATATAAACATCTCTCCTATCTAGGTAAATATAACATAAAAATGTCATTTTGCTCAGCCTGAAATTACAAAAAGTAACTTTGTAACAAAAATTTAAATACAGTACCAATATACATTATTTTTTGCAGTCGTACACCTATTTGATTGTCACTTTTATGACAATATCAAATCATCTTCGTTTTGTCTAACCTTGCAATTAAAATGTTTATAAAAAAAGTACTCTATACGAGGCAAGAAGATCAAGCATCCTGTCATTTGCTAGAATTTTGAACTCCCTCTTAAAAGATAGAAAATCGATACATAAAGTAAAACTATATCAGCACGAACAAATAAGCTGTTTTATTGCAATAAAGACACATTAAAAATGTGAAGTTGACTTCTCATTTTTCTTTTGATAACATAAAATGAGAAGTCAACTTCACATCACTAAAGAGAAGAGAGATGGCATGATCGTTATCAATAAGGTGCAGACATTTAGAAAGCAAAAAAAGATGACACAGGAAGCGTTGGCAAATAAGGTCAATGTATCCAGAAAAACGATTGTTTCTTTGGAAAAGGGCAATTATACGCCTTCTTTATTGTTGGCATTACAGATAGCAAAAGTACTGGAAACAGATATTAACGTTATTTTTTATTTAGATGAGGAGTGATCCTGCTATGAAGAAAATTATATTTGAACAAACGGGGAATATCATTATGATATTGCTCCTGACCTTGGGAATGATACAAACGGTTCTAACTGCTACTGTAAATAAAGGCCCTTTTTCTTTTTCCTTTGAATTCGGCATTTTTTGGTTTTTATTTTTAGGCTGGCTAGTTATTTTTGGCATTGCCCGATTTTGGTACGGGAAGAAAAAGCATAATGAAGGCTATAGCACTCGAAAAGGAGAATTCAGCACGCAAGATGAACGGGAGGAGTTAATCTCCAAAAAAGCCAGTCTGATTACCTTTAAAATGCTGATCTCCTTATGGATTGTTCTTCTTTTTCTGTGCTTCGGAGTCGGTTTGTTCGTTACAGATATCAAAACCTTTCAAACCATGGTTATCGGCATGCTGGGAGGCAGTCTTATTATAGGGTTTCTCTCGTATCTGACTGTCTGGATAATACTTGATTCAAAGGATTAATCTGCAAGCCACATGCAATGTCATAAGATAACTATTGTTATAAGCGTTTTTATACAATTGGCAGACCTGTAATTTTGAAATCCTAAGAAAAACCGAGAATACTGCTTGGTCTTTAAAACATCTGTGTTCTCGCCGAAGAGATGTCCGCTCCGGGAAGTGGCTTTCCGTGGGCAACGGCTTAGCCTCCTCGAAAGAAAAGCCCTTTCTGCGGGATCTTCACCTGTTGCTTTTCCCGCAGGAGTCGACTTCCCTCCGCTTCCATCTAAGAAGAAATATGTATCATTTGATTTCTTACAAAAAATTGAAGCTAATTTTAGAGACGGTTTTGATGGGCGAGTAATCGCTATCCCAGGGGGAAGACCCCGCAGAAAAAAGCGTACTTCTTTTTATACCCTCGGGGCATAAGTGCGACTATGCTTCTGTCTGCGCCTGTCGGCAAGTCTTCTTTAAAGGAGATGATCTCGGGGTCCATGGAAAGTGGAATATATTTTTACTCACCCCCATGAACCCCGTTGGAGCGGCTATATTCAGCATTTTTATATACTTTCCTATTCTTAAAAAAAGAAAGCCTGTGAATCAAAAATGACTTTCTTTACGATGCAATTCAGCTTTAAGTACAATAATTCCGCTATCTATATAGTTTAATTAGGTCAGCCGCTGACTTAAATCCTATCGGTTATAACCTTAAAAAATTCATAAACAAAATACCCGGAAAAACCAATTAGTACGATACCGGCAATAATAGAAAATCCTTTGATCATTGCCCGGTTCATTACTTTCCGCGTTGTAGCTACAATCGCCAGCAAACCGATATCATGCAGTAAAATTCCTGTTAAAATCCCAGCAGCAATAAGTAAGAAATTGGATGGCTGCTCTGGATTATATGTGTTACTTAAAACAGCTCCAAAAACACTCAGCCAAAATACAACGTTTCCTGGCGAAATAGCCACAAGGAATCCATTTCGGAGGAGCGTATGGATTTAGCCGGTTTTTCCCCTGCCAATGTAATATCATTATCAGCATTTTTAATCGATTCATAACCAATCAGAAATAAAAAGACTGCGCCAATCAGCCACATAGGGATTTGTATAAAAGGTAATTGCAGAATAGATGCTAAACCTAAATAAAGCGCAGCAATCAAAACAAAATCGATTGTCATTCCGCCTAACCCCACAGCCCAGCCATGCATAAACCCATTTTTAAGCCCCTGCTTTATCATTTCAACGGTAATCGCTCCCACTGGCATTGCAATAGCAAGTCCTGCTATCACATATGTAAAAAATAATGCCATATCATTCGTTCCTCCCAAAAAGAAAATATTTTCTATCATACTATAAAACACAATAAATGTATATCTATACATTTCCTTTTATATTTATTCTTTCCGAAAAGGCGAAAAACTGCTTTCTGATGGTAAATATAAGTTAACACTCTCTGAATATCCTTTTAAAGAAAAAAAGATATAATTTATTAACACCCACCTTCTGATTGCCCGAATAAACCTCACTTTTAAAATACATAAAACGAATATGATGAATTACTCATTGCGCATATAAAAAAGAGGTTCAATATATGAACCTCTTTTTCTATCATTTTATTCCTCAGCTTCAGAAGTGTCCGTATTGTTATCTTCATTTTGCTCATCATCTTGTTCTTCTTCATTTTGCTCTTCATCATTTTCGTCATTATTTGCGTTGGCAACGTTATTTTCAGCCTGTTCTTCTTCCGGAGCATCAGCAGACTCGGAATCTGCCGCTTCAGCATCCGCAACATAATTTCGAATTTGATATCGTTCTGTGTCAGACAGGTCGTCCCATTGTTTGTAATTGGTCATGAATGTTAAAGCAAGAACAAGCAGCAAAATTGGCGTAATGCCAGTTATTATTTTCTTCACTTTTCCTTCCTCCTGTTAGATTAATCATTGACTTGCACTATACCGTTTCTCCGGTTATCTGCCACACCATAAATAGAATTAGATTCATCATCGATAACAAGTGCCTGAATTCCTCCATAAAAATCGTGTTCCGTTTGATTGTAGATTTCATAGCCTCGGGCCCTCAGACCTGATTGAATATCGGTATCTAACTCGCCTTCTGTGAAAATATCATTATCTTCAATATAGAATCTATCATCCTCGACGGCATCTTCAAGTGTTTCATCAAACATCAAATATTTTACGAGCACTTGTGTCATTACCATCGGTATCCTTTTACCGCCTGGCGAGCCAATACCAATCATCCGGTCACCATTTGTCAAAATGGTTGGACTCGTGAAGCTTCTTGGTGTTTTTCCTGGCTCAATACTATTTAATGATTCATCCCTTTGACTGAAGTTTTCCATTTGATTATTCATGAAAAACCCGCCTACATCGTCACCGGAGCCAAAGAAATTCCCTAAGGTATGCGTTGCTGATACCATTGTACCATCTCGATCGACAATGACAAAATGTGTCGTATTATCGTGGTCTTCTTCATCGGATACCGAATCATTCACTTCATAGTCCTCGGATAATTCATCGAGTGAAATCGTGTCGGCCATCTGCTGTGTATGCTCAGGTGATGTCAGTTCATCAGCAGACATGGCGTCCGTAAAGAATCTGTCCCCCACATTTTCAACACGGTCATCATAGGACCGTTTGGAAATTTCTCCAATCAGATGCATATAATCTCTTTGATTATTCTCCGTCGACCCGATATTTAACTGCTCTGCCATTTGCAGAGACTGAATCAATGTAACCCCTGCTAACGGAGGCGGCGCAGAATATACATCATATCCGGCAAAGGTGCCATGCGCAGCTTCGGTTGTTTCTGCAGTATAACTGCTTAAATCTTCTGCTGTTAATGTTTCCTCATGTTCTAAGATTTGATCTGCAATTGGTCCATTATAAAAAGCATCTGCTCCGCCTTCCTGAATTTGCTGTAATGTTTCCGCTAATTCAGGCTGTACCAATGTATCGCCTGCTTCTAATATGTCATTATCCGGGAAAAATTGTTCCAGCTCTGGAACATTCATCCGGTAAGAGCCTTTACTAAGCCTGTCTACCAAATGGCCGTCAACTTGAAATCCTTCCTCCGCATAGTCAATTGCCGGCTGGATCAAGTCCTGCATGTCCAACGTACCTAAATCCTTATTGAGATCCTCCATTCCCCTTACTAAACCTGGAATAGCAAAGGTTTCCGGTTCTGCACCTGATTCTGGTGCCGTTTCACGGTACTCATAAACGGTAGGCTCCTCTGCATCATGCGGGTAGACCAGCATCTCTCCGCCGCCGCCGATGCCTGAACCATAGGGCTCTACAACGCCAAGCACGTAGGAAACGACTACTGCCGCATCTGCTGCGTTCCCGCCTTCTTCCAATACTTTATTCCCTGCTTCTACTGCTAATGGATGCGAAGCGCTCACACCATATCCTTCTGACGAATTGATTGTCTCCGATTGTTCGACACCATAATCAGTCGTTGTCGTATCCGATTCAAACATTCCTTGCTGAGCATAAACAAATACCAGCCCTGCTACGACAATAACTCCCAGTATAATCATAAGTTTTTTATTGCCCATTATCAGAACTCCTTCCTTCTAAAACATCAGAATGATCCACTTCCAGAATCAGCTTCCCATCTTCTTTTTCAAAATTCTCTTCCGGCTGATTATTCATTAATTGCATATGAATTTTCATTTGATTGTATTTGTTTTCTGTTACATAAGGCTGTGCTCCATCTATACGCAGCGGCGTAATCTCAAACCTGCCTGTCCCGTCGCTTAATAGATCATACTGTACAATCGCACTATCCTTTGTCCTGGACCAGCCCTGGTCAAAAACAAAGTTGCCCAGCCCGTAAAAAATAACACCATCTTTATATTTTTCCACTTCTGATAACACGTGCGAGTGATGTCCAATAATAGCATCTGCGCCGGCATCAATCATTGCCCTTGCTAACTCGGTCTGTCTCGGGTGCGGCTGATTATCATATTCAACCCCCCAATGCATGTTCACAAAAACAAGGTCTGCTTCCTGCTTCGCTTCTTCAATCATTGGGAAAATATTATCCGGCAACGAACGGGCTACGCCTGCCCGGTAACCGAGCGCTGAGAAGCCCTCTACAAGCGCATCTGTATAACCAAGTGTTGCAATTCTTATTCCATTCACGTCCTGATAATCAACAGCAGTTGCTTCTTCTACATTTTCCCCGGCACCAACATGGGCTAAACCTGCACTATCAAGTGCCGAAATCGTATCAGTCAGTCCTTCTGCGCCATAATCCATCATATGGTTATTAGCCAGATTGAGCATGGTAAAATTCATTTCTGCTAAAGCTTGAGCTGCCTCTTCACCCGTATGTAGATGAATTCGTTTATCTATTTGCTCATAATTATCTTCATCTTGCAATAAAATCGGATTCTCAAAATTACCAGACACATAATCCGCATTGTCAAAGAAAGGCTTCACTTTTTCAAATGGATAGGTTACTCCGTATCTCTCTGTCACATCTTCCACGTGACGGCCAAACATGATGTCACCGACAAAAGTAGCTGTCAGCTCTGAATCATCTCTGCTGTCAACCTGTGCTACATCTGGTGAAAAGAAGATTTTATGTCCGATAATGAAGACAACAACAATAGCTAAACCGATGGCTACATGTTTACCGGCAGATTTTTTATGACGTTTCCCCATCCGTAATATTTTTTCTTGATATGTTAATTTTTTAGACATATTAACCCTTCCTATATGATGTAATAAACGCTTAAAATAACAAAAGTAAGTCCACCTAATAGAAGCGAACTCCCGATAGTAATAATGGCTCCTTGTTTTTGAATGGTATTGGCGATAAGACCGGGTACAATAACCCCAATCCCTCTAAACTCCAATATTTCAAACGGGAGCACCGGATAGGTATAATCGAGGAGCAGCTTCAACACAATCCCTACGGATAACATAGCAGCAAATTTTCTGCGTCCATAGAGCAGGACAATGCGTGAAAGTCCGTATGTCACAATAACATATGTTAAAAGACTGATACCAAAAATAACGGCAATAAAGATAGGCTGGTCAAAAACCAGTGCTAAATATCCAGGCACAACCAGTCCAGCCGGGACAATGCCGGTTTTCTCTGAAAAAAGTAAGCTTAGAATAACTCCAAGCACGAGTGCAATATATAAATCTGAGCCAAACATTCTATGATCCTCCTATTTCTCTGTTTCTGTGCCGGCATGGAATTTTTCAACTAATGGTTCGGCAGCACCGTGGATATTCCCTATTCCATAAATCATATTATCTGAAGATATCTCGATTAATGTTTCATAGATTTCATCCGTTGATTTCCCTTGAAGATCCATTACTTGATTAACTTCCAGTTTGCCAGATTTCACAGCATTCTTAATCGGGTCGGCCTTCTCCCCAATCAATACAAGCACATGCATCGGCAGGTGCGGCAATACATCATCCACAAATTGAATGGTCCGGTCCACACGGTCTGCCCGGCAGTTCATTACGATAATCGGGTTCTTCGCCGGATACCCTAATGACGCTACATTCTTCCAAATGTTAATGGTAGAAACAGAGTCATTGGCCGCAAAACCGTTAACGAAATAAGTTTCGGAACCTTCATGGCTCACCTGCTTAATCCACATCGCGCCCGGATCCGGCTGCGCCTTAAGCATTCCGCGAAATGCTGTTTCTTCATCAATATCCAATGCTTCCGCAACTGCTAAAGCGAGCGAAGCATTTTCCGGGAAAATCATATAATCGAATTTGCGTAAATATGCATCCGGAATTTTGCTGTTATCGGCCACAATCACTTTCGTGTTTCTTTTCGCTGCTTCTTGTTTAAAATACTCTACATAAGGACCTTCAGAGATAATTAAATGCCCATTATGCGGAATCGTCGCTGTAAAGGCTTCGGCAATCTCATCTAATGTCGGTCCCATCACGTCCATATGGTCTTCCAGCACATTAACAATTACACCAATATTCGCTTGGAGCAGCTTCTCCTGAAAAACAATTTGATAATCCGGGTTAACCGCCATACACTCACTTACCAACGCCTCGGCGCCCAAATCGGCTGCTTTTTTCACAACGATTTTCTGTTCACGGATATTCGGACCCTCAGGACGTCGGACAATAGGCTCTTCCTCCGGCGTATTCCAGTAAATCATCCTTGCTGAAGTACCAGTCGTTTTCCCGATGGTCTTATACCCCGCTTCTTTAATAATACCTGTAATCAGCCGCGTTACTGTTGATTTCCCACGGATTCCATTCACATTCACCCGAATCGGCAAAGCATTCACATGCTTTTTATGCGAATTCCACTCCATGATACCGATAACCAGTACAATAACGAGCACAATTGGAATCAATAACATAACTATACCCTTCCTTTATCATTCATCAAATCATGAAAATCGCAGAATTTCATTTCGCAATCATCAGCTGTCATGTTTAGACACACTTTGACAACACGTTAGACATTTTAACAAAAAAAATAAGTGTTACTAGGAAAAATCCTTTTTTTTATTCTATTTGTAATCTGCGTGACTAAACTGACTTTCAAATGTAATGTATTGTAATTTTATAAAATTTATGTCGATTACTCCTGCTATTTTTCAAGACTTTCTAATCTATTATATCAATTTTTATAGCATTGTCGTTTTTCAAATCCCTTCTTACACTTTATTCGCAGAAAAAAGTAATACAGGAGAATTTATCCAGTTGATGCACTGACCATAAGATGACCTTGATGAAAGCACACGCACGAAAACCGATATCGAATCATTCACATAATCAAAACCGTTATATAGCAGGAGTCTGCCGGTCTATAGTTTTCAATTCCAACAAAATTAATATTCCGATAATCAGCAAGTCGATAATTGTAAAAGAAGGGGTACTAAAAAATCAAAAAATGACGCATCAAAGTTAAGAAAATTCCGCCAAAAATGACAGCGTACAAAATGAATTGGTTTAATATACCACGTTCGAGCGAATTCTAAACCAACTGAATCACAATAAAAGAAACACTTTGACTGAGACAAATAAGCTGTACTTGTTATGAAATATACCGAGTTACTGCATAAACACTAGGATTAGAGAGCAAAATACAGTTATTAATAAAGGCGAACTTCATTGAGCAGGAGATTTTTTCTGATGAATGAGACTCTGATAATAAAAATGGAAAGGAAGGTGATTAGATGAAATACGTTTTAGCATTCTTCATTAAATTAGTTCTGACAACAGGAATATTATGGGTCACTTTAGGTTTGCTTTTTCAAATTTCTTTCAGCAGCTTGATGATAACCAGTTTGATTTTAACTGCCGTTGCATTTGCAGGTGATATGCTGATTCTTCCCAGAATAGGGAGCATAGCAGCTGCAGTAGGTGATTTTGCACTTGCTTATATCGGCATCTGGGGAATTGGCGCTTTACTGTATGACAATGCACTTTCTGTGGATGGAGCGGCATTAATAGCTGCTTTTCTAATTACAATAAGTGAACTTTTTTATCATCGATATTTGCGTAATTTTGTGTTTGATCATGTAGATGGAGAGGAGAACCACATTAATTCGGATAGCTTGCAAACAGAAGTAAGTGAAGAATTTTATGCTAAAAAAGACAAAAACAAATAAAAAACTATTTCGGCCTTATCATTTTTGCAAGTTTTTCCCGTCAACGCCTGAAAGTATAAATTAAGTCTAACGGCAAAGCATAAGAGAAATAGGAAAATAATAAGGAGTGATTCCCATGAAGTTAGCCTCTCATGAATTACATGAGCTAAGCGAGCTGATTGCAGGGTGTTATAATACAATATCTTGCATGGCAGGCTTTATTAATCAAGCCCAAGACCCTGAATTGAAGGAATTATTACAAAGGCACTTCCCGTTACATGTACAAGACTATAATCTAAAAGTAGAATTTGTTCAAAGCGAAACAACACCGGATATTACAAAATTTCAGCCTGCTCAAATAAATCCGATGTTAGCATCCTACACGCAGGCTCCCATTTCAGAATTTCCTGCTGCAACGCCGCGAACAGAAGTACAGCAGCATACCGACCGTGAAATTGCTACAGCTTATCTGCTTAATCAGAAGAGTTCTGCAAAAAATTATGGTAATGCTTCTGTAGAATGCGCTAACCCGGATTTAAGAACGTTTTTGGAACATGCCTTTTTGAACAGCAATCACCATGCTTACGAGGTTTGGCAGTATATGACAAAAAAAGGCTATTACCCATTAATGGCCGCACCGGATTATGCTATTCAGACGATAGCTTCTATCTACCAGCCAGTTGAGCAGCCGCCTCAATTATAAAAACAATTAAAAACCAGGAGCAGACTTCCAGTTTCTCGCTCCTGATTTTTTAACGAACGGCTACACTATCTTTTTTCTCTCAAAATACTCTCTTTGCAAAATTCCCATATGAATCATATCGTACCACTTCCCGTCCCGAAATAGAGCCTCTCTGCTTTTCCCTTCCAATTCAAAACCAAGCTTCTTATATAGATGAATTGCCCGCTGATTAAAGGAAAACACCCGTAAGGATATCCGGTGCAGATTCAGTTCAAGAAAAGCATAATCAAGCAGCAATTCCATCCCTTCTGCCCCGTAGCCCTTTCCCCAATATGCTTTCTCACCAATATCAATAATACATTCTGCGTTCCGGTTTTTATGATCCATGTGAATGAGAGAGACAATCCCAATAGCCGTATCCTTTTGCTTATCAACCATCATATACCCTTTTGACGTGTCCGATTTTAAAATAGCATACTCTACAAAATCCTCGGTAGCTTTTATTGGATATACATCTAAAGCAGGACTGGTTGAATGCATGACCTCTACATCATTTCTCCATTTATGATAAAGCTCTGTATCCTCTTTGGTCATCTTTCTCAATCTAAGCCTTGCAGATTCAAATAACATGCAATCACTCCTTATATAGTAATTTTTCCAAAGTAAAGCACAGAATGGATAATTGTTCCTGTACTTTTGTTTGTTTCATCCCCAGCTGAAAAGTATCGAGCATCAGTCCATTCAAAAAAGAAATCATATATCTGGAAATTCGCTCTGGTGACTGCTGCAGCTGAAATTCTTTCTTTTGTTCGCCAAGCATCAGTACTTCTTCTATCGCTTCTGTTATTTCATCGTAACGCTGGGATACATAAGAAAAATCATCTTTATGCTGTTGCGAGGTTAAAAAGAATTCGGCTTTTGCCTGAAGCAAAGACTGATTGATATTTTCAATAACCTGCTGCTGCATTTCCAGCCATCGCTGAATCTGCGGCCAAATCTGTTCGTCATTTGAGACTTCAAAAAACGCCACATCTTTTTGGTCGTCTTCTCTCAACACTTCCAAAAAAACATGCTCCAGATTATTAAAATAACGGTACATTGCTCCCCTTGATATACCTGCTTCATCCATGATATCCTGCATCGATGTTTGCACATAACCTTTCTTGATAAAGACCTTTTTCGCAGCTTGAACCAAGTTCCTTATCTTTTCTTCCTTATAAGCCTCACTTACTTTAGGCATCGAATCACCTCGGTTACAATCATTAAAATATACAACAGTGTCGTTTATTTTATTATAACGACACTGTTGTATATTTTCAAATTCGAGCTATACTGCTTTTTGTTCAGCCAGAAAGATGGCGTGATCATATAAAAAGATTGCTGAATTATATAATCCAGCAACCTTTTTTTAATAACCGTATTTCATTCTCTAATTAGCCCTCTGCGCTATTACTGTTCATCGTCCACATATCTCCCGAAATCAGGAACAGCTGTCTGATCAAATGTTTTTACTAATTTCTTCAGTCCTTCAGACAGTTCCTCCTCGTACATCGGTTCTCCGTGCCCCGTTATTGCTATTGCTGGTTTTAAGGCTTCCAGCGTTTGAACCGATTTCTTTGCTGCTTCCCAATCTGTTGTAAAATATCTCGGCGGTCCGTGTATTTCTCTGTCCTGTACCATTACTTTATATAAGGAATCCTGTTTCACAGTAATAAAAGCATCTCCAGCAATCAGTATTCGATCGGATTCTCTATATAAGGAAATATGTCCCGGAGAGTGTCCTGGGGTGTGTATCCATTTCCAGCCAGGCATCTCCGGCACACTTTCATCAGCCGGAAGCTCCGCTATACTGCTTCCAATGTCAATGGGCTCATTAGGAAACATGGAAGAAGCTTTAGCAACCAGCCCGCCCTCCACACTCGGATCCGGCTCGGGATAACTCTTTTTTCCAGTCAGGAATGGAAGCTCCAGCTTATGGGCGTAGACAGGGACATTCCAATGCTTCACTAAATTAACCAGTCCCCCTACATGATCAAAATGACCATGTGTTAAAATAATTGCTTTTGGCCTGCTGTTCTTGCCGAAGCGTTCCTCTGTCACAGCCATAATTTTATCCGCTGATTTCGGCATACCCGCGTCAATCAACACAAAGCTTTTTGTTTCTGGATCTTGCACGAAACAAATATTAACAATTTGGATAGTATGACAATAGATGTCTGACAAAACTTCTGTACCTGCACCGCTGTTCACAGACGTGGCCGGAATATATTTATAATCCGCTCCGTAAGAAAGGTTCTGATCCATTTTTTATCTCCTCCTAATATGTCATCATTTGAATGAATATATAGATACCTTTCCTTTGCATTACATTTTTATCCCTTTTGGTGAAAGATTTTTACATTTTTTCTGGATAAAGGTTTATAGCAGTCCTGCTGGGCAATGCGTTTTAATAATTATTTTCTCTGCTAAGATTTTCCATTATTTAACTAAAAATCAACCGAGGCTGAACCATCGAATTTTTAAAAAATATGTTATATTAAAACAGAGAAAGGAGTTTTACCATGTCTAAAAAGATTTTGATGATTGCTCTGACATTATTGAGTGCAATCGTCTGTATTTTATTAGCTGCGCGGCAGCCGACAGGTCCCAATACCATTTCCTATGATGATCTTGGCGGTTTATTTATTTCCATAGGGATGGTCGTCGTGTTATTTTTACCGCCCCTTCTTTTATCATTCTTCCATCATGTGGTGGTAAGAACTATTTCAGCAATTTATCAAGCCTTGATTGCCATTTCTTTTACCGGGCTTATTTTGGGAAGCTTTTTTGCATCGACGGGTGCGGCCGTTACGATTACAGCAATCATCGGAACGATTTTAAGTATTACAAGTATTTTTGTAACCCTTTATGCAGGAAAAACAAAAAATACATATAGCTTCTAAAATGGATTGGATAATTATCTTATCCATTTTTTTATGACGAAAATTCTTTTATATTAAGAAACATTTTTTCCTGTACAAGATTATCCTGTTGCAACTCTGGATTTTCCTCCTGCGTTGTTCTGCCGCGTTTAATAAAGAATGATAAAATCAACCCGATAACTGCAAATACCGTAGATACCATAAAGGCATCATTGATTCCCTGAACTTGCGCAAGGTTAGCTGCATGCAGCATATCCTGCTGGTTTGCAGGATTAAAATGGTTATCTGCAATAATACCTTCTATACTGTTTTTAGCCTGGTTCGTCATAACTGTTACTAAAAATGCCGTACCTATGGCTCCTGCTACAGAACGGACTGTGTTAACCATAGCCGTGCCATGCGGATGAAGCCTTTGTGGCAGCTGATTTAATCCAGCCGTCATAATAGGCATCATAATCATAGACATGCCGAACATACGAATGGTGTAAATGACAATCAGGTACGAATAGCTTGTTGTATCGGTAAGCTGTGTAAATAAATAGGTTGTTACGACAGTTATCGCTAAACCGAAAACAGCAAGCGGACGTGCACCAATTCGATCAAACACCTTACCAGTGATCGGCGACATAATCCCCATTACTACCGCTCCCGGCATCAACATCAAACCGGAGTTCATCGGGCTGACACCTAAGACATTTTGTAAATATAGCGGAATCAGCAGCATTGGAGCAAACATAGCTACCGTAATTGCTATATTAATCACCGTGGTCAGAGAAAAAATACGGTCCTTGAACACTCGGAAATCCAACATAGGGACATCTGCCTTTAATTCACGTAACACAAATAAAATTAATCCAACAAAGCCGACAACTAATCCTGTGATTACTGTTGCATCTGTCCATCCGTTTGTACCCGCTGTACTGAAGCCGTATAAAATACCGCCAAACCCAAGGGTAGATAGAATAACTGCTATCACATCAATATCCGGGAAGGTCTGTTTTGTAACATTTTTCAAGAAAATAGCTCCAAGAATAATTGTTAAAACAGCAATTGGGAAAATGATATAGAATAGTAATCTCCATGAGTAATGTTCTACTACAAAGCCGGATAACGTCGGACCGACCGCTGGCGCGAAGATAATCGCAATACCAATAATCCCCATCGCTCCTCCGCGTTTTTCAACCGGAAACAGTGCCAGAACCACGGTTGTTAATAGCGGCATTATAATCCCTGCGCCGACTGCCTGAATAATACGTCCCGCCATCAATATAGGGAAATCTGGTGCAATCCCGCAAATTAATGTTCCCAGCGCAAATAAGCTAATTGCTGTTAAAAACAGCTGTCTTGTTGAAAATTTCTCCATTAAAAATGCCGTAATCGGAATAAGCACCCCATTAACCAGCATAAACCCTGTCGTAATCCATTGTGCTGTACTTTCTACAATATCTAAATCCTCCATTATTGAAGGCAATGCTACATTCATCAATGTCTGATTCAAGAGCGATACAAATGCGCCCAAAATGATAACAGCAAGAATGGGCCCCTTTTTTATATTGTTCATTGTTGATTCAGCCATAATACTTTCTCATCTCCTATTTCTTTTACAATTCTTTTTTCAACTAATTCCAGTCATTGATCTGGAAGATACAGCTTCACTTATTCCGCATCACAAAAGAAAAAGAATGTTAAAAAAATCACATTCCAATCCTTTCTTCTTATCTACTTCGTTTTTAAAAACGGCTACACGGTCTGCAATGTTTTTAAAAATACTTCTATCCGGTGCACAAGCGGCTGACATTCTTCTATCTCAGCTAAAAACAAAAGTAATGATTTAACCAAAAACGTTCTGGGTTTATTTTCATGGATTTCTGCTTGTAAAGATTGTACGGCTGCAGCATACTCTTCTTTTTCCTCATCATACAGCGCCGATTTCTTTATTTTCTTCTCCAGTTCTTCCAAAAGCTGATTGATTTGCTGTTCTGGAGATTTCGGTTCCAGGTCTGCTTGAAAAGCCTCGTATTCTTTCATTTCCAAAGGTGTCAACACAGGTTCTGCCTCTGTTGTATGCTGCACAATCGTATCAAACCGCTCCACAACAAAACGGGCAACATCTTCAAAATCAAGCTCCTTGTGATCTCGAAAAATCAAGGTAGTATACTCTTTTAATGTCCCCTGAAACATCAGTGCCAGGTCCCAGATGTACGGCTCTACTTGGCTTCCATAAGCCTCCATAAAGCAATCCTTATACCAATTCATCATCGTGATTCGGATTCGTTTCATAAGCAAAGAAATTTTCGGATTGTCATGTGGAGGCAATGCAGTCAGTAACATACTCAAGTAATCTTTATTTTCACGAATCCCGTCAAACTGTACAACCACCTTTTGAATCAGCTTTTCTTTTGGAAGCAGGGAGGCATCCAGATTGAGATTTTCAGCCTGCTCCAGCATTTTCCGGTGATTGTGACGGATTACCTGTATCAATAAATCTTCTTTTGAATCAAAAAAATTATATAATGTCCCTTTGGAAATTCTGCAGTCATTAGCAATTTCCTGAACCGATGTAGCAGCATATCCTTTTTTAGAAAAAAGATGAATTGCGGATTGCATAATTTCTTCTTTTTTATCCATTATTTATCCCCTTTTTAAAATACATCTCTTCCACTTTTTGCTTTCTGATATCCCTGTTTCCTAAAATCAACTAGATTATATTACCGTTAGCTTTCTTTCATCCATATGACCACTAAGTCAAATTAGTACTATTAAGTCACTGACATATTATAATTGACCAATTGGTTTTTTGTCAACTACTCAGTTCTATCATAATTAGACGAGAGGATCCCCAACCTCAAGGCAGGCTAACGTCGCAACGTCCTGGGGTTGCGATTACTCACCCCATCGAAAAGAGTTGTTGCAACGCCTGCACTAGTACATCCTGGGACTGCGATTACTCGTCCCATCGAAAACATTTGTACGTTGGAATATGCAGGGTGAACCCCAATGAGTAGATGGGAGGTGAATTGCTTTTTTGTATTTACGAACATAAGTTTGCATGGTATAATGTTCTTGAAAGACGCTCTTTGAAAACGGAACATAGCAGGTTGTGGCGAGAATCGTTGCTTTGCCACGTAAAATGTTCAAGCCAAACATGGCAGCCAGGACACACAAACGTGTGAACCTCATATAGGCTGAAACGTAATCTCAGGAGGCAGGACCAATAGGCTAGCGGGGTTGGGTGTTTTTAGCACACCGATGTGTCAACTCCACTGGCGGTTAATCGTCATCTTGAAAGTCGACACCCCAGAAACCCACACTTCAAATTTCTTTAGAAATGAAGTCGCGGGAGTATTCATAAGTGAATAATTTATTTAAAAAGAGCCATACTTTTGTCAGTATGACTCCTTAATATGCAGCGTTAATCAACGGGAGGTTTTGTATCTCTCATTGAATATTTAGTTGAATGAATCGATTTAAATATATCCGCAAGAAACTAAAATATCCGCAGCAGTTTACTGCTTCGCAACCGCTCTATAAAAATCTCCAAGGTTTTTGTTTGGAATGGCGATTTCGTAATAATGGAAAACGCACGTGTAAAAGGAAAACCTTCCATAGGCACTATCTTCAAATCACCATATTTTATTTCTTTTTGAATCGCCCATTTCGAAAGCAGTGTAATACCTAATCCAGACGCAACGGATTCTTTGATTGATTGGGTACTGCTAAATTGCATCAATCGGACAGGCTGAATATCCGCCTTTTGAAAAAAGTTTTCCGTCGCCGCTCTCGTACCTGAACCATGTTCGCGCACAACCCATGTTTCATTTGCTAAGTCACTTAGCTCTATTTTCGCTTTTTGATGGAACAGCTTATTTTCTGTCGAAGCAACGATAACCATTTCATCTTCTGCTAATTCCTCAATCATCATGTCCTTCCTGTTAAATTCTCCTTCTATTATTCCTACATCCAGCTGATGCATTGCAACCAAATCCGCTATTTCAGCTGTATTCCCAATCGTCACAGCTGGTTCGATATCCGGATGTATTTCCAGCAGGTCAGCAATAATCCTTGGTAAAACATATTCCCCAAAAGTGTAGCTTGCTCCAATGGCCAAGGGTCCATTCGCTCTATTCATCAAATCATCCACTAAATGCTGCATGGTTGTATATAAGCCCAGTATTTCCTTCCCGTAATGATAAACAATTTCTCCAGCTTTATTTAAACGAACATATTTGTTGCTGCGTTCCAATAACCGTATGCCTGCACTCTCCTCCAATGTACGAATATATTGACTGACCGCCGGCTGGGTCATGTAATGCTCCTCCGCCGCTTTGGAAAAACTCTGCTTTTCTGCAACGGTTATAAATATTTGCAAATGCTTATCCATCCCTTCACCCTCTTTCCTCTCATTTCTATTATAACAATTTACTTATCCTATTTATTATAATAAATTATTTTCCTTATTCATTTATGTTGGCTATGCTATAAGAAGGAGGTGCTTTTATGACTTCACAAGCATCACATCGAATAAAACGACAGCGCTTAAATTCTGCAAAAAACTGGATTGGCGGTATTGTATTTACCTTTTTTATTGCCTTGCTCGGGTTCTTCTTAGCAAAAGTTCCTGGCTTTAACCATGCTGGGCAGCTCGCTTGTGCTATCATTATCGCCATCATTTACAGACAATTTTTTGGTTATCCGGAAGCGCTGCGTTCTGGAATTACGTTTTCATCTAAAAATCTGCTCCGCTTCGCTATCATTTTGTATGGATTAAAACTAAACATCGATACCATATTGCATGATGGGCTCGGACTCCTTGTACGTGATGCGTTTATTATTCTGTTTGCAATCAGTGTGATGATCTGGCTTGGCAAGGTATGCAAAGCAGATAAAAATATTTCGCTTCTGCTCGGAATCGGGACAGGAGTTTGCGGTGCTGCCGCCATTGCAGCTGCAGCACCAATTATGAAGACAAAGGATGAAGATACTGCCATCAGCGTCGGGATTATTGCAATGATGGGCACTGTCTTCGCACTTGGATATTCATTATTGCGTCCTGTCTTACCATTAACCGCTTTGGATTATGGAATTTGGTCGGGAATCAGCCTGCATGAGCTTGCTCATGTTGCTATTGCAGCAGAACCGGCTGGAGAAGATGCATTAGCCATTGCATTACTTGCTAAATTAGGACGTGTATTTTTACTTATTCCTCTTTGTTTTATTCTTATTTATATAATGAAAATCAAAACAAGCGGTTCTCAAACACAAAATAAGGTTGATTTTCCATGGTTTCTGCTTGGTTTTATCCTGATGAGCCTTATTGGCAGCTATGTGCTTGGACACACCATCCCTATATCTGAAAATATGATGGAAGGAATCTCCGCAGCAACCACATGGATATTGACAGCAGCTATGGTCGGGCTTGGATTGAATGTCAACCTGAAAGACTTGCGGTCAAAGGCTTTAAAACCGTTGCTGGCAGTGACTGTTACATCTGTTTTTCTTTCTATTATTGCTTATTTTATTATTTGAATACGTGTAATAAAAACGACTCTATCATAGATTATATGAGCCGTTTTTATTGCAATCAGGAGACCACCTTTTTCACAACATATTCCAGCTCATTTTCTTCACACCAATTAATGGATATTTGCCTGTATTCATTATCCCCATAGAATAAAGCTTTCCATGATATCGTAATCACTCACTTCAAACTGATTAGGGAATCTAACGTATTTTCCCGGATTTATTTCTAATTCGTCTTTAAATGTTCTTTGCTCTTTCCCCATATAATTATTGCCTATTTTATAATGATTTCTATAGAACGTTAACTAAATGCTTACTATGAATTATGGATTATAATGATTCATGTTATGATAAATGAATAAAACAAAGCCATAGGAGGTAAAGACACATGTCCACGGAATTTATTCTAATTGTTGTTATTGGTCTTGCACTTATTTACCTGTCAACGTTGCGAAACAGAAATAAACCCGCTGACAGACAAGGAAGAGAGCTGAAGTCTCCAGAAGAGATTCTCCCAGAAGTTCAGCAGAGGTTGGAATCAGGAGAAAATAAAATTAAATTGATTAAGCATGTACGTATCGAAACCGGGCTTGGACTGGAGGATGCGAAAAATTTAGTTGAGGGGAACTATAAAATGAAGAGCCCCATTGCAGATTCCGACCTTAAGGAAAAAGTCCAAGAAATGCTTCAATCTGGCACCGGGGAAATCAAAACAATAAAATACGTTCGTGAACAGACTGGATTGGGCTTAAAAGAAGCAAAGGATTTTGTAGACAATGTCAAAAAGAATGAAGAGATGTAAATCCGCAGAGAGACTCTGTTTTCTGCTGTCAAAATAGAAACGCAGCCAGTTATACGGAGGTAAGGGAGCTGTGATTGTGATTCCAATCCAAAAAGTATACGGTTATATAACAAGACGGAAAGAAGACAAAATACAAGTCCTTGTTTTCCGGCATTCTAATCCAGCAGCCGGCGTACAAATTCCTAAAGGAACCGTGAAAGACGGAGAAGAAACAGAAGAAGCGGTCATTCGGGAAATCAAAGAAGAGACAGGATTAAAAAATTTCAAAGTCGAAACATTGATTGCAGAAGATTTTTGGAAAAATGATGATGGGGCTGTTCATCAGAGATTTTTTTATGATATATATGTAACAGAGTCTCTTGATGAATGGGAGTATCAGCCAACAGGTGGCGGGGAAGAAAAAGGACTGACCTTCCGCTACTTTTGGATTTCTTCTCCAAACGAAACAGAGCTCGTCCGAGGGCATGGGGATTACTTAGATTATATCTTTTAGCAGAAGACTTTTTTAAAGATACATGTTGATATGATTTCTTAGGGACTGTGATTTATAATAATGACCTTATAGACTATCTGACTTGTTCCTGCTGTTTTTCTTTGCATAATACGTCCATGTATAATACACAATCCAAAATAAAGCGATGACTACAAACGCATAGAGCATTCCTTTATTTTCTGGTATAAAGATGATTAAAGAAATAGAAATGAGTAAAGACGGCGGCATAAGTATCCAATAACGTTTATTTTTAAAAGTATTCATAGCAGTCCACCTCCATTAAATCAGAAATCCATCCCGGAAAATATGATAGCCTTTCCATCATTACCTCTTTCTTAACAAATCTAGTTTTTTAAAAGAAGCCGCTTATTCAGAACATATGAATCAAGCGGCTTTCTCTGTAAACTTATTCTGCATCAGCAACTTTTACCAGCTGCTTCCCTATATTATCTCCGGAAAATAGTCCTAAAAACGCATCTGGAATCGAATGGAACCCTTCTTGAATGGTCTCTTCAAACTTCAATTCACCATTAGAAACTGCTTCTTCCAGTGCCTGATAGGCTTCATCATAGTGGTCGGCAAAGTCGCCTACCAGCAAGCCCTGCATTTTCACACGTGATTTAATCAAGAATTGCTGCACACGCAGACCAATATCTTTTTCTCCTTCTTCTAAATTATAGGCTGAAATCGCGCCGCATACAGGTACACGGGCAAACACATTTAATAACGGCCAGACAGCATCTGAAATTTCACCGCCGACATTTTCATAATAGACGTCAATTCCATCTGGACATGTTTCTTTCAGCTGCTCACTGACATTTCCTTTTTTATATTCAACAGCTGCATCAAGCCCGAGTGTTTCTGTAATATAAGCAGCTTTTTTCTCTGATCCGACAATGCCTACCACTCGTGCTCCTTCTTTCTTAGCCAGCTGTCCCGCGATTTGTCCGACAGCTCCTGCTGCCCCCGATACAACAACGGTCTCTCCCTTTTTTGGCTCGCCAATATGCATCATGCCGAAATAGGCGGTGAGTGCAGGCATTCCCAACACGCTTAGAGCGCTTGATGGACTCATTCCTTTTGTAGTTACCTTTCTCACCTTATCATTTTTGACCACATTGTATTCCTGAAAATCGAGCGTACCAGTTACCAGGTCGCCCTTTTCAAAATTACTGCTGTTGGATTCGACCACCTGGCTTACTGCTGCGCCCTTTAATGGTTCCCCTACTTCAAAAGGAGCTGCGTAGGATGGACCATCAGACATTCTCCCGCGCATATAGGGGTCTACCGATACATACAACGTTTTAAGCAGCAGCTCTTCTTCTGAAGGTTTACCGATTTCTGCCTTTTTAAATTGAAATGTATTTTCATCCGGCAGCCCATTTGGACGCTCTTGTAGTATTAATTGTTCTTGTGTCATCCTTATTTCCTCCTTCATCTTTACTGTTAACAAAATAAAAATTAACCTTTATGTATCTTTTCCTTTCTCTCTAAAAGATTAAACATAACTTTTTGTTTATTTCCATGCAAAAAAGCTTGTTATTATGTACAATGAAAATTTGACAATTAATTTAAATAGGGAATTGTAAATAGAGAGAGAAAGAAGGGTAGCGTTTTGAAGTCTCAAAGATTAACTCCTGCTTCTTTTTTATTGGCAGGGATTATATTTCTATTATTATTCGGCGTCATCGCCTGGGGTGTATATTTTGAAAGCAATTGGATCCGTTCCTTTGATTTATCATGGATTGAGCGGATTCAGGGAACAATTTCTGAAGGAAAAACAGCTTTTATTATGTTTATGACAGAGCTGGGAAGCATGAAAGCTGTTATCGCCATGACAATTATTATTTGTATTGTCCTCTTTTTCAAGCATAAATTTGCAGAAGGATTATGGTTCGGCGGTACGATTCTTTTCTGCGCAGCAATCGGCGGAAAAGTATTAAAGAAAATCGTTGACCGTGATCGCCCTAACTTCTTACAACTTATTGAAAAAACAAACGAAAGCTTCCCGAGCGGACATGCCACAGCTACAACGATTTTTTATGGTTTTATCGGGATGGTACTTATTCTTTCAGTTTATCAAATATGGAAAAAAGTAATTATCAGCTTTATCACACTTGTTTGGATTGGTTTTATATTATTTACGAGAATTTATTTAGGAGTACATTTCCCTACAGATGTGCTTGCCGGATTTTTATATGGTTTAGCTGCTGTATTTATTTCCATAGGCGTCTATTTACTTATTCGGGAGCCGCTTCGTCAGCTTCTCCAAAAACTTCATTTAGCTGATCAAAGTCAGGCTTTTAAAAGAGCGAGATAGTACGAAGAAAGGCATCCGTATGAGATACGGATGCCTTTCTTTTCGAAATTTGCGGCGAAAGAACATGCAGTTCACATCTGCATATCGTACGTTGTCTCTCGGCTTACGCAAATCAGCTCATCGCAAAATAAAGTATAGCATGGTTTTAGTTAAAATACCACGCTTATTTTTTTACCTTCCGGCTAGAAAAGCTTTCATCCCTTCATCAGCTGAGCTGTTAATTATTCCTTTTCTGCCATTCCTTCACATAATTCAATCTTTCTTTAAATTTTTTCTCATTTCCTTGCTCTGTCGGGTAATAGTACTGCTGTCCCTCCAACGAAGGCGGCATCGTTCGCATCGCAGTTAATTTATCTTTTTCATCATGCGCATACTGATAACCCTTTCCATAATCCAGTTCTTTCATTAATTTTGTCGGTGCATTTCTGATTTGCAGAGGTACGGGTTCATTAATCGATTCCTTTACATCCTTTTTCGCTTTTTGCCGCGCTCGGTACACGGCATTTGATTTGGGCGCCAGTGACAAATAGATAACCGCCTCTGTAAGATGGACATCACATTCCGGCATTCCGATATAACGGCAGGCTTGAAATACATCCGTGGTAATTGTCAGTGCACGTGTATCAGCTAAGCCGATATCTTCACTCGCAAAGCGAATCAGCCTTCTGGCAATATAGATTGGATCCTCTCCTGATTCAAGCATTCTGGACATCCAATAAATCGCGGCATCCACATCACTGTTCCGCATCGATTTATGAAGGGCAGAAATGATATTATAATGCTCTTCGCCACTTTTATCATACAGAAAGGAAGTCCGGTTAATCAGCTGTTCCAGATTCGACTCATTGATATAGAAGCCTCCTGCATTTGTGCCGCTATTTAACACCGCCATCTCTAACGTATTTAAGGCACTCCTTGCATCTCCATTTGCAAACTTTGCAATCGCCTCTAAGCTTTGTTCGGTTATATGAATATCCTTATCTCCAAATCCATACGGATGGATTATTGCATTCCTTAAAAGATTTACAACATCAGCTATTTCCAATTGGTTTAAAACAAACACCTTACTTCTCGACAGCAATGCCGCATTTACTTCAAAGGAAGGGTTCTCCGTTGTTGCCCCGATTAAAATAATACTGCCATTTTCGACATAAGGCAGAAAAGCATCCTGCTGCGCCTTGTTGAACCGGTGTATTTCATCAATAAAAATAATGGTTTTTTCACCGAAATCGCGTCTTGTTTCCGCTTCCTTCATTATATTTTTGATATCCTTGATGCTGCTGTTTACTGCAGACAGGTTAATAAATTTTGATTCTGTCTTATGAGCAATAATTTCAGCCAGCGTTGTTTTGCCAACGCCAGGCGGTCCCCAAAAAATAATCGAAGTCACCTGGTCATTTTCGATAAATTCACGCAACACCTTCCCCCGCGCCAATAAGTGCTGCTGACCGACAAATTCATCCAGTGTTCTGGGACGGACACGGCTGGCAAGCGGGGAATTTCTTTTATTATCCTCACCAAAAAGCGATTCCTGTTTCATTGGACTCACCTCTCATTTCAGCAAATTGATTGTTACGGAGTAATTATATTTATTTCAAACGTCTAAACTTTAAAGCTTTCGTCTTCGTTATTTGAAGTGATCAAAACCACCAAAGGAACGTTTGTTCTATTATAACAAACGTTCTTTGATTTGCAAAGCTTTTAAAAACAAGGAAGAAATATTCGTTACAGCCGCAAACAGCCCGATTAACCTAACTGCCAGCGGTTTTAACAAAATGCGTAAGCGCCTCCTGCAGTTCTCACTTTATCTCCGATTAGAAGCTAATTGCCTTTATGCTATAATAAAACAAAGTATTTGCTGAAGGAGGATGACATATGCTTTTTATACAAATCTTTTTGATTATTGTGATCGTTGCTGGAATAATCTATTTATTATTTTTACGTAAAAGAAATAAATTCAATCCATCCCAATCACAAAGAGATCCTTTCGAGGTTATTCTAGAAGCTACAGAGATGATTGAAGATAATAAAAATAACGCATCGCCTTTAAAATTTATACGAATTATGAAATATGTACGGCAAGAAACCGGTATGGGCTTCTTCGAATTAAAAAGATATGTAAATAATTCGGCCTCCCCCTATCTGAAATTAGAAGACCCGGAGGTTGTAAGCCATTTAAAAGATATGCTTGAAAATAATAAGGATGACCATCAGGCTGTAAAGTACGTGCAGGATTGCAGCGGGTTAAATTTCGAAAAAGCAAAGGATTATGTTGATAAATTTAAAAAGGCGGATATATAAAATAAAAAAACACTTGACCTGAAAACGATATCAGAAAGTAAACTCAAGTTAGAGAACAATCCGGCGGCATGCGGCATAGATTTTGGATATTGATATGAGTGTAACTGAAAAGGCATGATCGTATCATATACCACGATTTTTGCCGGGCCCGGATTGTTTTTTTATATTCATGAAAAGCAGCAAATATCCTCAAGACCTTGCTGCTTTTCATACATTTTCGTCAAACTGTTGACCTTTCCATTAACTCCGTTGAAACTTCTTTATGGGAAATCTCTACAGCTATGGCCTGTTCAAACAAAATCTGCCCGATAGAATATAGCGGGATATTAACGGAAGTAATTTGCATAGCACGTGCTATCGGCTGATCATCAAAGCCAATAACCGCTAAATCACGCGGAACCTTGAGTTCATAGTTTGAACTGGAAGTAATTATACCCGCTGCTACTTGATCACTTGTCGCTAGAATAGCTGTAGGACGTTCCTGAAATGCAGCGATTTCTCGTAAAATACGTTCCCCATCTTCTATATTGAGACATTTTTTAAAGATATAATCTTTGTGAAAAGGGAGTCCTTTTAGCTTTAAAAAATCACGGTAGGCACGTTCACGCTGACTGCTGTTTGCCCCCTCCAGCCGATTGACAGAAAAACCAATTTTCCGGTGTCCATGCTCATACAGGTACTCCAGGGCCCTCATAAAACATGCATAATGATCGATAAACGTATAGCTCAACGGCGTATCTTCCCCATTTTCAAATAGAACAATGCTGCCATATTGCTGATAATGTTCCACTGTTTCTAAAGATATTTTTCTGGAACAAATGATCAAACTGTCTATTTGCTTTAGCTTTAACATTTCTAAAGCTTCTTTCTCCTGATGCTCGTCATACCCAGTCTGATACAGCACCAGCTTATATTGATGAACAGAAGCTGCCTGTGATATCCCTTGAACCAGCTGTGAAAAATACGGCACGTCTAAAAATGGCAAAACGATGCCTATAAGATGCGTCTTTCCTTTCTTTAAATTAACCGCATTAATATTCGGAATATAACCTGTTTCTATAATTGCTTTTTTCACAGCCTCCACTTTTTCCTTTTTGACATAAGGGTGATTATTCAGCACGCGCGAAACCGTACTGACAGATACACCTGCAGCTTTCGAAACATCATGAATATTTGCCATCTCCCTGCCCCCTGCCTGCTACAGATTTACGCTTCGATATGATTGATATACGTTGTTTCGTATGAATCTCCCGTTATTATTAAACAATTTAACCTTCCACCATAAGCACATGCTCCGTCGATATCAATTTTTTTATTCCCAAAAAATATGCTATTATCATTTTTTCCGCGAAGATACTGTGTCGGTGTATGACCATGCACAACGGTAAAATCGTGGGGATGATCAAAGCCTAAAAATTCTTGACGAATCCAGATTTTATCAAAATCGGGCGTCTCCTTCCAATCATCCAATGCAGGATCAATACCTGCATGAATAAAGAGATGGTTTTCCGTTTCATAATAATACGGCAGGTTAGATAAAAATTCTAAATGCTCGCTATCATCTTCTTTGATTTTTTCCTTGGCAGCCTGCAAATGCTCCCCTGCAGCATTACCTGGAAAAAAGTCTTCTCCCACATATGATTCTATCGTATCCATCCCGCCATTGATTAAATAACGCCGTTCCTTATCTGGATTGTTGCTGAATATACACTCCAAAAACATCTGATCATGATTTCCCCGCAAAGCAATAGCTCCCTCTTCTACCAGTTTCATAATATAAGCAACCGTCCGCTTTGGCTCAGGTCCTCTGTCGATATAGTCTCCCAGAAGGATAAGCTGGTCTTCTTTTGGGTTATAATGATTTAATTGCAATAGCTGCTCAAGCTCATGATAACAGCCATGAATGTCGCTGATGGCAAGGATTCTTTTGTTTGACATAATAAATCACTCCTCTTTTCGTTTGACATTTTTTCCATGGTGTTTGAATAGCTGTTATTACAAATCTGCCTCCTGGTAAACATTATATTATGCAGAAGGCTCGTTTACATGGCCTTATAATAAATGATCCAATTCACCTTTTTAAATATGGCTTGAGCGTTATATTCATCCGTGAAATTCTGTTCCTCCCAGCTCATACCTATTCTTTCTGACTATTTTATACTTTTTTTGAGGCAGCTTCTAGAATAAATCCTCCATTCTCTACAAATACAAAATATCTCATTCTATTATACCCTTATTTAACTCCAGATAAATCTGTAATAACAAAGCAAAGTGAATTGCACCTTTTTTACTGCGCAAGTGTAAATAATGTGATCTCTCTTTATTTTAATACCGTTTACGTTAAGCGGAATTATCTTCCTCCAAATAATATCGAATCAATCGGGGTAATCTATAGCTATCCAGATATAGAAAAACGGAGGGACTTTGATGAATAAGTTATTTATGATACTCGTGTTGATTGGACTGCCGCTTTCCATCATCGGCTCCATCTTTCATTGGTCTGCTATCGTCATGTTTATCATCTATTGCTTGACGATTATTGCTTTAGCGGGCTTTATCGGCAGAGCTACGGAAAGTTTAGCAATCGTTTTAGGACCAAGAGCTGGAGGATTGCTAAATGCAACCTTCGGAAATGCGGTTGAACTTATTATTTCTATCTTTGCATTAAAAGCCGGACTCATCGGAATCGTACTGGCTTCATTAACGGGCTCTGTATTAGGGAACTTACTGCTTGTCGGCGGCTTATCCTTTTTTGTCGGGGGACTAAAATATAAAAGACAATCCTTTAGCGTACACGATGCGCGCCATAATGCCGGTATGCTGATTTTTGCTGTGATTGTTGCCTTTGTGATTCCAGAAGTATTCACCCAGTCGCTGAACGAACGTGATACGATGATTGTCAGTGTTGGAATAGCTGTTATTTTAATTGTGTTATATTTGGCAGCATTACTATTTAAATTCGTTACCCACCGTGGCGTGTATCATTCAGATAACGAACAAAATGAATCGAAACAGGAGGAGGAACCTGAATGGGGGAAAGGCAAAGCAATTGTTATCCTGGCACTTGCAACAGCTGCTGTTGCTTATGTTTCCGAGCATCTGGTATCGACATTTGATACTGTCGGCGCTGCCTTTGGGTGGTCTGAATTATTTATCGGGATTATTATTGTTGCAATTGTCGGAAATGCAGCAGAGCATGCATCAGCGATTGTCATGGCTTATAAAAATAAAATGGACGTCGCTGTTGAAATTGCCGTTGGTTCCACCCTGCAGATTACGATGTTTGTTCTGCCGATTCTTGTTTTGTTATCTCTCTTCTTTTCCACATCCATGCCGCTAGTCTTTACATGGCCGGAGCTGATCAGCATGGTGACAGCTGTATTTTTAATGATTACCATTTCGAATGATGGGGATTCCAATTGGTTTGAAGGGCTTACTTTATTAGCTGCATATGTGATTATGGGCATCGGATTTTACTTCATCTAAAATTTATAATAGGAAATACGCATTTTACAGCCAGTGCCCTTATGATATAAGAACACTGGCTATTTTATATAGAGAATACCTGTTTTCCAAGTAATCCATTATTTTAACAATAATATACGTCCAAGTTTATATGGTAAATGGCGGAATATAACGTCCATCGATATCTGTAAACTCATACTCCTTCGCTAATTCTCCCGCTCTAAACACCAGTCCGCTTTTCTCCATCACATTTAAATCAGCTGCTAATGACGCTATTCCACGTCCGACATAACAGGGTGTTTCTGTTTGCTGTAAATCATCTGCCTCCCTCCAGCTTTCTTCATCGGCGCCGTGATATTTCAATACGAGCTCGGTCCGCATAAACCCTGGCGAAACAGCAAGAACAGCAATATTATCCGCTTTTAATTCGATAGATAGCCCATATGCCATTCGCACCAACGCATTTTTTGCTAAATCATAATAAAATTGGCCAGTGTACTTGCCATGATCCCAGAATGTTGTATGAATTATCAAAGCCTGTTTATTTTCTCGAAGCAGGGGAACAGCAAAGTGATTGACAGCCAGCTGCGCTCTTACACCTGCTGTAAACATTGTATCCCAATTTTGCAAGGTCAGCTCCCAAAAAGGTTTTCCTTCCACACCCAAGTCATGTGCGCCCCAAACATTATTTATCAAAATATCCAGCTTTCCCTGCTCTTTGCGAATTTGAGAAATCACAGCCTCTGTTTCTGCGTCCTTGGTATGGTCGCACTGTATTGCAATGGCTTTTCCACCGGCAGCTTCTATTTCTGAAACCGTGTCGTCCACAGTTCCCGGCCAATGATTCGTAGATGCTCCCCGAACACTGCGGCCTGTGACATATACAATTGCACCTGCTTTCCCCAGCTCTGCCGCAATGCCGCGTCCAGCACCTCTGCTCCCGCCTGTGACAAGAGCGACTTTTCCATTCAATGGTTTCATTCTCTTCCATCCTTTCTTCCTCAGATATTTTTATTATACAAACTAATTCTTGACATCTATTGTCATATTTCATTTAATTAATATAATTCATTAGAAAAAAGGTGATGTTCATGCGAGGGGACCGTTTCATATCCATTCTTTTATTGCTGCAGTCTCAAGGTCGAATGACTGCTAAAGAATTATCTGAAAAACTGGAAGTCTCCGAACGGACGATTTACAGAGATATGGAGGTTTTAAGCGGATCTGGTATTCCCGTTTTTGCTGATCGCGGCCAAAATGGCGGCTGGTCTTTAGTTGATGGCTATCAGACTGATTTGACCGGCTTAAAGGAATCGGAAATACGCGCTTTATTCGTGCCTGCAGCTCCTCAATTACTGGATGATTTAGGATTAACCCGCACTTCTGAAGACGCCAGAAACAAAGTTATCGCATCCCTGCCTGCAGCTTATCGTGAAAGTGCAAAGGATGTATGGAGCCGCATTCATATTGATACCAGCTCCTGGCGGGGAACAAAAGAAAAAATCGCATCCTTTGAAGTTCTGAAAAATGCAATATGGAAAAATAATAAATTGAATATCCTCTATCAGCGTGCAGACGGACAAACCAATCATTATATCGTACAGCCGCTGGGACTAGTTGCGAAAGGAAGCAGCTGGTACGTGATAGCCGCAAAGGAAAATGGAGATATCCGGAATTATCGCGCTTCACGAATCCAGTCTGCTGTGCCAAGCAAAGAAACCTTTGAAAGACCGGTTGATTTTGATATTGCAGCATACTGGAAAAACTCAAAACAAGCATTTATCAAGGCCTTGCCGACTTATGAGGTATGGGTAAATACTTCCAGAGAAATGCTGCCGAGACTTTCCTTTTCAACTTATTTTGCACGGATAATAGAGACTGCATCTACTGACGAAAAAGGATGGACACGTGTTAAATTAGCTTTTGATACAAAAGAAGAAGCAAAAAGATTTCTTCTTGGATTTACAGATCAAATGACCGTTACCGAACCAGTAGAACTCCATGCAGAAATTCTTCGGATGGCAGAAGCCGCTGTTGCACATTATAAGAAATAAACGATATTCAGTAATATGATCTATTCACCTTCTGACAAAATATAAGACAAACTCTCCCAGAATTGATAAACTACTTTACATAAATCTAAAAGAACGGAGAAAATGCTATGGAAAATATTGCTCTAGTCAGTATCGTTGTTATTATTGTCGTTGGTATCTTCTCGCAATGGCTGGCTTGGCGAATTCAATGGCCTTCTATTGTCATCATGTCTATTGCCGGACTATTATTGGGACCTGTGCTTGGTTTGTTCAACCCGCAAGAAGCATTGGGCAGCCTGTACAGTCCATTGATTTCGCTTGCTGTCGCCATTATTTTATTTGAAGGCAGCTCCAGCCTCGATGTCCGGGAAATCAGAGGCGTATCTAAATCCGTATTCAGGATCGTTACGTTCGGTGCTTTCATTGCCTGGATTGGCGGAGCACTCGCTGCTCATTTTATCGCAGGCTTGAGCCTGGAGATATCTTTCATTATTGGCGGTTTATTTATTGTAACCGGACCGACTGTTATTCTGCCTTTGCTGCGAAATGCAAAATTAAAACCGCGTACGGCAGCTGTCCTTAAATGGGAAGGAATTATTGTTGATCCATTCGGTCCGCTGCTTGCATTATTTGCTTACGAAATTATTAAGGTACTTACAACAGAAAGTCTGCATGCAAATTACTTAATTCATTTCTTTCTCAGTGCCATTATTGCCGTTATTCTCGGCTATGTAATCGGCATGGTGGTCAGCTTAATGATCAGCAAAGGTGTATTTCCCGAATACCTAAAAACACCGATTATTATATCCTTTCTCCTGCTTTGTTTTACCGTAGCCGAGGTTATTATGCATGAAACTGGCATGCTGGCTGTTACCGTTATGGGATTAACAATTGGCCGTACCAAACATTATGTATCCTCTATCGGCCATGAAGTCAGTCACTTTGTTGAAAATATTTCTGTCCTGCTGACATCCACTATTTTCATTTTACTGACGGCTTCTTTAACACGGGAGACAATAGCGGAGATGTTCACTTGGCCGATTATCGGCTTTGTTCTTGTCATGTTATTTATTGTACGGCCTTTATCGATTTGGCTCTCTACTATTGGCACAGAGCTTTCTAATTCTGAAAAGATGCTGATTGGCTGGATTGCACCGCGGGGAATTGTGGCTCTGTCTGTTTCCGGTTATTTTGCAACCATTCTGCTGAATGACGGACATGAAGGGGCTGCTATGCTGACAGCTTTAACCTTTGCGCTTGTATTTATTACCGTATGCGCGCATGGATTTTCACTGCGGCCAATTGCTAAGGCGCTCCATCTTGCCAATGATACCGCACCCGGTGTCCTATTAGTGGGAGCAAACAGCTTTTCCATTGCATTGGCTGCTTATTTACAAAAGATGGATTTACCTGTATTAATCAGTGATTCTTCCGCCACACAGCTGCAGCCTGCTGTAAACAAGGAAATCCCTGTTTATCACGGACAAATTCTGGCAGAGCACAGCGAATATGAAGTAGATCTGACACCATATGAGACCATTCTTTCTCTAACTGGAGATGCTGCATTTAACATACTAGTCAGCCAATCCTATGCACCTAAATTTGGTCATAATCATACATTTACCCTTACCAGCAACAACTATAAGCAAGAGGGCTCGAACAAAATTCCGTTTGCAGGAAAAGGACATCTCCTGTTTCATGAAGATGCTGTATTTACCGAATTAAATAAGAAAATCAATACAGGCTACACGATACAAGAGTTCCCATTAAAACAAAAAGGAAAGCTTGAGAAGGAGCAATTGCCGGAAGATACGGTTCCACTGTTTATCAAAAAGAAGAACCATACCATTCAGCTGATTACGTTAAGAAGTAAAATAATGTTAGATGAAGAGGATCAGCTTGTTGTTTTACAGAAAAATAAGCATACTTAAATGGGACAAAGCCTCGCTGAAATGATGATACTTCATCTATCAGCGAGGCTTTTGAAATACATTTTTCGTTTATATCGATTTATTTATGATTGGAAATATTCATCTTAACAACTCTCGGTTACCCTCTAAATCAAATTATAGCTTCTCCCCATTCGAAGCAATCACCTGCTTATACCAATCAAAGCTTTTCTTTTTCGAGCGTTTTAAGGTCCCTTTTCCTTCGTTATCACGGTCTACATAAATATAACCGTAACGTTTTTTCATTTCGCCGGTAGAGGCACTGACAATGTCAATCGGGCCCCAGCTGGTATAGCCGATGATATCCACACCATCCTCTATTGCTTCACCCATTTCAGCGATATGCTCCTTTAAATACTCTATACGATAGTCGTCGTCAACGGTACCATCAGCATTTAATTTGTCAATCGCGCCAAGTCCGTTTTCCACAACAAATAATGGCTTTTCATAGCGGTCATACAGCTGATTAGCCGTAATGCGGAAGCCTTTTGGATCAATCGTCCAGCCCCATTCGGATGCTTTCAGATATGGATTGGCAACAGAAGCAAATACATTTCCATCTGTGATATCCTTTAATATTTCCGGATCAGTGCTTGTTGTTCTGCTGGAATAATAGCTGAATCCGATATAGTCCACTGTATGCTTCTTCAATAGTTCTTCGTCATTTTCTTCCATATCGATTTTCAAACCATTGTCCCGGAAAAAGCGTTTTGCATAACCAGGATAGTGCCCGCGGGATTGCACATCAATAAAGAAGAAGGATTCCCGGTCTCTTTCCATTGCTTTGGCAACATCATCCGGATTAGAAGTGTACGGATAGGTCGTACCTGCTGCCAGCATACAGCCGATTTTTGCATCCGGGATAATTTCATGTCCTGCTTTTACAGCTAAGGCACTTGCAACGAGCTGATGATGCGCTGCCTGATATTTGATTTGCAACTCATTTTCACCTTCGTCAAACACTAATCCGGCACCGACAAATGGAAGATGCAGAAGCATGTTGATTTCATTGAATGTCATCCAATATTTCACTTTATCCTGGTAACGTGTGAAAATCGTTTTTGCATAGGTTTCAAAGAAATTCACAAGCTTGCGGTTTCTCCAGCTTCCATAGGCTTCAATTAAATGTACCGGCACATCAAAATGGGCGATGGTTACCACCGGTTCTATGTCATATTTCCGCATTTCATCAAATAAATCATCATAAAATTGAAGTCCTGCTTCATTTGGCTCTGCATCATCTCCATTCGGAAAAATACGCGCCCATGAAATCGAAACTCGTAATGCTTTAAATCCCATTTCCGCAAACAAAGCAATATCTTCTTTATAGCGATGGTAAAAATCAATGGCTTCATGCGATGGATAAAATTCGCCTTCAACGGGTTTTAATGAATCAACTTTTCCTGTCATGACCTGCCAGCGCTTTTCTCCCGTCGGCAATAAATCAACCGATGTTAATCCTTTTCCATCCTCTAAATAAGCACCTTCAACCTGGTTCGCAGCTACTGCTCCGCCCCATAAAAATCCTTCTGGAAATTGTGTCATCGTAAAAACTCCTTTGTTTAGTATGGAGAAGGAAAGACTGAATACCACCCTTTCCTTCTATCTATTTGGTATCCGTTACTTTTCTAATGAAAGCAGCGGGTCGCCAATCTTAATTTGTTTTGTTTCTGTAAACGCAATATCTTTATAATCACCTGAATTCGTGATAATAATCGGTGTGGTCAGAGGGAAGCCGGCTTTTTTAATTTCTGGTATATCAAATTCAATAAGCAGCTGTCCTTTGTCGACTTTTGCACCTTGTTCCACATGGCCTGTGAAGTGCTTGCCATCCAATTGTACTGTGTCCATTCCAATATGCATTAAAATCTCAGCGCCATTTTCCGTTGTAATTCCAATGGCGTGATTTGTAGGGAACATCGCCGAAACAGTTCCAGAAACAGGTGAAATCAATTTTCCTTCTGTCGGTTCCACTGCAATTCCTTTCCCAAGCGTTCCGGAAGCAAACGCCGTATCTTCTATTTTTTCGAGTGCAATGGTTTCTCCAGTTAACGGGCTGACAATATCTTCATTTTGTATCGTAATAACTGTTTCCTCTTTTGCGGAAGCTGCTTCGGCTGCTGGTGCAGCTGTCGCTTTTTGATTAATCCCTCCGAAGAAATAAGTCAGAACAAAGGATAGAACCATCCCGACCGCTGCTGCTATGATAGTACCGATAAATGCTGTGTTTAATCCTTCCTCTGGATGGATCATGGCAGGGAATTGGAAGATACCAAGTCCGCCGAGCAAGTGAATTTTCGTCCCGAATAATCCAATGATTGCTCCACCGACAGCTGATGATATAAGCGAGATAACAAATGGTCGCTTCAATGGTAAAGCAATCCCGTATAAAGCAGGTTCCGTTACGCCGAATATGGAAGAAATAAACGCCGGCGGGCTGAGTGTTTTCGTAGTTTCATTTTTTGTTTTTATCCAAATAGCCAGTACTGCTGCTGCTAAAGCAAATGAATGCACGAAAATTAATGCTAGAATTGGATCTTCTCCGGAAACCGCAACGTTGTTAAACGCAATTGGAATAAGCCCCCAATGCAATCCAAACATAACAAATACCATCCAGAAACCGCCCAGAAAAGCACCTGCAATAATAGGGCTTAAATCATACACCCAGACAGTTACCTGTCCCAATAATTGACTTGCCCAGGTTGCAATTGGGCCAATCACAATAAAGGTTAATGGAACAATAATCAGTAACGTGAACATAGGTACAAAAAACATTTTGACAACATTAGGAGTAATTTTCGCTAAAGCCTTTTCAATTTTTGCTGCAAAAAATGTTGCTACAATAATTGGTATAACAGACATTGAATACGTCATTAAAATGACTGGGATACCAAAGAACTCTATATAGACAGGTGACTCGAACACCGTTCCTGCAAACAAGGTATACAGCGGTTCTGCCGCTCCAGGTATTCCTTCAAGCGCAGGATATACCAATGCCATGGCAATAACCATACCTATGAAAGGCGTCCCGCCGAACTTTTTCATTGCACTGTACCCTAATATAATCGGCAAGAAATAAAACAGGGCATCTCCGGTTGCATTTAAAATTTGATATGTTCCGCCTTCTTCATTAAGCCATCCAATCGCAACGAATAAAGCATTGAACCCTTTGATCATACCGGACGCTGCCAATACTCCAAGAATCGGCGTGAAGATACCGGAAATCATATCAATAAACCGGTTGAGCAAGCTGCCTTTATCTCCGCCATCCGCTTCATCAGCAGATCCTTTTGACTCCAAACCGCCGACTTCTACAACTGCCTTATACACATCTGGTACATGGTTGCCGATAACCACTTGGTATTGTCCGGCACTTTTCATGACGGTCACAACGCCATCCATTTCTTTTAAAACCTCTGTATTTGCCTTTTCCTCGTCTTTTAATTTAAAACGAAGACGCGTAATACAATGAACAACACTGTTAACGTTTTCTTTTCCGCCAACATTTTCAATGATATCTTTGGCTAATTGTTCATATTTCATTGTTTTCCCCTCTTTCTATTATAATAAAACAAATTAAATCTATTTTCTGATTTTATTCAGGATTATTGCCTGCATGGATTCTTTTACATATAGCGTTTGCTTAAAATATTTCCTGCGGTGTGATACTCTTCGGGATAGAGGTTACGCTTCTAAAAAAATAATAAATAATTTCGACATACAGCCTGACAACATCTCATCCATTCGTTTTATGATAATTTATAATTTGATTCAACCACCTCCTCAAAGTAATAAAAAAAACCTAAATTACACACAGCATACAGAGCTCTCCTCTGTAAACTGCGGGTAACTTAGGTTTTGCCTGCTTCATCAGTAACAATCCTAAACATAATTATTCAATTACAGGTTTCATTTATATCACGATGAAGAATCTATTTGGTGCCGATTGGTAATTCGGTGGATATGCAATGTTAAGTAAACTTTTTCATCATTGGAAATGTCCCAATCATAGTTTTTAGCAATATAGGCTGCAATTCTCTCTGTGCATTCAAATGCAGCTGTATATTTCTTTTTCACCTGTTCATACAGGAAATCATCATGCGTATTTTCTGCTTTTTCTTTCCGGATAAAACGGGTAGCAAAAAATCGCAGATGCGTCAGAAACCGTTCATAGTTGTTGGAATCCTCATCCAATTCAATTTTGAAATAGTATCTGACAATATTCAGGATATTATTAACCAGTTCCGTTACTTTAATTGCGGTATCCATGTTTTCACCGGATAGTTGACTATTGACCAAATGCAGGGCAATAGAAGCCGCTTCATCTTCTACAAGCCTTACTCCAGTATCCTCCTCCACCATATCCAACGCTTTTAATGCAATCTGAAACTCCTGTTTATAATACCTGCGAATTTCCCACAACAGCGGATTTTTCAAGTCGATGCCATTTTTATGCCTTGTAATTGCAAAGCTTAAATGATCCGTTAAGGCAACATATAAATAATTATCCAATTTATATGTCAATTGAGATTTAGCCAGTTCAAGGATTTTGTAAGAAAGATCCAAGTAGATCTCAGAAGTTTCTTTCATTAATTCCGCAAGCTTCTTAGCTACATTAGAATTCTCCAGCACAAAGGTTTTCTCCACTTTCGATGATTCAATCGCATCTCCAGTCTTTTTTTGAAAAGCCAAACCCTTGCCCATGACAACGATTTCCTGATTGGATTCATCTTTTGACATAACTACATTATTATTTAATACTTTTGTAATTTTCAATTGCATTCACACCTGAAATGAGTATTTTTTAAATTCTTCTGATACCTGTTTGTCCAGAAAAAAACCTGGATTAATCCAAAATTGTAGACAAAAAGCCATACAATCCACTGTGATTAACCCAGGTTTTGCCTGCCGAACAGTAACAATCCTTTAGTTAACTTCATTATAGATGATTACGGTTTCAAATGCAACAGGAAAGTAGATTTTTTACCTAACTGTTTAAGCACTTCCTGATATAGATAGTAAAATATATTTATTTTTATATTCTCCATTCGTTCTTATCCATTCTATCTTAGGCTACTCTTCTATTATCTCCGTTAGCTGAACCTGGGTTTTGAATATAATATACTCAACTTGCGCACCTAAGAATAAGCATATATATCTTGCTATTCCAGGGTGAACATGTTCTCCATTACCATACTTGCTTTTTGATTAAATATCCGGCTCTTTTGGAATTGGTGATGGTGCATAGCTCCGATGCACAGGAAGTAATCTTGGTGGAACATTTAGGATAAATCATACTGGTCAACATTCGAAATATGTGTCATCTAAAGTTCTGTTCGCAGATCCCACAATTCCGGGAAAAAATATTGATCGAGTACTTTTTTCAAGTAGCTCACGCCGCCAGAACCGCCTGTTCCTTTTTTAAAGCCAATAATTCTTTCTACCGTTTTCATATGCCTGAAGCGCCATTGCTGAAATAAGCCTTCTATGTCCACCAATTTTTCAGCAAGCTCATATAACTCCCAATACTGCGCTACGTTTTTATAGACTATCATCCAGGCTCTTTTCACGCTCTCATTCGTCTGATGCGTGATACGGGCATCCCTGTTTAATACTTCTTTATCAATGGAAAACCCTGCTCTGGAGAGAGCTTGAATCGACACATCATAAAGACTTGGCGCATCGTATGCTTCTTGTAAAATTGGATGAAGCTCCGTATCATTTTCATATATTTTGAGAACATATTCTGTTTTATATCCCAGAGCAAATTCTACTAATCTATTTTGATAGGATTGAAATCCAGAAGCACTTCCCAATTTATCTCTAAACTCGATATACTCGCTTGGCGTCAGCGTAGAAAGGACGTCCCATACACTTTTTAGCTGCTCTTGTATTTGAGATACGCGTGCGAGCTTTTTAAAGGAAGACCTTAGATTATCTGCCTGTATATCATCAATGGCAGAATGAATTTCATGCAGAATCTGCTTCATCCACAGCTCGCTTACATGATGAACAATGATAAATAACATTTCGTCATGATGGCCGCTCAAACGATGCTGGCTCGATAATAACGTATCCAGGCTTAAATAATCACTGTATGTCATCTTCTCTTTAAAATCAGTTTGGATACTCTTTTCATTTTCAAAAGCTTGGTGTTGATTGACCGATTTCATTTTTAACGCTCCTCTATTGGTTTTATGACGGCACGAACAGGACACCCATCCCCTTCTTCCAACGCTAATGGCAAGGCAATCAGTTCATAATCACCTTCTTCAACCTGGTCCAGCATCACATTCTCCAAAATATAAATATCTTGCTTATACAATGCATGATGCCCGGCCAGGTCTTTACTTGAAATCGAATCCACAGATGGAGTGTCTACACCTACAAGCTTTACACCGAGCTCTTTCATATAAGCTGCTCCGTCTGCTGTTATCGGAGACACTTCTTCTGGAAAACGATCCGGTTTATTTGGAAGCGCTGTTTTAATCAGCAAACGCTCCGCATGCGAAATTCCTTTTGTCTTTAAAGCTTTTTCGCTAATTTCATTAAAATCACTTAAATCAATCACTTTACAGAGACCAATATAGCGCTCAATATCTAAATCCAGTATCCGTTTGCCCTCATTTGAAAAATGAAACGGTGCATCAACATGTGTTCCGATATGTACACTTGTTGTGATTTTGCCGATATTAACAACTCCCGACACCTCTTTTGTTACGGGCGTATCATAGTGAAATGGTTCATCCCCCGGCCAGTGTGCCAGATGGTTATTTAACGGCTGGGAAATATCGATCCATTTAGACATTAGGAAACAACCTCTCTTTCATTGGAAAATTGCTCGTAAGCTTTTTCTTCCATAATATTCTTTAGTGTTTGTATACATTCATAAACATCCGTAAACGAATTATATAAAGCCACCGGCGCAAGCCGAATGCCAGATGGTTTTCTAAAATCAGGAATGACCTTCTTCCTCTTTAATGCTTTGCAAATTCTCGCAGCCTCCGGATGTTCAAGGTAAATATGCCCTCCACGCTGTTTTTCATTTACTGGATTACAAATCTCAAAATCAAATTCCTTTAATTCGTGTTCAATTAATTCCACCATATATGCGGTCAGCTGCAAGGACTTTTCGCGTATTTTTTCTATTCCGGCTTCATGAAACAGCTCTAATGCTCCAATTAGCGGAGCAGCACTTAACACATGTGGTGTCCCGATTTGAAAAGCTCCGGCATTCCCGGCGGCCGTCAACGTATGCTCCATATCAAACTGCTTTTCTTTATTGGAGCTAAACCAGCCCGCAAGTCCAGGCACAGCCCCGAAATGCTTTTCATTCACATAAAGCGCCGCCACACTGCCCGGCCCGCCATTCAAATGTTTATAGGTACACCAAAACGCAAAGTCAACGTCCCAATCATGCAGTTGATGCGGGACAGCCCCAATCGAATGACATAAATCAAAACCAATTTTTATACCGCGCTCATGCGCTGCTGTTGTCAGCTTTTCCATATCTAAGATTTGTCCGCTCCGGTACAGGACGCTCGGCAATACAATTAATGCAATCTCTTCTGTCATTGCATCTATAATGGTCTCTTCATCCAGTATGTGCCCATCCTCACTCTGTACTTGAATAAGGTGGGATTCATCATACCCTTTTAACTTCAGCTGTGCTTTTAAAGCATAAATATCACTGGGAAAGTTTAATGCATCTGCTAAAATTTTTGTTTTGCTTCCTTTTGGTTTATAAAATGTGGACACAAGCTGATGCAGATTTACGGTTGTTGAACCAGTTACGACAACCTCCTCTTTTTGGGCACCAACAAGCACGGCCATTTTTTCACCAAGCGATTCCGATAAGTAGTACCAGGCGTTCTCTCCTTGCGTCCATCCATCAATCGCATGCTTTTTCCAGGAAGCAAGCAAATCATAGACGGACTGCTCTGCTCTTTTGCTCATCAAACCTAAGGAATTCCCATCCATGTAAACGTATTCATTTTCGAGATAAAATTCATTTCGGAAGGACCTTAATGTATCCTCCGCATCTAGCTTTTCAGCATAGGTTCTTGTATATCTTTCTTCCATTTTGTCACTTCCTTTGCCATTATGCTATGGTTGAAACGTATTAAGGGATTTTTAGACTGTTTTGCTAATTATCTTCTGTTAACAGCTTACCAATAACTCGACATGAATGGAACCAATAACATAACTATTGTTAAAAATAGAAAATACTTCCCCTATCAGATGGAGCAGCCCTAAAAATAAGCCCAAGAGATTATGTTGATAATTTCTTGGGCTTCTTTCTGTTCCATTCTTACAATTCCAAAGTATATCATCACGTACCACAAAACGTCTGAAAATCCTGTTCCGGCGGATCAACAGCATATTTCTCCTGCTCCTCTGTATACGCATAAGGATCTTCCAATGCTGTTAATAAAGCATGAAAAGGTTCGTAATCGCCTTCTGTCACAGCCGCAGCCAACACCTCTTCCACCAAATAATTTCGGGGAATAATCGATGGATTATGCCGTTTCATTAATTGATAAGCTTCTTCTAAAGATGCCGTCTGACTTTCAAGCTTATCCTGCCATGCCTGATGCCACTCTTTAAAAGCAGTGGATTGGAAAAGAACGGAATCAGCATCAAGCTGCTGCAGCGTTAAAGCACGGAAGGTATTGGTAAAGTCTGCATGATATTTCTCCATCAAATCCAACAAGCTTCGAATCAATGTTTTATGATCAACACTTTGACCGATAATCCCCAGCTTCTTCCTCATACCGTCTAACCAATAGGCTTCTACTGACTGCACATAGGTTTCCACAGCCTCTTTTGCCTTTGGAATCGCTTCTTCTTCATCCTCATCCATCAGAACTAACAAGGATTCTGCAAAGCGCGCCATATTCCAAGCACCAATTCCCGGCTGATTGCCGTAAGCATAACGCCCTTGCTGATCAATCGAACTAAAAACTGTTTTCCGATCATATTGATCCATAAAAGCACATGGACCATAATCAATCGTCTCTCCGCTGATAGCAACATTATCTGTATTCATCACACCATGGATAAAGCCTTTTAACTGCCAATCCGCAATCAGCTCGGCCTGCTTGTCTGCCACCTTATACAAGAATGTCAAATAACGATTTTCATCCTCTGCAATCTCTGGATAATGCCGCTTCATGCTATAGTCTGCCAACGCTTGTAAATCCTTTTTATTCCCCCACTGCCTTGCATATTGAAACGTTCCAACCCGAATATGGCTTTCTGCCACTCTTGTCAAAACAGCGCCGGGCAGCGGAGCTTCACGAAATACCGTTCCCCCGGTGGTTGCTACCGCTAAACTGCGGCTTGTCGGAATGCCCAATCCATGCATTGCTTCGCTGATTAGATATTCTCTCAGCATCGGTCCAAGGACCGCCCGTCCATCCCCGCCGCGGGAATAAGGCGTTCTGCCAGAGCCTTTCAGCTGAATATCATAGCGCTCACCCTTCGGAGTCACTTGCTCTCCAAATAATACAGCACGACCGTCTCCAAGCATCGTAAAAGAACCAAATTGATGTCCTGCATAAGCTTGAGCGATTGGATTACTTCCCTCTGGAAGCTTATTGCCTGCGAAGATTTCCGCTTCGTGCTTCAAGGCGGAACTATCCAACCCTAATTCTGCTGCGAGCTTTTCATTGTACACGGCTAGCACAGGGGCATCTGCTTTTGCTGGTTTTACATTCGTAAAGAAAAGCTTGGGCAATTGCTGGTAGGTATTTTCTAAGCTCCAGCCTTGATTCTGTTTATCTGTCATCGGATCGCCTCCTTTATTTAAACTGTTCGTTTTCTTTAGGATAACATATAAGTATATTTTACTTGAATGAATCACCTTTTTTTACTTTGCACTTTTATTTGTAAAAATATTTATTATCATTAATTTCTCCACTTAAACTTCTTGTTTTCCTATAGTATAAGAGGGGAAGAATACATAATTTATGCATTCTTCCCCTCTTATACTTGAATTTTAATATAATAAATTTCTTTAAACCACAGGAAAAGCAGGTAAATCATCCACAAAAGCAGAAATATCCTGTTCCGCTTCCTCCTCCGTCACTAAACAAGCATCCAATGACGCCGCAATCCCTTCCTTATCCATCTCACTGCCAATCAAAACAAGCTCTGTCATCCGATCCCCGGCCTGCTCATCCCAGTCCTCAAACAAAGCGGGGTCCTGCACTTTTAATGCTTCCTGTTCTGCTTCCGAATAGCTTGCCAGCCATCTGCCGGCTCCTTCCAGTGTCATCATTGAACCTGCCTGAGACAAAAACCCTGCTACATTATTTCTGGTGACTAACCAAAAGAAGCCTTTCGCCCGGAGGATTTCCTTCGGCCAATTTTCCAGCCAACCTTGAAAACGCTCGGGATGAAACGGTTTTCTGCTTCGATAGACAAAGGAGCTGATTCCATATTCTTCTGTTTCCGGAATATGCTCCTCATTCAATTCCTTTATCCAGCCGGCGCCATGCTTTGCTTCTTCAAAATCAAACTGACCGGTTTGAAGCACCTGTAACGGGTCTACTTTCCCGAAGGCCGCTGTGATAAATTTCGCATCCGGGTTTAATTTATAAAGTAAGCTCTTTAATGAAGTAATCTCTTCCTCCATCATCTGATCTGTTTTATTTAAAATAATCACATTGGCAAATTCAATCTGGTCTACCAGTAAATCGACAATGCCTCTTTCATCGTCCTCAGCGACTTCCATCCCGCGGTCCATCAATAAATCCTCTGATTGATAATCCTTCCAAAACTGATGTCCATCGATGACCGTTACCATCGTATCAAGCTGAAAAAAGGCATTTAAGTCGATTCCCAATTCATCATCCGCATAGACAAAGCTTTGCGCAACTGGAATAGGTTCCGACACACCGCTTGATTCAATCAACACATAATCGATATCAAGTTTTGCTAATTTTTCCAGCTCTACAATTAAGTCTTCTCTTAATGTGCAGCAAATACAGCCATTAGTCATTTCTACCATATTTTCTTCCGTACGGATAAAGCCGCCTTCTTTTACCAATTTGGCATCCACATTTATTTCACTCATATCATTCACGATAACGGCTATTTTCAATCCTTGCTGATTTTGAAGCAGATGATTCAGCAGGGTTGTTTTCCCTGCACCTAGAAATCCGCTTAACACCGTTACTGGTATTTTCTTGCTCACTTTATTTCACACCTTTCTTACAGATGAACTGGCTGTAACCGTCATTCTGGAAATGACAGCATTACAGCCAACTAAACGTCTTTATTCCTATATTTTTTTCTATATATAAAGAAGCTTCCTCTCCGCCAATGAAAGATTCACGTTCTTTCCTTGTCCAAATAAACACGGCTCGGTGTCGTCCCTTGCTGATACAAGTACTTTCCACTATACCCTTCCGTTTTTTGATCCACTTTGGCAATAACCAGCTGGCAAACTCGCATTCCGGCCTGCAGCTGAACAGGCACGCGATTTGCATTAAACAATTCCAGTGTAATTTGTCCAGAAAATCCCGGATCGATCCAGCCTGCATTTTGAATAAAAACACCGAGCCGACCGATCGAGCTTCTTCCTTCCACAAAGGCAGTTAACTGTTCTGGGAGACCAATTTGTTCCAATGTTGTTCCCAATAGAAAACTTTGCGGCGGAATCGTGATGATTTCTTGCTCTGCTATCTTGATTTTCCGATAATCTGCTGGTTGATCAACCGATAAATAAGGCGTAGACAAGTCATCAACAACTAAAAAATCTTTCCCCAGCCGCAAATCAATCGAAGCTGGCTGAACACTTAATTCCTGAAAAGGGGTAATTGTTAACTGCTTATCATCAACATACTGTTTTATCGTTTGTCCGGATAAAATCATGCCTTCGCACTTCCCGATAGCTGCCATGGAAATGGATTTCTAAACGCGGTCCAGTCCTCATCCATTTCTGTTTCACTCAACAAGCAGCGTTCTAAATCCTCCGTTATCTGCTCCTTATCCAAGTCCATGCCAATGAATACCAGCTTGGTATGGCGGTCTCCGAATTGCGGATCCCACAGCTCTCTGACCTCCGGATTATTCTCGAATATTTCCCTTTGCTGGGCTTTTGGCAGCGAATCGACCCAATAAGCTAACGGCTCCACCTCGACAGAAGGGCCTGCCTGCGATAGCAATAAGGCTAGATTATTATGTGTCGCACACCAGACAACGCCTTTCATGCGGACAATTTCTCTTGGCAAATCCTGATACCAGCTTACCAGCCGTTCCGTATGAAATGGCAATCTGGACCGGTATACAAAGGAACTGATCCCGTATTCTTCGGTTTCCGGCGTATGATTTTCCACGCCTGCATTTAATTCCTGTAACCAGCCGGCTGACTCACTTGCCTTCTCAAAATCAAACAAATTCGTATTGACAATTTCCTGTAAATCGACCTTACAATGCTGCGTGCGGATGATTTTTGCTTCCGGCTGTAAGGTACGAATCACCTTCTCCAGCTTTTCTAAATCCTCTGCTTTGACTAAATCCGTTTTATTGAGAATAAGCACATTACAGAATTCAATTTGGTCAATTAATAAATCAGCAATATTTCGTTCATCTACATCACTGACCGCCTGTTTCCGGTCAAGAAGCGAATCGCCTGAACCGAAATCGTGCCAGAAGCGGTTCGCGTCAACAACGGTAACCATGGTATCCAATCGGCAATATTGGGTTAAATCAATATCCATCGTTTCATCAATATAAGAGAAGGTTTGGGCTACCGGAATCGGTTCACTAATCCCGGAAGATTCAATTAGGATATGATCGAATTCTCCCTGTTTCACCAGTTTTTCCACTTCCACTAATAAATCCTCCCGCAGTGTGCAGCAGATGCAGCCATTAGACATTTCAACCAGCTTTTCCTCTGTCCGTGAAAATCCTCCTTGGGATTGGACCAGCTCACTATCAATATTGACTTCACTCATGTCATTGACGATGACCGCCACCTTTAACCCTTCCCGGTTATGTAAGACATGATTTAATAACGTTGTTTTTCCAGAACCTAAATACCCGCTTAATACCGTAACAGGAATCTTCTTCATGTATTCATCCTCCTCTTTTTAAAATATGAAATGTAATCCTCCAGCAAGAATTGCTGCACTGACAACACTGGTCAGCATTTGCTTTCCGCCAATAGACAGGGAAGTCCTCCAGCCGAGTTCCTTCCCAATTGTAAATAATGTCACCAGACAGGCGGAGAGTGTCGATGCCAGATAGACAAGAATAAAAATCTGGCTGAGCGGCATCTCCATCAATAAGCTGCCCTGCCCTTCATTTAAGATAAGCAGACCGTCTTTTCGAATGAAAGAAAATATCAGCCCCGGCGCCGCATCTACAGGTAAGGAAAATAAATAAAGTATCGGCATCGCAAGCCAATGGAGAAGAGATAATATATTCATAGCCTGGAGCACAGATGCCGCCAGACATATTATTAAAAATATCGGCATTGCCTGCAGTAAAAATTGTTTAACCGAACTGGCTACCTTCCATGCAAATGCCTGCCAGTTTATTTTTTGAATATAAGGAAGCGGAGCAATACGCGTTAAATTATCTGCCTCATTCCGATTCCAAATTCTTGTATGGATCGCTCCAACGATAAATAAGATAAATAGATATGGAATAAATAACAGCGGGACATGTGCCGCACTAAAGATAGACAGCGTTGCTCCGATTTGATAACTGCATGCCGAGCCGAATGCAATCAGTGAAACACAGCTCGTGCGGGTGCAGCTGCTGCAGCCCCGGCTTTGGAAAACCGCCACAACATTACACCCGAACCCCGTGATAACCGGAAGCAGGTCCCTTCCCGTCAAACCAATTTTACGAAGCCATGGATCCAGTGCACGTGTGACATGCTCCTGTATACCTGTCTCCTCGGTAAGACTTGTCATCACACTGATCAGCAGTACAACAGGAAAAGCCCACAGAAAGGAATAAGAGCCTAGCGTAATCAAGCCGTAATCACCTGTTAATACCTCCGCCAAAAAAGAAGGAGCCTGATTGATCCAGCCTGTAATCGGGTCAAGAACATATTGATCAGCTATCGGCTCAAGCCAGCTGACAAATAAATAAGCACCCATGACAGGGACAGCAAACATTCCTAAAATAAAGAAGCAAGCCAGGATTGGTCCGGCAATCGGCATACGGAATGCCGGAATTAATTGATTAGCTGTATCGCCCGAATCAGGAAGGAAGCTTAGAATACTTTTAGAAGCTCCCCAGACTTCAGCCTGTTTAACACCCGCAATCACTGCTTCCTGATCCTGCTCATCCATTTTTCTTGTATTTACCCAGATAACGGGAACCTGTACTAATTCCTTTATTCGATTTTGTTCAGACTCGGGTGGTAAATACTTATCTCGATGTGTTGCAACAACTGCAATCCTTTTGCCTTTCAAATTTAGTTCGTCCTGCAGCTCGGTCAATTCTTCCTTTAAATTAGTGGCTTTCACAACTAATAAAATCGTTTTATCATCCTGAAAATGGTCCAGGGTAAGCTGTGTATTCTGGCTGTCCATATCAAATTGCAGCCCGGGAAGATCTGTTAGACGGACATCGGGATGTAATTGACAGGAAGCTTTCAAAGCAGCAATCGTGGACCCTTTTACATTCCTGGCAACAGCACTTTTTTCACCTGTCAGCGCACGGAACAAACCCGACTTCCCAACCGATTCACTGCCAATCAGCACCACCTCCTCCTGCGTAAGGGAAAAGGCTTGAGCCTGCTCTAGCATTGGCACATCTCCCCGCACATGGAAAGGTCATCCAGATAGAAGTTTTCTTGTCTATACTCTTCCAAAATGGATAAATCCAAATCCAGCTGTCTTCCAATCGTTTCTGCGATTACCGCAAACCGCTGGCGGAATTTATAAATATAACAGAAGATATGACTGCCATGCCGCAATTCTGGACCTGCCAAAAACAGTCCGCTCACTGCTGTTGATTCATCCTGCTCATTCACAAGTACTTCGTTATGCTTCCCGCGTGACACTAAATTCTCTATTTGCTTCGTGCTGCCAGTAAAGCCTGTTGCCAGAATAGGTCTCGCCTTTGTAAAATATACTTTTCCATCCTTCGTATAGACATCGTAGCCTGAAGAATTTTCTTCTATCTTTGCGACAGTTGTATTACCTGTTACAGTTAATAAACCCGCATCGAATAAGGGGCGAACCCGATTGTAAGTATAGGTGGACAGCGCAATACTTGGATCACTGCTCTCCACTTCCCATGTATTCGTTCTGGCAATCACTCTCGTCTTTTTACCAAGCTGCCCTAATTGATAGGCAGCATCCATGCCGCTTTCATAACCGCCAATGATAAGAAAATCATCTCCATCGAGCTCCTGCCAGGATGAAATCATACTGTTGTGGATTCCCAAATCCGCACCGGGGAACGGCGTTACATCAGGAAATTGGTATTCTCCCCCAGTCCAGACAACATAGCGGCTTTGATAAATTCCGTCTGACGTATTTATAGAAAAAACGGTGTCTTTTTTATCTATGTGATTCACCTGAACCCCTTTTTTGATTGAAATGGCAAAATGATTTGCCACTACCTCCAAATATTTCGCATAAGCTGGTCCTGTGGGATGCTCCATATCAAGGGTATAAGCCGGTGACGTTTTCGGAACGATGGCGTTTAAATCGGTTTGACCAAATCCTTGCGCCGGGAATGATGGCGTAATAAAGCGCATTTCCTCCGGCCAGCTTTGAAAAGAAGCACCAACATCATCTTTTTCTAAAATCAGACAGGATGCATTCATTTGCTTGAGTATTGCCGCAACACCAATACCTGAAGGGCCTGCCCCTACAATAACGACATCATATATTCCTTTCATGGTTACCCTCCTCAAATCGTAATGATTACGGTTTTATATTCAAAAATTAAGCAAGGCAATATTGAAAGCCTTTTTCCAACTCTTGATGGTCAAGATGCTTTCCAATAATAACAACCTCGCTTTTGCGCTTTTCATCCTTTGTCCATACATCACCTTCTGTACCTGCAAACAGCATATGCACTCCTTGAAACACCACTTTTTGCTCCATTTGTTTAATGGAAAGCACTCCTTTATAACGGTAGAGGCTTTCTCCTTTGATACGAACTAAGTAAGCAAACCATTTATTCACTTTGTCCAAATCAAGCGGGCGTTCATCTTGAAATACAAAGGATGTCACGTGATGATTATGATGATGGTGATGCGGTTCTGTCAGCAGTTCGGGATCAATGTTTAAGGCATAATCTAAATCAAACGATTTTTTTCCGATTAATTCTTTGGTATCTACGTTTCCATATGTCGTATAAAACTGATGGGCATTTGGATTCATATGCGTTAACTGTGCTTCCAGCTGCTTTCTTTCGTCTTCTGTAATCAAATCGGTCTTGTTCACAAGCAAAATATCGGCAAATGCAATCTGCTGCTCCGGCTCCTCTTCCTGCAAATGCTGCTCGATATGCTTCGCATCGACCATCGTGATTACGCTGTCGATTTCAAAGGTATCAGCCATCTGCTCATCCATCAAAAACGTTTGAATAACTGGAGCCGGATTCGCCATGCCCGTTGTTTCTATGACAACCCGGTCCACCTTTTCTTTCTGCTTCATTAAATCAGTTAGCAAGCTGATCAAATCACCGCGTACATTACAACAGATACAGCCGCTGTTAATTTCAACGATTTCTTCCTTTGTTCGTATCACTAATTGGCTATCAATCGATGTATCACCAAACTCATTAATGATCACAGCAGCCTTCTCATTGGGCATATCGTGCAGCAGTTTATTTAACAATGTTGTTTTCCCGGCTCCTAAAAACCCAGTTAGAATCGTTACAGGGATGGGGCTTTCTTGTGACAATGCGTTTCCTCCTTATCCATGAAAGAAAAAACAGCTTTCCGCCAAGTATCCGTTAAAAGCTGTTTTCTTTCCTATCTTATATCGTGTGGTACATGAAAATACAGCGTCAGCTTAGATGATACTGCTGCTTAGATAACTGCATGATTTGATTACCAGCTGGCTTTCTTCACGCCAGGAACTTGTCCTTTATGCGCATATTCTCTAAAAGCAATACGGGACATGTTGAATTTACGCATATATCCGCGTGGTCTGCCTGTAACCTCACAACGGCTTTTCAAACGGGTTGGTGAAGAATCCCGAGGCAGTTTACGAAGCGCTTCATAATCTCCTTTTGCTTTTAGCTCTCTTCTTAGCTCTGCATATTGTGCAACCATTTGCTGGCGTTTTTTCTCTTTTGCAACTTTTGACTTTTTAGCCATTTTACACTTTCTCCTTTCAATAGTACTCTTTATTTTGTATTTCTTAATAAATTTAAATCGTAACGATTACGAATGGAATTTATTATAAACTATTTTATTAAATATGTAAACAGTAATTATTACGTTTTAGTTTTTTTATCTGATAGCCTCAAAGGTTAACCCTACCTGTAATAAAAAATTTGTACAATAATTAATAGAAGGTTCCTGTTCCAGCTGCGAACATTAGAATCGTCAAAGTAAAAAACCATGGACACCAGCCCCCAAGTAGAGTCAGATATCCATGATTGATAAGCTGCTTTATTTCATTGTAACGCCGCCGTTCGCAGCAATAGACTGCACGATAACAAAGCTTGAGGATTAACTGCTTAGCCGTAATACCGCATCAGCAATTTCATCATCCTAACCTGCTGTTCGGATTCTCCTTCGCTCAACCTTGGAAATGCTTGAATTCCGACGAAGGATAGGATACGGCCACTCCTATTTCTATATAAATTTTTGATTCCCATGTCTTTTTTAAACAACCATCTATTTTAACAGCAATCTCTCCCAATTAGGAATAAGTGCAGAAAAAAAGAATCGGATTAACCTTTTCATAGTAATCCGATTCTCTCTCTATGCATGTTTCTCGCTATGAATTACTTCCACTAAATGTGACTCTGACTTTGTATGGCCATGGATATCACAATAATACACGACGGTTTTTATTTTATGAAAAACATCACAGGTGCGTGTTTCCCTGAGGAAATTTTTCCAATAAGTATATTCATGTGTGTCAACGTGGATTATTTCATAATTAGTGCTTGATATTTCCCAATTGTGTTCTATTTCATCCGTCGTCGTGTCTCCCTCAATAATTTCTGCTCCTGCTTTAGGCAACCCTATTGAGAAGTATAGAATAAGCGTAAGCCCTATTGTAAAAAAAACATTTCTCAATTTTATCAGCCCTTTTATCATTTTATTTAATTTAATAATTCTTCTATGTAATTTAACCAAGCAAATGAGAAATATACCCCTTATACGACAAAAATGGAGAGATGCCCGACACTGTAAAAACAGTATCATGATTATTTATGAATCTGTTTTTTTATAGAAAAGAATACCTCCGGCGGCTTGTTGCTGTTATCTCGTTAATGTCGGCTGTATAATTTTTAATTTTTGGCAGCTTTCGTGATACTTGTTTCTAAAGCAACCGTTAAAAAGTATTTAATAATTCTTATCTTCAAATCCCTCTCACAAATCACATAATATTCGTACTAATTCACTCAAAGCAGCAGTACCAAAAATCATTCGATAACGTTTTTCCAACCTAGAAAAAGATTTTACACAATACAGATGCAAAAATATTGTAATCATGCGGTACTCTTCTGGAGATGATTTTGCATTTGCTTTAGCTCAAGGGTTAGAAAGCTAATCCTAATCATTTATAAACCGTGATGTGGTTAGTTCACATCACGGTTTACTATAATTTCTAATATAGTTTTTTTATCTTCATCCATACAATATAGGAGATAGTAAACGTTGATTATTCTTCCTCTTCATTATCATTATCACCATCAGAATCCTCAGCTTCTTCGTCGTGATCTTCTTTGACTTCAAAATAGGAATCTAAAACACGTTCCCCAACTTTTAAGTTAATCTGATCTCCTTCACCAATTCCAACATGCGGTACAACTACTGCAAAAGCAATTTCCGGATCATCAAATGGTGCATAGCCGACTAAGGTTAAATTATTGAGGTCAAACCGCTCTCCATCAACAAATTCCGCTGACTCTGCTGTCCCTGTTTTTCCTGCCGGGTTATATGATTTATCATCGAAATAATCATTACCTGTTCCTTGTGACCCTTGATAGGAAAGACGAAACCCGTCCTGCACACGACTAATTTCATCATCTGTCATCTCAATTCGGTTCATCGTCGTTGTATTGGACGAATAATACAATGGGCCAAGCTCATCCATGGAAGCAACTGGATCACGGGCTTCCTTTAAGAAATGAGGCTGAACACGATAGCCATCATTCGCAATCGTGGATACATACTGAGCAAGCTGCATGGTCGTATACGTATCATACTGCCCGATGACAAAATCAAGCAGATTCCCTGGATTATCAGGAACCTGTCCTCTTAATCCAGTACTCTCATATGGAAAGTCCACTCCTGTAGTCGAACCGAGTCCGAATTGATTAAAATAATTTTGCAGGGTTTGCAACGTTTCACCCATGTTTATATCTAAATTGGCATTTCGCGGCATCGGATGACGATAGTCTCCCCCTAACCGCAAGGCAACATAGAACATATAAACGTTAGAGGACCTTTCCAGTGCAGTTAAATCATTTACCGTTCCCATATCTTGAACCGACCTTTTCACTTCCGATCCTGCCAGCCGCATCGGTGCATCGTTAAACGTTTCCCCGGGAGAAATAACTTCGGAATCATAACCTGCCAGAATTGTTGCCCCTTTAATACTGGAACCAGGCTCATGCGCGTTAGCCAACGCTGTAAACCCGGCATTATTATTATATTCATCATTCTCGGTATCATATTCTACACCAGAAGTGGCTAACAGTTCTCCCGTTTTCGGATTCATAACAACAGCATAGGCATTGGTTGCAAACCGATTTTCATATGGGCTGCTTGCTTTCATGGATTGAAATTCATCTAATAAAATATCATCCACTTCCTGCTGAAATTCTAAATCTGTCGTTAATACTAAATCTTTTCCCCGTTCGCCGTCCACAATCGTTTCTGAACCGATAATCGATCCATTTTGGCTTGTCGTATATTGGATTTGTTCCTTACGACCGCGAAGGAAATCTTCATATTGCTCCTCAAGTCCACTTGTACCAACACGATCGTTTCTGCTGTATCCCATTGTTAAGTAAGCATTCAAATCCTCTTCAGGAATACCTTCTTCCTGACTGGAGACGTTGCCTAGAATACTAGTTAACGTGTCTCCATTTGGATAAACGCGGTCCCAATCTGTACTGGCATTGATTCCAGGCAGTTCATCTAAATTTTCCGCTACAGCTGCATATTCCTCGGCTGTGACATCTTCATTTTTGACAACCTGCGGGGTTAAAGCATAGGCACTATCCAATTCTTTTTTTATCGCAATAATCTCTAATTCATCATCTGTAAAATCGGAAATTTCTTCATCTGTGATTAATTCCAGCGTGGCATCATATACCTCGGAATTCTCCATTTCTTCTGTATTGACCGTCTCTAGCCGCTCTTCTATCTCTTCCTCATGATGCAATAGATAATATTCTCTTCTATCTCTGTCTGTTATTCGATCGATGGTTTGTTCATCACCCATATCGATATATTGCGCCAGCTTTTCAGCTACTTCCAGACGCTCCTCTGCTTGCACATCATTCGAAGGTGTGTACGTAATAGAATACATTGCTTCATTATCTACAATAAGTTCTCCATTGGTATCATAGATTTTCCCCCGGGGTACGGGTACATTCGTTGTATCTAAATTCGTCCTCTGAATTTCATCTTGATACGATTCTCCATTTAAAATCTGAACAACACCTAACTGAAGTACGAGCGCAGAAAATAATAGGAAGATGGCAAAAAAGAGGATATTCATACGTATAGAGAGCGGGGCTCGTTTTTTCTTATTTTTTTTGTCTGCCACTTTTCCCCTCCTTGTTCTATTTCAAGTATATTATCAATATGATATCTTTCTTGAAATACTTTGTCAGCTGATTGAGCAACAAATTTAAAATAATTCATTCTGCTGATTATTCCCATTTCAGATTGTAAAGCTCAAGTAAGTACATATCAAGTTAACCAATCCGTTTTAATGTTTTCAGAAATTTCTTTTTAATATTGGTACGCTTTTTCATCTATTTAATACCTCTTTCCTTGTATAAATAAACCCTGTTTTATAAAAAATCCCTTTATAAGATATGAGGCAGTTATTTTTCTAACGAGAACCTGGCCTATGGGCAATTCAGCAGCGTTTTTGCTCATCAGGGTTTAATGAATTCCGAAGGGCACCGTGAGAATATATTGCAGGATAACTTTACTGAATTAGGAGTTGGTGTCGATTTTAATGATGACAATCAGCCATTTTTCACAGAGAATTTTTTAAATGATCAGTGGTTATACTAACGCCCAAACAGCTATTTAAAAGGGTGACATCCATTGGTTCTGGAAGAGAAGAAATATATTTACTTTGAATTTGCCTTTGCTCTTCTCTTCCTACATATAATGATAATAAATTATTAACGCATCTGCGTTATAAGCTTTCCTTACTAGAAGAATCGCCATATTTTAAAGCAAATACTTTGAAATTTTTACAGCCTCTCTTCTATCGGGATTTCCCATGACGAATTTATTTCTTCTCGATGGCAAATTACCTGCCCATCATTATAATAAATTATCTTCAAATGGCAAAACCTAAGGTAATATTACATTCTCCCGTATCATTCCCTATGTTTAAGAGGTGACAACACATGAATTTACAACAACTATTGAAAAATATTAGTAAACCGATGAGTATACCAAATATGATAATCAATAAAATAACAACAAATTCCAAATCTGCAGATAAAAATGACTTATTCATCGCTATAAAGGGATACAGTTTTAATGGTCATGATTTTATTAATCAGGCAATCAAGGCCGGTGCGGTTTGTATTATAGGAGAAGAAGACCTCCAAGAGTTATCCGTACCATATATTCGAGTTCCTGACAGCCGTCTGGCTTTAGCTGAAATAGCTTCTGAATTTTACGGAAACCCCGCAAAAGACAAAAAAATAATTGGTATCACCGGTACAAACGGGAAAACCACGACAGCTTATATGATAAAACATATTTTAGAGGATTCTGGTCATACATGTGCCATGTTTGGATCCGTAAACACGATAATCAATGGGGAAACGTATCCTTCGCTGAATACAACACCCGATGCGCTGAGCCTGCAAAAGCACCTGGCAATAAGTAAGGACGAATTTGTTATTATGGAGGTTTCTTCACATGGAATAGCGCAGGGCAGGATACATGGAATTGAATTTGATTTTGGTCTGTTTACCAATTTAGATCACGACCACCTTGATTATCATCACACGATGGAAGATTATTTCTTAACCAAAGCCAAAATGTTTGAAGCATTAAAAGACCATGGGTATGCGATTATCAACAACTATAATGAATGGGGAGCAAAGCTTAGCAGCATACTTCCATCCCGTAATTTCTCCTTAATTACTTTAGGGAATAAAGAAAGCGATGCGCTAAAGATAAATAAAATAACCCCTGGTTTTTCTGAAATCTCCTATAAAGGATGTAACCTTCCCCTTCAATTAACTATCCTGGGACAGCATAATACGTATAATGCGGCGATGGCATTCTTGACAGCCTCGCAAATAGGCGTCCCCATTCAGCAAATCATGAAATCATTACGTACATTCTCTGGTGTTCCCGGAAGATTTGAACTATTCAAGCGTTCAAATGGGACAACAATTGTTGTAGATTATGCCCATACTGCAGAAGCTTTTTCTAATTGTCTTACCACTGCTAAAATCGAGGGCGCCGAAAAAGTTTTTCATGTTTTTGGTTTTAGAGGAGACAGAGATTCCAGTAAAAGAAATAAAATGATAACTGTTTCTAAAAAACTGGCGGATGAAATCATTCTTACATTTGATGACTTAAATGGCGTCCCCTCTGCTGCTATGCTCCAAGAGCTCAATGAACTAAACGAAGGACAGGTTATTTCAGATCGCACCTTAGCTATACAGTATGCTATTGAAAAGGCAGCGGAAAAAGACTGGGTAATCATCACGGGGAAAGGAAATGAACGTTATCGCTTGGATTTCAGATTGCCGGTGAGCTCCGATAGAGAAACTGTGGAGTATGTTTTGCAAAAAGAAGGGAAAAGGGTGTTAGAAAAGGAACATTTAAAACTGCGTAATTTATTAAAATAGCTGCGAATAAAGTGAAACCTCATTCCGCGAGGGTTAAAAAGAAAATCCCTGCTGAATAAGGTTTCACTTATCAATTTATGATTTAAAATGTTTCCTCCACAAAATCACTAATCACCCCTATCGCCGCTTTACTCCCTTCACTTGCAGCAATAATCAGCTGCGGCGGACCAGATGCATTATCTCCGCCGGCATAAATCCCTTTGATACTTGTCCGGCCTTGCGAATCTGTTTTAATTCCACCCATCTCGTTCAGCTCTAAACCCAGGCGCTCAGCAAAAGGGGCAGCCTGCTCCATTTTATAAGATATAAAACCTGCTTCTTTATACAATTCGTTTCCATTCTTAAATAAAATTGCTTTTAATTGCTCATTTTCTCCTTGCAATCGTAAAATTTCATCATCAATAACCTCGAATTGCTTTTGCTTCAAAATATCTCTTTCTTCAGCGGAGAAGCTTTCTTTGCCATTTGTGCAAATGACTATATCTTTATTCCAATTGGAAATCATTTTTATACCATGAAAAGAAAATTCTCCATCAGCAATATAAACCAGCGGAATGTCTTTTAGCTCCCACCCATCACAGAAAGGGCAGGCAAACAGGCTCTTTCCATAAAAATCATGGATTCCTTGGATATCAGGCAATACATCCTTCAGTCCTGTTGCCAGAATAATGGTTTTTGCTTCGTAATCCTTCCCTGCTTCTGTGTGAATGCGAAAAGGAGAAGCAGCCGAATCTATATCGGTCACCCGGTCTTTTTGAATCACTATATTCGGATACTTTTTTAAATCTGCATGGGCCGCTTCCCGAAACTCAGCTGGTTTTACACCATCTCTGGTAATAAAATTATGAGATTCCTGTGTGACAGCATTGCGCGGGGCATCATCATCCAATAAAATCACTTCTTTTTTTCCTCTGCCTAAAACAAGAGATGCATTTAACCCGGCAGGGCCTCCCCCGATAACAGCACAATCATATACCAATATAATCTCCTCCTTCGTTACGCAGGTTCTGTTTTGCGTAATTTTTATTAACTATATCGTAATGATTACGATTTATCAAGTAAGGAGATTCTTTCTTATCCATTCTTTGATTCAAGCAGAAGCTGATGAGATTCTTTTTTACTTCAATCTGTACTATATGTAAAATAAAAGAACCTATAGAAAAATATCCCATCATCTATAGATTCTACTTATTTTTATATTTCATTTCTAAATTCGTTATTAAGAGCTTAGTACCTTAATCCCTTTAACAATATTCCAGATAAAATAATAAATATCAATGATAAAGCAAATAGCTATCGCAATTATCATTGCAATAAATAATCTGCCGCTTACTTCATCTGTCCAAACTTGTCCGATGCCAATTGAAAAGATAATGATTCCTGCAATAATGGTTGCGATAATTGGAATAAGATGTGTCCATAAGGCTTTCTTCGCGTGCCCTTTTGTTTCCTCATCTCCAAGAATCCATACCAAAATCGGAAATAAAAATGGCGCAAAAAAGATACTAAAATAACATAATGATGATAATAATTTATTCCCTTCCATCCAATAAACTCCTTCAATATTCTCTAATAATAAGGAAGTTATTTTATCATTTCCTTCCTCAAAAATACACCCTCTTTTAATGATAAAAGGGTGTATGTAAACAATAAATTATTTAAAAGTTTTCTGCCACGTAATCACTGAGTACACTTATCGCCGCTTTGCTTCCTTCAGCCGCAGCTACAATCTGTTGAGGCAGACCGCCAGCATTATCTCCTGCAGCATATACACCTTTCCTGCTTGTGCGTCCATAGGGATCTATTCTAATTCCCCCCGCGCCATTGGATTCTAAACCCAGACGCCCGGCAAATGGTGCAGCCTGCTGTAATTTATACGAAATAAACCCGGCTTCGCGACGGAGTTCCTTCCCATTCTTAAATTGAATGCTTTTTAATTGCCCGCCTTCTCCTTGCAGCCGCAAAATTTCGTCTTCTAAAACCGGAATATTCTTTTGTGCTAGGATAGCTTTTTCCTCTGGAGATATACTATCCTTCCCATTTGTGCAAACAACAATATCCTTGCTCCAATTCGAAACCATTTTCACACTGTTAAAAGCATGTGGATATGCAGCAATATAAACCAATGGAAGATCTTTCAGCTCCCACCCATCACAGTACGGGCATCCGAAAAGACTTGTTCCGTAAAATTGTTGGATACCTTCTATCTCAGGAAGAATATCTTTTAATCCCGTTGCCAAAATAATTCTTTGCGCATCAAAGACCTGCCCTCTCCCTGTTTGAATCTGAAAATAAGAGGCAGCAGGAACAATATCAACCACTTGATTTCTTTCAACGGAAACCGTTGGATATTTATTTAAATCTTCATAAGCCGCTTTTTTAAATGCTGCTGGATGAATCCCATCTCTGGTAATAAAATTATGAGATTCCTGTGTTATGGCATTACGAGGTGTATCGTCATCAAATAAAATAATTTCTTTTCTACCCCTGCCTAAAACAAGTGATGCATTTAATCCGGCAGGTCCTCCTCCAATAACTGCGCAATCATACAACATGATGATTTCCTCCTTTTTACTGCAGGATGAAATTTCGTAATGATGAATTTACTATAAAGGAATCCATGTGCTTTATCAAGATGGAAGTCGATATAATTCACATCATAGGAAAATGAAACCACTTCGAATAATTCACTGTTATCCACAAAGCTTCTCTGCTTGAATTAGATTTACATTTTTATTCCAAAAAAACACTTGAAAAAGGATTCGCTTCTTCAAGTGTTTTTCCATTATATGTAATTTTATTTTTTGGCATGACTGTATTTAATAGTATACATCAACGAAATATATAAGTCTATTTTTTTCTTAATTTCATTGCTAAAATGAACAAGACATTCAGTTAAGGGGGATTCGCAATGGCATTTGAGGAAGAAAAAAAGGAATTACATGAAACCTTATCAATTATCAACAAGCAATATGAACGTTTAGCCGAAATACCGGAATATATCGGCGATGATTTCACAGAAAACGTATTGGAAGGCAGCCGACAGCGTGTAAGAGAATCTCTGACGATTGCTAAAAAGGAACCCTATTTTGCCCGTCTTGATTTTAAAGAAGAAGAAAAGGAGGAAGTGAAAGCCACCTATATCGGGAAAGCCGGTGTTTTTGATGAGCACACCGGAGATGTTCTGATTACGGATTGGCGTGCCCCGATAGCCAGCCTGTTCTATGGCTTTAGCGGGAGTGAGGATGACGTCTATTATCTTTCACCAGACGGCATCGTAGAAGGTGAAATTTATTTAAAAAGAAATATCGTCACTTACAATCAGGAGATGCAAAGAGTGGTAGACCGCTATATTCGTGGAGAGCAGGAGGCTTCCGGAGGAGATGAATTCTTATTATATAAGCTGGAAGACCAAAAGGATAACAGACTTCGTGATATTGTTGCGACCATCCAAGGAGAGCAGAATGAAATCATCCGTTATCCTTTAAACAAGGCTGTTATCATCCAAGGTGTTGCCGGAAGCGGAAAAACCACTGTGGCACTGCACCGATTAGCTTATTTATTATATGAATACCGGGAGCAATTAACGGCGCACCGGATGATTATTTTTGCACCGAATACCATCTTTCTTGATTATATTTCACAAGTATTACCGGAATTAGGGGTCGGAGATATTGTCCAGACCACCTTTCCAAAGTGGGTCATGACCTCCATCATCGATGATCCGAAATGTAAGCTGGAATCTCTCAGTGAAAGAAGGAAGGCTTTTTTTGAATCCGGCACAGCAGAACAGAATAATTGGAAAGGCTCTTTAGAATTCCAGCAGCAAATCAGGGAGCAGTTATCGCAACTAGAAAAGGATTGGATTCCGGAAGAAGATTTTATTCCCTGGGAAAATAAAAAAGGTGTTCCCTTAGAACAAATTAACACTTGGATTGAAGCTGATTTTAAAGGAAATCCAGCCACTAAAAAATATGATAGGCTTAAAGCAAAATTAACACGCTGGATTGAAATAGAAGCAAAGATGTATGAAGAGAAAAAAGAACAGGAGCAAGCCCGTAAAGACGGCAAAAAGGAATTAAGAAGATATTTACGGAAATGGAAAAAAAGAAAACCTTATGAACTGTATGCACAAATCTTAAAAAAGTTGGGAAGAACGGACCTTTTGCCGCCTAAGGATAAAATAACTTTAGATGACCTGGCTCCCCTGCTCGATATTCATGATTATTGGTATGGAATTGAAAGAGACGAGCGATTTGATCATGTGGTGATTGATGAAGCACAGGATTTTTCACCCTATCAGGTTTCTGTATTGCATGCACGGACTAAAACAGCGTCATTTACGATATTAGGAGATTTAGCACAAGGTATTCACAGCAACGAAGGAATTGACGAGTGGGAAAACTTTATTGACCTTTTCGGCACATCCCGCTCGAAATTCTTCCAAATGACAAAAAGCTACCGCTCCACTTATGAGATTATTGCGTTTTCCAACACCATTCTCCGTCATCTTGCCAATCGTCCGGCCTATGCAGAACCGGTATTTCGAAGCGGTGAGGAGGTACAGATCCAACAAGTAGATACAGAGGAAAAATTAGAGAAAATCACAAGCTGGATACATGATATGAAAAATAAAGAGATGAAGACCATTGCAGTTATTCTAAGATCGGAAGCTGATTGTAATGCGGTTTATCCAAAGCTAAAAGAAAAGATTCCAGAGTTAACCATGATTACTACCGAGGATAAGTCGTACGAAGGAGGCATTTCCTTATTGCCTGTATATGTATCTAAAGGACTGGAATTTGATACGGTATTAATGGTCGATGTTGATGAAACGCGTTATCCAGTGACAGAGCAAACCGCAAAATTATTATATGTTGGCTGTACCAGAGCGCTGCATCATTTATCCGTTATTCACAGCGGAAATGCATCGAAGCTGATTTCTAATGTATAAATATTGAATTAGACAGAGATGAAAAGCAATTCATTTGGCTGGTGGAAGTTGCTTTTTATTTCAGTATAAAAAGTGGGCAGTTTGAAATATAACCTGCTCACTTTTTTTATACTATAGCATGCGGATTACTTATTCTTCTTTTCCTTGCTTGCCTGCAAGCTTTTTAATCTCTGCTTCGCTGTACTCTGTAATTTCTGCTACTTCGCTGATAGACATGCCCTTTTTTATCAATTTTAAAACGATTTCTTGCTTTCCTTTCTCTATGCCTTTTTCTATCCCTTCCTCTTTTCCTCTCTCAAAATAAGAATTCGGCAGCTGCAAAACCATGTCTTTTTCCTCCTCCGGCAAGTTCTCCATTTGCTCCATCATTTGTGCCGGGTTGATTTGCATCCGGGTGATCATGCGCAGAAACTCCAGCTTCACCTGAACCCGCTCATGCTCTTCATATCCCATTTGACTGAGCAAGACTGCGGCGGCCGGGTTGTCTGATTGAATATATGCTTTCCAGTTTTTCTTGATTAAGTGTAATTGTAAAAAGTTAAATTGAAGGACGTCTTGGGTGGGGGGATCGATTCTGAATTGTGTCGGTTCTTCTTTTTTCCTATTATAACTCAAAACAGCAATGGGTTGAATCGGTTTGCGGTCTTTGGCGTAAAGGTAAGAAAAATAGAGAAACATTCTTTCGGGAAAATTTGCTTCATGAGTTGATTGCGCTTCGGTATGAATATGGAGTATTTTGTCTTCGTGATTCAGCTTTACTGCTGCGAGAACGTCAATTTCTTTCTTGCGGCCATTGATGTAGTCCAGATACACTTCTTGTTCGATAAAGTGAAACTTCATTCAGCGGTATTCTGAATGGGACTGCGATTACTCGCCCCATCAAAACCGCTGTTAGTTGAACCAATCGGGCCGTTACTGGCTGTTAGACCTTCCACTTTGAAATAACAGATTTTCTTATTTTTGATGTGGAAGTCTTACAAAAGCACTTCGGTGGGACGAGTAACCGCAGTCCCAGCCAGTTACACTGCGGGGAAGATGGCCTTGGAGAAATCAATGTGAGGGTGGAGATTGGGGAAAAATGCTTCGATAAACTCTTCAAAAAACTCTTGTATCAGCTTTTTTGTCAGCCGATGATGCTTCATGTAGTCTTTTTCTAGAATTAATGGTACTGTGAACAATAGACTTGAAATAAGCAGCACAAATATAAATCCACCTACTCCGGCTGCATAGGTGGATTTATATTTCTGCTGCATTTTATCAGCCTACAAAAGCGACACCATAATATGTCAAAACTGCAATAACAATCCCATATACCAAAATACTTGCACCAGCGGATATGAATAACTTCACTTTATTCATCCCTATTCCATTGGCAATCACTGCAACAGCCCATGAACCAATGATCGGTGTCAGCAACACAACAACTAATGGTCCTTGCTTTTCGATACGATATTTATATTTGCTGTTTGCTAATTTATCCAGCCATTTCTTAATACGTTCTGATTTTGCAAGAAGCTGATAGAAAAAAGCAATGAACGGGACCGGAAGAAAATTCCCAAAACTGGACCAGATAATGGAAGAAACCGCATCTAATCCCATCACCATCGTAGCTGGAATTGCAATATATATTTCAAACATTGGAAAGAACCCAATAAACCATGCAGTAGCCGCTAAGCTCAAATAATTAAACATAAATTATACTCTCCTCTTTCTTTACACTACATTTTCTTTATTCCTATAGTATAATATAAAGTATATGGTTACCGTATACTCAAGCGTAAAGTTGGTGATGAAATGGATTCTTCCAAAAAAATGATGACAACTGGAGAATTTGCAGATTTATGTGAGGTCAAAAAGCAAACGCTATTCCATTATGATGAAATTGGTCTGTTAGAACCGGAATACAAAAATGAAAATGGATACCGTTATTACACGATTCAACAAGCTGAGGCTTATAGCGTGATTGATATGTTAAAAGAAATCGGAATGTCTTTGGCGGAAATCAAAGACTTTTTACATTCCAAAAACACAAAGAAGATTACTGATTTATTAACGGAAAAAGAAAAACTGGTGGATATAAAAATACGGAAAATGCAGCGTATCCAGCACCTCATTAAAAATCAGAAAAGGCAAATGGAAGAAGCATCACAATTAGACCTTGATCAATTTACTATCGAGGATATGAAGGTAGAACAGATTGTATTAAGTGAAAATATTTTAAATTATTCTCATAAAGACATCACAAAAATGGTTATATCGTTTATGAAATATGTAAAACAAGGCGAAATCAATGTGGAAAATTGGGGTGCTCTTATTCGCCACGAACAAATAGAAACAGGAGATTATTTAAATTATTCCTATTTCTATTTACGTGAGAACCAGCTTCATTTAACAAAGACATTTGAGAAAAAAGCTGGAAAATATGTCATTGGCTATCATAAAGGAAGCTATATGCATACGTATCAAACATATGAACAAATAAAAGATTATTTGAAGGAGACAGGATATCGTATTTGTGGTGACAGCTTTGAAGAGTATCTCTACCTAATGGATGGAAGCAGCTTGAATGTAAGTGCAAATTACGTAATTAAAATAATGATTGAGGTAGAAGAAAATAACTGAGCGACTTTGCTTGCTGTATATATGTTTAATATGAGTTATATTGATAAACCAATACACTCATCGTCTTTATACTAATAGAAAACACGGCCCCATCAGTCCCTCTAGACTGCGAGGGTCAATTAGAATAGACCCTTTAAATTCACATAATCCAGCTTCTACAATTGCTCAACATATTGCCGTCCTAATATCCTCGCTATATTCAAGCTAATCGGTCAGCACAAAAAATTCGTTTCACACTTCCTCTTTCCCTTCTGCCATGACCGACATAACATTATCCAGCAAATCCCTCAGCTTTTTCATTTCCGGCACTGCATTGCAAAGATAGTAATAATTCTTTGTTCCCTCCCGGCGGATATCAACGATTCCAATTTGTTTCAAAATCTTTAAATGATGTGATACAGCTGGTCGTGACAGCTTCGTTGCTTCTGTTAAATCAATTACACGAAGCCCTTGGCATCCATTGCAAGCATGGTCATTCAATAAAGCAACAATGATAATTTGTCTTTTTTCATCCCCTAAAGCGATAAGAAAATCCTTTACTTCATCAAATTCATTTTTTAAATTCTCTATTTTATTTGTTTTCATATACATCCTCGTTTCATTTGAATAATCAATCGTTCAAATTATTAAACCATTAAATTTTTATTACGTCAATAGCATGGATTCGTTGTGCATAATTAGAAAATGATCTTTGAAGTTACTTTTCATTTGATTAGTTGACATTTTTTAAAAATCAAGCTATCATACATTATTAGTTCAAAAGTTTAAATGTTTAAACCATTATTCTGATAAGGAGATTTATCAAATGAAAAAACAAATGAAAGCAATGCTTATTCATAAATATGGACAAAAAAATATGCAATTGGAGAATATTCCTATTCCTGAAATATCTTATGATGATGTATTAGTAGAAATTCACGCTGCGAGTATTAATCCGGTTGATTTCAAAATTAGAGACGGAAAATTAAAGCCGCTCATCAACTATAAAATGCCATTGATTCTTGGAAATGATTTTTCCGGAACAGTCCTCAAAACCGGGAAAAATGTAACGAAATTTAAAGCTGGGGATTCTGTTTATGGACGTCCAAGAAAATCAAGGATCGGTACTTTTGCTGAATATATTGCTATTCATGAAGATGATATTGCACTCAAACCAGAAAACGTAACATTTGAAGAAGCAGCGTCCGTACCATTAGTCGGGTTAACTACCTATCAGGCATTTCATGAGATATTAAATCTTAAGCCGAAAGACAAAATTTTGATTCAGGCAGGCTCTGGCGGAATTGGAACCTTTGCGATTCAATTAGCTAAAGAGATGGGAGCTTACGTCGCTACAACCGCAAGTAGTGCCGGGAAAGATTTAGTAGAGAGCCTGGGTGCAGATAAGGTCATAAATTATCGGGAAGAAAATTTTGAAGAAGTATTAGCTGATTATGATTACGTATATGATACCTTAGGCGGCGATGCTCTAGTTAATTCGTTTCAAATCCTGAAAGCCGGCGGAAAAATTGTATCAATCTCCGACCTCCCAAATGGCCGCTTTGGAAAAGAGAATAATTATCCTTTTTGGAAAACAATCGCTTTTAGATTGATTTCAAGGAAATTAACAAAATTAGAAAAGCAATATCAAGTGCAATATAACTTTTTATTCATGAAGCCCAGCGGCGAGCAATTAAATAAAATCAAAGAACTTATCGAGGCTGAAAAAATCAAACCATTCATTGATCGGGTTATTCCTTTTGAAGATGTACAAAAAGCAATGGAATATTCCGAATCAGGCAGGGCAAAAGGTAAAATTGTTATTAAAATCAAGTGACTTGTTCTTGATGTATGTTTTAATTATATCTTTCTCTCTTTAACCAGCACGGCAGAAGCTTTTTCAATAAGGTGATGCCCTGCTGGTTAGCTTTTTCATATTAGAAGGTATATACGAACCGAACTAATTGAAAAAACATAAAACTATTATTCCACTCTTTACTTCCAGCCCAAATTCATTTATTATATATCTAAATGATATATATATCAAAAAGATATAAGGTGAGACAAATGCAAAAATATAATGACAGCACATACGCCATACTTGGCATTTTAACCACAAACTGTCGTTCAGGCTACGAAATAAAACAGTTTATTGATAATAGCCTGAATCATTTTTGGAAAATTAGCTATGGACAAATCTATCCGACATTAAAGCGGCTGGAAGAAGAAGGTTTAGCTACCGTTCAAACATTAGTACAAGAAGGAAAACCGGAGCGCAAGGAATATTTTCTGACAGAGAAAGGCAAAGATGTTTTAAAAAATTGGCTGGAGCAGCCGTTAACGCAATTGCCAGTCGAGCGGAATGAAGTATTGCTGAAGCTGTTTTTTGGCAGGCATCAGACAAAGGAACAAAGTCTCTATCTGTTAGCGGATTATAAGCAAAAGCTAGAGAAGCTGTATCAAACATATGAAGGAATTGAAGAAGGTATTTCCCGCCATAACACGAATCATCAGGATGCAAAATATTGGCTGTTTACTTTAGATTATGGAAAACGTGTGACGGAAGCTGCTATCGCATGGTGTGACGCCACAATTAAGGAACTCTAATTTTTAAGGAGGAATCATCCATGGGTAAAAAAATCTACTCTGGCAGGTATACTACGGAAAATGATCAGGATGTTGTTGTTTTTATTATTGGGATGCGTATCAATAAACGGCTCGCGGTCCGGAAGTGGGGACCTGTGTTTACAGCCATGCCCGGTATGATTAGAGAATTGTATGAAAACCAGGAGGAATTAGGGTTTCTTTCCATGGAAAGCTATTTTGGTCTGCGCACTACCATCATGGTTCAATACTGGCGTTCTACAGAGGATTTGCTCGCTTATGCCAAAGGAAAAAAACATTTGAAAGCATGGCAGAATTTCAACAAGAAAGTTGGGGAAAATGATGCTGTCGGCTTCTATCATGAAACCTATCAGATAAAAGCCGGGAGTTATGAATCTGTCTATCGAAATATGCCCTTATTCGGCATGGGAAATGCGAAAAAGCATATTCCTATCACAGCACAGCATAATTCGGCACGTAAACGGCTGCAAGGCGTAAAATTAAACTAATTCCGTTTCTTTTCCCTTCACAAAAATAAACTCCAAAGACATTTTGGAGTTTATTTTTTGTAATCACGATTTATCTTTTTGCTCTACATTCTCGGACTTATCCTCCATAATATCATTCGCCGTGCTCTTAAATTCTCTTAATGTTTCTCCAGCCGCTTTACCAATCTCCGGTAATTTTTTCGGTCCAAAAATGATTAATGCCAGAACAACAATAAGGATTAATCCAGGAATTCCTATGTTTGCTAACCCCATTAAAAATCGCCTCCAGCTCTTAATGGATTTTTTACATTAAACCTTTTTCTTTTAATTTTTCGCTTCCACAAGCTGCCCGCCATTTTTTAGAAAATCAATCGTTCCTTCTGTTGCACGATAGGTTAAAGCTGCAGCTGTGGTGGTAGGATTGGTTACTCCAAAGTGTGGAAAAGCACTCGATCCACATACAAATAAATTATCCATATTCCACATTTGTAAATAGCTATTCACAAAGGATGTTTCCGGGTCATCTCCCATAATTGCTCCGCCACTATTATGCTGAAAAAGGAGTACTTAGCCAACAATCCCACCCGTTGTCATTCCTGCTGTTTTAATAAATTGACGTCGAGATACATCCACTTATTGCTGGTTTTCACTTACCTTCCCCTGTTTGTCATCCTTATTCTCTGAAATGTGACTCCCCCCTTATTTACAATCACACATGTAAAATATATTTTCGAAGCTCCTCCTTTCAAGCTTATGTAAAAAGACTGCTATTATATAATATGTGGTCATCATAACTAGAAAACAAACATCTGTGAAGAACCTAAAAATTCTAGGTTACCTATGGAAAACAGAAGAACATGCCTGTTGTCTATCTACTAAAAATGAAAAAACTGCTAAATTAATAAGGTTAGTACGAAGGTTCATCCCGAGTTAATTATATACCCTTACATTAATTTCGAAGTACTTTGTTTAAGCACTTCTTAGGTATACCATTTATTTTTATAGACTATACTTCCCTTAAGTCATGTTACCAGTATGTATATGAATAAATTGTCTTATATATAACTGATGTTTTTATGAACACCTTAGCATTCTATTCTTACAGGCAATTGTTTGCGATAAACTCCAACAGAAAAAGAATGAATCACTGCCTTCTCGGGAATGTTATAACTTGCAAGCTAAAAACATACACTTTGGAGGAGTTTATTCATGTCCCATCAACAACATCAGCAGCTCATTGACGCACTGCAAAACTGTATTGTTGCATGTAATCATTGCTACGATGCATGTCTAAAAGAAGAAGATATTAAAATGATGGCCGAATGCATCCGTTTGGATAGAGAGTGCGCCGAAATTTGTTCCTATCTGGCACAAGCTCTATGCAGAGATACGCCTTTTGCCAAGGAACTTGCTTCGGTTTGTGCTAACATTTGTGAAGCATGCGGAGATGAATGTAAAAAACATAGCCATGCGCATTGTCAGAAATGTGCGGATGCCTGCTTCCAATGTGCAGAGGCATGTAAAAAGAGTGCTTAAACGCATAAATAAAGAAGCAGCTCCTTTTATAGAACTGCTTCTTTATTAATTATTCTGCTTCAATTGTGACATCTCTAAAGAATGGGAAGCTGCTTGGAAATTGATAGTATCCATTTACTTCATCACGCAAGCCGGATAAAAGAACAGAATGATAAATCGGCACGATCGGCGCCTCATCTACAATCATTTGCTGTGCATCTGCATAGAGAGATAGCCTTTCTGCTTCATCGCCCTCTTGTCTGGCATCTTCCAGCAACCCGTCCACTTCTTCATTTGCATAGAAGGAACGATTCCCCGGCGCACCAGCATTATCAGAATGAAACATGGGGTATAAACCGTAATCCGCATCCAGCGTTACCGTTCCCCAGCTTCCTAAAAACATGTCAACGCTTCCGTTTGCAGTATCTTCTAAATAAGTAGCTGTTTCTGTCATTTGAATGTCCACGTCTATTCCGATTTCATTCAGCTGCGATTGGATGACTTGTGCGATATCGCCTGTATTTGTATCATAAGCCATCAGGGTTACCTCTAAGCCATCTGCATAGCCGGCATCCTCCATCAGAGACTGGGCTTCTTCCACATCTTTGTCAATAGGCTCTATATTTTCATCATATCCAAATACAGTCGGTGCAAGAGGCCCTTTTGCCGGTAAAGCAACTCCGTTCAAAACGCCATTAATAATTTCATCCTTATCTAAGGTCATCGCAATCGCTTGACGGACTCTTTCATCATCAAACGGCTCACGCTCTACGTTAAAGCCTAGATACGTCATACTGGCACTATCAGACTGCATCACATGTGTGCCATCATTATTGTCGACTTCCTCCACATTATTGGCATTTACCGGATAAATAAAATCAGAGTCCTCAGTCTGAAGCTCCGCAATGCGAGTTAAATCCTCCGGAACAAAATGGAATGCAATAGAGTCCATTCCAGCTTGCTCTCCCCAATAGTCTTCGTTCTTTACTACGGTTATTTCCCCGCTGACAGCACGTTCCTCAAATTTAAAATAACCTGTTCCTATCGGATTTTCATTTACAACAGAAAAAGGTTCTTCTCCATTTGCAATTGCTTCATTATCTGCTTCAATCGCCTCCAGGCTGATCATATGCCCGCCTGGATGTGCTAAATGGGCAGGTAATGCGGAAAACGGATATGCTGTTTCAATTTGAACCGTGTATTCGTCGATCACTTTAACGTTTTCAATCATGTCAAAGAGAAAGCCAAGCGGAGAACCTATTTCCGTATCACGTACACGGTCTAAATTTGCTTTTACCACTTCCGCATTAAAAGGAGAACCATCGTGGAAAGTAACGTCTTCCCGCAGCTTCGCCTCCCAGACCGTATCCTCGATTTGTTCCAGGCTTTCCGCCAGTGCAGGCTGTATTTCCAAGTCTGTATTCTGTTCTACCAATGTATCATACAAGGTATTCATTACATATAACGAATTACCATCATTTGCTGCATGCGGATCAAGCGATACAGGTTCTGACGCTAAGCCTGCCTTCAGCTGTGTTTCTTCCGCCGTTTCTTCGGCAGGTGCTTCTGTTTCATCTTCTGGACCGCTGTCATCTGCACATGCTGCCATCATAACTAACAAGGAAAACAGTATCGTCCATCCAATTATCTTCTTCAAATTTACTCCCCCTCATTTTCTATGTAGAATCTCCTTCATTCTGATAAGAATACAATTCTTTCAGTTGAGAATAAGTATATACTATTTTTAAAAAAGTGAGAAGAAGTAAATCTGCTGCTCCAAAGTGATAATAAGAAACTGTTGAATTAGATTGCGGTAAAAGTAGTCGTGTTTTAACAAAAATCTTGGCAATTCAAAAATACCAACGTTCTTCAAACCGAAAGTAATGTCCTTACAGCACTAACTTAACCAGCCTTTTTCTTTCACTCTCGCTATGGCTTCTATCCGGTTATCCACCTCTAGTTTATCCAAGATAATTGAAATATAGTTTCGAACGGTTCCATTGGATAAATGTAATTCTTTTGCAATCGCCTTGGTTGTTCCCCCCTGTGTTAACAGCTGCAGGACCTCTATTTCCCGTTTGGTTAAGGGATTTTCTTCTGCAAAGGCAAGATCGATCAATTCGGAGGAATACAAACGCTTCCCCTTCATAATCTGACGAATGGAGTCGGCCAAATCCTCGCTGGGGCTATCTTTTAATAAGTAACCATCGACTTCTGCCTTTCTAGCCCGTTCAAAGTAGCCGGGTCTTGCAAAGGTGGTCAGAATAATAATTTTGCAGGAATCCTCCCTTAGATACTCTGCAGCATCCAGACCTGTCATAACTGGCATCTCAATATCCATTAAGCAGATATCAGGGCGCTCTTGCTTGACTAATGCCAACAGTTCTTCCCCATTACCTGCTTTTCCTACCACGGTCATATCTTCTTCTAAATCCAGGAGCGCGCCTAAAGCTCCTAACAATAACTGTTGATCTTCTGCAATTACAATCCGAATCAAATTCAAACCTCCTCCATTTGCCTTAATATCTTTGGCACCGTCATATCTACTTTAAACCCTTTCGAATGTGCAGTGATAGCTAATGTCCCGTTGATAAAGGATAAACGCTCTCTCATCCCTTGAAGGCCATTTCCAAATTCAGGAACACTATTCTTCCCTATCCCATCGTCCTCTACCTGCAGTCTTATTTCCTTTTCTGTTTCTGAAAATTCCACGGAACAGTGATCTGCCTGACTATGCTTTACGACATTCGTTACTGCTTCTTTCAAGCACATACTTAATACTGTTTCCATTAACATTGGCAACGATGATTGATCTACTTTAATTATAATTTCATGCTTGATTTGTGCGACTTCCATTAATTGTTCGACATGCGCAAGCTCTTCTTCCAAGCGAACATTTTTCATATCCGACACCATTTCCCGCACTTCTTTTAATGCATGTCTGGCTGTATTCTGCACATCCTGCAGCTCTTTTTTCGCTTTTGCAGGGTCTTTCTCCAGCAGTTTCCCCACAAGTTCACTTTTCAGACCGATCATCGATAATTTCTGACCTAAGGTATCATGTAAATCACGGGCTATTCGATGCCGCTCTTCTACAATTGCAAGTTCAGCAATTTTGCGGTTAGCATCTTCCAATTGTTCCTCCAGCTCCTCCTGTTTCAAACGATTATAACGATTAATAGGTATCAGAATAACTCCTAATATGGTCATAATCAAGAATGGCAGCTGATTTAGAAACAGGGAATAATTAAAGAAAAATCCTGCCGTGATGGAACCTATAATCACGACCATGTGTATCACATACATCGTGATAAACCCTGCTTTGCCACGAACATTCCCAACAAAAAATGCAGTAAATAAAGCAAAATAAACGTATCCATATAGAATTGTCATCACCGTATTAATAATAAATTCCATCGTTAACCCGATATACATAAACGGTTCAAGGGAGTTAAAGGTAAACCAGTAAATCGCAAAGAAAAGTAATGTTAACAATACGCCAACACCGATCTCCCAAATCGAAGTAGAGCGAAAAATAAAGTAAAACGGCAACACACAAAAAATAACCCAAATATATATGCTTAATCCTGTGTTTCTTGGAAAAATATAATACCATTGACGCACGATTTGTCCCCCTATTTTCCCGCTTGACGTTATTATACCAAATATATCTCGTGAACGATAAAGAACCCCCTAAAACGTGCAGGGGGTGTGCAGCCAAGCCAGTTATGAGCGAATCGTAGAAGTTGACTTTGCTGTCGTTATCCCTTGATTTTTTGGTTAATTTAAACGATGCTTCATTTCGCGGAAGCTGATAAATGTTTTCTGTTCTTCATCATAGAGACGGAATTTGATTGATTTCAAACTCGTTTTTAACGTAATGATAGTCGCATTGTGTAATGGCGGCGTTTCGCGGTGTGCTTGCTCCAAATGGTAATTAGGGACTTTGGGTGCTAAATGGTGCACATGGTGATAACCAATACTTCCCGTCATCCATTCTAACCATTTCGGCAGCTTATAGTAGGAGCTGCCATCTACCGCTGCTTTCACATAATCCCATTCTGACTCATTCTCAAAATAAGAATCCTCGAACTGATGCTGAACATAGAATAACCAGATTCCTAAGAAACCTGCAATATAAGCAATCGGCAGCTGCACGAATACAAGCGCCTGCCAGCCAAGCAGAAAGCCTATAAGACAGTAAATCACAATTAATGAGATATTAATAATATAGGTATTCTTTCGTTCCTTTTTTTTCGCATCTTTACGATTAATCCGATTACTATAGAGAAATAGCGAAAATGGTCCTAAACCAAATAAAATAATTGGATTGCGATATAAGCGATATTGCAGTCTCTCCCATTTTGTTGCCTTTTCATATTCCTCTACAGTCATAATCCAGATATCACCGGTGCCTCGCTGATCTAAGTTGCCGCTTGTCGCATGATGAATCGCATGTTCTCTTTTCCACTTTTCAAAGGGAAAATGAGTAATTACGCCGGTAATGGTGCCAAGCAGTCGATTTAATTTCGTTTTTTTGAAAAAAGATTGATGCGCGCAATCATGAAAGATAATAAACGTTCGGACCATGAAGCCCGCGGCAGCAATGCTGCATAACAAACTTAACCAAATGGAAACAGCTAAACTTTGATAAGCTAAAATCCACAGGATAAAAAATGGAGGTATCGTATTCAATAGTTGAACAATACTCGTTTTCGTTTTAGATGTTGCGAATGGCATAACGTCTTTTCTAAGCTGTGCTTGCTTTTGTTTGCTCATTGGTATCCCCGCCCTTATAAACTTACTATGATTTCAGTATAAGGAATCGAGCAATGAAATGTTAGATACAGTTGTCAGTAATTTGATATGACACTTGTCATATTTTCTGGATGATGTTCCCCTGTTATGGATTATACTTCACTTAACAGAAGGTTGAATAACGATTCTCCATGATTTAAACCACACATCCCACAGGAAAAAGCCAATTGGTTATAAAACGGGTAACCAATTGGCTTTTTCATTTTAAAATTATTTCCGTTCTTTCATCAGCCTGTATTCACTAATCCTGCAGCTACCCCATTGATTGTCAGTAACACCTCGGTCACCAGATCTTCAGGAGGATTATCTGTTTCTCTTAATTTATGGATTAAATCCACCTGCAGGAAATTAAGCGGATCGACATATGGATTACGAAGATGAACAGAACCTTGAATATTTGGCGTGTGGCTTAGCAGTTCCTCATTGCCGGAAATGTCCAGCAGCGCCTTTTTTGTACGTTCATATTCATCTGCAATATCTTCATATATCCGTTTTGCAGTCTCCGAATCCTCAACTAATTCCAGATATTCTTCAGCAGTTTTCATATCTGCTTTCATCAATGCCATTTGTAAATTATTAATCGTCACTTTGAAGAAAGGCCATTCTTTATACATTGCTCGTAAAGCTTCTAAATGACTCGCATCTTCCTCAATGAAAGATTGCAGACCTGTGCCCGCTGCATACCATGCAGGCAGCATGTACCTGGATTGTGTCCACGCAAATACCCATGGAATAGCCCGTAAGTCTTCAAAACGCTGGCTGTTCTTCCTGCTCATCGGCCGCGATCCAATATTTAAAGCACCCAATTCCGTCAAAGGAGTTGCCTGATTAAAAAACGCTAGAAAATCCGGGTCGCCAAACACCAGCGATTGATATTTTTTCAATGATTTTTGGGAAATAGATTCCATTGTGATTTCCCATTCTTTTTGACGCAGTTCTTCTTGATCCGGTGTATTTGAAACCTTGGCGGACCTTGTAAATAAAGCAGAGGCTGCCTGCTCTAAATTTCGGTAAGCAATATCTTCAAGAAGATATCTGGAAGAAAGCACTTCTCCCTGCTCCGTAATTTTCACACCATCTTCTAGAGTCTCCGCAGGCTGGGAAAGGATGCTGGTACTCAATGAACCGCCTCCACGGCCAAGCGAACCACCGCGGCCATGGAAGAATTTCAGACGGATTTGGTATTGTCTTGCTATATTATGGATTTCCTCCTGTGCTTTAAACAGGTTCCAGTTAGCGCTTAACGTACCGCCGTCTTTGCTTCCATCTGAATAGCCAAGCATAATTTCCTGATGTTGCCCGCGTGCTTTTAATTGTTTCTGATATACCTCTGTTTCAAACAATGTCTTCATAATATCCGGACCTGCAATCAAATCATCGATTGTTTCCAGTAATGGAGCGACATCAAGATCACTTTCCGCCGTTCCATCTGGATAAAGACGATAAATCCCGGTTTCTTTAGCAAGTACCAACACTTCCAAGAGATCGCTCGGCGATTCTGACATGCTGATTAAATAGACTTCAATTGCTCGTTTTCCAAATTCCTCATGTGCATTTTTTATCGTTTTGAAGACTTTCAAAATATCCTGTGTTTCTTTAGAATAACCGCCATCGAAAAGCAGCAGAGGTCTCGGATCATTCAAAACCTCACACAATACTTTTTGTTTCTCTTCTTCACCAAGCGCAGCATAGTCATCTGTAACATGAACAGCCGTTAAAATCTCATGAACAGCCGTTTCATGCTCTCCACTATGATTTCGTACATCCAATGTGGCTAAGTGAAAACCAAACATCTCTACTTGCCGGATGACCTTTCGAATCGTTTTCAGCTTTTTCGTCTTTGGCAAATGTGCTTCGGCACTTTCTTTGATTTCTTTAAGGTCATGAACCAGTTCTTCTGGAGAATCATAACCCTGTGACGTTTTCCCTGTTTCACGCAAACGTTTTAGAATAATGGCAAATTTACGTCGATATACTTCTGACTTGATTGGCCATTTATCGTTCTCATTTAAATAGCTGGTCTCTTCTTTTTCCATTCTATCAATAAATTGCTGATTAATAGATATTCGTTGACTTGATTGGCTAAATCGTCTCATCAGCTCAACGATAGAAGCTTCGTATTTTTTCAAAATCAATTCCCTCTGCATCTCCAATGTCTGCCAAGTGATTTCTGGAGTTACATTCGGATTGCCATCCCTGTCTCCTCCAATCCAGGAACCAAAATGAATGAAATTTGGTACTTCCCAATTTCCCTCTGGAATTTGTTTCTGCAGCTGTGTTTCCATTTCTTGAAAGACATCGGGTAGGGTTTCAAATAATGTCTGGTCAAAATAATAAAGACCATTTTTTACTTCATCCAATACTCCCGGCTTCCTTTGCCTCAGCTCATTGGTGTGCCATAAAGCAGTGATTTCATTAAACAGACTTTCTTCCACATCCGCCTTCTCTCTTTGTGAAGTCTGCGGATTGTCCAATGTCCGTAAATGCGCCGATATGCGCTTCTGTATTTCCAGCACCGTCCGCTTCGTTGCCTCTGTCGGGTGCGCTGTCATAACCAGTTCAATGGATAATTCATTAAGTATCCCTTGAATTCCTTCATTGGTAAGGTTGCTTTCTTTCACTTTGGATACGGCTTTTTCAATAGAAAAAGACTGGCTGCTTTCCTCATCCAGCAGATACTGGCGTTTGCGCCTGATCCGGTGATTTTGCTCCGCAATATTAATCAAATGAAAATAGATAGAAAAAGCACGGATGACCTGCTGACGTAAAGGCGGTTTTAAATTGCTGATTTCTCTTTTTAACGTTTGATATGTATCTTCATCATACTCATTTCGGATACTTTTCGTCATTTCCCGAATCGATTCTACCTTATCAAATAATGCTGTACCTCCATGTAACTTCAAAACTTCTCCTAATATGTTTCCAAGCATATTGACATCATTTCGCAATGAGGCATTTTTATCGATTGTTTCTCTCATGTTGTTTCCTCCTGTTCCAATTACCGTAGAATTATCATATCATTTTTTTGAAAAAAATGATAAAACGAAACTTCATTCAGTGGGAGAATGAAGTCTGTTTCCTACATTCTCCCACTGAATTAGCCTGAGCGATTCAGGGAATTAGCTCACCTGAACTCCCGCCTAAATAAATTTATTCTCTTTTTATTTTGAGGAGGGAGTTATACGGACGGTTCTCCGTGATAAATTCATGATGCAAAAGTGTTTATTTTCCATTTTAAACAGTTAACCTTTTCACCGCTCTCATCGAGAAAAAGACAAATGAATATATCCTTAAACGATTATTTTCACATACATTATTTCTGATTTTTCTTTATATTTGTGGTGAAGCAGCGAGATGAATTAATACCTCTTTTCCCTTTTTATGAAAATATCAAACATTTGAGAGATAAACCTTGAAGATACCCTCCTTTATCTTTTTAAAACAAAGAATAAGATGTTGCTATTTTACTTGATTTTCATTGATTTATTATTATAGCAGAAGAAACTGAAAAGCACCTGCTAAAAAGCAGATGCTCCCTTGTTATTTACTGTTTTTAGGAGATTGCTGATTCTGCACGCTTACTTCTTCCAAATTGGTATCACTGTATATTTCTGTCCCGTGACCTCCCGTTGTTTTAGCTAGGAATTCTTTGACTTCATTATAAGACATACCTGAGTTTTGGTTTGCCTTTTTTACGGCTTCAATATTTGTCCCAGCCGCTGTAAATTTCTTATCCTGATTTTTCTGCATTTATACCCCTCCTGCTTTGTTTCATTTTATTTTGTCCATTAGAGGGGTTTTTAGCCGAAATTTTCTCCTGTCGTTTATAAAAACTGGCGAGTATGGGTTTAACTTTTCTATCTTCTGTATTCTTCGAAGGATGTGTAAAAACAGTGGGCGATACATCAGGATACACTTTCCTTCGTAATAAACCAATTCATTTATTAGCTCAGCGAAACGGCTGAAAACGGCCGCTCTTTTTTATTTACCAACTAGAAGTGACTTGCTTACATGGATACATTCAGTGTTAAAAACGCTGGCAGCTGTTGTTTATGTTTATCAAGCATAATCTGCTCCGGCTTGATTCCCTGCTCTAAAAGCACGTCAATATTCTGCTGAAGAAATTCGTCACTGCCGACAACATAGAAGAGGCCCTCTTTATCAGCTGCAAGGTTTTTCACTTCTTCATAGTAGTCTTTCCGATTATCAACAAACTGCGACGTGAATTTTTTATCAGGTGCGGATTCAAAAATAGGCGTGAATAAGAAATCCTTTGTTGAATCGATGTTCAGAGAATGAATTTGATTAACGTTATCAGCACGTTCGAGATAATCCAGTACAAGCGGCCTGAAGGTTGCCAAACCGACACCTGCCGACAGCAAGTAAACATTTTTATCTTCTCTTTTAAGCGGTACATTCGAATGCGTTTTAAATATAGCAACCTCTTGACCGACTTCCATATTTCTTAAAATCGTTTTAAACTCAGAACATTGCTCTTTAATACGTGTTGTGATGCCGATGGAATTTTCATGCGGTAATGTAGTAATCGACATGTGGCGAATCAGACTGCGGTTCGGTTTCTCTCCGGCATTAAACCCTTCCAGTGCGAAGTGGGTGTGGGAACCTTCTTCCCACGTAAAACCTTCCGGGCAGTCAAGCATATATGTTTTAACCTCAGGTGTTTCATCAATAATTTTATTTATTTTCGTCCAGTATATTTGCATAATATATTCTCCTCCATTATATTTGCCTTTAGTATCTAATATACTACAAATGATAATAATTCTCAATTAAACGGGTTGATTATTTTGGAAAGCACTTGGGATTTTATTATAGGAGGGGTATCAATATGACACTTATAATGGCTACAGCTTCTTTTATTACATCTTTAGCCGTGTTGATCATTGTCACTAGCCAAAACAAGAAGAACGAATGATAATATATAGATCAACCAAGCATATCAATTTTTTTAAATAGGAAATGATAACTTTATTAAATCACCTTAAAAAAGCGCCTCTGCTGCAGCTTCTATGCAGGGGCGCTTCGATCTTTCTCCATTATTTACTTATCTGTTTCCAGCGGAAGGTCAGGATCACTTGCCCATTCCGTCAGAGAGCCATCATACACGGCAACATTATGCTGACCAAGCTTGTTTAACAGCGTTGAATTCCAAGTTGCTGCAATCCCGCTGCCGCAATAGGTAATCACCTTCTTATCCGGATCAAGGGCTCCTGCTTTCTCAAACGTTTCCCGGATTATCTCATCATCGTAAAGCTCCAATGTTTCGGAGTCAGAATGATCTCCGAAAAAGACGTTTACACTTCCTGGAATATGTCCTGGACGGCCATACGTATTCACTTCGCCTTTATGAGCAGCTTCATTTAAGCTGTTGATAATAATAACATTGTCATCATCTATCGCTTGTTTTACCTCTTCCTTGTTAACAAACAGCTCGGGTTTTCGCCCGCCGCTAAAGCTTGCTTTTGGATATGAGCCTGACTCTGTGGTTACCGGTCTGCCTTCTTTTTTCCACTTTGGAAAGCCGCCATCAAGCACCGCGACATTTTCCAAGCCCTCATAGCGCAGCTGCCAAGCCAAGCGGGATGCCCAATCCGAAGCCACAACAGGACTATCTACTTGCGCACCTTGGTCATAAACGACCACATACGTGTCTTCATCGCCGACTCCTAATTCAGTGATTTTTTTAATAAACTCCTTTCTTGGCGGAAGGGTAAAAGCATACTCCGCATCCGTATCGGATAAATCTTCTAATAAATCAGCAAAAACAGCACCTGGAATATGCCCTTTTTCATACGCCTCTTTCCCTGACCAAATATCATAATAACCGCTTGCCGGCAATTTTAAAAAAGTCGTTGCATCTACTAATCTCAGTTTTGAATCATCCAATCTTTCCGCAAGCCAGTCTGTTGTTACAATGAATGGAACATGACTCATTATATGCACTCCTTCACTTTAATTATATAATTCTTATAAATTTACTTATATTTAAACGTATAATAACATGGGAGGATGGTTTTTGCAAAATAACAGATTCAAAATTTATGATGCCATTCCTTTTCCAATTCATCTCCTTTTAGTCGTTTGGACGAAGCATTATACGAAGGCAGCTTATACATACAACCCCTTTTTACTTTATTGATTTAAATTTGTCACACTTTCTATTCATCATGTTCATTATTTCACAAATACTTCACGAAATACCTCCATATTCTATGATATACTTATTGTGAAGATAATCACAAGACAACACTTAGGAGGTTTTATGATGAGATTCAAGCTTATATTTATGTCCTTTTTGTCCCTATTGTTAGTGGGATTTTTGGCCGCATGCGGTGCTGACGAAGAGGAGCAGACAGACGAAAATGCAACAAACGATACGGAGGAAACAGAAGAAGATGTCGTCACAACCGCATCCCTTGTTGATCAGCCCGACGCCTTTGTCAACGCAGTCAGCGAGGATGGAACTTGGATTATCGCTACACTGGATGATATCGCCATAGATGAGGATGTCGTGGTTGCCGGCGAATTCTATGATAAAGACGACGAATCCAGTGATATTTATCGTAAAATTGCTCCATATACACAAGATGAAGACCATAACATTACAGACTCATTTACGATTACCGTTCCCAGCATGACCGTACAGAGTGAAAACTTGAATTTTCAAGGCGGTACTCTGGAAGGTGACGTAATTGTCGAAGCAAACGGCTTTATGCTGGATGAAACAGCAACCATTGACGGAAATTTACAATTTGCAAATGAAGAAGCAGAAAGCTCCGCAACCATTGATGGAGAAGTAACAGGCGAAATCGAATAAAAATAGCAAGGCTCTAACAGGATGCGTCCTGTTCCCCCTCCCCGATTCAAATTAAATAAACAGATACCTCGCTAAAAAAGCGGCCAAGTCAAAGCTTGTCCGCTTTTTTAAATAGTAGAAAAATCGGCCGTTCTTATTGCGTTTTTTCTTTATTCCATCATACTGTCTCCTCCCTGTTCAAAAATCAGAGAAGAGACGTTTTCGTGTAACCTTCTTTTCTAAAAATGACACCAATCCATCTATCAATGAAAGTGATGCCCCTCTGTCCGTAATACGATCAGGATAACCGACAGCAGCACCATGGCAAAAAGAGTGAACGTATCTCCCTTCCGCCAATGCAAGCGTCGAAAGGAGGATCTTGGTTGATTGGACTGGTAGCCTCTTACCTCCATCGCATTCGCCATATCCTCTGCCCTGACCAGGGAGCTGACGAACAATGGAACAAACATCGGAACGATTTTCTTCATCTGCTGGAGCAGTGACCCTTCGCCAAATACAATCCCTCTGGCACGCTGTGCATCCAGCACTTTCTGCGTTTCGTCCAGTATAATGGGAATAAAACGAAGCGCTATCGACAGCATGAGTGATATTTCGTCGACCGGCAGTTTGAGCCGTTTCAAAGGTTGAAGCAGATAATTAATCGCATCTGTCAAATCAATTGGCTTCGTGGTTAAAGTAATGACTGTCGATACAAAAATAATCATGGCAAAGCGGCTAAAAATGTATACCCCATTGATTAAACCAAAGGATGAAATGGTAATTGGTCCCCAATCGATATATATTTCGCCCCCTGCCGTAAACATTACCTGTAACAGCACGGTAAATAAAATCAGCCATATCAGCGGCCGGACACCGCGAATATAGATGCGGAGGGAGACTCCGGAAATCTTCATCATCGTAAAGGTAAAAAGCCACAGCACCAGATAGGTGAGCCAATTGTTGGCAATAAATAAGATAAAAATAAAAGAAATCCCTGCGATTAGTTTAGCTCTGGGATCAATACGATGAAGCAGTGAATCGCCAGGGTAATAACGTCCTAAGATTAATTTGTTCATGCTAATCCCGCCTCTATTAAAGCATCTGCCAGCTGATCCAGCGTCAGACAAACCTGTGGCAAGGTAACGCCCGCTTCCTGCTCCAGCTTTACCTGCAGCTTTCTGGCCTGCGGCAATTCCAGTCCCCATTGATGAACCGCAGATACATCGGCAAATAAATGCTCATGCTCCCCCTGAAAAACTATTCTGCCTTCCTCCATCACGATAACTTCGTCTGCATAATAAGCTGCATCATCCATATCATGGGTAACCAGCAACGTTGTTAACCCGCGCTCTTTATGCCAGGCATGGATCAGGTCCATCACTTCTTTCTTCCCTTTTGGATCCAGCCCGGCACCAGGTTCATCTAAAACAAGAATATCTGGACGCATGGCCAATATTCCCGCCATCGCCACATACCGTTTTTGACCGCCGGACAAAGAGAATGGTGACTTCGACAAAATAGATGCATCTAAACCGACACGCCCAATAACCTCTAGAGCAATCTCCTTCGCCTCTGCTTCAGGCACTCCAAAATTCATCGGTCCGAACATAATATCTTTTTCCACCGTTTCTGCAAACAGCTGGGATTCTGGGAATTGAAAAACCATCCCCACTTTTCGCCGTGCTTCTTTTACGGATTGCTTCGCATTTTCCAGCGTAATTGTTAGTTCGCCGACAGCTACCTCCCCTTTTTTCGGAAGGAGCAATCCATTCATCAGCTTCAATAAGCTTGATTTTCCGGAACCGGTCTGGCCGACTACAGCTGTAAAGGAGCCTGACTTTATCGTTGTACTAATTGACTTTAATATCTCCGGGCTGCGAATCGGACCTGCTTGATAATCTGCGGTTACTTCCTGTAAATTTATCTGCATAGCCATCGCATCATTTCCTGCTCTGTCATATATTGGTCAGGTACGGCACTGCCCCGTTCTTTTAATTTTCTTCTCAATGCTTCTATAAAAGGAACATCCAGCCAATCCTCTCTTTGAAAGATCTGGGCAGGTCTGTCTATTTCCTTCACTCTGCCTTTCTTTAAAACCAGCATTCTATCCGCGGCTTCCGCTTCATTCATATCATGGGTTATCGAAATAATGGTCAGCTGCTGCTGTTTTCGCAAATCATGTAAAAAACGCATGAATTCCTGTCTGCTTTTAGGGTCAAGCATCACCATGGCCTCGTCTAATACAATAATGGCAGGCTGTAACGCTAAAAGTCCGGCAATAGCGACGCGCTGCTTCTGTCCTCCAGATAAACGGGAAGGGTCATGATCTGCATAGCGGCTCATTCCAACCATTTCCAACGCACGATTTACCCGCTGCTTCATTTCATGATAAGGCATGTTCTGATTTTCCAAGGCGAATGCCACGTCGTCTTTTACGGTTGTTCCAATAAATTGGTTTTCCGGGTTTTGAAATACTAATCCGATATGACTGCGAAGCTCCCACTTGGATTCCTCTGTCAGCTCGATTCCATTAATATAAATGCTTCCTGAGGAGGGCGCGCGCAGACCAACCAGCAAACTGGCTAAGGTTGATTTTCCCGAACCATTATGCCCGACAACAGCCAGCCACTCTCCTTGTTCTGCGGTAAAGGAAAGGTCTGCTATCGTTTCCTCCTGCTTTTGCAGATTATAATGAAAAAAGACATTTTCTACGTTGACACAAGGCGTTGACATTTCTCCACCCCTCTCTCTAAGATTACAAAATGACGGATACAAGCAAGGTAATCGCCATCGTTCCATTTACGAGCATCATATTTTTCAAAGATAACGGAAAAGTTTCCAGCTTACTCTGCTTTTGTCTAAACCGTCTGATGCTTTTCGTGATTGGAATCAGCACCAGGCATACAAGCAAGGCATAGACAGGCAGCACCTGAAGCAGCACAGCAGTTACAATCGCTGCAAATGTGAGTACATAAAGCAGATGGAATAATAACAAAGCATGCTTTCTGCCGATATAATAAGGCAGGGTAAAACGCTTATTGGCAATATCCTCTTCCAGATCACAGATATTATTTGCCAGCATGATATTCGCAATGGTCAGTATACAGGGGAGCGAGACCAGGAAAATCTCCAGCAGCAGCAGGACATCCATTTCAAAGGTAATCATGCGTCCGGTCCAGCCTAAATGGGCTATTCCCTGATTAGCGGCATTGACATAGATAGCTAGAAACGTAATGCCAAATCCCATCGTCACACCGGAAAACACCTCTCCAAGCGGCATACGGGACAACGGAATCGGTCCAAATGTATAAAAGATACCAATCGCAAAACAAAGCATGCCAATAACCAGCACAAATAAATCCGTACGAAATACCAGCCAAATCCCTAATAGTGAAGCTATCGCCAGCATGGTAATAATCGTGGCCACCACTCTCTTTTCAGGGATATTTTCCTGTCCGATAATATTGGATTGTCTGCGATAGTCATCACTTAATGCCTTCTTATAATCCATGTAATTATTGATAGCCGTTGTAGTTAAATCAAACAGCAGCATGGCACTAAAGAAAATAGCTGTGTTTAGCGGTTCAAACATATCATAACGATAGATAACAAATAATAGTCCAATTAAAAACGGAAATAAACTAGCTAACTTTGTGCGAATTTCTACCAGCTTTAAAAACGTAGACAGTGTCATCATAGCCCGCTCCCCTCACCTATTCTATTAACGTAAATTCCTCATCTGTCAGTTCAAAATTGCCGGCTAATCCATCGGTGATATAAACATTTTTGTCCTTTGTCACAAAGATGGCTTCTGCATCCTGCATCTGTTGAATAAAGTCCAATCCTTCCTCTAACCCTTTTGAATATAGCAGTGTCGAAAGTGCATCCCCGTCAATTGAATGCTCACTGATAACCGAAACACTGGCAAGCTCTCCTTCAAACGGATAGCCAGTCTGCGGATTTAATAAATGATGATAGATTTCACCCCCCACTTCTAAAAAACGTTCATAAATACCAGAAGTAACGATAGACTGATTCGAAGCAGTCAATCTGCCAACAGTTTCTCCCATTGGCAAGAATGGATTTTGAACACCAACAACCCAGGGATCACCTGATGTCTGGTTCCCCATAACATATATATTGCCTCCTAAATCAACCACAGCAGTGGTGACCCCTTCCTCCTCTAACAGTTCTATGACTTCATCAGCAATATAACCCTTCGCAATTGCTCCCAGGTCTAACCGCATACTGGATTCTGTCAGCATCACGCTTTGCTCTGCTTCATCGAGTTCTATTTTTTCATAATCAATCAACGGCAGTATGTCATCAATTTCCTCCTGCAACGGTTTTCTTGCATCATCCATCCCGATATTCCAAAGGCTGGTTAATGGACCGACAGCAATATCAAAGGAGCCCTCTGCCAATTCACTGTAATCCTTTCCTTGCTTAATCACCTGCCATACATCCTCTGACACCTCGACAGGGTCTTTTCCGGCCTGTTCATTGATTTCAGCCACTTCCGACCCAGCTTCATTGGCAGTCATTTGCTGTTCCAATACTTCAATTCGGTCAAACACCTTATCTAACGCCGACTCTTTATCCTTGTCATACACCTTTATCGTGATAACTGTTCCCAGTAAAAATTCTGTCTCACTATATGGATTGCTGATTAATGATGATGCATCGCTTGATGAATCGGCATTTTTAGAACAGCCTGCAATAATCAGCATCAGCAGCATCAGTGAGATACCAATTTGTTTCTTCATTTTCATACCTCCCTCGCCCTTGTGAATGTTAATAAACACCATAATAATTACTCTCATGTGATTTAATTCACAAATATTTACATAATTTTAATTGTGAATAATTTCACAAATATTACATGTTTATTGTATAATTTATTTCGTATCATGTCTATAAAAAACACAAACAAATCTATTATTACCAGGGATTTTGTCATGAAAATGACACACCTGATTATTTGATATTTTATTTTTAATTTGTGAACTATTTATCAAATCTATAGACTTTTTTTATGAATATGTTAGAATAAAATTGTTCAACAGTTCACAAAGTTAACATTATCTATTTTGATTACAAAGGAGTGAATACAATGGCGGAGAAAAATATTGTTATTATTGGCGCCGGCTACGCAGGGGTGCATGCAGCTAAGAAGCTGGCCAAAAAATACAAACGTGATGATTCTGTTTCTATTACTCTGATAGATCGACATTCCTATCACACCATGATGACAGAATTACATGAAGTAGCTGCACACCGGGTAGAACCATCTGCTATTCAATTTGATTTACGAAAATTATTTAACCGCACCAAAGTGAAACTCGTCACAGACAATGTTACCAACGTCGATCATGATACGAAGACCGTCACCACGGAACACGGTGAATTCGCTTATGACTACCTTATTCTCGGGATGGGCGGCGAAGCAAACGACTTTGGTACACCAGGTGTAAAAGAGAACGGCTTTACCCTCTGGTCCTGGGAAGATGCGATTCGCATCCGGCATCATTTAGAGGATGTCGTCAAACGGGCAGCATTAGAACATGACCCGGAAAAACGCCGTGCCATGCTCACCTTTACAGTTTGCGGTTCCGGCTTTACCGGTATTGAAATGATTGGAGAGCTTATCGAGTGGAAATACCGTTTAGCAAAGGAAAATAAACTGGACGAAGAAGAAATTCAGCTGTATGTAGTCGAAGCGGCCTCCTCTATTTTAAATATGCTGGACCGAAAAAGTGCAGATAAAGCAGAAAAGTATTTAAATAAAAAAGGCGTGACATTGCTTAAAAATTCACCAATCGTGGAGGTGAAAGAAGACGCCGTCGTATTTAAATCAGGTGAAACCCTTTCCACACACACATTGATTTGGACAGCCGGGGTCAAGGCAAATTCGGATACAGAAGATTACGGTATCCCGACTGCCAGAGCAGGACGTCTGAAAGTAAATGAATATATGGAAGCAGAAAACTTGGAGAACGTCTATGTTATCGGCGACTTAGCCTATTTTGAAGAAGAGGAAGGCAAGCCGACGCCGCAAATTGTCGAAGCGGCCGAACAGACAGGTGTGACAGCAGCTAAATCCATTATTGCGGAAATCGATAATGGCCAAAAAGAAGCATTTGAAGGGAAATACCATGGCACGATGGTTTCCATCGGAGCCAGATATGGTGTGGCGAATTTAATGGGGCTGCGTTTAAGCGGCTGGCTGGCTAATCTGATGAAGCACTTGGTTAACCTGTATTATTTCTTCGGGATACGAAGCGGCTATTATATGTTTCATTATATTATGCATGAATTTTTCCAAACCAAGGATAAGCGCAACATTTTCAGAGATACAATTACCAGATATGGAAATGTTTTGTGGAGCTTGCCATTGCGATTATTTGTCGGCGGTTTTTGGCTCGATGAAGCAGCCTCTAAAATTTGGGGAGAATCTGTTTGGGGTGAAGTCACCTCAGGCTCTGCAGGTATTTCTCGATTATTTCAGGGACTCGGAGAAGATTCCTGGCTGACCGGGAACAGCGTGAACATGCCATTTGAATGGCTGCAAACAACCACCAGCAGTGCAAGTGAAGCGGTAGATGGCGGTGCAGAATGGGCCACTCCTATTTTAAGTGATATGCCAGGTATTTTTGAATGGTTTATGCAGATTATGCTGCCGACACCGGAAGTAGCTATCTTTATGCAGAAGGTTATGGCTTTCATTGAGTTATTCATCGGCCTTGCTATTGTATTCGGCCTTTTCACTTGGCTTGCCAGTGCTGCAAGTGCCGGATTCCTGATGATGTTTACTTTATCCGCAATGCTCGGCTGGGATCAAATCTGGGCACTCCCTGCTTCTATCGCCTTAATGAATGGTTCCGGACGTTCCATTGGTTTAGATTACTGGGCTGTTCCATGGCTGCAAAGAACACTGGGAAGATTCTGGTATGGAAAAGAGCAGGCTATCTATAAAGATCGTGAATAAAAACATCGGGCAGCCCGGCTTTTGCCGGGGAGATGAGTCAATATTTACTGAATGAGCTATAAGGGGGGGATGGGCATGAAGGATTTCTATCATATGCTGAAACCTTGGGATGTTATTCTTGTTATCCTGTTGGTTCTTCTATCTTTTCTCCCTATTGGCATCTTTGTTTTACAGCAGTCACAATATGCTGAAGAAGATTCAGTAAACGTTGCGGTGATTACAGTAGATAATGAAATTGTAGAAGAAATCCAGCTGACAGGGAATACCGAAACCAGAGAAATTGAGATTGAGGTATCCGATCATGACAATAACATTATTGAAGTAGACAATGAACGCATTCATATCAAAAGTGCTACCTGCTCTGACCAAATCTGTGTGCGAACCGGCTATATTTCCATGCCGGGACAGACGATTGTCTGCCTGCCTCATAAGCTTGTAGTCGAGATTCAATCAGACAGCGGGGAAACAGAAGATATGATTATCAGCTCTTAAATCGATTTTGAGCAGCTTATATACACGTTCGGAAATAGATTGGGAGGGTCTGGCGATGACAAATAACCAGCGTCTTGTATACATTGCATTATTAGCTGCGCAGGCAGTCATTATCAGTTTAGTAGAAAGAGCCATCCCCTCCCCTTTTGCCATCGCTCCAGGTGCAAAAATCGGTTTAGCGAATATTATTACGTGCATGGCGTTATACACGCTCTCTACAAAAGATGCGTCTAAGGTTGTGATGATACGGATTATCCTTGCTACCCTCTTGGGAGGTACACTCTCCTCTTTTATGTATAGTGCGGCCGGCGCCATATTAAGCTTTATCGGCATGTGTGGAGTAAAAAAGCTCGGACCATCCCGAATCAGCTTGATTGGAGTCAGCGTAGCCGGCGCTATTATGCATAATATTGGACAATTAACGATTGCCAGCTGGATTGCCCAAACATGGACGGTACTTCTCTACCTCCCAGTTTTATCTTTTTTCGGGATTTTATCAGGCATTGCCATGGGTCTGGCAGCTAATTATTTATTAAATCACGTAGAAAAACTGGACTATTACCGGGACCTGCAAGAAATGAAATATACGCAACCCAATCAAGTATCATAGCTTTGGCTACAGAAAAATCCTTATGCTCGTTAAATGGAGGTTATCATGATGGCGATTCCAACTATTCCTGTTCATCCAATGTGGGAACCTTATCCCCGTTTACAATCTGATTTACAATCCGTTTTACAGGTGATTGAATCTCACCTGCAAATCCACGATAAACAAATCGAAGCTACAATTAAGGATTTGGTCTATTCAGGAGGAAAATTATTGCGTCCTGCCTATACGCTTCTATGTTCCCAGATTGGGGACGTAACACATCAGGAAAAAGAAAGGTCGATAGCCGTTGCCGCAGCACTGGAAACCTTGCATATGGCCACTCTGATCCATGATGATGTCATTGATGAAGCAGACTTCCGCCACGGAAATCCAACCATCCATACCCAGCAGGGCAATCAATTTGCCATCTATTCCGGTGATTATTTATTTTGTGTCTGCTTTACTATTTTATCTAAGTACGCGCGCACATTAGCACATCTTGAGTTTAATGCGCGCAGTATGGAAAAGATTCTCACAGGGGAACTGGATCAGCTCCATGCGCGCTACCAAAAGGGAACCAGCATCAAAGATTATTTAACGCGTATTTCCGGAAAAACCGCGCAGCTCTTTGCTGTCAGCTGCTATTCAGGAGCAGTGACCAGTCAAGCAACACGAAGGCAGACCATGCTCGCCTGGAATATGGGGCACTATATTGGCATGGCCTTTCAGATTATCGATGACATACTAGACTTTAAAGGTGATTTCAACACCATGCGAAAACCTACGCTTGCGGATATTCGTCAAGGCGTGTATACCCTGCCGCTGATTTACGCATTACGTGAACAGCCAGAGCAATTACATCCTTATTTAGATAAGAAAGCTGATTTAACAGATGAAGAATTAATGGAGATATTAGCTATTGTCGAAAAAACAAAAGGCATAGAAAAATCCAGGTGGCTTGCTCTGAAGTATACAGACAAGGCATTAAAATCCTTAAACAAACTGCCGGTCGGGGATTATAAAAAGACCTTGTATGAATTGACTGCGATGCTGTTGGAGCGGAAAATATAATGGCCTGCAATGAAACTTGCATAGTAATTTTCCAAACCGTTATCTATAATAAAATAAAAACTATAGGTGTTTTATATAATGAAAACCTTCATTTTACGGGACTTGCGAGAGTACTGATAAAATGAAGGTTTATTACAGTTTAGCTGAAAATCATCTAAAATAAGACTATATAAATTGAAGTAAGAAATTCACTTTATTTTTCTTATAAAAATCACGAAATAATGATTGAAAACAGTAACCAGCGACGGTTTTTGATGGGGCGAGTAATCGCAATGGTTTTCGGTGGGGCGAGTAACCGCAGTCCCAGTCCCGGAAGAAAAACACGGAGACTCCTGGTCGGCTAAGAACGGTCACGTCCTGTGACCAACGACCGACACTAGGACGTCCTGTCCGTCGTGGGAAAGCGCGGAGGGAAGACCCCGCAGAAAAAAAGCGAACTTCTTTTTTTCTACCCGCGGGGCATAAGTGCGACTTTGCTTCTGTCTGCGCCTGATGGCTTGCCAATCAGCAAGTCTTCTTTAAAGGAGGCTGAGCTCAAGCCCACGGAAAGCGTAGTGTTTTTCTGTAGCGGTAGCTATTAATTTCAATTTATATAGCTTTATTTGTAAATGATTGGTAAAATAAAGACAATTCAAAGAAAGGAAGTGTCCTATTGTTTACATTCCCGGTTATTTACGAAGAAGAAGCAGACTACATGAAGCATGATCGGCTGACGAAAAAGCTGATACAAGAGTTTTTTGAAGAGTTTATCGAAGCGTTTTTCCCCAATCTCCACCCTCACATTGACTTCTCCAACGTGTCCTTCCTTGAGCAAGAAGTATATCTGGACTATATCAATGGCCGCAAGAAGGAAATAGATGTCCTCGCCGAAGTAAAGCTGAATCACGAAGACAAAATCCTGCATATTCATACCGAAGCACAATCAACGCATGAAGCGGACTTCCCTGAAAGAATGTTTCTCTATTTTTCTTACCTTTACGCCAAACACCGCAAACCCATTCAACCCATCGCTGTTTTGAGTTATAATAGGGAAAAAGAAGAACCGACGCAATTCAGAATCGATACCCCCACCCAAGACGTACTTCAATTTAACTTTTTACAATTACACTTAATCAAGAAAGACTGGAGAGCATATATTCAATCAGACAACCCGGCCGCCGCAGCATTGCTCAGTCAAATGGGGTATGAAGCGCATGAGCGGGTTCAGGTAAAGCTGGAGTTTCTGCGCATGATCACCCGGATGAAAATCAACCCGGCACAAATGGAATTCCTGTATGGTTATTTCGAGACTTATTTAAAACTAAACAAAGAGGAGGAAGCACAAATGATGGAGCAAATGGAGAACTTACCGGAGGAGGAAAAAGACATGGTTTTGCAGCTGCCGAATTCTTATTTTGAGAGAGGATTGGAGAAAGGAAAGCAGGAAGGAATAGAGGAAGGGATAAAAAAGCGAAATCAAGAAATAGCTTTAGAATTGATAGCAATAGGAATGCCGTTCAACCAAATCGCAGAGATCACAAAATTAAGCAAAGAAGAGATTAAAAAACTTACTAAAAAATAAAGAATTAATTCTTTGCGAAAAATCCTATATCAGCATTACAAAACGCTTCCTCCGTCTTTACAGGGGAAGCGTTTTGCATGTCATGTACAGTCTTTCATTTAACGATGCATAACTTTAAAGAAAAACGGGAATTTATAAAGGATTAACGAATTTTTGAGGAGGATACGTATGGCTCAGGAAAAAGATTTTGAAGGCAAGGTTGTATTAATTACCGGAGCAGCTTCCGGGATTGGAGAAGCGACGGCGGTAAAATTTGCTGAACGCGGAGCAAAAATAGCGATTGGCGATATAAACGAAGATAGCGATAAAGTCGTTCAACAAATTAAAGCCAATGGCGGAGATGCGGTTTTCTTTAAAACAGATGTGAGCAATGCTGATCAGGTAAAATCACTTGTAGAAAAAACAGCCGGTCACTTTGGGAAAATAGATTGTGCCTTTAACAATGCAGGGATTCTGCCTAAAATTGCTTCTTTTATTGATACTACAGAAGAAGATTTTGACCAAACGGTTGCCGTTGACTTAAAAGGCGTTTTCCTTTGCTTGAAGTATGAGCTCGAATATATGGTTAAAGCAGGCGGCGGAAGTATTGTCAATACGGCTTCTGTTGCCGGATTGATTGCTGATCCCGATATGTCCCCTTACGTTGCTGCTAAACACGGTGTTGTCGGGTTAACAAAGGCTGCCGGAATTGAATATGCGGATAAAGGCATACGCGTTAATGCTGTAGCACCCGGAGTAACTGCAACACCACTAGCTAAGGAAAAATTAGAAGATCCCGAAATACGTGAGGAAATGATAGGAAACGTTCCTGCAGACCGGGCAGCAACACCAGATGAAATTGCAGAAACCGTGCTCTACTTGTCATCCGATAAAGCGAGCTTTGTGATGGCTCAAACCTATGTGATTGATGGCGGCCAAATCGCCCATTAATATTGAAATATAGAAACGTAAAAATTGAAATTTATTATATACTGAATAAAGCATTTGTTTTATCAACCTGATTGAATTATATTAGAAAACGTATAAGTCCTAAATAGCGTTACAAAGGAGGCGCAGAATGAAAAAGGTATACGAACTGACTACCATAGAAATGGCTGAAGAATTTTTGAATAATCATGCGTTAAGCTTCCTTTTCGTTTCCAGACCGGATTGCAGTGTATGCCATGCCATTTTGCCAAAGCTAACCGAAATGCTGGATGACTACCCTCTTATCCACCTGGGACATATTGATGCTTCCAAGGTGGAAGAAGTAGCAGAAAAGTTCTTGATTTTTACTGTCCCAATCATGCTTTTGATTATAGACGGCAAAGAATATATCCGGGAGGACCGTTTTGTCCGTTTTGAACAATTAGAAGAAAAACTGGATCAGTTGTATGAAATGTATACCCAATAAGCGGTTCAAGGTTATGTTCCAAAAAAAAAATCAATAGTTTTCGTTGGAACGAGGGATTTCAGTCCTGACGAAAACTATTGGTATTCCTCGTCCCATCGTAAAGACCTGTCAGTTGAGTGATTCAAGTCGTTAACCCGCCTAATTGTATTTATTTCACCCGCTACTTTGAAGCAAGCGTTGTTACGGTTGTTTAACTGTACTCACTAATTAAATAATACCCTCTTCTTTTTACTTCATAGACAAAACCACATCCTATCCAAACCATTTATTACCTTTTAATCAAGATTATTTCTTTTCTGTTAGCTATGGAAAAAATCTGCTTATATGGTACAATAATAAATCTGTACATTATTTCTCTGCCCCCAAAAAATTAGCCATCTTTTTGCGAACATTTCGCACAAAACCCTAACTATTTTTTCAATATACATCAATGAAGGAGGAATTTTATTAGAAATGGAAAACTTTACAATTTGGTCATTAATGATAGATATTAGTATTATTTCAGGATTACTATTAGCAGGAACAATCCTACGGGCAAAAGTGAAATGGATTCAATCGCTATTCTTGCCGGCCAGCATGATTGCCGGATTTCTCGGACTTGCATTTGGTCCCAGCGGGGTTGGTATTCTGCCCTTTTCAGAGCAATTCAGCAGCTACCCTACATTGCTGATTGCAGTTATTTTTGGAGCGATTCCAATCGGCGCTGCGAAAGTGCGATTATCAGAGGTATTTCACCGCGTTCGTGATATGTTCTCCTACTCCATTATCTTAACATTATCCATGTGGGGAGCAGGCGTCCTATTTGCTTTACTTCTATTAAACCCTATCTTCAGGGACTTGCCTGATGGTTTTGGACTTATTTTAGGAGCAGGTTTCCTAGGAGGGCATGGTACTGCAGCTGCTATAGGAGAAGGGTTAGCACATGCCGGCTGGGAAGAAGCAATGGATCTTGGCATGACCTCTGCTACTGTAGGAATTCTGGTTGCTGTTTTAGGAGGTCTTTTTCTTATTAAACGCAGTACGGAAAACGGACATACCACATTTATTTCAAGCTTTAGGGATCTCCCTTCTGAACTAAAATCTGGTTTAATGCCGGCTTCCAAACGTTCTGCAATGGGACAAGAAACGGTATCATCCAATTCGATTGACCCGCTTGTTCTCCATCTGGCAATTATCGCTTTTTTAATTGGCATATCTTACTGGTTAACCAATTTATTGACAGAATGGATACCAGCTGTGTCCATACCGCTATTCAGCGTCGCCTTCATTTTGGGCTTAGTCTTTCAGGGCATCAGCCGGCAGTTAAAGGCTGATAAATATATTGACGGGCGAGTAATGGAGCGTATCGGCGGAACAGCTACTGATTTCCTGGTTGCTTTTGGTATTGCTTCAATCAATATTACGGTCGTGATGGATTATGCATTGCCGCTGATTTTATTGTTTGCCTTTGGAATACTTTGGGCATATATTCTCTTCCGTTTTGTCGGTCCAAATATATTTAGAGATTTTTGGCTGGAGAAATCTATTTTCGGCTGGGGATGGAGTACAGGTACTGTGGCGATGGGACTTGCCCTTTTACGAATTGTTGATCCGGAACTGAAAAGCCGGACACCGGAAGACTATGCACTGGGGTATGTTGGAGTTGCACCTGTTGATATTATTATTGTTACCTTTGCTCCGATTCTTTTCGCACTTGGGTTTACCTGGGTAATTCCAATTGTTCTCTTGCTTGGCGCTGCTATTGTAATTATGATTTACAAGAAAGCAGGCTGGTGGGGTCAAGGTAAACAGCAAAACACATCAAGCTGACATGCTTGATGTGTTTTTTCTTTTTCACTTTTAATTATACGGATTAAAAATTCCTGCGGACATTATAGATGCGATAGGAATGCGCCTCCAACCGCCCCGGACACAACAATCACCCAAGGGGGCAGCTTCCAATAGACCAGCATACTAAATAGGATAGCCGCAAAAGCAAAATCAATCGGACCCAGGATAGCACTTGTCCAAATAGGATGATAAAAAGCCGAAATTAAAATCCCTACGACAGCTGCATTTACTCCCATCAAAGCTCCCTTCATTTTTTGATTTTGACGGATTTGATTCCAAAATGGCAGCGCACCTAAAATCAATAAGAATGCCGGCAAAAAGATAGCTGCAGTTGCCAACACCCCGCCTGTCCATCCGTTAATAACAGCGCCAATATATGCAGCAAATGTAAATAATGGTCCAGGCACAGCCTGTGCCGCCCCATAGCCGGCCAAAAAGGAGGTCTCGTCCATCCAGCCTGTCAGTACAAATTCACGCTCCAGCAACGGCAAAACAACATGTCCGCCGCCGAAAACAAGTGAACCAGAGCGGTAAAAACTATCAAACATAGCAATCCAATTCAGAGATGTCACTTCTTTTAAAATCGGAAGCAAAATAAGCAATCCGAAAAAAAGCGATAAACAAATGCCCCCCAGCTTTCGAGAAATCGGAAAAACGAATTTCGATTCTTCGTTCTCAGCATGATTTTTATATACCAAATAACCAATGAGGCCTGCTAATAAAATAACGCCAACTTGAGTAAAGGCTGTTTGCCATAATAAAGTGATAACTAACGCGAACAGCGCAATGGATTTGCGCTTTAAATCCGGTGTCAATTTTTGAGCCATTCCTAAAATCGCATGCGCTACAACAACAACTGCTACGATTTTTAACCCTTGAATCCACCCAGTCTCTTCCATAGCTGAACCTTGTAAGATCAAAGCAAAAATAATCAACGCTATGACAGAAGGCAGCGTAAAGCCAATAAAAGATATTATCCCCCCGAGGATGCCTCCGCGCATGACACCAATACCAATACCAACTTGGCTGCTTGCTGGCCCAGGTAAAAACTGACACAGTGCAACTAAGTCGCTGTAACTTTTTTCATCCATCCATTTTCTTTTCCGGACATATGCCTCATGAAAATATCCAAGATGCGCAATCGGTCCGCCAAAAGATGTCAATCCCAGCCGTGTAGAAATAAGCAGAATTTCGAATAGTAGTTTGAATTTCTCTTTTGATGTTGTAATATGATTCACCCAGTACACCCTTCCCTGTCAGTCTTTAATTTCTTTAAACAGTTCATATGCTTTCTCTCGAGCTTCCTCCAGCACGGTCCGCCCTTTATCGGTAGCCGTATAATATTTTCTTATTTTCCCGCCTGCATTACGTTCTTCCATACTCAATAGTCCATCCTTTTCCATCGAGTGAAGAATCGGATATAAGGTTCCTGGACTTATCTTGTATCCATGCTCCCTTAATTCATCCAGCATCCATACACCAAAAATCGGGTGTTCCATTGCATGATGCAGTATATGGATTTGAATAAATCCCAAAAATAACTTTCTTAATATTTTTTCTTCCAATTTGATTCATCCCCTGAAGTATTGATATCGAACCCTGATATCGAATTTCGTTATTAATTTACCATTAAAGCGCAACCAGTTCAATCTATCATCTAAAAAATTTACAGAAACTTTACAAAACAGGAAAAAGCCAATCTATCCCATCCGCATATGGAACAAATTGACTTTCAAAGATTAAATGAATTTTTTAGAGGTTAAGCTCCTTCTATCATATCCCGCCTATTATAGCCGAGGTAACCAATTATCATTAAAGCAATACTAATGCCCGTTATAACCATAAAAACTGGAGCATCAAAACGGTCCATCGGCATTTGCGGAATCCAGCTTTGGATGGCTGTTTTCGAGAACCAGCCCGGTAAATCCAAAATACCTCCAAAATAATTCAGGATAAAGGAATAACCAAGATACGCATAAATTATTTTCCCTAACTTCGGTGCCCATCCAAGTGCTAAAGCTGCAAGTCCGATAAAGAATAAGACGGATGGAAAGAAGTTATAGCCCGCAGCCAGAAAATCGCCGATGCTGAGCGCACCATGGTCGCCCATAACGGAGATAGCCGTACCTCCAAGACCTCCGGCAGCAAGCAAGGTTCCAATTAACCCGGACAAAATTGCTAACCCGATTGTCGTCCAGTAAAATTGACCGCGCGTGACTTTTGTAGCGTGAAGCTGGCTTAAATGCAAACGGCTCTCTTCCGCAAAAAGCTTATTCACAATAACGATTGGCAGAATAGATACCAAAACAATCATGACCATCATAATTGTTCCTGTAAAAGATTCTTCAATAGAAACGCCTGACTGTGCAAACATTTGCGCCATCATTTCATTACTTTCCAGAAATGTCTGCATATCCCCATAAATGGAGCCGTACGCTGCGCCCATCACTGCAAAGCCAATCAGCCAGCCAATAATAACTCCCTTATTCAGTTTGGCAAACAATCCCTGCACCGATAATAGAGACCGTCTTGCATGCTCTCTGCCTTCTCTCTCAGGCAAGTAACCCGCACCCATATCACGCCCGCCTTCCAGTGCAAAAGCAAGGCTTACCATCACTGCACTAAAAATCAGGGCAAAAATAATCGGGAGCCAGTTGTTCTCTGTAAATGGATAAGTCAAATACGTCCAGCCGAGCGGATTGAACATGGATAAATCCACATTCGATACATCCGTTCCAGCACGAATAATATAGAGCAGCCCGACCAAACCTAAGCTTGAGCCTGTGGCACTGGATGAAGCCGGCATGATTTGCGCCATCACCAGTCCAATGACTGCTCCAATCACGCCGGCTACCCCAATCGACGTTCCAAATAGAATGGAGCCGTGGACAGAAACCGTATCAACATTAAAAATCATTAACAGACCGCTAATAAAAAGCGCCAATAATACATTAATAACAATCACTTCTGCCATTGCTGCAAGCGAATTTGCCTGTCTACCAATTTGAAAAGAGCGTACAAGCTCCGTCAGCCCGAGATCTTCCTCTTTACGTGTGTGACCTACAATATGCAGAACAGACATAATCATCGCAAATAATCCGCAGAATAATAACATCTCATGTGCATACATCGCTCCTAATGTATATTCCGCTGCCGTTTCAATTGGTGTGGGACCGACCATGGAGATCATCGCAGGGTTTTGCAGTGTTTCATACATTCCTATTAACCCTTGCCCCTTTGCTATTTCTTCAAACGCAGGAACAAAGCCTCCTGAAAATAAACCTACTCCCAAAATCCAAAAAATAATCTTTTTCCAATCACGCTTTAGATACTGTAAAAACAAGGTATCCCAACGTGCAAATTTTTCCTTCATTGCCTTTCACCTCCCTGTCAGCTTTTATCCCTCATAATGCCGCATAAATAAATCCTCAAGTGTCGGCGGTACCGCTTCAAACTTTTTCACACCAAGCTTCGTTGCCTCCGTTAAAATAGCATTGATGTATTTATTATCAGCAGAAAATGTCGCTTCGTTATCTTTCTGTGTAAAATCATGGATACCCTCTACAAATTCCATTTGCGAAACATCTCCTTCGGTTGATAAGGTGACAGCAGAGCGAGTCAAATGCCTTAATTCATCTAATGTCCCGGACTCTACAATCTCCCCCTGACGAATAATAACGACCCTGTCAGCTAAACGCTCTACCTCACTCAAAATATGAGAAGACAGTAAAATGGACTTTCCTGCTTCCTTGATTTTTTCTACTTCTTCCTGAAAGACCGCTTCCATCAAGGGATCAAGACCAGAAGTCGGCTCATCAAAAATATATAAATCGGATTCCACAGATAAAGCAGCGATTAAGCCAACTTTTTGCCGGTTTCCTTTGGAGTACCCCTTGGCCTTTTTCTTCGGATCCAGTTCAAAACGTTTGATTAAATAATCACGTTTTTGCTTATCTCCGCCCCCATGCAGCTTCATAAACAAATCAATAATTTCTCCCCCGGTCAGACTTCCCCAGAGCGCGACATCTCCCGGCACATAAGAAATACGTTTATGGATTTCCAGGCTTTCCTTCCAAACGTCCTTTCCAAAAATTTCTGCCTGCCCGGCATCCCGCTTAATAATTCCTAATAAAGCACGAATTGTCGTTGACTTACCAGCACCGTTGGGACCGATAAAACCAACAACTTCTCCCGCTTCTACAGTGAAAGTCACATCACTTAACGCTTGAAACTTACCAAACTTCTTTTGCAGGCCTTGTAATTTCACAATTTTTGTCATAAGGCTGACACTCCTTCTCTCCTTCATTTCATACGCTGTTTTACCCAGTTCTGCCTATTTAATCGTTCAAAAAACTAAACAAAACTATTCACCACACCACAGTTCAAAATAATACTTCAAATAAAAAGTTTTAAACCACAAAACTATTTTACAGTTCAATATTATTCCTTTTTATAAATGAAGTCAATATAATATATACTATTTTTTATTTGCCAGTTCATAATTAGACAGATATAATAAATAGGAAGAGATGCATTCATTTTTAGAAATTTTATTGAATGTTCAACGGAAAGCAGGTTATATATGTGAATGGTTTTGAAAAAAGAACAGAGGAAAAGAAACGAAAGATTTTAGAAGCAGCTTTTGAGCTGATAAACGGAGATACAGATGCCGGCAATGTAACCATGGAGGAAATCGCAAAGCATGCAAATGTCGGAAAAGCTACCCTTTTTAAGTATTTTGGCAGCAAGGATAATCTGATTCGTGAAGTTTTTCAGGACTTTATTAATCAATTGATTACCGATGCCAAAGAAATTATAGCTGAAAATCACTCTTTTGAAGAAACACTGATTGCATTAAGCCAAAATAAAATCAGCTATTTAGATAAAATCAATCACCAATTTTATATGCGAATGATGGATTTTTTCACGAAAAAGGATGAGGAAGGTCTATCTTTAATGATGCAGAAATTTAATGAAGTAAATTACGGCATGCTATTGGATTTATTCCATCGCGGCCGTAAAGAGGGAAAAGTGGACTTGAAATATTCCGATGAATTTCTGATTCTTTATTTCCAGGCAATTGTAGAAGGCATTTCCAAGCCGCAGATTTATGAGAAAATCGCTCCCTATACCGAAGAATGGACAGAGATGCTTATTAAAGGGATTGCCCCGAGGAAGGATTGATAATGGCTTTTAGACAGTTATCCGGTTGAAAAAGGGAAGGAACCGGCGCCGGTTCCTTCCCTTCTGTCTTAATTAATACCCTACTTCCACAACGGCATTGACAATATACATCAGGTCATTTTTATCCTTTTGCTCACTTAGATAGATACCATTTGTCGAGGCCAAGCCTCCTTCCAGTTTTTCCACCGACACATCGCCATATGGTATTAGCTTTTTGATTCTTTCCTCATCCAAGTCCTCCAGATCTCTGGGGATGCCTAATTTCACATTTACCTTCATATTATTTAAATCCTGATTAGGAAGAGCGTCCTGAATACCTGGCATTGAATTAGATTGTATCGCATTGTTAATGGCACGCTCTGAAGCTTGGTTCACGTCCTGTCCATGGAGATCTACTCCTGTACCTGTCTGAATGAATATCTTTTTTTCCATGTTGTTCTCTCCTTCTTGATTTTTTTCAAATTCGGTATAACACATGAATACCCTTTTGCTATGCATACCTGATTTTGAATGATAATTACTTTCATTTTTCCAACTGCTTATGCTCAACCACCGTTTTTAATCCAGATAATAGAATATGTCCAACCGTTCTGGAATAAACGAACCAGATCTCTATGCTGTTTTTATTACCAATTCCGCTGTAATTCCATAAGCAGCAAAGTTCGCTGCGACTTCATTAATTACATTTTAGATAAGTGGCTCTTATTCCTACATTTTCCCGATAAAATTTGTGATAAAACACTCCTTTTATAGTTATTCCAAATATAAAATCTTTTAAGAATTGCTTTTATCGCAGTATAACTGGCTGCAAGACTTCCGCTTCTAAATAGAGAAAACAGGAAAATCAATCGCGGATGGCTGGAATTTAGATTTCAATCAAGCAAATTTGAACGTAGATAGCTCAAAACAAATCAATGATTTATAGCGGTATAATATTAGTGTAATGAAATTAATCATCAAAAATCGAGATTTCAGAAAGTGCTTTTCTAAGATTAATAGCATCCCAAGGCAGATGTTCAGCAATCCCAAGTCCTACAATTTCAGCTTTTCCTGAAACATCGTTCAGTACACGGACCACTTCAGCAAGCTTCATTTTTCCCACTGCAGCAGGAAAATCTTCTGCATCCGTATATGGTTCTGCCGGATAAACGGAACGGAAATCTTTTGGAGACAAGACATCCAGATCAAAGTGAACAGCTAAATATTCGATTTTGTTTTCCTTTATCCAATCTATGATTAGCTGGCTATTCTCTTTTAGCTCATCCGGACCGGCAAAGCGTACATTTAATTCCTTTACTAGTTTATCTCTATCACGTAAATTCTTTTCTATTAATCCTGCATACATCATATGACTTGTAGAAATTGGATTTTTCACTTTGGTAACAGATTGATCCGCACCTTTTCCAAGCAAATTCGCTGCAACCATCTCATGCCCATTTGACGAACCATTTGTTGTTGCAATATCAGGATGTGCATCCAACCATAAAATCCCTAGCTTATCTCCATATTTTCCACTCAAATAATCAAATGGTACTTGGTCCATGGAGCAGCCCCCGCCAAAAATAATGACTTTATCCGGCTATTGTTCTTTCAGGATATCAGCTGTCTTTTCCATTTGTTGAGATATTGCTTTGCCACCTGCTATTCCTTTTTCCTAAATTCCTACACTGTTAAACATGACGTCAAATATAACATTCCTTTCTTTAAATATGATTCCATCTATTACGTTATTTCTATAACAGATCTATGTTGCTCTACAACAGAGCGGAGAATTTAATTTGAATTTATTATAGTATACGTATTACTAAAAAAGATTCTAAAGGAAGTCAGTTAAAAATAAATAAGTAATAATTTGCCTCCTTCTATTATTCCATTCAAAATAATGAACTATATATTCCATAAAAGTAATTTATTACTATTTATTGATGTACTTCTCTATTAATAACAAAAAATTCCCTTGCAAAATTCATTTCATAACCCTCCCAAACTATTTCCCGGGAAATTTCCAACAATTTTCATTACGTTATTCTTTTGTCTCAATGAATATTTCATCTCTAAAAATATTAAAATTCGACAACGATTACTAAGTATATCTATTAACAAAAAAAGAAGGCAGCGCTGCGTACCATTCAGTACCAACGCTGCTCTTTCCAGCCTGAAATTCAGACTGGGGGATTCTACTTCCGGTTTCAGCAATTACCAATTAAAGGACAATAGAACCTCTTGCCGTTATTACCATTCAAAAGTGTTCGTCATGTCCATCGCTTTTCTGGTGCCTTTTTTGCTCCTTTCTGCCCGTTGGCTGATTTCATCTCTTAATGTTGCACAAAAATTCTGTTCCAGCTTTAATTTTACTGCATTTCTCAAGGACTCCTGCAAGAGCTCGTCTGACAAATGCCTAAGACTGTTCATGAATATCCCTCCCACATTAGCATTTTTGAACCTTTCGATTTTCAACAGCCGGAAGTAGAATCTATCTAAAATATTACAAAGTAAGACAGAAAGGGCAAAATAATTCGACAATAACCGCCAGGTAGGATAATATTTTTAGGTCTCTTTTGAACATCCTAAAAAAGAAAATCCAAACCTATTCTTAGCTTGAATAAGTTTGGATTACTCTTTAAACATTATTTTATTCTATTACATTGGTTACTATTTTTGTTCTGAACCTGTGTTTTCCTCTGGAGAATCATCTGCTTCTTGTTCACTCTGCTCATAAGAAGCAGCAGCTTCCTGTTCCTTTCTCTCATCAACTTGACGCTGCGTGATGATTTCTCCATCCGGCGTCATATATTTCTTGTTCATCTTCCTTGTTTCCGGATCAATAAAGCTGTAGATAATCGGAATGATAAACAAGGTTAAGAACGTACTTGCAGTCAGGCCGCCGATAACAACAATCCCCATTGGTGCAATTCCTTCCATGCCTTCACCGATTTCCAGCGTTAGCGGAAGCATACCCAGAATCGTTGTAACAGCTGTAATGAGAATCGGTCTGAATCTGTCTTGAACGCTGATTTCAATCGCTTCATAAGCAGACATTCCTTTTTCCTTCTGCTGCTGGATATAATCGACAATCAAGATTGCATTGTTCACAACAATTCCGATAAGCAGAATAATACCTACCATTGCTATGACACTCAGCGGATTATTGGTAATTAACAGAGACAAAGCAACCCCAATAAATGCTAATGGAATTGTCATAATAACAGCAAATGGTGCTTTAAATGATTCAAACTGAGCAACCATGACAAGGTAGATAAATACGATTCCAAGTGCAATTGCAAGGATTAATTGCGGAATGGCATCATTGAGCATTTCCATATCGCCGCCCATAGAATGCTCTGTATCTTCATGCAGGTCAAGGTCTGTAATAACGTCATCAATCAGCTGACTTGCTTCATTTAAAGAAAGGCTGTCGCTGAACGAAACCGTTAATTCCCTTGTATCTGTCATCTCATCTCTATTTATAAGCGTAGGCGATTCAGCCTCTTCTAACGATGCAATATCGCCTAAATCGATATACTCTCCTTCATCATTTGGGATAGAGATATTCTCAAATGCCTCTTCACTTTCTAAGACATCTGCAGGATATTTCACATTGATTGTGGTGTAGCCGCCGGATTCTTCTATTGTAGAAGCTTCGACACCATTGGTTGCCTCATATAGAGCCTCTCCTACCTGTGCCGGCTGAAAACCATTTTCACGCGCTTCTGCTTTATCCACAACTACTTGCAATTCTTCCACTGTCCCTGAATTGCTGGATGTCACACTGTTAATATCCGCTTCGTCCTCCAATTCATTGATGATGTCTGTTTCTGCTTCATCCAGACGTTCTTCATCATTATCGGAAACATTCAGTACAACTGTATTTGGTTCCCCGGCGCCAGCCTGTGACATCGGGATAACATTGATTTCTGCGGATGCATCTGTATCTTGAATATCATCTTCCACTTCATTGATAAATTCAGAAGTGGTCATATTTCGGTTACTTGCATCTGTTAATTGCACGCTTATGGTTGCTGTATTGCTTTCATCTGCAAAAGACATCATACCGGATGAACCAGCTGTACTTAGATAAGCGTCCACTTCCTCATGATTATCCAGTTCTGCTTCAATATCTTCTACAGTTGCCAGGGTGTCTTCCAGTAAGGTTCCCTGTTCTTTTTCCACCTCTATGGTTAAAAACCCTTCATCTTGCTCTGGCATAAACTCCATTCCCTGCACAGCCAAACCAAAGGCACCAGCAAGGAACAGAATAACAGCTGCAAACAGTACAGAGGCCCTGTGCCGCAACGACCATGCAGTAGCCTTTCTCAATCGTTTCATATATCCTTTTTGCTTCCGCTTCGTTTCATCCATATTTTTCGGTACCGTCAAAATACGGCTTGCCAGCATCGGTACTACCGTGACCGCTACAAATAGGGAAGCCAGCAGACTGAATACAACCGTAATTGCTAATGGCGTAAATAACTGCCCTACCAGACCAGTAACAAACACGACTGGTAAAAATACAGAAGCTGTCGTTAATGTAGAAGCAAGGATTGCTGTAACCACTTCCCTGGTTCCTTCTCTTGCTGCTTGTTTCGGATTTTTACCCATCGACAGATGTCTATAGATATTCTCAATAACAACAATTGAGTTATCGAGCAGCATCCCAATTCCAAGTGCTAAACCACCCAATGTCATCATGTTAATGCTGATATTTGTGAAAAACAGCAAAGCAAAGGTAGTGATGACGGAAAATGGAATTGATAATCCAATAATCAATGGAGCTTTCAGATTTCGTATAAATGCAAACAGCACAAACATTGCTAATACCGCACCGCTGATCAAGGAAACATAGATACTGTCGATTGCCATATCTATATACTCGCCTTCGTCATAAAGTGTACTGACAGAAAGCTGTTCATATTCCTCGTCATCAAGCAAAGCATCCAATTCTTCATTAAATTCTGCGTTTACAGAAGATGCATTCGCCCCGTCAGCTAACATCATTTCAAGCTGAACAGCATCTTCCTCGTTAAAGCGGGTAATGACGCCGCCATTATCTTCGGAAATAGAAATATCTGCCACGTCATTCAATGTTACCTCTTCATCAGGCATGTCGAGCAAAACGAGTTCCCGCAGTTCATCCAATCCATCCAATTCATTCATGGTACGAGTAGAAATGTTATAACCCTGCTCTGTATCTTCAATTGTATTAATAGGCATCGAAATATTATTCGCTTCAATCATTCCGGCAATATCCGATTGAGAGAGATTATAGTCACTTAGTGCTTCTGTATCTAATTCAACAGCTACTTCCCTTTCCATTAAACCATTAATATTAATTGATGCGACTCCTTGAATCGATTCCAGTTCATTTGCCAAATCATTGACCTGATTTTCAAATTCTGCTGTGTCTCCATTCGTAGACGTCGCTGCCATTTGTATGCTCGGCATCATGGAAATATCAAATTCGATAAAACTTGGCTCTTCCGCCTGTTCCGGCAGATTCGTAGAGGATATTGTACGAGTTATTTCATTCTCCACCTCATCTATCGTCATATCATAATCAAATTCCAAAATAACGAGTGAGGAAGCTTCCTGTGATTGTGAGGAAATATTTTGTAACCCTGTAACGGTAGAAAGATCCTCTTCCAGAGGTTCTGTAACGCTGTCTAAGACTTCCTCAGGCCCTGCTCCAGGGTAGCTTGTTGCGACAACTGCAACAGGCGGTTCAATCTCTGGCATCATTTGAATTGGGAGCCTGGTTAGCGATACGCCGCCCAGAATTAAAAGGACCAACATCACAACTATCGTGAATTTTGGTCTCTTGATAGAAAAGTTCGATAAATTCTTCACTTGCAAAATTCCTCCTATTAAATTTTTTGTTGTCTATTCAAAATTTCAACAACATGTTGTATTATTTATTGTAAGGAGATACGTATCATTAAACAATGAACAATTAGGGTCCATTTGTTGAAAAAAGGAGGGATTCATGATGGGTGTCAAAGAACAGACAAAATTTAATTTGCAGGAAGCATTTTGGGATATTTATAAAGAGAAACCTATCAATAAAATTTCGATTAAGGAAATAACAGACCGCGCAGGATATAACAGAGGAACCTTTTATAATTATTATACGGACGTATACGATATACTGAATGAAATCAAACAAGGCCTTGTACCATCAGAAGAATTAATCTCAGCTGTTTTACAGTGGTTTCAAGACCATGATCTGGGCAGTATTACAAAGGAAGAGAAAGAACGAGCCCGCTTTGAAGTAGAACAATCCTATGACGACGAATTGAACGAAAAAATGAATGAACGGATTATGGTGCTGCTTGGACCAAATGGAGATCCAGATTATTTATACGAATATAAAAAAGAAGCTCGAACGAAAGTAATGGAGCAAGTAAAAGATTTAAATGAAAAAGATCAAATCAAATTGGAATATATCATTGAATTTTTGCTTTCAGGAATCATTCATACGTGGATGCTTTGGAATGAAAATAACATGAATATATCCAAAGAGGAAGTAGATGGGATGTTTGACGAAATCTCGGAAATTGGATTTGAGAAGGTGCTCAGCGATATATTTAATAATAAAAAGTAACGCAGGATAAAATAATGAATGAAGGCTGAACAGGATATGAAGCGTAAAGCCGCTGCAGCATAGAAAAGAAGCTTTCCCTTCTGAAATAAGACAGGAAAAGCTTCTATACGGTTAATTCCGCATTATTGTTTTGCTTTATCAAAGAACATCAACTCTTCATCAATCGGCTCTCTTGATTGTATATAAGATGATGGTGAATCAGAGCTATCTTCATTTGGCATGTGAACGACGGTATCCGCTGACTTTTTATTCACCCTTTAACATCCGCAGCCCATTAAGAATAACAAGAATCGTACTTCCCTCATGCCCAATCACACCCAGCGGCATATTGATAATCTGCAGAAAATTGCTGGCAATCAGAATAGCTATGACAGCAAGAGAAAAAATAATATTCTGTTTTACAATGGCATTCATTTTTTTCGAAATCCGAATCGCGTTAACCATTTTTGCTAAATTATTTTTCATCAGCACAACGTTTGCTGTCTCCAAAGCAATATCGCTTCCTGCGCCCATCGCCACACCAATGTTAGCTGTCGCCAGGGCCGGCGCATCATTTACACCGTCGCCAATCATTGCTGTCTGCTGGTTGTGCGCTCTCAGCTGCTTTAAATAATTTACCTTATCCTCCGGCAAGCAATTGGCATGGAATTCTGTAATTCCAGCTTCCTGAGCAATGCTTGCTGCAGTTGCTTGATTATCACCTGTCAGCATAATCGTTCTTAAACCAAGCTTATTCAGCTCTTGTATTGCTTCAACAGCATCTTGCCGGAGAGTATCCTTCAGCAAAAATACAGCAATAATCTCCGCATCTTTTCGCACAAATATATTGGTCGTCGCCTGTTCTTGTGGAGTAAAGACTTGCAGGAACTGATCTGCGTCCTGCTTTCCAACCAATTCTGCATTACCAATCCACCAAGACACTCCATCCAATTCAGCTGACAGCCCTTTTCCGTTATGGTGCTTGACAGCTGCAGATAACTCTCTTAGACCTCCCCGGGATACGCTCGCCCATTGTTTCATAGCCTGAGCCAGCGGATGAATGGATTCACTTTCCATCGTATAAATAACATTTGCCAAGGATTCGCTATTCTCTCCTTGCTTTATAAAATAATCAACGACGGCAGGTTCTCCTTTGGTCAACGTCCCTGTCTTATCAAAAGCAACCGCATCTAATTTAGCTAAAGCTTCTACATACACACCACCTTTGAACAGAATCCCCTGACGCGCCCCATTGGAAATTGCGGATAAAGTCGCCGGCATAATCGAAGCAACTAACGCACATGGCGAAGCGACAACCAATAGAATCATGGCGCGGTAGATGGTATCAGTCCAGGACCAGCCAAATAAAAAATGTGGAAGAAACATCATCACAGCAACAGTAACCAATACAACGTTGACATATACCCCTTCAAATTTCTCAATAAATTGCTGAGAGGGAGATCGTTCTTCATGCGCATCTTGAACCAGCTCGATAATTTTTTGAAACATGGTCTCTGTCGGTAACGTATTTATTTCAATTTGCAGACTGCTGCCAAGATTAACTGTGCCAGCATAGGCCTCATCGCTTACTGTTTTAGTAATAGGAATCGATTCTCCGGATAATGCACTCTCATCTACGGTTGTATCTCCTTTGACAATAATTCCATCTGCCGGGATTCTCTCCCCTGATTTTACAGTAATGCAATCACCCGGTTTTAATTCACTAATGCTTATTATCTCACCATTTAGCAGGGTAGCACTTTCAGGCTGCAGCTTCATCAGGCTTTTCAATTCATTCTTATTTTTATTTTCCGTATAGCTTTCCAAAGCACCGGATAAAGAAAAGATGAAAATCAAGATAGCTCCTTCTGCCCAGTAGCCGATGGAAGCTGCTCCAATAGCTGCAATAATCATCAGCAGCTCTACATTTAATTTTTTGGTTTTATATGTCTCTGTGATTCCTTCCTTCGCTTTTGCAAAACCGCCAATTAAAAAAGCAGCAATCAATAAAGTAATCCATAAGGCGTGACTAATATGGCCGGATAATATCCAGGCAGTCAAAATAAGTATTCCGCTTATTGCTGCGGCAATGATTTCTCCATGTATTTTGAGATACAATAAGAAAGTACCACTGCTATTTGTTCCCGTCATTTTACACTCCCCCTTTTAACACCATACAAATCTCTGATATTGATTATCATTTTCATTTATTTATAATTAATATTAGATTATAATTATTATAAATAGTATATCATACTTTTCATTGGATTGTTTGTAGAAATGGTGACAAATTTTATTTAGGATATGCTATAGTCACAGATAAGAGACTTATTTCAATGGTTAGAGGAAATATTATCAAAGGTGGGGTTCGTTTATGCGTAATGACAAAGAAACTCCCGAAGAAACCAGAGAAAGACTCCGGCAAGAGGAATTAAAAAAATCATCAAGCAGTATTCATGGTGGAGGCCTGTCCGATTTAGTTGGCGGGTTAGGATGGAAAGGTACAGGTATTTTAATTCTGCTTCTAATTATTGCCGGTGTTATTGTATTACTATTTGTAAAGTAGACAGCGGATTTAAGTTGCATGGCTTTAGAAGATAGTTGTTATTATTTATAACTCAACTTTCGCACCTAAGAATAAGCAAATATATTTTGCTATTTCAGGGTGAACATGTTCTCCATTACCATGCTTGCATTTTGGTGAAATATCCGGCCTTTTTGGAATTGGTGATGGTGCTTAGCTCCGCTCCGGCCAACCACTCCGCTTTCCGACGTACAAATGTTTTCGATGGGGTGAGTAATCGCAACCCCATCGAAAACATTTGTTGCAACGTCTGCACTAGTACGTCCTGTACGTCGGAAAGCAAAATGGTCCGCCTCAGCGGTGCTTTACACTTCACCTTTTATTCTTTGTCAAGGGGTTATCGAAGGAACGATCACCCCCCTGTTTCTATAGAAATGAAGTTACTTTTTAATGTGCGGAAGTTGAGTTTATAATTTCCAGCGATTTAAGTTATAAGCGTTTAAAAAAGTGCCTAAGTCAAACTCTCAGGCACTTTTTATAAGAACATAAAGTCATTGATTTATCACTTTTTCCTACTAATAAAAAGACAATAATCCCTGACAAATAGGCGGTTTAAATCAATCCTATTTTTATTCTCTAAATTGTCGCTCTTCTGCCAGTTCTTTTTTTCGTTTATTTATTTGGATCAATCCATATAAGAACAAGCATAGAATTAAAACGAATATAACCGTTGTAATCATTGATAAAATATAAGGAGTAGAATTATTTATCATCAACACAGTTGAAAAAATTAAAATCGTTATAATCGAAATAAATCCAGCAAGAAGACGCTGAAACATCCTCTTTAAGTGTACAATCCTTGAATCCAAATCAGAAAAGATATTAAATTCTCCTAGTTCAGCGTTTTTACGAAAATAAATCCAGTTAGAAAACTCTCCAATTTTCTCCGCTCCGGTTTCTTCCATAAAATCAATGTAATCTTTGCGTTCTTTTTTCGTTAATTTTGGATCGAGTAATTCCAATCGATAAATGTATTTATTGGGAGTGCTTTTTATAAAACGATAATTGGGTACACTTACTTTTACCAACTCCCAACCATCTGAAGCCATTTCGTTTAACCATTGCTCTTCTTCGGCAAATTTCCAGACAGTGAAAAGCTTTTTAACTTTTTTCTCCATTGTCCTTTTCCTCCATTTCTACTATTTTCTTTCCGTTATTAATCAGCTCTTGCAGTCTTAACAGTTCCATCTCCACCATTTTCTTCCCTTGGGCGGTAATGAGATACTCTTTTTTTCGATTATTAACATTTTTAGGAAGAGCCTCAATCCAGCCCTTGTCTAACAGGTTATTCAAAGCACCATATAGCGTACCCGCTGCGAGAGTCACTCTTCCCGCTGACATCATTTCTACTTTTTGCATAATCCCGTAACCATGAAGCGGCTTATATAGAGAAAGCAGCGTGTAATAAACCGCTTCTGTTAAAGCTATCTGCTCATTCTGCATCTTATTATCTCCTCATCTTTTTATATTTGTTCACGTTATATCGACTGACGATATAATTTAGTATATCGTAACCCGATATAACTGTCAACGATATAAAAAACCTCGTTTGAAAGGTTCATCAATGCGACAAACCTTCCAAACGAGGTTTTTCAATTCCAAACATATTATTTTTTGAGAAGTTGTATAAAAACACCTTAGAATTTCCCAGCTCGATTGGACTGCTTCTCATTCAAATCGCGATAGAACCGCTCCTTACGAGAAGGGTAGCGTCCATTCCCCCGGCGTTCTCTGGATTTTTTCATTTGTGCCTGGATATACATCATCAGTGGCAGAACACCAAGTGCATATCTCCCATAACGCCCCACTTCAAAATCTGGTAAAACCGACTCAACCACAACAGGAAATACAGTAAATACCAAACCAATCATAGCAACTAAAATAATTTCAGCATGGAACCTTCTGCTGACACGCGTAACCTTCCGCCCCATCGCCAAAATAAACGAAATAATATATACAGCCACCAGGCAAAAGCCAGCATAAAGCATCGTAAAAAATGCTGCGTCTCTCGCATTATCACCAATCAAAAAGTTTATCGGCTCTCCTTGGTATAAGATTCCCTCTTCGCTTCCATTAAACGTAAAGAACACGATCACCATATAGCCGACCATAAAGAACATAAAGAAAGTTAGACCTAAAATAACAATACTCCACAGAATCAGAAAAAGTCTGCGAATAAAACGAAAGATAAGGCCGGAACCAGGTATTTTGCTAAAAACATAAACAATAAGTAAAAGAACCAAAAAGCCGCCAACTACAAATAGCGTAGAAAGAATTTCATCTGTAATCATCATCTGCTCCTTCATTTTTCTCATAGAGAGAAGTTGCTATTATCATATACAGACTTCGCGTTAGCTGGCAATAGGTTTTTCTAATCAATTCATCATCGTTATAATAAGCCCAGCCTTCCTTCATTTATCCTATCGTTACTTTGGAAATCACATGAAACACCCCTGAAAACAGATTAAAAATCTAATTTCAGAGGTGTTTTCTCTTTATTATTTCAAAGAAATTCATTCTAGAATATAACCTTTTAGTACCCTGCAAACTCCTCAGACCGGATATTATCTTCATTGACACCGGCATCTACAAGCATTTTCTGCATGGCTTCTACCATATCGCCGGGTCCGGATAAATAATATATCGGCTTATTAATATCGGAAACATACCGCTTAAGCAGCTCGGCATCGATATGCCCTCTTTCTCCGCTCCATTCATCCGCATCCGACCTTGTCATGACTGGGACAAAGGTGAAATGACGATTTCTTTTTTCCATATCTTCAAAATCAGATAAAAACGGTGCATCCTCCGGTGTTTTATTCGAATACAGCAATGTAAGGTCATGGTCTGTTTTCTGATTGGTAGCCTCTGCGATCATGCTTCGAATCGGGGTGATACCGATACCGCCAATGAGAAATACTGCCGGCGTTGATTCCGTTTTATGCAGGGTAAAGCTTCCGTTTGCTCCGTCAAATTCGACTTCACTGCCTTCGGGAAGGTCTTTTAATTCTCGTTTAAAAGCGGAATCTCTCAGCCGGGTTGTTGTAACTAATTCTTTTTCACTCGGTGCATAAACGAATGACAATGCTCTTTCCGTTCCTTTCTCATCTATCTCGCTTGGATTAATCAATTTAATATGGGTCAGCTGACCTGCTTTAAATTCAAATCCATCTGGCATTTCCCAATGAAAAGCCATTGTATCTTTTGCAACCAATTCTTTTTTCTTTAATTTGATTCTGCTGTTTGCCATTTCTATTCGCTCCTTTGTATAGAGTAATTCACTTACTCAGAAAGTTGCTGATTGTAAGTTATCATATGGACATATAGTAATTTTACCCTTATTTCTCTATTTACAAACAGGCTGGCGAATATAAGCTTAGAAATCAGTAGTACAAATTTTTATTCCCTATCTGCTGATAAAAATTCTTCAAGAGCTTGTTTATTTTGTTCTGCATCGATTTCTAACACAGCTCCAACGTCGGTCCGGACGTTTTGATAGGAATTATCTACAGGAATTCTTAATGTTTCCATCGGGTGTTCACTGCCGCTAATCAGTCCTTTTCCTATTGTAAGAATGGTTTTACTATCTACATTCGTATCAATGTATGGATCAGCAACGCCTAAAAGCTTTGGCAATTTCATCAGACCGTGGATACTTACCGCTTCATCTTTCAGCTTGCCTATTATTTCCTGCTGCCGCTGCACTCTTCCGTAGTCTCCATCTGCATCCTTCCGAAAGCGCACATAGCCAAGCAGTTCGTTTCCATGTAAGACTTGTCGCCCTGGTTCAAGTGTCATTCCGATATCCTCTGACATTTGATGCGGGATATCCACTTCAATACCATCAGGAGCGATAATATCTGCGATTTTGGAAAAGCCTTCGAAATCGACCACTGCATAATAGTGTAAATCGATATCAAAAGTTTGCTTCAGCGTTTGTCTGAGCAGTTCGGGACCATCAAATGCAAATGCAGCATTAATCTTCTGCATGCCATATCCAGGTATCTCTACGTATGTATCACGCATAATGGAAGCTAGTTTTATATCATGGGTTTCCTGATTATAGTTGGCAATCATAATTGTATCCGAGAGCCCGCGCTCTTCTCCACGGGTATCACTGCCTATCATTAAAACATTTATTTCTCCAAATTGCGGTTCTGATCCTTCAAATGGAATAAAGGTTGTACCATCGTCCTTGTATTGACCTTCACTTGCTTCGGATAATCCTTGATAATATTGCGTAATGATATAGGCTCCTGCCGCAATGATGCAGACGAAAACAAGTAACAGAACACGCCGTATCCATTTCCGCTTTCCAGATTTTCTTTCACGTCTTTTCATATTGAATGCTCCTTGTATATTCTTTTAGTTAGAAAGTTTTTTTAAAGCAATTTGTACTGCGATAGCATCATCCATATATCCAATAGGGAAAATATAATCAGGAACTACATCGAACGGTGTAATAAAATATAATAATACACCTCCCATGACAGCTAAAGTAAAGGGATCCCTCTTATATTGTGCAAATTGTGCATAAAAATCCTTGAGTTGATTAATAAATGGACCAATGCTGCCTACTTCATCAAGCTTTTTCTTAAACTGATTATGAATAATTTGTTTTCCTTCCTCTGTTTGGGCATTTTGTTCATACCTGTCTAATTGCTGCTCAACGGCAGTTGTACTTAAATGATTATTGTAAAGATCCGATGCCTTTAGTATTTGCTGAATTTCTTCTATGGATGTATGCATATCTGAAATCTCACGCGCTTCATCAGCGTGTATGGAATAACCGGCAGCGTGCAGAAGTTCTATAAGCGGTATATCAAAACAAGAAGCAAACTTTTTTAAGTGCTGGATGTTTGCTTTTCGTTTTCCATTGATAATACGTGAAATGGTCCCTTTATCAATACCGGTCTGCTCACTGCATTTTCTTACCGTCATTGATTTAGCATGTAATAGCATTTTTAATTTATTACCAAAATTATCTGCAGACATATATGCTATCCCTTCATTTATAGTGATGTTTGATGGTTAGCGTCACTTGAGTTAAGACAATTACAAAAGTATCAGTGACGGTGTATCGTTTAAAATATCGCCAGTCAGATAAGCTAATAATCTATTAAACAATATATCCAAACGTTGACAAAATGTCAACAACCAAATAAACACTACAGCCCTTTAAACTTCGGGAAGATATTTATGCCGTCGATAAAAAATAAGGTGCAATCCTTGTTATAACAGAATTGCACCTTATTTTACTCTGTGTTGATTACTTTTCCATTTTAAAAATTAATTTCATTCCTTCATGGCTTGCAGAAAAACCTAATCTTTCGTAAAAACGATGCGCATCATTGCGCTGTTTATCTGTTGTCAGCTGCACTAGCCCGCATTTTTCCGCTTTTGCGATAGCAATCGCTTCTTTAAACAAAGCTTCCCCTACCCTTTTTCCGCGATACTTCTTATCCACCCGCACGCCCTCAATTTGCGCCCGCTTCATCCCTAATCTTGCTAATCCAGGAATAATGGTCAATTGAATACAGCCGATAACCTCCTCTTCTTCCAAAGCTAAAATAACCTGATTTCCGATTTGAGCCTCTATTGCATCAAAAGCTTGATCATATTCCTCAGGCAAAGGATCTTCATACCTTTCACGTCCGGAACCTAATTCATCGTCAGCTAATAAGCGGACGATGGCAGGTAAGTCTTCTTTTTGAGCTTTTCGAAAATGCATTTGACTGTCTCCTTTCATGCAGCAGCTTCCTCATTTTAATTTGTAATACCCTTCCACCAAGCTTGTTCTTCTTTTCCATGTATCTATTATTATAGAAGAAATTATTTTACATTCACATGTTTTATTTCTTCGTTGCAGGGAAAGAAAGCAACAAAAGCTTTTTGAAGGAGGGGAAGAATCATGAAACATCCGGAAGATGTGGAGATAAAATTCTTGCAATTCAAAGATGACGGCTCAATTCCAAACAATCCGACCTATCCGCTGCTTTTATACAGAGATGTAATAACTTCAACGGACGATGTAAAAGCAATTTTAACAAAAAATAACTGGCTGGGCGCATGGCGTGGAGGTGTTGCTTCTTTTCATCATTATCATAGTAATACACATGAAGTTCTTGCCGTAGTCAGCGGATCCGCTCAGCTTCAGCTTGGCGGGGAACAGGGAGAACAGATACAGGTTGAACAAGGCGATACAGCCATTCTTCCAGCCGGGGTTGGTCACAAACTGCTGGAAGGCAGTACAGATTTTGCTGTAATTGGCGCCTATCCGAATGGGAAAAGTTATGATTTTTGTTATGGAAAGGCTGAAGAGCGCCCCGAAAACTTGGCGAATATCAAGAACGTTCCATTACCTGATACCGATCCATTGTTTGGCGAACGTGGTCTCCTGTTTTCATATTGGGCGGATGAATAAAGCAGATGCTTCATCGTGTTTTAAAAAGCATTCTACGAATAAAATACAGAATATTTCCCTCACAAAGAAACCATGTTGATGACAGCCTTATCAAATGGTTTCTTTTTGTTAATGAAAAGATGATAACCAATACAAAATATAAAGCCAGCAACCTCTCTTCTACATACGCTTAAATTGACCTGCCTATTCCCTGAAATCCATCCTGCTGCCTCTTGAAGGCAGGATTTTTTGTCAGCTAATAGATTGATAGCTTACTTGACAAAGAAAGTCCTAAATGATAAATTTTGATTAAACAACCAAAAATATAATCAATCAACCAAATTACATGTTGATTACTTAATAAAGGAGTTTAAAAATGGACAATAAAACTGATGAATTTCATCATCTCCCCCGCTGGTTCCAGCGTATCATACCGTTGCTAAGTATTATTTTATCGATACTTTCATTTTCCTATGTGATGCACCTATACAGTTTAGAATCCTTGGTATTCGCCCAATGGATTCGTTTCATTATCTTTTCTCTTATAAGTGTGGTATTTATACTGGCTGCTATTATTTATTTTTTTAATGGAGCATTGGCTTGGAAATGGTTTATTAGCGGTTTTGGTCTGCTGCCAATCTTGCTTTTACTGCAGCTTATTATATTTCTGCTGACGATAGTCAGAACAGCTGTCGATGCAATCTTTCAAGGAAGCCTTCCTGAACCGGTCCGCACGTTTATTGACAATTATCCAAGCAAATTTGATGTTGTTATATTAGCTGTGCTTTTTATAGCTGGAGTGATATGGATGATTAATAAGCTAAGGAATAAAAAAGGCTGAAGAAATGAGGAGGAGGATTCATGGCTGATTTAGAAACAACTCAAACAAAGCGTGCACTTTCTTTGGATCTTGCACGAGGCTTCATGCTTTTTCTGATAATCCTTTCACATATCCCATTGTTTTTATATACCATCGAACCAGGCGTCATCACCAAAGTTTCCGGCAGTACAGCATTCGATCATTTCTTAAATTTTCTAATGGAAATCACCGTGGATAATCGGGCACGTCCATTATTTGCTATCCTGTTCGGCTATGGTCTCGTCATGATTTACCGTAAGCAATCAGAAAGAAAAGGTACAGCAGAAGCAAAGCGATTGATTAAGAGACGCTGCTGGTATTTGATATTATTTGGCGCTATCCTCGCCGGGGTTGCAGGCGGTCAGGATATCTTGATGACCTATGGTATTGCAGGTCTTTTGTTAGTCTCCTGCTTGAAAAAGGATAACAAAAAGATTAAAAAATATGTGCTTATCTCTACGGTTATCTGTATCATATACATTCCATTGTTTTGGGGTGGTGTCCTGACAGAAAACCAGTCGTACGGATTACCGGTAGAGCTAACTGGTCAGGAAACATATGCAGGTACGATACTGGAGCGTCTGGTTTCTATCCCGATTATTCCATTATTTACGCATATTACCTTCCCTGTTATCCCTTCCGTCCTAATTGGAATGTGGCTGGGGAATATAAATATATTAATTAAACCGCAGCATCATCTTAAGCTGTTAAAACAATTAAGCGTCATCGGGGTTACCATTTCACTTGCCGGCGCCATCCCGCTTGTGCTGATTAACGATGTTTGGTTTCCAAGTCTTTTCACCGCCGGGATTGTATATGGCATCCATATTCTCACTGGTTTTGCCGGCGGCTTAAGTTATGCAGCACTGTTTGGATGGTTAGGAGCCCGCATGAAACAGCGTGGCGGCCTCGTAAAAGCAATTGCTGCAATGGGCAAACGTTCCTTAACATTTTTCGTGCTGCACGAGGTTTTAATAGTGATCCTGTTGTCCCCCATTGCTTTTAATCTAGGGGCATCCTTAACTGTCACCACGTCGTTATTGATCGGTACCGTGATGTGGATGGTTACGCTGTCGATTGCGTATTGGATGGAACGTCGTCAAATAGCCGGGCCTTTAGAAAATTATCTGCGGTATTTAATTTATAATAAGCAGCGATCTTAAAGAAGAAGGCTAGAGAGGTTTCTGCTCCAGCCTTCTTCTTTCTTTGGCAGTTAAGTAAGTATAAACTTTCTTACTGCATAAGTGTAACTATGGTTGTCACCTAAAGGCTTGGTGCCAACCAAGTTTTCTAATATTCCACAAGCAGCAAGAACTGCATCACGACTCCTTCTAATCTTATTTGTTCCTTAAGAAACAGCTGCCGGCGTTTCTTTTTTACTCTTAATATAGTTTAAAACAAAAATCAAAATAATAATGGGGTATCCAATGATATCCGTCATGAACTCTGGTACGATCAAAAGCAACGAACTAATCCCAAGCACCAGCCTGGTTAAGACATTTAGATTCGTATGAATAAATCCTTCAACGGCAGCGCTGATAGCTACTACTGCTATGGCAGAGCTTACAGCAACCATTATAATTTGAGGGATCGCTGCAAAAGGAAACTCTGTGGCATTCGCAGGCAAGCCCGATGGATCAATCAAAAGCATGGCCGGTTCATAAACAAATATGAATGGGACGATGAATCCCGCTATGGCTAACCTCAGCGATATAAAGCCTGTTTTCATCGGGCTCCCGCCTGCCAGACCGGATGCCGCAAAAGAAGCCAACGCAACGGGCGGCGTGATGTTGGCAAAGATACCAAAATAGAATACAAACAAATGTGCAATAAGAACCGGAATACCGAACTCCGCCAAAGCAGGCGCAGCCATGGTAGCCGTAATAATATAGGCTGGAATGGACGGCAGACCCATCCCTAAAACAATCGACGCAAGCATCGTCAGGAGTAACGTGAACATCAATGAACCGGCACCAAGACTCGTTATAGCCGAAGATAATGTGGCCCCAAAACCAGTTAAGTTAACTACTCCGATAACGATGCCGACGACCCCGCAGGCAACGATTGTCGATAACGCTTGTCTGGTCCCGGTTTCCAATGCCTGCAGAATATCTTTGAAATGCATTCTTGTATGTTTTCTAAACCAGGATACAACAACGGTAATCATGATGGTGTAAAAGGCCGCATAAGAAACAGGCACATTAGCAAATAGCATCATAATCAAACTGATGAGCGGTATCAATAAATGCCAGCCTTCCTTCAACACCTTCTTTACCTGAGGAAGATCCGCTTTCGGCAAGCCTCTTAGATTTGCACGTCCGGCGCGGTAATGAACCTGCATGATACTGCTTAAAAAAAATAAAAATGCGGGGATAATTGCGGAAAGAGCGATTGTTCCATATGATATTCCTGTGGTTTCTGCCATAATAAATGCGCTCGCTCCCATAATAGGAGGTAAAATTTGGCCGCCGATCGAGGAGCTGGCTTCTACAGCACCTGCGAAATTTTTATCATAGCCTATTCGTTTCATTAAAGGAATTGTAAAGGCACCAGTGCTTACAACGTTTCCAACGGCTGAGCCGTTGACTGATCCCATAAAAGCACTTGAAATAACAGCTACCTTTGCCGGTCCGCCCTGCTTATGACCAGCAAGTGCCAGAGCCAAATCATTAAAAAATTTCCCCATTCCGGATTTCGCTAAAAAAGCGCCAAACAAAATGAATAAGAAAATGAATTGCACAGACGCACCGATTGCCGTAGAAAATAGCCCTTCAGTTTTTGTGTATAATTGCCCGAAAATATCCGCTAAATCAAAAGGCCTTGTTAATAGCATTCTCGGCAGCCAATCCTGATGGCTAAAGAAAGGGTAGGCTAGAAATAGCAGAGCCAATATAGGTAAAACCCAGCCGGTAACCCGCCGTGCAGCTTCAAACACTAAAACAACTGTCAGTATCGCCATCAAAATATCGGCAGTGTTCGCAACGCCGCCGCGTACCGTTACAATATCCTGATAGACGGTAAACAAATAAATACAGGAAGCGATTGTTAATCCAAAAAGCATCCAATCGTAAAAAGGAATTTTCCTGCGGTCTTGGGCTTTAAATGTTGGGTAAAGCAGAAAGACCATTCCTAAGCCAAACATTAAATGAAAATTACGCTGCAGGAGCGTGGGGAGCGGGTTAAATGTAATATACAAATGAAATATTGCATAGCTGATCGCCAGAATGCTGAAAAACCAGACAATCGACTTATTGTTCCATTTCCGTACATTGGATTCCAAATCATATTTTTCGAGTACCTTCTTTACCTTGTCCTGTGACATCTCAGAATCTGCGGCAGCGTGCAGCTTATCATTTTTCAAAAATAATCACCCCTTATGTATTCCCAGACAGGTAATTTTCGTGTTGTAATCATGACATTTTCATATTGGTCAAAATGGTGGTATAAAGGTATTTCACGATCACCAATAAACAGCGTAGTTTGTACAAATTCAGAAATGGTTACATTTAAATCCTCATAATCTATATCAAGCTCCATTTGAATAAATCCATTTTCTGTCATTGTTTTCTTGGCTTGAAAGGGAGTTCCGGCACCAAATGTTTTAAAAAACGTATCGCTTAAAATGATTTTCTCATCTTTCCTCTGATATCTTTCAAACCATTCCTCTTTTTCAATCGAATGAATCCATCCTAAAACAAACGCTTCCTCTTTGATAAAAAAAGAAGTATCCTCTCCCGCTACTTCGATGACAGGAATACGATAGAAAAGAGGAAAAAGGAGCAAGATAAGCAACGAGCTCCCTATCCAAATTCTTTTTTTCTTATTGCTCATTAAAATATTTTTCAGCTCCCGGGTGTAACGGCGCAATAAGCCCCTCCTGAGCATTTTCTATTGAAATATCCTCTGCTGCTTGATGGGAATTACTTAAGGTATCCAGGCTTTCAAAGAATGTTTTCGTTAATTTATACACATCCTCCTCGCTAAAATCACTGCGCACAACCAGTGCATTGGGTACAGCTGCAGTTGGAACAGCCTCCTCGTTACCATACGTGCCAGCCGGAATTTCAAAGTCTATAAAGTAGGGATGTTCCTCTGCGATTTCTGTAATATTATCTGCATCGATGGTTACTAAATTAATATCCGTCGTTTCCGATAATTCTAATAAAGAAGCATTAGGCAAACCGCTTGTTAAAAAAGCCGCATCAATCCGCCCTGAAGATAAGCCATCCGCTGCCTCAGCATAGCCAAGGTAATCTGCCTGCAAATCGTCATAAGAAATGTCGTGTCCCTCCAATAACGCATGGGCATTCAGTTCTACTCCCGATCCCTGATCACCGACAGCAACGCGTTTTCCAGCTAAATCTTCTATTGTTTCAATCCCAGCATCTGCCCTGGCAACAATCTGAACCACATTCGGATATAAATTCGCAATCTGGGAAATACCCTCTAAGGGTTCTGAGAAGCTCGCTTCCCCATTTAACGCCTGACTCAACGCATCACTCATCACAAAAGCCATTTCCACTTTTTCCTCTGCCATCAGGTTTAAATTCTCAGCCGATGCTCCAGTTGTCTGTGTTCTTGAGTTTACATCGTACGTATTCGTGTAAATATCCGCTAAGGTAGTCGCTATAATATTGTAAGGACCAGACGCTCCGCCTGTAGCAATCGTTACGATATTGCTGTCCAAGCTCTCGCTCTCACTTTCTTCATCATCTCCATTGCTTCCACAAGCCGCAAGCAGCAGCCCAGCTAGTACAATAAATGAGATTAATAACCCCAGCTTCTTATGTTTCATCATTTTCTCCCCCTTTTCCCCTGCTCTCTTACATTTATAATCCTCCCATTTTTAAAATAGAACTTTTCTCAGGTATATTGACTATTTATTTTTGTCATGTAAAAACAAAGAGGGCTCTCTATCAAGAGGAAGCCGCCTTTGTTGATTTATGAATTTTTTTTGTCTATTTTTATTGAATTCATATTTCATGCTAAAAAATGTTAATGCTGCATTCACAAGTATATTCAAAAGTACTAACAAGATCGGTAAGTCGATATTTGGTGCAAAAATGGTATGAGCCAATGTAATAATCACTCCACTAAGAATGAAATAAGAACTGACCCCAAACACTTGAAAAATGAAGTTTTTACTCTTAACGGTATATATCCCCAAAGGAATCAATAAAACAATACTTAGATAAGAGCTTATCGCCAGCCAGCTCACTGCCTCAATGGAATGATTCGCGAGCAAGGAAGGCCATATATTTAGCAGCGTTTTTAATCCAAATATATAGAAGCTCATATAAAATAACAGCCCTGCTATGTTCAGAAAAATACGTTCCATCAGTAGATACCAAAAGCTATGTCTCTCATGTTTGGTTTCATATATAAGTTCATAAATAACCCCCAATAATAATCCTCCTGCTATGACATATAATTGCACCATTGGCAGGTTCCCTTTAAACATTTCGAGAAAGAATTTGGCAACCTCTATGAGCTCACCCAACATTGGATTCACCTCCCGCTTTTGTTATAGCTAAGCAGCCTCCCTTGATATATTGAGATTCCGTTTGCTTACTAACTCTTATACGAAAGCTAAATGAAATCAGCGCTTCCATTATATTTCTTCTTCAAATGATAAATTTACTGGTTCGTCCTGCAGTTCACCCTGTATCTCCAGATTCGTTGTGGGCGTATTTTCATCTACTTCTTCAAATGTAAATTGATCTGACCATACCGTTCCCTGACCGGCTAAATTGATGCCAAACGAAATAACCGCACTTTTTTCCGGTACATCTAACACAATCGAATAACGATTCCAGTTTGTCGTCCCTTTAATAGGGCGATTACTCATATTATCAAATTGAACGACATCCTCCGTCGTGTCATCTACCCGCATCCACATCCCAGCGTAGGTTTCTACATCTTTCGTGCGGATAAAACTCGACAACCGAATGCGTTTTCCTATAAAACGGTCTGCTTTAAATGCCTGCATCATCGTGGCGAAATGCGTTGAATCGAGTACGGTCTTGGATGTTAAGTAACCAGAAGCTTTGCCTTGGTGAACAATTTCATGATCCACACCCATTTCATAACTAAACGGATCTGACCCGCTCAAAAACCAGCCCTTTATTTTTGTTTCCATGTACGATTCCTCCTTGTTTTTTATCACATCAGACATCAGCCTGCGATATTGGCCAGGGGGCAACTTATATATTTTTTTAAAAGCTCTTGTAAAGGATTCTTGTGATTCAAATTGATAGTAAAATGCAATATCCAAAATTCGTTCCTTTGAGTAGAGTAAAGCAGCAGAGGCATTTGCCAGCCTGCGCATCCGAATATACTCCGTAATCGTCATACCTGCCGATTTTTGAAATATGCGGTGGAAGTGGAATTTCGAAAAATTGGATTGCCGCGCGATGTCTTCTATTGTAAGCGGCTCGTGCAGATGCTCCTCGATATACATAATGGATTTTTTTACAACGAATTCATAGTTATTCAACGTAAGCTCCCCTCCTTATCTAAATATAGAATATCAAAATCCACGATTTGCTTTTTGATATATTTTGCGGTGTGCTTGTTTTCCTTCTTTCTAATTACTTTCACTCGTATAGCAGATGTTTTTCCACCTGTATTCATGTACTTCAAAATTATAGCTGACATGGTCATGAATGCAGCCTTTCCTTCATATTATATCTAGAGGTGAGATAATGGGAAGAATAGCTTACCGAGAAGCAGATGTTGACGTAATGGCGAGGATGATGAGAGCAGAAGCGGAAGGCGAAGGAAAACAAGGCATGCTGTATGTTGGAAATGTCATTGTGAATCGCGTTGCAGCAGATTGCAGTGATTTTGTTGACTTGCGAACTGTTGACGATGTCATTTTCCATGTTCAAGGAGGAAATTATTCATTTGAAGCCGTTCAAAAAGGAAATATGTTTTATCAAAGAGCAAGAGATTTTGAAAAAAGATTAGCAAGACAGAATCTGGATTTTTGGAGGGAACACCCGGCGAAGTATGCTCTTTGGTACTTTAATCCGTATGCCCCATGCCCTCCAACATGGTATGATCAGCCTTTTTCCGGTCAATTTATGCAGCATTGCTTTTATGAACCGGCGCCTGGAACCTGTGACAGTGTTTATATGGGATGATGCGTTTTCTTTTGGATACCTTTTGTAATGCAGATGAGAGAAATGATTTTTCACAATCAGGTTATTAGAACCTAGCCAATGAAAAATGGCTCTATTAAATGAATTATGATGTATGAGAAAAAGGGACTGTTGCACAATGGTTACTTCATTGTGCAACAGTCCCTTTTTTAAAGAATTAAAATTTTTAATAGTACCTATTCAAAAAGCAGGATAAAAAGGATCTAGAATTTCGAGGTGACGCAGCTTTGAATACTAAAGTATACATAAATGGTAAATGAGAAACGAAAAAGCAAGTCAACGGACTTCCACAGGAGGCGGTAACTTCTACGTTGCCCGCATGGTGTGGGCGTTCTTAGCAGAAGATTCTCTTTCTTAAGTGTCATTTTCACCGGACTTTTTAAACATCCTCCAATACCAACTCTAGTCGTGTATTAATTGTAAAGTGACTAAAAGTATTATTTAGGTAGTTAATTCATAGCTTTCTGCAATCAAATCTCGGATATCGTCTAAATCCTTTGTATAATCTAGAACAATGCTGACCCAATTATTTTTATCCATGTGATAAGCAGGATATATATTTTCATTTTTTCTTAATGAACCTATAAATTCTTTTCTGGCTTTTACATTTAATACATCAATTTTTCTATCGTTTTTTATTCCTAACTTATCTTCTGTGATATCCATAATTAAGCCAAACCATTTTTCATTATTTTTATGCCTTAAAGCTGCAAAATTTAGAGATTTTTCCCAGGGATAATCCGGTTTTACATCACATCTTTCTTTAACATATTCAAAAATATCTTTTCTTTTTAACATTGATAATCCCCCTATACGCTGGTTTATCTACTTATTTATGGATTGCTTTATCCAATAATTTGTTCCCTTTTCCGGGTAACATCAAACCTGCATAAGCGTTATCAATAAATTTACGATTTGAATAAGAAAAGCTATTTAAGTGAGGAGCTATATTCTTTTATTTCAATTTCCCGCCAAACACAGGCATGTCACTCGCATCCCCATAATCTTTAATGCGCTCGACATTTTTCAAGAATTCCATATCCTCATCAGAAATGGTAAAGTCTACATCGGCATTATTTTTCATATGCTCCGGGTTAGCTGTTTTAGGCAATGGCAGCAAGCCAAGCTGTAACGTATAGCGGATACTTAATTGCGGAATGGAAACATCATATTTTTCAGCAATAGCTGCAACTTCCTCATTTTTAAATAATTCTCCATGGGCAATTGGTGAATATGCCTCGACAAGTATGCCTTGTTCCTGCGTATAAGCAATCAAATCAAATGGTGTATTGCTGATATGGGCTAAAATCTGGTTAACCATTGGTTTGACATTGCAATGATAAAGAATATTATCCAAATCCTCTTTTTGAAAATTAGATACCCCGATGGCACGAAGTTTTCCTGCTTCATATGCTTCTTCAAGAGCACGCCAAGCTTCGCGATTCCCTTCAAAGAAACGCTCTTCTCCGTCAAACTCCATCCATGGCTGCGGACTATGGATAATCATCATGTCAATATAATCAAGATTTAACTTCTCCAGGGATTGGTTAATCGATGAAACAGCTTCTTCATAGGATTTTACTTCTGCAGCAAGTTTTGTGGTAATAAATAAATCTTCTCGATTCACACCACAATTTATAATTCCTTGACTGATGCCACTTTCATTTCCATATGCCTGAGCCGTATCAATATGGCGATAACCAAGTTTCACAGCCTCTATCACTGCCTGAGCGGCATCATCATTATCAATAAACCACGTTCCAAGACCTATTTTAGGAATTTCAATCTTATTTGACAGCTGATACGTTTCATTTAAAATCATTTGAACATCTCCTCGTATTTATAAAACGAATAGACTTTATTTTATAGCTTACCCGCTTTGAAAATGATTATAGTACCTATAGTTAACTATAGGTCAATCGTTTTTTATTATAATTGGATAAAACCTGTCTTTACATATCCTTCGTTCAGCACTTCCCGGAATAGAAATACATTGTTATTTCCTCTCCTCATCTATCCTCCAAGGATAATAGCAGAAAATTGTGGAAATTAATTATGAAAAATATTTGGATATTCTTTAACAGAAAGCTACAAAATATCAAATGAAAGTGTATAATGTACTTCGTGACGAAAATGGACAAAATCGGACAGTTATTTTTTATTTTCTATAAATCACTGGTAAAATATATGGGAAACAAGGATACGAAGTTTCTTTTTGTTTAATGGAGGTTAAGAAATATGTTCAAGAAAAAACCAGATAAATTTTCCCTTTATCTCGTTGATTTTGCAAAGCATTTACATGAAACGGCAGATTATTTTGTTCATTTCAAGGTAAAAGACTCGGAGACATTGAAACAATTTTCCGATACGATAAAAAAACATGAATCCGTCGCGGATGATAAGGTTCATGAAATTATTAAAGAGTTAAATCAGGCTTTTATTACGCCGATTGAGCGTGAGGATATTCTTCAGCTTGTTAATAATCTGGATGACATTATGGATGGGATTGAAGAGTTCTCCTCCAGAATGGATATTTATCATATTTTATCTTCAGATGATTATATTGATCAATTTACAAATTATATATTGAAATGCGCCGAAGAAATTTTGACGTCCATGGAATTGATTGCTAACTATCAATTAAAAGATGTAGAAGGGCATGCCATACGGATCAAAGAATATGAAAGTAACTGCGACGAGTTATACCGTGAATCCTTAAGGAACTTATTCCAAACCGAAAAGGATGCTATTAAAGTCATTCAGTATAAAGAAATTTATGAGATTCTGGAAGAGATTGCTGACTACTGTCAAAATGCAGCAAGTACACTTCAAAGTATCATCATGAAAAACGCGTAAAAGAGTGGTTAAAAAATGGATTTTCTTACTGTAATTATCGTATTGATTGTAATTTTTGCTCTTCTCTTCGACTTTATAAACGGGTTTCATGATACAGCAAACGCCATTGCAACATCGGTATCAACAAAAGCCTTGACACCCAGAAGAGCAATTATATTGGCCGCTGTAATGAATTTTGTCGGAGCATTAACCTTTACCGGTGTTGCTCAAACGATTACGAGCGGCATTACGGACCCATTTGAATTGGATAATGGGTTAGTCGTTATTTTAGCTGCTTTGATTGCGGCAATCATCTGGAATCTGGTGACATGGTATGCAGGAATCCCGAGCAGCTCCTCTCACGCAATTATCGGAGCTATTACGGGAGCAGTTATTGTATCTGCAGGAGTTCATGCCATCCATTTTCAAGGATTTCTCTCGATTCTTGAAGGGCTGCTCTCCTCGCCAGTGATTGCCTTTATCATCGGATATATTATATACAGTATTATTAAAGTTATTTTTAAAAACAGCAATTTAGCAAAAACCAATAAACGATTTCGGCTCGTACAAATTTTAACAGCATCGGTACAATCCTTTGCCCATGGTACGAATGACGCTCAAAAATCAATGGGGATTATTACGATGGCATTAATTGTCGGCGGCATGCATCCAACGACAGATATCCCCTTTTGGGTACAAGCTTCATGTGCTACAGCAATGGCGCTTGGAACTTCTGTCGGCGGATGGCGAATTATTAAAACAGTTGGCGGAAAAATTATGAAAATCCGTCCGGTAAATGGGGTTGCAGCTGACCTTACTGGTGCTGGTGTCATCTTTGGAGCAACACTCATTCATTTACCTGTAAGTACCACCCATGTTATTTCATCCGGTATCCTCGGGGTTGGAGCCTCGCATCGGCCGAAGGGAGTTAATTGGGGAGTAGCCAAACGGATGGTTGTCACCTGGGTGATTACATTGCCAATAACCGCTGTGCTTGGCGGGGCTATTTATTATATTTTAGATTTGTTTATTTAAAAATGGTTTAGCTGCTGTTACAACAAATCATGAAAAGCTTGGTATCTCTGCTGTAGGTTTAGCAGAAAGTCTTTATACACTTAGATAATCTGGTCTTTCCTTAATTAGGGAAGGCCTTTTTTATTGTTGATGTTGGTATGTTTTAATTAACAACAAGGTGAATGCATGTTTCAATGGATTCATCTTATGTCGTTTTTAAAAAACGCCCTGCCATAAATAAGCTGACAAGAAGAATAGCGAGTTATATCATATCAGCACACATGATGGATAGCTTAAAGAAGTAAACTACTATAAAATAAAAATATATTTTTAAAATAATTACTATTTACAACTAACCGGAGGAATAGAAATCATGTCATTAAAAGCTGGAGACACCATTACATTTGAACGAACCTTTACATTAAAGGATGTTGAATTATTTACAGCACTTTCGGGTGATGAAGGCATTCATCATCAAACTCCTGATGAACAAGGAAGGCTTGTTATTCAAGGCCTGTTGACTGCCACACTGCCGACCAAAATCGGCGGAGATAATAACGTGCTTGCCCGTAATGCAAATTTTGAATTTCTACGCCCTGTCTTAACCGGAGACACGATCACTTGTGAAGTATTCATTGAAGAATATAAAGAAACAAAAAAGAATCGAAAAACAATTGATACGACCTTCTTATGTAAAAACCAACACGGCAAAAACGTATTAAAAGGAAGCTTTTCCGGGATAATACTTTAAATTTTGTCAGATCTTTATATTGGGAAAATGAAAAAGGAGCAGAGGAATACCTCCCCCTAAAGCAGGCCTGAAAACTACTACAGGGGGAGTAAATCGTAAAAATAATGTGTTTAAAATCGCTTCATTACAATATATTTCAAAAGAGAAAAAATTAAGGCAAACTCAGCTTGGTTGTTCTGCCTCCATCTACTGTATAAACCTGTCCTGTGATAAAGCCTGCTTCATCAGCAGCGAGAAATGCTACCAGCGCTGCTACCTCCTCCGGTTTTCCGGTCCGTCCCACAGGATGAATTTTTCCGAGATCGCGTTTGAATGCTTCGGCATCTGGTGAATTTTCGATAAGATTAATGTTCAAATCGGTGTCAATCCATCCAGGCGCAACAGCATTGCAACGTATTCCTTCATGTCCATGATCAACTGCTATGGAACGAGTTAACCCTAAAATTCCCGACTTTGTGACAGCATAGGCTGCATGCCCGGGATTTGCAGCCAGCCCCTCCACCGAACTGGTATTGACAATACTGCCTTGTGTCTTGCGCAGATAAGGCAAAGTGGCACGAGTCAATAGAAACGGTGCAGTCAGATTCAAATCGATGTTGCGCTGCCAGTCCTCTAAGGTCATTTCTTCAATTCCTGCTTCCATCATCATGCCAGCATTATTAATCAGAACATCCAGCTTTCCAGCACGGTCAATGACCTCCGCTACAACGCGCTCAGGTGTCTGTGGATCGGAGAAATCAGCAGGAATCCAGTCGAACATCTTATCCTCGCCGCGCTGCGCAGTGATGACAGTCGCCCCCTCTTCATGCAGGCGACGCGCGATGGCTTGCCCGATTCCCGAACACCCCCCTGTCACCAATGCTACTTTACCTTCAAAACGATTCATTTGGTTTGTCATTATCCTATTCCCCCTTTGCCTAATCATGTTACACATTTGGATGGACGCTGTAAAACACGGGGATTATGGGGGAGCTAGGTCATATATAAGGCAATCTATTTTTGCCTCTATTGAGTCAAGTGATATTAAGGCTGCAATATTATTGTATCGACAGCCCCTGCTTTACATATCTTGCATATTAAAAAGGGACAGCCTAATAATTCAGCTGACCCCATCATACAAAAACAAATCAATAACACGATTTTTATATATTTACATTTAATTTTTTAGCTTCTGCAACCATATTTTCAATTAATGCTTCAACCGTTTGGCTCTTAGCTAACCTGGTACTTTGCCCGGACCAAAGAGACATGAAATCTGGATTATTCTCTGCAGAGGCAGCTTTTCTAATATCCTGCGTCAGTGTATTTTGAACAGGAAAATCCGGCAAATATACTTCATGATTTTGCATTTCTAAGATAAAATGATTTTTAACTCCCCGCGCCCATTTACCAGAAAATGACCGGGTGTAGACCGTTTGATCCTCACTAATGCTCAGAACGGCTTCCTTGTGGACCGGATGTGCTCCGCTTTCGACACAAGTCAGGAAGGCCGTCCCCATTTGCACTCCCTGTGCACCTAAACACATCGAGGCTGCTAATCCTCTCCCATCCATGATTCCTCCAGCAGCAACGACAGGTATCGTTATCGCATCCGTCACTTGTGGTAGCAGGGACATTAAACCGACAGAATCAGAGCTTTCCTGTTCCTGATTAAGAAACCCTCCTCGGTGACCTCCAGCTTCACTTCCCTGGACCACGACCATATCCATTCCTGCCGCTTCATTTTGAACTGCCTCCATAACCGTTGTAGCCGTTCCCATCAGCGTTATATTATGTTGTTTTAATTCTGCAATCACTTCCTGGGATGGAATGCCAAAGGTAAAGGAACAAATAGGAACCTGTTCTTCGATGACAACCTGAATCTGTTCTTTAAATGCTTCCAAAACTTCATTATAATCAGCAATTCCAAAGTTATCCTTATCAGGTAAATGTAATTGCTGACGAATTGTGGTTAAAGCCTGATTCGCCGCTTTCATACTATCTTCTGAAACATCAAATGGTTGAGGGACAAACAAATTAATTCCAAACGGCTTGGATGTCAGCTTCTGAATTTCCTTGATTTGATCCCGTATTTGCGTTGGAGCCATGTACCCTGCCCCAATCATCCCCAAACCGCCTGCATTCGAAGTCTCGGCTACTAATTTTGAAGTAGTCACCCCGCCAGCCATTGGTGCCTGTATAATCGGATACGCTATCTTTAAACATTTTGTCATTTCATTACGTAGCATCATTTCCCGCCTCCCTATTCTTTTCCTTTACGCCTCTATTCTTCTTATCATGCAGCATTTCATTGTGGACTATATGGTTTTCGATTAAATAATGATATATAAATTATACAATTTTTTTGGTATATTGAATAATACGTAATTATGATATTGGATATCAATACATTAGATAGCAAAGAAAACCGGGGGAGGGACTTATATGGATTTGCATTTATTAAACATTTTTCGTACGGTTGCGAGGCTGGGGAGTATTTCACAGGCTGCAAAAGAGCTCCAATATGCACAATCAAACATTACCATGAAAATTCAGCAATTGGAGAAAAGCCTGCAAAGCCCCCTTTTTTATAGATATAATCGCGGGATGACATTGACGGACAAAGGAAGCTTGCTTTTAGCATACAGCGAAAAAATATTCCATCTGATAGAAGAGACAGAAGCGGCGATGAAGGATGACCAGACACCCGACGGATCGTTAATTATCGGGTCAATGGAAACAACTGCGGCCGTGCGTTTACCGCCTTTTCTTTCAACGTATCATCAGACTTTTCCCAAAGTGGATTTAACCTTAAAAACAGGTCCTACCGAACAAAATATCCAGGGTGTGCTTCAGCATCAGATCGACGGTGCATTTATTGCCGCACCTGTTGAGCACCCTGCTCTCATCCAAAAGGAAGTATTCGAAGAGGAAATGGTTCTGATAACCGATACGAAGCATCCGGATATCTCTTCCATCGAAGATATTCAAACCGATACCATACTCGTCTTCCGTTCAGGGTGTGCTTACCGGGAAAAGCTTGAACATTGGCTGCATCAGGAGGGGTTGATTCCTGCTAAAATTATGGAGCTCGGAACAATGGAGGCAATTATTGGGTGTGTATCGGCCGGACTTGGCCTAAGCCTGCTTCCATTAAGTGTTGTTTCCAAGTATATACAAGAGGGAAGCCTGAAACAACACTCTATCCCTCATCCATACGAAAAAGTGAAAACCATATTTATTTATAGAAAAGACAGGTATATTCCGGCATCTTTGACGGCTTTTATCAACCTATTTCAGGAGGAGGTGAGGTCTTAAATAAGAAAAACCGGACAACGAGCCTGCTGACATAAGAAAACATGAAGAAACCTTATAAAATCAACGTTTTCAGGCAGTGCTCAAGTGGAATTTGTACAAAAACCATAATTTCTAAAAAATAGACACCTAAAATGAGCGTCTGTTTTTTACTTTAATTTTTATGAGAAAATACTTTCTTAAAGAGCATCTTCAAGGAAATGAAATATCAGAGAAGACATTAAAATCATGACTTTTTTCTAAAAGTGTGATAATGAACAAATAAATCCCCCCCCCCTGCTTCTAACATGGGGGGAGATAAACATTAGGAAACAGTTCCAAAAATACCTTGACGCCTATAGGCACAACAGTTTGGAGTACATCAAAATGATGTCAAATTTTTAATGCTTGTTGTCATCTTTTTTAATTAAGAGAAATATACATGAATCTTGCATTTTAGTATTAAAAATTAAAGGACAGCATCCAAGCATACAGGTATTATATAATCTTGTATCGTTACTCAATGTGTCCGTTGAGGAGTTTTTTCTGCCTGCCTCGGTTATGATAAAAAATACAAAAAGAAGACTATTAGAAAAAAACTTGATAATTTAACAGATAATGACCTTATTATTATGGAAAGCGGTGCTAATGGAATTATTAAATCAAAGACAGTGGAGGGATAGTCATCCTCCATCTTTTTTTAGATTAAACACTGCTATTACAAAAGATAAATGCCTAAAATATTTATCATAATTAAAGTAGATAATGTATCAAGTCCTGTTTTTTAGAAGAACTATAGAACGATACAAATTTCCAATTGATAAAATCGTTATCAAAACCCCTAAAACAGGGTGCAATGCTCCTAAATAAGAATGTAGAAAACCGAGGTTTGCACTTGCGTACAATGTCACAATAAGTATAAACAACCCCAGAATGAAAAAATAATCATTCTTTTTGGAATTACCCATAAAAGCACCAATCATCATTATTACTGGTACATTCAATCCAAACAAGTGAACCAGCATTTTATGAGCAGACCAGAACTGTCCTCCTCCAAAAATTGCCATACCTGCCAGAAAAAATTGTGCTAATGTACATATTAAAAAAATCATTGAAAAAACAGCATAAATCCAGCGTCCCGTAATTTGCATTTGTATTAGCCTCCTTTAGTGTTAATTCTCAGGGTACTATTAAAAAATAAATAATTTATTAGATAAATATTAAATATTTCTTAAATGTCATTGTTCCAAGGATTGAACAAGTTCATCTCTGTTTAAAGTGACAAATCCGTCAATTGTTTCCTCAGAACCTTCTATAAAACAAGCAATCATTAAAGTATTTCCAGAATGTTCGTTAATGATTTTATCCCCTAACTGGTACATCTGGTCTTTAAGGCTGTTATTTACAATGGTTTCATTGACAGTTAGCTCTCTTATATTTTTTCCTTCTAAAATCTCCATATTAGGATGTTTATCTGTGTCAACGGAAAAATACATAACATCTAAATTTTGTTCTCCATCTATTTCTAATTGTGCAAAGGTCATATCTAATGGTGAGGTTCCACCATTCAGTTCATTACTGATATCTTCCACTTGATCTTCTGTCAATTCTGAAATAACAATTTGTCCTTTTTCTTCTGAATCAATTACAGCATGGTCAGCTTCCAAATTTAGTAATGATGAACTATCCGCCAAAGATAATCCATTAGCCAAGCCTGTAATAAAAAATACCAAAAAATAAATCGCATCCCATCGTCAAGGCTAACAATGTGTACTTTAATTTAGATCGTTTTATCTCCCTAAATGCTAAAAACATTTTTATTCCTCCTTTTTTTCTTATTACTTCTGCGATTATCATAAAACTAAAAAATTCATGATTTCTTATTTAAATATTCCTTAAATAAAAAAGTGTTTTTCTCTTCCTTGAACTTTGTTTGTATGAACAACTTCGACAAGAGGTTCTTCAAGTAGAACAATCATATTACGATATAATGTTGATTGAGGAACTTCACCAAGCATGTTTACTAACCAGGGAATAATATTTGGTTTTCCCATCATTAATTTTTGGATAATATGTAATTTAACGAGATAGAGAAGTACTTCTGAGTTTTCATGCTTTTTATCACCTTCAATTTATTCTATTAGTCAAGTCTTGCATTAATTAATTTCCTAGCTGGCATTATTAAATTTTTTCCTTCCTATTTAATTTATCTGCGTACCAGAATTTGAAAAAAATTGTTGTTGACAATCTTTGGGTTTAGCGTTATTATACTTCTGATTCAACTATAAATATAAAAATTTAATAATCAAAACGACATAATTTCCTAATTCAGGAAAGCGGGGGAACCAACGAAACCTTCTCGTTTCATGGGGTGAATTATTTATTTTTTATAAATAACGGACACTCTCAAGTCCGAATCCGACAGCTAACCTCGTATGTTCATTGAGAGAGAAAATGAAATCCTAGACTTTGCATGCCATTGGAATAATTCTCTTTTCCAATGGCTTTTTTTATTTTTTAGAGAGATTAAATTTATGAAAAAAGAAAATGTAATGGCATGTATATTAATGGAATTGACTGGTAACCTGTTAATAAACAAAGGTGTTTATTTAACACATTTATTTAACGCTTCATTAATTGTTTTATATTTATGCAAAGATGGAGAAAGAGATCATGCAGAAGAACAAGAAATAAGAAGTTTAGCGAATAGATTCTGACGCACAATTTATTTCGCAACTCTATAAAGATGAGATTTACAAAGTCACCACGATTCTTGAAATTGCAAAACAATATCACATCACTCAATTACTTGTCGGACAATATCATCTAAGCCGTTGGGAAATTATAAAAAAAGGGGATTTTATTAATCGCTTGCTAAAGAATTGCGGTGAAATCGATTTGCATATCGTTTCTTTAGAAAAATAAGCATGGGAAGGATCTTATTTATGAAAAAGCAATTTATTGTCATTGGTCTTGGAAGGTTTGGAATTAGTTTAACCAGAACCCTTATCCAAAATAAACATGAAGTACTCGTGGTAGATAAAGACCTGCACCTAGTTGAAGCCATGTCTGATATCGCTACCCAAGCTATTCAGGGAGATTGTACTGATGAAGATGTATTAACAGAGTTAGGTGTGAAGAATTTCAGTCACGCCATTGTTGCTGTAGGAGAAAACTTGGAAACAAGTATTTTAGCAACCCTGTTGTTAAAAGAATTGGGCGTACCAAAGGTAACAGCAAAAGCAAAAAACGCGACACATGGGAAAATGCTGACAAAGATTGGAGCCGACCAAATCATTTATCCGGAAAGAGATATGGGGATACGACTAGGTAAACAACTGAGTTCGGAAAATTTGATTGACTATATTGAGTTATCTCCTGATTATAATCTAGTAGAAATGAAAGCTCCACCAGCAATGAATGGTCGTACACTTCAACAATTAAGCATCCCTGCAACTTATGGGTGTAACATTATGGCTATTAAACATGGAAAACAAATTAATATAACTCCTAAGGCCGAGGACACTATTCAAACAGGGGATACATTGTTATTAATGGGAAATAATGAAGATATTCGACATATGGAGGAAAAATATGAACGAAAACGGTAAACGTCAATGGAATGTGAGCCCGCCTCAGTTGGTGATGTTAATATTTATATTACTTATCACTATCGGAACTATTCTATTAGCCCTGCCTGTATCCTCTGCTAATGGTATATCCATCGGTTGGAAGGACGCACTTTTTACAGCAACATCTGCTGTTTGCGTAAACGGGTTAGTTGTGATAGATACGGGTTCATCTTTTTCGACTTTTGGGCAAATTACCATTATGATTTTGATTCAAATTGGCGGGCTTGGTTTTATGACTTTAGGGGTAATTATTGCCATCCTGCTGGGTAAAAGGATAGGCTTAAAACAACGATTGGTGATACAACAAACGACTCACTCAAGTTCTAATCAAGGTTTAGTCAAACTCTGTTTATATATTATTCTCATTGCTTTATCGTTTGAAATCATAGCAGCTATCATTTTGACTTTTCGATGGATGGGAGATATGGGACTGGGGCAAGCAATGTATTATGCATTATTTCATTCTGTCTCTGCATTCAATAATGCAGGATTTGCTTTATCTTCAGATAGCCTTAGTGCCTATATTCAAGACCCTATAGTGAATATAATCATTATTACGCTGTTTGTTTCCGGAGGCTTAGGCTATATCGTTATTGTTGAGCTCTTCAGGAAACACTCTTGGCGAAAGTTTTCTTTGCATACAAAAGTAGTACTGATGACCTCCGGACTATTAATGATAAGCGGGTTTTTCTTACTTTTTTTATTAGAAAGCTTTAACTCTGCTACATTTGGAGAATTAAATTTGGGAGAGCGCATATCCGCTGCTTTTTTCCAAAGTGCGACACCAAGAAGTGCCGGCTTTAATACGATTGATATTGGAAGCATGTTATCCTCTTCTCAACTGCTTCTTATTATACTCATGTTCATAGGAGCATCATCTGGGGGGACAGGCGGAGGTATAAAGACAAATACCTTTGTCGTTCTAATATTAGCTACTATCAATACTTTTCGTGGTGGCGGACAAATCCATGTATTCCAGCGCCGAATTGCGATAGATACTGTCATGCGAGCATTAGCTGTTGTCGTGAGTTCGCTTGCCTGTGTCCTCATTGTAGCTTTATTATTAACCATCACAGAAGGAATGCTAGAAGAACATTTTTTAGAGGTATTATTTGAAGCTACTTCAGCATTTAGTACTACTGGCCTTTCGATGGGATTAACAAGCGAATTATCACCAATCGGAAAAATAATTGTCACCATAACAATGTTCGCTGGGCGGTTAGGTCCACTGACTTTAGCGTATGCATTAGCAAAGAAAAAAAGAAACTCTAAAATTGGTTATCCAGAGGATCATATCTTAATCGGATAGAAATTATTAATGATGGAGGTGCAAACATTCCAATCATTCCAATTAGATACTTTTTTTCGCCAACTTCATACGCCATACTTTTGGGGTAGTGTATTCATTACCCTTTTTGTATGTCTGCAAGTTACTTTCTCTACTACTTAGATTTTTTAAATGATAGATAACTTTTTAATAATGGTATCATCGTTGAATTGCAATCCCTATTTTGCAGAGAAGGGATTGCTCGCAAGTATGAAAACATGACAATCAAGTTAAGTTAATATTTACCTTTTGCCTTTTCATTTTATTTTTAGTTAAAGAAGGTAAAGCTTTTTTCTTTCACCTCTTTTTATTTTTTATTTCTTTTGCCCTTGCTTCTAATTCCAATAACTTAATAATACCTAAACCAGTAATCGCCGTTAAGAGAATATCTACTAAACCAGTCGCAACAGAAAGGTATCCAGAAAAATAAAGTATCGTTAAACTTATAATCGCAACAGAAAAGAAATAGATAGCAAAAAATCCTAATTTATCATTCATCACTTACCCCTCCCTCGAAATGGTGTCTACTTTTTTCTGTAAGTGACAGAAAATCGACCTCTATTCTCTCTCTATTCAACTAATATGGCTATCTATGAACAGTTCTCTTTGAATTGATAAATATGCCTTTTGTTAATCATAAGCAAATGGATGCTGGATTCCCGGCAATTAAAATATTATCGGGCACTTCCTTTATGACGACGGAATCCGAAGCAACCCTATATCCATCAGCTTCTCCTATTACACAGTCAATTCTATCAAGTTACCTTCCGGGTCCTCAAAGACACTTTCATAATACCCGTCCCCAGTCACACGCGGGCCATTTACAAGCGGGTAGCCATCCTTTTTTAATCTGGCAGTCATTTGGTCAACGAGCTCTTTGCTGCCCAGCGAAAGGGCAATATGAGCCCAGCCTAGCAGTTCAACAGAAGCGGATTGTTCAATATCTGCTCTGCGCATGATTTCTAAGCGTGCAGACGTATCAAATGTTAGAAAATAGGATTCAAACCCCTTCTTTTCATTATGATACTTCTCACCTGCAACCGCCTGAAAATATGTTTCATAAAATGTCTTCATCTTTTCTAAATCCTTCACCCAAATTGCTACGTGTTCTATTTTCATATTTTTTCTCTCCCTTCGGATGGCCACTCTTAACAAGAAATCCAGTCCGAGACTTTGTAATCCATTTAAATAAGTATGCACCTGCTGGATATTGCTTTGTTCGTCATAAGTGCACTTAATTAATATCATTAAATCCATAATAACAGAATTCGTTCCTCTGCTCTTCCATTCTCTACAACAATTATTATGAATACTTTTATTCTACACTTGCTCGATACGCTTCGTACAGGAGCTGCCAATCATTTTTATCTTTTTTCTGTAATTTCTCTTTGAACGCTACAGGGATTCCCCAAAGCAACAACATTTTTGGGTATGCTCTTTGTCACGACAAATCCGGAACCAATCACACTTCCTTCACCAATAGTTACCCCTGGATTGATTACAACATCCCCCGCTACCCAAACATCATCTTCAATCGTAACAGGCGAGGTATATTCTAGACCAGTATTCCTCCCCTCTCTATCAATGGGATGCAGTGCAGTGTAAATGCTGACTCTCGGACCAATCGCAACATTATGAATCTTGTTTAAGTCTAAAAAAATACAGTTAAAATTGCAGAAAAAGTTATTTCCCACATAAATATGCGCACCATGCTGCAATAAAATGGCGGTTTGACAGTATACTGTTTAGATTGGTTTTATTAATACGCCAACGTCTAATAATCCTCGATCCAGCTTATCAATAATATCCTCACCTGTACCACTGAAAATGCTAAACGTTACTTCAGGATAATCTGCAATAAATTCCTCTAGAATCTCTGATAATATTACCACTGCAATTTTTACTAAAGTTATTTTGAAAGTGTACATAAAAAACTTGGTTGCCATCAAGTCATGAAGCAGCAACCAAGTTTGAACTTATGCAACAAGCATCATTTTTCTCATTTGTTTTCTACATTAATTTTCAAGTGATTCCCGAAGCATTTTACTTCTTCCATGTTGAGGCTTGTTAATTGAGTGATTTCTTCATCCGAATAGTTTCTCTCTAACAGCTTGGTGGCAAAATTCCGTTCCGCTTCTACCCTGCCTTGCTTTATTCCCTGTTCTTTTCCTACTTCTACTCCTTCCTGTCTACCTTTTTCTATACCTTGTTTCATGCCTTTTTCCATGCCCTTTTTTGTCGCCTCTTCCTCGATTTCTCTAAACAGTCTTCCAAACGTCGGGGTATCTCTCAATTTTTCCATTCTTTAGCCATGCGTAATCAGAAAAAGCATGCAGGAAGCGCATCTGCTTTCTTAGGAATTCTGCCTTATCTATTAGGCGGCATCGCGATCCCTTTTGTGGGGATTGCCGGAGAAAGTACTGCTGTTCCAATGGGGATCACCATGGTGATTGCCAATCTTGGCGGGTTGTTAAGCTATCTGCTATTTGTTCGTAAAAATCCTTCAGCTTAACATGCGAAAAGGCATTCCAGACTAATAAGCTGGAATGCCTTTTTCAGCTGTTCTTATCTTTCACTTCTCTTCCGATTCCATCCATTTTATAACGAGGGATGTCTCCACCAAATTCCGTACAAGACTTCTACAGGAACGACTCGCTTCACAGCAGGACAATTTTTTACTTAACTAGATTGATTTCCTTCCCAATAAGGAGCTGCATATCCATATGGGCTAGAACGAGGAAAATTATCAATCGCCAGACCTGTGATGACTCCGCCCAAAAATGGCACGCCATATTGGAAAACTGGGTTTCCATAATACGGGCCTCCAAAACCTGGTCCTATAAAGCCAGGCCCATAAAAACCCGGGCCGAATCCCGGGCCAAATCCTGGGCCGAAAAATCCCGGTCCCCACGGCCCCGGTCCTCCAAAAAAGAGCCGGGAATCCATCATTCCATGTTGATTATATTGCTGTGCAGAAGGCATATGCGTCTCATCCATATTCATGCTCATTCCTTTCTCTTTTCACATCCACTTTTAATGTATGCATTCACCTAGAAAAGGAATGGGCTTGGATTCTCGTTCTATTTCTCAATTGCTATTTAAATAGAAAGACTATAAACCTTATAATATAGAATCGATAAGGTTTATAGTCTTTCTTTAATTATCTACATGTAACAGCACATTATAGAAATCCTTAAATGCTTAGTGCAAGTACAGATCATCTATAATCTGTTCCTCGCTCCAATCTTCAGGATAGTAAGTCGGCCATTGGTCAACTTCTTCCAAAAGTTCGTCTTTGTCATCTCCCCAATAAATATGGAAATGAGAAGATTTCTGTGGTGCGATGATATGGTCGCTGAACTGAATGTTCTGAGGTGCTTCCTCATCGCCTTCTTCTAATTCAAACAGGAATCGGACACCACGGTTTCCTGCTTCATATTCAAGGATTTCGTAGCCGTCATATGCATAGGTGCCTGAATAGGTTTCGTCCCCTTCATGGAAGGTAAACTCCCCATCTTCTGTGATTTCGATGTTATCTACATCCGTTGCATAACCTGTGTCATAATACTCCTTGTACTCTTCAAATGTCATATCGTCACTTTCTTCAGCTCGATGCTCATATACTTCGTCAAGAGCACCTTCTTCAAAGTAAGGGTAGATGGATTTCCACTCTCCAGCCCAGTCCGAAATATCTCTGTCTTCCACATCTTCATCATCAAAGTAGCCTTCATACACATCGCCATCATGGTCATCAATTACTACGGTGACAGGCTCCGTTTCACTGATGACTTCATGGTCTTCACCATATAATGTTGCCTTTATCTGCTGGTGGTTTACTGCTTCAGATTCGAAAGTTTCTCCATCTCCGCCGTCAGCTTCTTCCCATTCCCCTTCATCGCCGCCTCTGACATACCAATGCCAATGACCGTCTCCTTCATCTTCAGCTGAGACTGCTGTAAGATTTAATGTATCGCCAGTGTGATAATGGGCATTGAATCCTTCAATCTCAGCACCGCCAGCTTCTGCATTTTCTTCGGACTCATGATCATGGTCGTGATTGTGGTCCGCTTCTTCGTCTGCCTCTGAATCCTCTGTTGCTTCTTCTTCTGTAGCTGCTGCTTCTTCCTCCGACCCGGTATCTTCTTCGTCCGCAGTATCTTGACATGCTGCAAGCACCAGTGCCAGAAATAATATTCCTGCAATTCTGAGCAAGTTTTTACTCATGCAAATTCTCCCTTTCTTTATGTAAATAGTAACGATTACGTTTTACATGTTACCATCATATTTGAAAGAATACAATAGGGGAATGAAGATAAATTTTTTACTATTTTAAAAAGCGTTAATTTTAGTAGGTTTATTTTGGGTGATTACGTAATAGTAGGAAGACGGGTAACCACCTATCTCCCTCATTACATTGGATATAGTTTTATTATCTATTAGTCAGACCTTAAAAGGCTTGCCTTAAGTTAGCTTCTAATTACTGTTTTCACAGATTGAGCATTCAACCCTAAATTTAATGTGGGTATTTTGTAAAATCACTAAAAAACTACCAAATTTTTCTTGGTAGTTTTTTGATAAGAATTATATAATCTCACTCATTACTTTCTTTTAGTAATTCTTTTACCCTTGGAATAACCTTTTCCCCGTATAGACGAATCGTCTGGAAACGCTGTTTTTGAAGCTGTCCCCCCACACTATAAGCTAAATTAAATCGCTGCACGAACGATAGACTCCGGAATACCGCCCACACCACCAACAACATCCAGTTTAGGATAGATTTGAACATAAACCAGTGACTGGGCGTGAGATTGCCTTTCTAAGTGACAGGTTCATTTTTAATTAATTCATTAAGAAGCGCAATCTTTTCTTCAAAAAGTTCATTGTAGTCTCTTAAACTATAACCAAAAAGCGGGAAGACCCCGTATAGGCTCCACGTCCGATCATCCGCCCGTTTGATAAAGCATCAATTGTCGCAAAACGCTCGTATATCCTCACTGGGTCATCTGAACTTAGAACCGTTACTCCTGTACCTAACGTAATATTCTTCGTTACCAAAGAAAGAGCAGCTAAAACGGCCTCTGGACTTGAAATAGCATATTCTTCACGGTGATGCTCGCCTAAAGCAATCGCATCTACACCATATTCATCCGCTGATTTTGCTTCTTCCACAATGTTTCGTAATGATTCTTCATAGCTCATCCGTTCTTTTGTCTCATCTTTAATAAGCAATATCACCAAATGTATCCAGTCCAAATTGTAACTGGTCAACATCTATATTCAAAATTTTTATTGAATGAATCAAATCATACGTTTGTATTCATTTGGTTACTAAAGTTAGCATAAATCTAACGTTTCTTTTTGGGAAGAAGGCACTTTATTTAAACCTGGTTACTTTTAGGAAACTATATGAAATACAAGTGATTTACGTATACCCTTAGAAAAGAGAAATGCAAAAAAACTTCTACTATCCCCCGCTGACAGGCAGTCATAGTAGAAGTTCTTTCATTGTACTAGAATCGATACGGAACTTTTTGAATCAGAACTAAAAAAAAGCGCTGCGTATCTTCAAATAATTATTGAACTGTATATCCTCCATCCACAGATATTGATTGACCAATGACATAGGTTGCGGCCGGTGAACATAACCAGTGGACAACGGAAGCAACTTCCTCCGCTTTACCTATACGGCGAATAGGGAGTTGGCTGATTAATTCCTCCATTGCATCACTTTCATTAATTAACATATTTTCAACCATTGGCGTTTCAATGATTCCTGGTAGAACTGCGTTAACACGGATGCCTTTTGAGGCAACTTCTAAGGCAGTACTCTTCGTTAAACCAATCACTCCGTGTTTAGATGCGTGGTATACGGAACGGCCAGGAACACCAACAATTCCTCCCATGGAAGAACAGTTAACAATAGCTCCTTCGCTGCCTTGTTTCTCAAATTGTTTCAATTCATATTTCATGCAAAGCCAAACGCCCTTCGCATTAACATCCATGACATTATCAAAAACGACTTCTTCTAAATCAACGGTGTCTGTCACCGGGTTTTGAATACCAGCATTGTTAAATGCATAATCTAATCTTCCAAATGTATCAACTGTTTTTTCTACCATTGCTTTAACAGCTTCTTCGTCTGAAACATCACATTGGATGGATATCGCCTGATAGCCTGCATCAACTAAGGCTTGTGCTTCTTGTTTAGGTTCGTTTATATCCACTAAGGCTACACTTGCTCCTTCTTTTGCAAACAATTGTGCCGTTGTAAGCCCCATTCCACCTTTTGCTCCAGTTGCCAGTGCTACTTTACCTTTCATCGTTGTCATGAAAACCACTCCTTATGATTTAATGAGAATACGCTTGTACCTCTGCGTTATTTTCTCTTACAAAACAAATGTTAAGCCTTCCAGTCAACTCGAGGTCAAGCGCTTTTATAAAATTTTTTAAATCATATAGTTAATTGAAGCGTTTGACACTCAGAATATATCACGATAACCTATAGTTATATCGAAGTCTATATTATAAAAAAGAAAGGTGCGTAATGATGAAGACATATTCTATCAGTGAGGCTGCTAAAGAATTGAATCTGACTGTATATACCCTGCGTTACTACGATAAAGAAGGGCTTATGCCTTTTGTAGAACGTACAGCTAGCGGGACAAGAGTGTTTAAAGAATCTGATATCCAAACTTTAAATGTCATTGAATGTCTAAAGGATACAGGGATGCCTATTAAGGAAATTAAAACATTTATTGATTGGATTTCTGAGGGAGATTCTACGTTGCAACAAAGATATGACATGTTTATCGAACGAGAAGCTACGGTAGAAGCACAACTGGAAAAAATGAAAAAGACGATGGAGGTCATCAAGCATAAACGGTGGTATTACAAAACAGCCTTGGAGGCAGGAACGGAAGCTATTCATAAAAAAGATGAAACTGAAATTCCTATGGACTAATGTATGTTCAATCATTTTCGGGAAAGAATGATCCGATGGATTGGCAATCAGGAATGGCTATTGTTTTGAAAAGATATGAATATTTTCAAGCGGTGTTTCTGTTTAATTTTGCATAATCAACACTTGTGCTATTTTTAAAAAAGTTATGGAATATGGTATTCTTTGTCATAAGGACGCCCCTCTGTAGTTTGTATGTTTGTTAACATTCTACGGGAAGGTGTCTTTTTTGTTTTTGTATATTATTGGTTAATCGACACTCGTGAATCTAAAATGCTGACGTGGTAAAACCTCCAACTCACCTCCCGCCTATAATTCTTTGGAGTTTTTGAGGAAGGAGCCCTCTTGGCTGAAACAATAGACTATTCCGTATCTGTTCGTATTTTAATGAATCCTATGGTTTATTGTATCCAACTCCTTTCATTACGGCTAATGGAAGAATACCCCTCCTAACCTGACATCTAGTGTATCAGGATTAAATAATGTTTTTGAAATTTTGGATGTCAAATGAATAAAAGGTGTCAAACGGAATTTCTAACACCTGTCACTTTACGATTTTTTGAACATCCAGAAATATATTTCCTCACTCTATCAACATATCGGCCTATCGACAAATTTTTTAATAGATTCTAAAATGGTTGAATAACTATAAAGAAGGAGGAATAGCATTATCTTTTCCAAACAAGTAAAACAAGACTTAAAAAAGCTTCTGTTTGTTTCTATTATTTTGGGAATTGCCCTAACAGGTATGACTATTTCCCATCATGCAGTAGAAGCAGCAAACACGCGCATTTATATCGATCCAGGACATGGCGGAGCTGACCCAGGGGCATCAGCGAACGGTTTACAGGAAAAGGATGTAACGCTGGATATCGCATTGAGAACCAGAGACATTTTAAATGAACAGTATAGCAGTCACACGATTAAACTTTCACGGACGTCCGATGTAACCAAGTCATTAGATGCGAGAACAAATGAAGCAAATAATTGGGGAGCTAACTTTTTTGTTTCCATACATATCAATGCAGGTAATTCTACAGGCTATGAATCTTTTACATGGAACGGAAGCTATGAAAATAAGGAGAGAACCAACGCCATAAGAAATACAATCCACAATGAAACGGTGGAACAAACAGGGTTCACCGATCGTGGAAAAAAAGAAGCCAATTTACATGTCTTACGCGAATCGAGTGCACCAGCCATTTTAACGGAAAATGGGTTTATCGATAATGCAGCAGATGCGGACAAGCTGAAAAGTGCTGCATCTATAGAAAAAATAGCACAAGGGCATGCGGATGGAATAGCCAAAGCGCTTGGGTTGCCTGCGAAATAAGGTTTTGTTCGTTTTCGAAATCTTAAGCAGGGTTAGAGCAAGTGGAAAAAATCAAATATGTTTGATGGAAAACGTACCGCTATCTACAGGGAAGATGGCGGTACGTTTTTTCTGTTCTTCAAGTATAGGTTATACACTTTATAGTATGGATACCGTCTTAAGACATGAAGGGGAAAACTTTACGTTCAAAGTTAATTATTTCCTCATGTTTGTATTTAAACGCCATATTATCTGTATCTGTGAGAATAAAATTTAGGAAAAAGAGACAAAAATAAGATTGCCGGTACTTAGGCTCAAACGTTAAATGGAAATATTTGCCTGCAGTTTCCCAGTCGATATACCATAAAGTTTTTTCCCCTGCTTCATCAGTTAAAAGAATGTTATCAGACCACAAATCGCCGTGTAAGTTGATAAACGGCAAATTTAGAGAAAGCAATTCTGGGGAAACTTTTTCTATTATTTTCTCAAACTGATGGATATGCTTCCCATTTGAACTTGTGTTCAATAAGCGGTTCAACGTTTGATAATCAACCTTTGAATGAAGCGTTAGATAATTGAAATAACTACGATAATCATCATATATTTTTTTCAAAATGAAAGCTTCATCGTTATCTGTTTTATCTTCAAAATGAACGAATTCTTCCATCAACATGTTGTGCTTGGCGTCTTGATTGATTAATGAGGGGATACGGAAGAAAGGTGAAAAATAAGTATAGTTTGCGATTTTCATTTGATAACTTTCTTTATTGGTACAAATGACAAGTACCTCATCATCTGAAAAAATTTTGATATCGCCATTAATACAGAACCATAAGATACTTCCATTGAAATACTTCAGCCTGGAATCTCCTATTTCCAGTGAAAGTTGATCCTCTTTTTTTGTATTTTTAAGGTTATTAACCATAGGATGAGCAGTTTTTGTTGTATTAAAAACAGTTCTAAGATCTTTATCCAACGTATACAGCCCGTTCTCTAAGTAAGCACTCCATTCTATTACTTGGTCTTTTTTCGCCTGGACTTCTTTAATGTATTTTTTAAATTCTTTTGTCATCCGCTACCTCCTAACCTTTCATACTCAGATTCATTGTAATACAGCTCTCTCAGACATTTCATCAAAACAATTTCTTATTTTATTGTATAAATAGACCATTTGACTTTTATACCTATTTTCTGTCTCTGTTGCGCAACAATTACGCCCGATTCTTGCTGCTCTCACTAGATTTTGTTAAATATTCAGATTTTATCGCTTTTAGCTTTTAAAAACTCCTCAAAATCCAGATTTTTATCCACTTCTTGTTCAGGTGTTTCATCAATAATTTTAAGTAACCCATTCTTAGCTGTATTCATCACCACTTTCATGAATATTTTATTTTATCTCTTCTTGTTTCATTACACTATTATATATTCATGTTTCCAACATTGGTATATAGTCGCGGTTATTTGTTTCATCATTTGAACATTTATAGTTATACAGACAATGAATGGCTGCAATTCCTTGAAAGTAAGGAAGTTTTACAGCCTTTTGTAATTATTTATATCAATATATAAAGGAATACACTTCAAGCATGAGGTTGTATCTATGCTTTTATCATATATTAAGCTATAATAGCCACATACTAGCATGTGAAAGGGAGTAAATCAGCTTGACTATAAAGGCAGTTATTCCTTTGTTATCCCGTTAATTGCGGAGTACTCTCGGCTACACACCATTTGAGAAGGAGAAGCATATGGCAGAATTACTAAAAAACAAGTATAATTACGAGTCCGTTCACGAGCTGGCTTTAAGTATTCGATCTGTATATCATTCGTTTCAGATTGATGATTTTGTCAACGACATTATGGACGAAAGATGGAATGAATTAGGATTGAAAGCACGTATGCGGCAAATTGCAATAAATTTAGGAAAGTATTTGCCAGCCGATTATGAACAGGCGCTTGATATCCTTGATGAAGTCATTGCGGGTTATCCTGCAGGATTTAACGACTTTTCTTTCATGTATTTACCAGATTTTGTTGAAGTCTATGGGCAGGATGAACGCCATTGGGATCTGTCAATTGCTGCGTTAGAAAGATATACCTCATCCTCCTCTTCTGAATTTGCCGTGAGACCTTTTATCATAAACCATGAAGAGCGTATGATGTCCCAGATGGCTGCCTGGGCCAGGCATGACAATGAGCATGTCCGGCGGCTTGCCAGTGAGGGTTGCCGCCCTCAACTGCCATGGGGACAAGCATTAATCAGTTTCAAAAAAGACCCATCGCCAGTTCTTGGTATTTTAGAACAGCTTAAAGCTGATCCATCACTGTATGTCCGTAAAAGCGTGGCCAATAACCTAAACGATATTTCCAAAACACATCCTGACCTGGTTGTAGAAATTGCCAAGGATTGGTACGGTCAAAACGAGCATACGGATTGGATTGTAAAGCACGGGTGCAGGACACTTCTTAAAAAGGGCAACAGGGATGTATTGACCATCTTTGGATTTGCAGATGCCGATTACGTGGATGTTGACGCCTTTACGTTAGATGCTACGTCTATTTCCATTGGCGGGAATATGGTCTTTTCTTTTAAGATTGAGGCAAAAAAAGCAACCAAGGTTCGGCTGGAATATGGCATTGATTATGTAAAAGCAAACGGGAAGCGAAACCGTAAAATATTCCAAATATCCGAGCTTTCTTTAAAGAAAAACGAAACGAAGACTTACACAAAAAAACATTCTTTTGCAAATCTAAGCACAAGGAAGCATTATACAGGCATCCATTCGGTTACGCTTATTGTGAACGGCGTCGAGCAGTATACGCTGGATTTTGAATTGTTAGCTGCTAAATAGGCTAATCTTGGATTCCGTTTGAGCGACTTTATCATTTTCAATATGTACTGCTTCTATTCATGTTACTTCACTTTTTATAAAAATATAATAAAAGGCTATAAATCCTTGTAAAGAAAAGGTTTATAGCCCTTTATTATCATTCAATATCTCGACAATACAATATAGTGCAATACCGTTGATATCATGCGGTCTGTAAAAAATAAAAAGCCTTTCTATGAAAGAAAGACTTTTTATCAATTATAAATTATTACTTAACAACGTTAGTTGCTTGTGGTCCACGGTTACCTTCTTCGATGTCGAAAGTAACTGCTTGACCTTCTTCTAATGTTTTAAAACCTTCGCCTTGAATTGCTGAGAAGTGCACGAATACGTCGTCTCCACCTTCAACTTCGATAAATCCAAAACCTTTATCTGCGTTAAACCATTTTACTGAACCTGTGTTCATATGAAATTCCTCCATTGTGCATAATGCACACATTTATTACTTTGGTTGTTCTGATAATAATTCAAGACGATGATATAAATTGTAAAGTTATGACATAAATCCTGTATTGCTAGCACGAACAATTAAGTTATTTATAATATAACACATGTCACTCAAAAAAGATACCATTCTACATCAGCAGTAAATTCATTAATTTATTCACTCGACATAAAAATAGGTTAATTTTTATTATTAGACGGTAAAGTTTGCATAAGTTCAAAGAAATATTTAGAATCGCCAGTATTAAAATAGTTATACCAAGATTCTAATGTGTTTGATTTAAAAACATCTAAGCACTCAATGATTTGTTTCGTCCATAGCAAAGCTTCAGTGGAACCAGCAGTAATAAGGTTATTAGATGCAATAGATGGTTGATCTATATAAAAATCTTTCCCTTTATAATCAGAACAAACTATTTCAAGGAATCCTGGACCATTGCTAGTATGGGGGCGATTATCTAATATTCCCAAATTTGCAAGTGCCGCAGTAGCTCCACAGATTGCACATACTGTAGCACCTGCAGTGAGCAGCTCGCTTGCTTTTACGAGAATAGTTTCATGCTTTGGATCATTCCATGTATCTGCACCTGGTAATAACAGCATGTTTGTTTCACTTACCATAATGTCATCAATGAAGCAGTCAGGAACTATTGTCATTCCGCCCATTGTACGGATGGGTTGTTTAGAGTAACTGACTGTTTTAATCAATACTTGATTCGCATCTTCTTTGAAAAATCTCCTGGAATTCAACTCCGCTGTAACATATCCCAGTTCCCAGTCTGCTAAAGTATCAAGTACATAAATATAAATTATTTTCATCATTTTCCTCCATTTGATTGTAATAAATTTACTGTTTGATTATTATTATACTTATCTATTGTTGACAACAATATGGCAACAATCTAGAATGAAGAAATATTTTTCCTGAAAGGTGGTTAACAGATGAAGGTTAGCAGGCTTGTTAGCATTATTATGATACTGCTCGATAAACAACGGATAGGCGCACAGGAGTTAGCAAATATGTTTGAAGTTTCAACACGCACAATCTACCGTGATATAGATGCCATCAACATGGCAGGTATTCCAGTTCGCTCAACATCGGGAGTAGGAGGTGGCTTTGAAATTATGAAAAACTACAAAATGGATAGTACGGTTTTTTCTACTGCTGATATTTCTACTATTTTGACAGGACTTTCTAGTCTCTCCAATATGATACAAAGTGACGAACTGATAAACGCCCTTGCAAAAGTAAAAAGTTTTATCCCAGCGGATAGAGTTGACGAGATTCAATTAAAAACGGATCAAATACATATCGATTTAAGTCAGTGGATAGGTTATAGGAATGTACAATCCTATTTAGAAATCTTAAAAATAGCTTTGCAAGAAAACAAACTGCTTTCGTTTGAATATGCCGACCGTCATGGAAACAGCACGGAACGAGAAGCTGAAGCCTGTCAAATTGTATTAAAGGGTAATCATTGGTATTTTCAAGGCTACTGTTATAAAAGAAATGATTTTCGTCTGTTCAAATTAGCTCGTATATCAAACCTAAAATTAGAAGAGATCTTCTTTACGCCACGAGATTATCAAAAACCACTATTGGATTTCACTGATATTTTGGCAACGATACAAACAAAAATCAAACTTCGTATTCATAAATCTATCATGGATAGAGCACTTGATTATTGTAAATATGAAGATTTTTCACCAGACGGTGATGAGTACTACATTGTTACTTTCCCTTTTGTAGAAAATGACTATTATTACAATATCCTTTTAAGTTTTGGTGATAAATGTGAATGTTTAGAGCCTTTACATATCCGAACAGAATTGAAACGGAAAATACATGTTCTAGCTAATTTATATGAAAATTAAATCAAGCATTTCAATTTTATCCTTATATTGTTCTAGTTAGTTAAATCTGTTTACTTTTATCAAGGTAAAATAGTGACATTTAAAACTATACATGATACGTACATATAACATTTTTCCCACAAAGGAATATGGCTTTGCTCGACCAATTCGGAATGTTTCCAACCACCAAAAAAGACTTCGCCCAGCAATATTTTAAGGAACACGTTTCATTGGTTTGCTTTGTGACAGTGTAACTTGGTGTGTCTTACTCAATTCCGCCGCAATTTGAACACCTGTATTACCAGCACCTACGATTAAAACATTCCCATTAGGTATTTGAGATGGATTCTGATATTTGGAAGCATGAATTTCAAAACCTGCTGTCCCATCATGAACCTTTGAAACACAAGGATTGTGAAAAGCTCCAGTAGCAATAACTACTTGTTTAGCTGTATATATTTTATTTGGAGTGGTGACTAAAAACTGTTTCCTCTCATTCTGAGTTAGTCTGATAACTTTCTCACGATGAACGGGTAATTCATTCTGTATTTTAAACGCAGCTAAATAATCTGCAATTTCATTCTTATCTGGAAATCCTTTGGGGTCGCCCTTCAGATGAAACCCATGCAATTGACTGTAACTTCCAGGAGTAAATAAACGTAATGAATCATAACGTTTTCGCCAAGACATGCCAGTTTGCTCATTCTCATCAAGAATAACGAAAGGAATGTTTTTCTGTTTTAATGAAAACCCCAAAGCTAAACCAGCTTGCCCACCGCCGATTATGATAACGTCATATGTCATGGAATAACTCATTTCTTAATTCTCAATAATCGTAAACTGTTTAATGTCACAAGCAAGGTCGCTCCCATATCTGCAAATATCGCTATCCATAAGGTTAACCAACCAGGAACAACTAATAGTAAAGCAACAGCTTTAATTCCTAAAGAGAAGGTAATATTCTGCTTGATAATCATCAATGCTTTCCGGCTTAATTGAATGGTATATGGTAACTTATTCAATTCATCTGACATAAGAGCAATATCTGCTGTTTCTAGTGCTGTATCAGTTCCTGCACCGCCCATAGCTACTCCGACCGTAGAAGCAGCCAGTGCTGGAGCGTCATTCACACCATCACCAACCATGGCTACTTGTTGATGTTTTTCTCGAAGTTCTTTAATAAAGGTCAACTTATCTTCTGGCAATAAACCAGCTTCGACATCTACAACCCCAACTTGTTGTCCAATCGCATGTGCAGTTCGTTGATTATCACCTGTTAGCATGACTGTTTCGACTCCAAGATGATTTAATTGGCTGATAACCTCTTTAGATGATTCTCTTATTTCATCTGCGACAGCAATGAATGCAAGAATCTCTGTTTCTGTTCCTAACACCATGACTGTTTTTCCAGCTGTTTGTAAAGAGGTAATCTTTTCTTTTTGGTCATTTTCTATTTGGTTATGCAGCTCTTCAAAAAGACTTGGACTTCCTACATAATATGTTTCATGATTTATCTTAGCTTTAATGCCTTTTCCTGTAATGGATTGAAATTCTTCCATAGCTATATCATTGTAATATAAACCTTTTTCTTCCGCCTTTCTTATAATAGCGGAAGCGAGAGGGTGTTGTGATCCTTTTTCAATTGCTGCGGTAATGGTGATTAATTCGTCTTCACTTCGGCTATACGTTACAACATCTGTGACAGTAGGAACCCCTCTTGTAAGTGTTCCTGTTTTATCAAAAGCGATAACTTTAAGGTTTCCAGTCTCTTCTAAATAGACACCGCCTTTAATCAATACCCCATTTTTTGCTGCATTCCCTATGGCAGTAACTACAGCTACTGGAGTAGAAACGACAAGAGCACAAGGACAACCAACTACGAGTGCAGCCAGGCCTTGATAAACCCATGTATTCCAATCTCCACCAATAAATAAAGGAGGAATAACAGCTATTAATATAGCTAAAATAACAATAGCTGGTGTATAATATTTAGCAAATTTATCGACAAATGCTTGAGAGGGTGCACGCTCTGCTTGTGCTTCTTCTACAAGATGAATGATTTTTGAAAGTGTAGTATCTTCCACTCGTTTGGTTACGCTAATTTCAAGTAAGCCTTCTTCATTTAATGTTCCAGCAAATACTTCATCATCTACTGTTTTCGTAACAGGAACACTTTCACCTGTAATAGCAGCTTGATTTAAGGTGGAAGTTCCTTTGAGAACAGTACCATCCATCGCTAATTTCTGACCAGGCTTTACAATCATCATATCGTCAATTTCAATGTCATCTACATGGATACTCATTTCTTGATTTCCCCGACGGATTAATGCTTCTTTTGGTGCGATATCCATTAACGATTCAATCGATTGACGGGCTTTATCCATGGAATAGCGTTCCAATGCTTCACTGATAGCGAACAGGATAACAACCGTCGCACCTTCCATCCATTCGCCAATAATAGCTGCACCGATAATCGCAATGGTCATAAGCGTATTCATATCAAATTGTAATCTACTCAGATTTCTAAGCCCTTTAATAAAAAGCGTGTAACCGCCAATTAAAATAGACAGTGCATACCCGATTGTTGGTAAAAAATTTTCTTCTCCTAATTGTTTTCCTAAAAACCAGCTAACCAAAAGCAATATGGCTGAAATATAAACCTTTATATTTTCTTTTTGTTTCCAAAAAGGTTCATGATCTACCTTTTGTTCTTTTTCATCTCGAACCTTTAAATTTTCAAAGGATCCTGCTTTTTCAAGCTCTTCAATGGTTATTTGTCCCTTTACATATACTTTTGAAGCTCCAAAATTAACTTCGGCGTCTTCCACCCCTTGTATTTTCTTGACATTATTTTCAAAAGTTTTTGCACACCCGGCACAACTAAATCCTTGAACACGATATGCTTTTACATCTTGTTTAGTTAGTGATTCAGACATTTGCTTTTTCTTCTTTCTGATGGATTAATGTAATCGAAATTAATTGCTTAATATGTTCATCGTCCAATGAATAAAAAGCAAGTTTTCCTTCTTTTCGGTACTTCACAATTTTTTGTTTATGCAGTGTCCGCAAGTGGTGGGAGGCAGTTGCCACAGAAGAGCCTATGATATTCGCAATGTCACATACACACAACTCATCGTCTATACATAAGGCATAAGAAATTTTTGTTCTATTTTCATCTGCAAGTACTTTGAACAATTGAGAAACATGAGATAAGTCTTCTCTTTGTAATTCTTCTTGTATACGATTGACTTTTTCCTCGTCATAACAATACACTTCACACATATCTTTTTTAACCAAAGTAATCACTCCACCTTCATTCAAATACTCATTTGAATATATAGTATCTTATTCACGAATTTCATTCAAGTATATATTTGAATAAAGAGGTGAAATACTTTAATGGAATTTTGGTTTTTAAAAAGAAAAAACGACCTTCTGGCGGAGAACATTCTCTACCTAAGGTTGTTAAGATATTTTAATAATAACTCTAATTTTTCACGTATTAAAACTTAAAAAGCTGTCTATTCGTCCACTTCATTGACTTTATCATCAAAAAAAGAGCCACGCTTTTATACAGTAACCCTACTTCCCTGCCTATTCCTTTTGCGGGATTTTGGCGGGGAATCTATTGATTTTTAATCATTTCTTCCATTTTATGTCTCCCTAAAATACTGCCAAATTAACGTTTTCACTTCAAATCATACTAGTGAATTATTCTCACTCAATTGTCGGTGAGTTACCTAGAACCCTTGCCATCACTATTTTCAGCTAAATTTTTCTCTATGGCAGGTTTTTGGCAAAGAACCAATTCCATCTTAATGTATTGATTTCCATTGAAATCCACATAAGTTTCCTTAGAAAGATTAAACTGAATATTCACTGGCATTTTTTCAGCAAGTGGCTCATCATTTCTACTCCATTAATACGCATAATGTTTTATAATTATTTCTGGCGAGCTCTCTAGGCTGATTAAACAGCTTGATAGACTGGATTTACTTATATTAGACATTCCTCTCCTTAAAGAAGGTGCAGAGTTATTGTTTCAGGTAATCTCTATGTGTTGTGAAAATAAAAGCTTGGTGATTACTACTAACCTTCCATTTGGGCAATGGAATCATGTTTTAGGAGATCCAATATTAACTGAAGCGGTGATTGGCCGGCTTATTCATCATTCACATTTACTCCTTTTTTAACCGTGAAAGTTTCCGTTACAAAGAATCATTCATACAGCAATAATTCGGGACAGCAAGGGACATACATTTTTACTTGCCAAATACAGCCAGCTGCACAGTCAAATCACCTTCTTTTTAAATAAGATATAAAACAACACATCAAAATTTCACGTAGGAGGGGGTGAAATACCGTTGAATGAAAGCTATTATCATAGTAGAAAGCTACGCGGCAGGGATTCTTGTCCAAATTGCCACTGCCATCATTGCAGTAAAGAGCGCAAAAAAATTCATGAGGGAAATAAAAATAACACATCCAATACAAATACCTTTAATCCTATATTTAATCCATCCATTACAGTCAATATATCCCCTGAATATACACCAACCCCCATAGGAGTGGAGACGGTCCAATACCTTACCCTTGCCGAAGAAGGGAAAAAGGTTTATACGAATAAAGATGCATTAAAGCAATATGAAAGCAGTGATATACTTGATCCGGACAATGTTTCCACTCTTAATTTATTTGTCAATGGAGTGTTGCAGCCCCCGTCCATTTACACTGTCGAGGAAGGTATTCTTCACTTAGAGTCCAGTGACCTCCCTCCAAAGGATGCCCCAATTACGCTTCTGTTTGTCACGGTTAAAGGATAATATTACCTGGCTATGTAATAAATATGCCTTTTTTAATGGGGCATTTTGTTAACTTTCAATACGAACTAATTCGTCTGACCAAGCATTTCCAACTCCTCTTCATAGAATAAAATGTGGTTGATATAAAATGGAGGTGAAAATGAATATGGCACTTCAATTAATGAAAATCGCTATTAGCGGTACAATTGACACAGATGTTAATCCTGAGTCCGCAAAATTCTTTTACATCACAACAGAAGATACAGCAGCAGGAAGTACCTTATCTATTGATGCTGCAAGTTTCCTGGGGGATGATGGTGAAGCGGTAACGACACTTCCAGAACTTGCAGAAGATAATAGTTATTTCACTGTGGAAATTAACGGTGTTGAGCAAATGCAAGGCATATCAACATATACACCAGGTGCTACAGGGACTGGCTCATTAGACATTGCTGTTCCTGCTGGCGGAGGGTCCATTCCAGCAAACCAAACTGTTATCCTGCAAGTTGTTAATTTCGCAGCAACATCCTCAGGGACATTTGACACCTAGAATATAAGTACTCCTTTGTGCCCGCCAGATACTGGCAGGGCACAAAGAAATTTATCTATTTTCATCATAAATACCTCATATAAGAAAAGGTCTGTTTAGATTACCGCACTTTTTTGGAAGTTTGAATACATTATACTGTCATGCTTTTTAATTTCCATTAAAGAATACGAGGGGGATTAGTTATGAGTATTGAATTCTTTACATTGGGTCCGACAGCTATTCAAATATATGAGGCAGGAGAGCAAAACCCGCAAAAAGCAAAACGAATGGTTTATGGACAGGCTACGTCAAATGCAAATGGGATAGCTACACTTTATTTCACAGACAATGGATTAGCAGATGGAAATCCATTATTAGATACGATTGATTATGCGGTATCGAGCGTATATTCAACAAATGCTACGATAAATGCAAGACCAAGAGTGCAAATGCGTGAGAAGAACATTACGGGAAAATATGTTTCGGCCAATGTTACAAATATTAGTGGTGTAACCGTTCTAGGCATAAGTGTATTGGGTTCGGAAAATCCAGTGAGCGGGATTGTTGTGGATTTTATGATTTTGGGTAGTTTTCATAACTAAGATAGACCTTCTCTGAATAGAAAAGTATCAGTAAATGTACTTGTTCGAGTATCATATCATGGGGTGTTTTATTTTGTTCCATTAATTTTGGATAGTATAAACAACAGATAGTGAATAAATTGAAATCATGAAGTAATACAGCAATGATTCTACCTATAATACGAATGGTGATGAGATTATTGGAAATATAATGCCGGCAAAAACGAGTAATAAAGAGCATAATAATGATTGTTCAAACTATAATATTTAACATATAAAAAAATATTAAATGCTATCAAAGTCTATAAGAGGTTAAGATTGAGTATTATGTGCTTTTTCCTCATGGAAAACTGGGGTGTGTTAAACAAAGAAAAACAATGGTTGTGTTTTAATGTGTGATTTGGAGCGTATTAATTATCAATTTCAAGAAGCTTTTGGGTCATATCAGAATATCATTTAATGTATATTGATACTTGGTTTTAGCTAGATTGAGTATTGCCATGAAGGAGACCCAGGTGTGCCATCTTTTTGACCCGCTTCTGCCATAAGTGCACCCAGTGTAGTCTTAACTCCACCCCCCTTGAACTTGTTTGTGTCCCTGGTAGTGAAATTTATAGCGGATAGCAAAAAACAAACCTTTTATGGCTCTATCCGCATCAATAGCGTACCCTGGACAATCAATTCTATGCTCTGCTGGCGGGGTCGGTTCCCTTCCAGCATTCACTAAGAATTGGCACGGCGGTAAAGAGCAAGTAAATGACACTGCGGTTAATAGGTTCTAATCCTTTAGTTGGATGGATCAATTTTTTGTCGCATGCGGGTCAAAAAGATCATATATCTAGAATGAGTTTTGTTATTTTTTACTGTTGCCATTGTACCGGTATGACTGTCATTAAGTATTTTCTCAATACTTTTTTATATTGACTCACATTTAATCGCTCCTTATTTAATGATGATAACACTGTGTAAAAGCAACATCAGGAAACTTGCATGTCATTCAATGAACTAACAACACGATGAACCATTTGCTCACCAGCTTCTTCCCATCTGCTTTTATCCAATATGTTACCATCTTTATCTACAGGATTCTGGAATTGATTAAATCCTGTTGCCGTTAATAAAGAATTTTCATCCCAATCCAGTCCTATATTCACAACATGTTTGATGACATATGGTTGTCCAAATTGAATATATGCATTTGGGCGATCCAGTTCTCCATGCAAAACGTTAAAGGGGACTCTTATGTAAATTGTTTCTCCACCTTCTCGGCATAAATTCATATCAAACTTTCCGTGGGTGTATTCAAAATTACTGCAGAAGGTAAATCCATTAGCATCAAATACATTACGCACTTCACCAAAATATACCTTTTTGCCTTCAATATCAGTCTGTAATTTCAGCATATTTTCACTCCCTTTTTTGATAACTAGTATTAACATATTTAAATAAAAGATACCCATGAGTTATGCTAAACACTTAGTTATATATTAACTATCTTTTATTGATGTTCATGTAAAATATTCAATTCTTGATTCAAGAAAATAATGATGAATATAGCCCCCAATTGTATCTTTGATATCTTCCTGTTCTGCGACTTTCACTCCTGCTTCAACGCGCTCGTTCAGTCTAGATTTACCAGGATCAATAAACTTAATAATGAAATTATTATTGATACTGAATCGAAAATATGTCCTGCCATTATGTTTGGCATCGAGAAGATGGTACACATACGCAAACTTGGTTACAAAACGATGCTTGCCATACTTCGAATTACCAAAATATTAAATTGCTCGTTTAAGCGTAAGAGTTAAATGATCTATACCAACAATATATGATGTACAGAAGACTTCAAATTTTGTAAATTCAAGAGCCCTCTCCTCCATATAAAATTCTGCTGCCTCAAAAATCTCGTTAACATATGTCACATGGCTTGCTGCTCATCATTGTTTGTATATAACCAAAATGACAATGACCAATACAACCTGTTGCAAAGGGAATAGTATATTCTGCTGATGGCTTAGATGTACCGAATTTTAAGGTTTTTCGAATTCTGATAACAAGAGTTGATTTAGCCGTACAATATTTTTGGGAATGGTTTTCACCAGGTAAATTACGGATTTGATTATGTGATGTTATTTTTCTGGTTAATCCCTATCTTTTCAAATTTAGATACAAATTCTTTCCCAAGTGGGTATTCTAGTGCTTTAGGTTCCACATAAACAAGTTGAGAAATAAAAAGTTTAACCATAGAACTCCCCGGAAAAAAACAGCCAATTCATTGGGGTTATCTGGATTTCCAAAAACTGCTGCTTGTTGGGCTTGGGCAACATTCTAAGCTTGAGGATATACATAACTTCGCCTGGCCTATATGTTTGATTGATGTCCATTTTCTCACTATCTTTCTTCATTTAATATTAATCATCCCTCAAGGCGTATATTTTATGACGAAAGGATTTCATTTAGAATGATATGAAACAAAATGGTAATACTAATAAACTGGGGAAGGTAGTGTTAAAAGAAATGTGAAGGCTTGACATGAAGTCTCTACAAGCATGAATTACTACGCAAGAACGTAGCTAATCCTTGTTGCGTAAGGCTTTACAGTTTATCATGCTTGTGGCTCCAAGTAAAGTCTCACTGAAAAAACTTGTATGACTTCCTATATTTAAGGAGGGGGATATTTTTTTGTTAACAGTCCCTTTCATATCAATGCTTTGACTAATTTTTATTAAAAACTTTTGACAATACCATGGAAAAATAGGGGTGTTTTTATGAACGTTTTCCTTGTATTAATAAGTATATTGATTCCACTTGCAATGTACTTCCTGCGAAAAAAATGGGATAAATTGCATTTCATTTTTAATCTTATTACCCTTGTATCAACGCTTGTCTTTGGAAATATTGTTTCTGTCTCCATTTATCAAATTATTAAAGATAAAACCGTATTTATGACAAATATCCATGCCATTTTCCTCAATCCCTTTTTCTTAATTGCCGGTGCTTATTTAGGTATATATATTATTTATCAGTTGTTGAATGTAACCTTGAAAAGTTAATTGATTCTATTGAAATGGCGTTTAGGACAGATGATAACATTGAATACAAGCTGTACTACGAGGTGAAATAGTACCTTAAAACGTATAGCATTAAAATTCATTGGTTATTGTCAATTTCGAATATGAAGGCAAATAATATGGTTATAGCCGACAAACTGGCGCTTTAAGCGTATAACGTTGCGCGAGAAAAGGAACATTTAACGGCATAAATTATAGGGAACAATCTTATGAGTGAATTTCCTAGCCGTTCCCCTCCTACTCCTTTTTTTATATAATAAAGTGTAAAAACCAGATTATTGGTATAAACACTGGATTTACAAAAGCTATTCAAGGATGAAACACTCCATTTTACCACTAATTTACTACTTTTGGATGAGTCTTGATACGATGAAATATCCTAGAAAAGTGAAGAACAATAATAGATACTTCCATTGTGAAAATTGAATATGGAATAGATAGGCATTTCAAAATGAGGTGTCTATTTTAGTGTTCAAAAATATGCTTCAAATTGACCCCGAATATCAGGAAAAAAGTACGAATGATGCTAAAAGCAATCCTTGGCAAAGAAAAAGTTCTCACAAAAAGTAATTTTCTATCATTTCAGCCAAGATGACTCCATCCTCAAACATTCAGTGGAATTGTAGGTGGGAGGTGAATTGACGGTTTCCTTGATCAGGACGAAATGCCCTTATATGGTAAAAAGGGTTCGAACCCATCATTTTCAGTTAAGAGAATGAAACGTGGGCTTTATCAATCAAAGAATGGAGTCATCGCGAACGCCGATGTCAATAGAGCCGGGAATATTATGATGAAAATGATTCGAAAAGCATTCAAAGAACCGTTTGCTTGTGCTTAGATGTTGCTTCGACCGACAGAATCATTCTAAAATAAAAGTAGTCCCAAAGGCAAGACCAATGGGATAGTGGTGGGAGTATTCATTTGTAAACTAAGAGTACATTCCCGCACTGAAACGTTCGTGATTCAATTAATTCAAGTTTTTGATTAACATCATTGAATAACCGTTGTCCTTTTCCAATTAAAACAGGATTCAGTATAAGTCGATACTCATCAATTAAGTCATGTTGGATAAAGGTTTGTGCAATGCTTGCGCCTGCAAGTAGTGCTATTTTTTTGCCGGGTTGGTCCTTCAGTTTTTCCACTTCAAAAGCCAAATTTCCTTTAACCAATCTTGCATTCCATTCCACCTTTTCCAACGTTCGAGAGAAAACAACTTTTTTCATCTTATTCATTTTTCTAGCAAAAGAACGATTTTTTTCCGTACTTTTTTTATCAATTTCAGCAGAAGGCCAATGCTGGAGCATCATTTCATAGGCAACTCTTCCATAAAGTAGTGTATCTACAGAATCCAAAAAGTCATCCATAAAATCGTGCATTTCCTCATCCATCACATGCCAAGAGCTATCCCCTTCTTCACCTGCAACAAATCCATCTAATGACATGACCATTGATAAGACAATCTTTCTCATCCTACTCAACCTTTCTCTAGAAATTTTTAAAAATATCTCACATGCATGATATTCAATAACCTTATGACCATGCCTACTTTCTATATTAAAGCATAAATAACACTTTGATTTCTTTTCAATTGCTACCTTTTATAGTCCAGTCATTAAAAGAAAGGTGGATGAACAAGTTAACTCTAATTTTTACGTACTAAAACATAAAATGCTTTCTATTCGTCCATTTCATTGACTTTATCAACAAAAAAAGAGCCACTGCTTTCATACAGTAGCTCTACTTCCCTGCCTATTCCTTTGGCGGGATTTTGACAGGGAACTATCTTTATTTAAATCATTTTATCCATATTAGATTAGGAAAAATCCTTATAAATAGGCGTTCTCTTTTCAAATTAGTTTGTATTCTTATTCCCACTCAGTACTTCGCCAATACAATATGGTGCAATATCGTTGATATGATAGGTTTTCGGGAAGTATAAAAAACTATAAAAACATGAAAATTGATATAAAGTGTGCCACGACTGTGCCACTGGTTTTAATAAATCGCAAAGCTGGAATGAGAAATCATTTCAGCTTTGCGATTTAAAAAAGGATAATTTTTTTAGTTATACTATCAATCCAAATGCTAGTATTGCCTAACCCCTAATATCTTTTATTAAATTGACCAAAGTGTTTTTAAAAATAAACATGAATTATATTGAATATTTATGCCTGATACTTTGTAATTTATTCCCTTGACTTCCGGTTAATAATGATGGTGCGGCATAATATTCAATTAAAGAGGATAAATTTGTTCTTTTCCAAGGTACACTTAGGGCTTTTGAAATTAATTGATCATCCTGTTCAATCCATTCAAGAATAAATTCAATACCTTTAGGAGTTAAGTTTTTTAGCATATCTAAATAGTAACTCATTGCGTTGTTAGATACTCCATAATCATTTCCTAAATAGCAGTTAAATATAACATTAACATACTCTGGGATAATGATTTCAGGAATTGGTGTTATTTGTTTTGAAATTTCAAATAACCTTTCTGCAAACACTGGCTCATTATAGAAATTATTCATACCTAAATGAGCATTAACTAATTGTGTTATTGCCTTTTTAAAAATAGCAACTTTCTCAGCATCATGTAACCTGCTTAATAATCCCATACTTTCAAAAAATGTTCTGGAAGCTGATGACGCAGGAGTATCTTCCACTACTCTCAAATGATTATGTTTTTCAATAAAAGTAGTCACAATCTTATTAGTAAGTATCGGTCTAAGAAGTTTTGCTAGTTCTAGTGAATTCTTTCTTTTAATAGTTGATGAAGATCCATCCACATAATTAGAATGTAAAATTTTCATAATTAATTCTTGTTGTAAATCAAAAGTATTCATTATCGAGTCTGACATAGTCGATAAGTTATCAATTGTTGTTAATTCATTTTCTAATACATGTATGAATACCTTCATATCTATACCTTTTATCACTTCATCATTTGATAAACCATATTTACAACATCTGCTTATAAAAGTAATTAATTCCCTATCGTCAATTTCAACTTCAGTGGGATGAGCAATTGAAGCATTATTTCTCATTTCTCTACATTGGCTTAAATAAAAGAAACCTTGTTCAGAAATAATATTTAATTGATAGGAGAGCTCTAATAGTTCAGCGTCTGTGATTTTATCAAGAAAATTATCATCTTTTTTATCACCTAGAACATTTTTAATCATCTCCATGCCAAATGATTGTACCCTAAATCTTAATTCTTTGATAACACTATTCCATATATATACTATGGCTCCATCAAACAGACCTACAGATATTGCTACACAAGTCTTTGCAATAAATTTGTCTCTTAATCTCGGAGAAATAAGATTTAATTCTCTCGGCAGAAGAGATAATGATAAGTTTATATCTTCTGAAGCTGGAAGTATATCCCTTGGAATTGATAAACTGTTTGTGATAGTAGAAACAATATCTTCACTGGGAGTTATAACCTCTGAAGGGTTAATGTTAATTTTAGTTGTAGTTGTAATTTCATTCTTCATTATTTCACCTCGGTTTATTAAATCTAAATTATCAAATAAAAATAATATCCATATCTAAGATTTAAATACATTTATAAACACTAAATATGAAGTAAATAATTCGATAATTTTATTTAATTGAATATTACTTATTATTATACGATAATAGGACAAAAGAAGGAAGTAATTAGTAATTAGATTTTAGAAAATGGAGGTATTAAATGTATATTTCTAATGTTACAATAAAAAATTTTAGAAATTTCTATGATAATAGTATTGACTTTCATGAAGGTATTAATGTACTAATTGGTCACAATAACTCTGGTAAGTCTAACCTATTACGTGCTTTATCTATAATATTTGATAACTCAGTCAGGAAGCGACTTTCAGTAGATGACTTTAACAACTCATTAACAATAGAAGAATTAAAAGCGTCTTCTCCCAAAATAGTAATTTCGGTTTGCCTTACACAGTCAGATGATGAAGACTTAATGGGAGATGAATTAGTAACTGTAAGTAATTGGTTGACAAGACTTCAAGAACCATACGAAGCCAAAATACAATATGAATTCTTTCTTCCTATTGGTGAAGAGAACAGATATATTGCCGCTGTAAAAAATGCAAGTTCTAGAAATGAAATTTGGGATATAATTAAAAGTAAATTTATTAGATTATATATTAATAAAACTTGGGTCGGTAACCCAGAAAATCAAATAAGTGTAGATAATGATAGTTTAAATAAATTTGATTTTCAATTTTTAGATGCAATACGGGATGTAGAACGAGATATGTTTAGTGGAAAAAATACATTACTAAAAAATGTAATAGATTTTTTTATAGACTATGATATAAAATCTGACAAAAGTATTACGGAAGAAGAACAAAAACAGAAACTTCGAGAAAGAAAGGATGATTTTTCTATTGATTCCCATAAACTAATCAAAAATATTCAACAAAGATTAGAAAGTGGAAATAAAGAAATTTTATCTTATACAGATGGAATTGGAGCATCTTACGATAAATCAGAACCAGATTTTGAAGGCAATATTACTGAAAGTGAAATTTATACTGTATTACAATTAATAGTTAAACAAGAAACTGGAATGACAATACCTATAACTCATAATGGGCTTGGATATAATAATTTAATTTTTATGTCTTTATTGTTGGCAAAAATGCAAGTGGATTCTGACGGAAAATATTTGGGTAATAATGCGAAGGTCTTCCCTATACTGGCTATTGAAGAGCCGGAAGCTCATTTACATCCTACTATGCAGAACGAATTCATTAAATTCTTAAAAAACAATATAGATAATAAAAAAGTAAAACAAATATTTATAACATCCCATTCAACTCATATCTCATCTGCTACAGAACTGGACGATATTATTTGTTTATTCACAAATAATGGAAAAAGAAATGTGAGTTATCCTGGGCAAGTGTTTACGGAAGCTAAAAGCAAAAAATATGTGCAGCGTTTCTTAGATGCTACTAAATCAAATATGTTATTTGCTGAAAAAATCATATTTGTTGAAGGCATAGCCGAACAGTTATTATTACGTGTATTCGCAGAATACTTAGGAATTTCTTTAGAAAAAAATCATGTCGCAGTAATCAGTGTTGGCGGAAAATATTTTGAACATTTCTTACATCTATTTGATAGTAATAAGGATGGTACCATTAATCGTAGAATAGCTTGTATTACTGATTTAGATCCAATGAGAAAAGTGAAACAAAGTGATGAAGGCAAACAAAATAGCTTTAATGCTTGTTACCCCTTTGAATATGAAGCTAACTTACAAGAATTTTACTATTCGAGGAATACTACAATGGATCAATATTTAGATGATAAACACAGTAATATAAAGACCTTTATTCAACCTGAAAAGTATGGAAAAACATTAGAGTATCAAATTGTGCTTGATAATCCATCATTAGAAATATTACTTACAGACTCTATCTCCAACAAAAAAGAATTAAGTGATTTAATGGAATTATATAAAGATGATAAGCCTTTAACTGAATTATTAAATCGTTTATCTGATTCTAAAGAAAATATTCGAATAAAATCTTCTTTACAAAATGCAAACGAAAGATGGACAGAAGATAATAAAAAGAAAGCATTGATTGCTTCTCGATATTTAAATTCTATTGGTAAAGGGGAAAATGCTTTAGAGCTTGCTGCAACATTAAAAGATAATTTAGAACTAAAGGGAAAAGATGAATATAAAGATTTTGTAGTACCAGATTATATAGCCAAAGCTATTCAATGGGTGTGTGAATAATATGATTATCAATGCTCAAACAAAACTAGATATAAATCAAGGATTTAAAGTAGAAGCCGGACCTGGTGCTGGAAAAACCGAATTTTTAGTAAATCATATAAAAAATGTAATACAGCTATCTGAAAAACTGGATCGCACGAGGAAAATTGCTTGCATCACCTATACTAATACAGCTGTTGAAACGGTTCTGAAAAGACTTGGAAAGAGTGTGTCAAATAGAGCAGATGTATCTACAATACACAGTTTTTTATATAAGAACGTAGTTAAACCATATTGTGACTTTCTACCAAAAGAATATGAATTTAATATTCAAAAATTCAAAGGACATAATGATCCAATCGTAATTAATGCTTATATGCGAGAATGGTTAGAGAATACTGATTTAAACGGGCTTAAAAACCCTAATACTAAAAAACAGCTTTTGGGAATGCCTGATCAAAGTAAAGCTTTACAAAATTGGCTATTATCCATGAAAACCTTCTATGAAAATAATAATATTGAATTTCGCTGTGATCATAATAAGGCTAAAACAAAAGATACTAAAAGTGAAAATATAACAAGAATTAGAAATTCAAACCTAAATATTTTACAAAAAGAATTATTAAGCTATAAAAAAATATACTGGAAAAATGGACATATTGACCATGAAGATATTTTGTTCTTTTCATATATTTTAATAAAGAAATATCCATTTATCCTTACCATTTTGCGAGCTAAGTATCCTTATTTTTTTATAGATGAGTTTCAAGACACCAGTCAAGTACAGGCTTTTATTATAGATGAAATTAAAAAGGAAAAATGTATAGTTGGTGTAATTGGTGATAAAGCTCAATCAATCTATGGATTTCAAGGAGCACAGGTGTCCCTATTTGAAAATTTTAAGGTTGATCAACTCAATTCCCATACTATCCTTGAAAACCATAGAAGTACGTACCAAATAGTTACTTTTTTAAATAATATAAGGAAGGACATCAATCAAAAACACTGTAATGAAGAAGAAAATATTCCTGTTACAATTTTGGTTGGAGAGCGGAATAAAGTTTTTCTGAAAGCAACTAGTATTTGCAATAATGAACTAATAACCTCTCTTTCCAGGGATAATATAATTTCCAATGCAATGAAAAATAATATAGAGGGAAATAATTTTGATAAAAAATTGCTAGAAAAATTTAGGGAAACCGACAGTAGCAGGCAAAGAAAGAATTTTATATTCTCATTAATTCAAGCTGTTGAGTTAGCTGTAAACACTAAATATAAAGAAGCACTAAAGAAAATAGAATGGCTTTATAGAGAGAATGAAAATCCTAAAAAAAATGCACTCTATACTCTGTCAAATATAATAAATAATTATAGTCAATTTAAGCAAGGGACATTAATGGATTTCTATAATGCTTTAAGTGACTTTTTAGATGTAAAAATTCCTGGATTCAGAAAAGGGAAAATTAAAGATTTTTATGAAAATACCATGTATTATGATTTGGCTATATGTGTGAATATTATTGACGATATAAGTAATCATATTACAGTTCATAAAGCTAAAGGGGATGAATTTGAAAATGTCTTTGTAATAGGAAACAAAGATACTATAAATCTACTTAAACAACCGAATTTAGAAAACAATGAAGAACAAAGAATCTTTTATGTAGCCATGAGTAGAGCAGAAAAAAGATTATTTATACAGTTCGATAACTTAAGTCCTAAAGATGAAAAATCTATTAAAAAGCTTCACGATGTAAATGTTATTAGACTGGATAAGGAAATTGTTGTTCAAAATTAATACATTAAAGAGGCTTGATTAACATTACAAGTTATATAAAACTTATTTGACATAATAAACACTTGTAATCAATTTATTGTTATAGATTGAGAATCCTCTAATTAAATAAAGATGTAACCAATAAATTCAAGAAAGAGAGCATTTTAAATATGGCTATAACAGCATTAGTAATTTCTATAATATCAATAAGTATTACTATATTTATGGCAGTTAGAACTCTATATATGGAAAGAATGAACTTGAATGTGGAAGTCCTCAATCAAGCATCTTTACCTCATATAAAAAGAGTACATTTGAATATGTTTTTTACTAATAAATCTAAAAACCCTATTTCTATTTCCAGTATATCAATACACAGTATAGTGAATGGTGAAGATAAAACTAGATTTGCACGATTCTTAAGGCATAGAGTAGCTCATACCACAACCAGGAAAGAAATCACCCAAGAAATCATTAATGATACTATTCCTATTAGCATTGAATCTTATGGTGCTGTATATGGTTTAATTACTATTGATTTAATTGATTATAACGTAGAAGCTTTTATAAATGAAACTTCCTTTTTAGAAATTTATACTAGCCGGGGTAAATATAAAAAGAATATCTCAATTAACAATATCGATAAAATAAGCATTATTGATTTGCTAGATTTCCCTAACTAACATCCACATTTTATTTAAAATAAAAAAATTTAAAATGCAATTTTAATTCAATAAATCCAGATCACTATTTCACGTTATCACTATAAAATATTGCTCCTCTATCAAAGACGTTTCTGATGAAGCGTCTTTTTTCACGGTAAAAAATTGAGTTAATTTTATTTCAAATGTTTAGTGGATTTGAACCATGAAACATTTGACTCTTGTATATATTCGATTTTCTTCGTAATTTTCCAAAGTTTTAACTACCATAAAGGCACAAATTAATTATATAGACAGAAGTTATTGAAGAAAGATAATAATTTTTATACTGTAATTTTTGAAACTTTTCAAAAATTAAGACCGTAGTACATTTAATTACTAAGTTAGAAGGGTGTTGTTTATGTTTGCAGGGATAATTGCTGGTATTATAATTGTTATTATAGCTATTTCTCTTCTATGGCCAATCGGTATTTATTTACGTAACTTCAGAAAAAGATTAAGGAAATTCCACATTAAGAAATTAAAAGACAATTTAAATAAGGGAGTTACGAAAAGAAATCGAGATCTTAAAAAGGATTTTAAAACGGATCTTATTAAACTAAAAAATATGTTCTTTAAATTTATGAGAAGCTATAACAAAGAAAAATTTCATATAATTATTCTGGTTGGCCCCCCTTGTTCAATAATTTTTTTGGTTCAATTCAAATTAGATGTTTATATGCCATATTTGATAAACTACTTTATTCTAATAGTATTTTTAATCGGCTTATTTTCCTTTTTTTTAAATTCTGGTAAATTCTCTAAACTAGACCAATTGGATAAGTTGAGTTTATATTTTATTAAATTAATGATTTTATTTCAATTCCTGTTACTATTTTTGAGTGCGTTGTATTCTAATCCTGAAAATTATAAAGTTTTATTATTCACTGTTACTTTTACAGTTATTTATTCTCTTGTATTGGTAATCAGTGTGTTGAAAGATTTTAAGAAAAGAAAATGGTTCCAATTATTTAATATGATTGGCAGTATCATAATTATTATTAGTACGCTAGGTATGGCTTTTGGCGCCTACTATTTTTCACACAATGAAATTTTTGGTTTTTTTAATTCTAATGAGGTTGATTTTATTTCAAACGGAAATATGTATATTGCTCTTCTATTTCTTGTATATAAGGGATTGCTCCCTTTTTACTTACCTCTTGAAAACGGACAAGTAACATTGGAACATCCTGAAACATTTATACTTTTAGTTGAAAGTTCTTTAGGTTTTATAATAAACGTAGTTATTATTGGTATTTTTGTTTCTTACTTTTCATCATTCTTTCAGCAGGAACAAACAGAGAAAAATGAAAAAGCAGAAGAAAATAATGAGCTATTACAGGAAATAGATATGAAAGAAAAGTAAAACAAGATATTAAAGTATACTGACTGTAGATATTTAGTAACTGATTTACAAAAAAATTGTTATGACTACCCTACAGAGTTTAACCATTCGATTTATGTTAGATAGGTTCAATAAAAATATAAGTGGGATATTATGACGACATTGTCTTTTCAAAAACTTGAAGAAGCATATACTATGGTTTACGAGAATTCCAAGGAATTATTGGAAGATTCTCGGCTATTGTTTGAAAATAAAAGATATGCTAGGTCATACACTTTGGCACAAATAGCACATGAGGAACTAGCAAAATTACCAATTATTTATCAAGAAACGACTAGATCATTTTATAAGGAAACCCACGATTGGAAGAATTTTTATAAGCGTTTAAAAGACCACACTTCTAAAAACAAGCAAAATTATGTTTTCTATCAGACCATGCTCAATGCTTTGGGAAATAATAGCATGAATCTTGATTATAACAAAATAAAAGACAACCTTGCATTTGTTAACCATTTGAAAAATGTGAGTCTATATGCAGATTTAAAAAACAACAGATTTACTAAACCATCAAAAGAGATCAATGAAAGATTGGCTTTAGTTCACTTGGAATTAGTGGAAGAAATGTTCAAAACTTGCTCTCTTGCCAAGTTTCATATTAAAGGCGGGATTAAAAAGTCTCTAGATAATGAAGGTGCTCAGAAAAACAGGGAACTTTTAAGACAAGTTGGGTTAATCAAATAATATTCAATAAGTATAAAAATCATTAGGTGTTAATAATGGAGGAAGAATAATGAGCATAAATAATTTTAGTGAACTACAGATTGCATACACTAAGACGTTCAATAATGCTAGTGATTTGCTAGAGGAGTCTAGCATTTTATTAAAGCAGGATAGATATGCAAAAGCATATCTGCTTTCTCATATTGGTATAGAAGAACTAGCACGCTGTATAATGCTTGCATCTGCAGTTACGAAGTTCAGAATCAAAGCCTTAGACGCTAAAAAACTAAACAGAAGGCCAAAACAAAAAATACAGCTTGCATACTCATTTATAGAGAAATTAAAAGGCTATACCAGGCCCTTAAGTAAATTAGACCGAATCGAAATAATAACTAGTTTTTTCTCTGTCAATTCTACCAATATTATTTTTGATGAAACAATTCAAAAGTTAGATAATCTAAAGAATGCTTCCTTTTATGTCGACCAATATCAAAATGTAATTAAAACACCGAAAGAGGTTATTTCCGACAAAGCTGCCAGTGACCTTCTAAGTTCTGCATTGCTATTGAAAGAGTTTTTTGAATACAGTAAGTGGCATGAAGAAGAAAATTTAATTGCATTAATAAAAGGGTTAGATAATGAAAACTTGTTATTTATAAAAAGCTTTTTTAGTGGTTTATACGGGGACAAGGAAAAGATATAATTATATTTACGAATAAATTAAATGAACAGGTTATTTTAAAGCCTTAATATACTTAATTAATCAATGATACTTTTCAATAATCAGATGCAGTTAAAAAAAGTAGTCCCTACCAAAAATAAATTGGTAGGGACTTTGGTATAGAACTATGTTATTTTTAATTTTTGAATAGGACAAATGCTGTCAAATCAACACAAATTAAAATTGGTAATTTATACCAATTACTCCCACTCAATCGTAGCCGGCGGCTTAGAAGTAACATCATACACCACTCGATTAATATTATCCACATCATTCACCAAACGCGTCGAAATCTTCTCAAGCACATCCCAAGGAATTCTTGCCCAATCCGAAGTCATACCATCAATAGAAGTTACCGCACGAATCCCAATTGTATGTGCATACGTACGAGCATCTCCCATGACACCAACACTCTTGATGTTTGGCAGGACAGTGAAGTATTGCCAGATATCGCGGTCAAGGCCTGCTTTTGCAATTTCTTCACGAAGGATTGCATCGGATTCACGAACGATTTCTAAGTGTTCTTCCGTTACTTCACCCAGGATACGGATAGCAAGTCCCGGCCCTGGGAATGGCTGACGCCAAACGATACGGTCAGGAATTCCTAATTGCGAACCTAATTCACGCACTTCATCCTTGAATAATGTATTTAATGGCTCAATTAATTCAAATTGCATATCTTCCGGCAGACCGCCTACGTTATGATGTGATTTGATGGTTTGAGCTGTTTCTGTTCCACTTTCAATCACGTCAGTGTAGAGCGTTCCTTGCGCTAAGAAATCAATATCCTTTAATTTTGCTGCTTCATCGTCAAATACATAGATGAATTCATTTCCGATGATTTTACGTTTTTGCTCTGGATCGGAAACGCCTGCTAATTTAGATAAGAAGCGGTCCTTTGCATCTACTTTGATAATATTCATCTGGAAGTCTTCTGCAAATACTTCCATCACGTCGTCTGCTTCATTTTTACGAAGGAGACCGTGATCAACAAAGATACAAGTCAGCTGGTCGCCGATAGCTTTATGAATTAAAGCAGCAACAACAGAGGAGTCTACGCCGCCGCTTAATGCGCAAAGTACGTTGCGGTCGCCGACAGTTTCTTTGATCTTTTCTGTTTCCATTTCGATAAAGTTTGCAATCGTCCAGTCTCCTGTACATTTACAAACATCGAAGACAAAGCTGTTTAATAAATCATTTCCATACTCGGAATGACGTACTTCCGGATGGAATTGCACCCCATACATTTGCTTATCAATATCGCTGATAGCAGCAACTGGTGTAGATGGACTTGTTGCATCAACGATGAAAGAAGGTGGTGCAGCTGTAACTTTATCACCATGACTCATCCATACCGTCTGTTTTGTCGGTGTATCTTTAAATAGAGCCGGGCTTTCATTTAATTCGATTAATGCTTTTCCGTATTCGCGGTTTTTGGATGCTTCTACTTTTCCGCCAAAATGCAGGGACATTAATTGCATGCCATAGCAAATACCGAGGACAGGAATTCCTAATTCAAAGATTTCCTCATCACAACGGAAGCTGTCTTCGCCATAAACACTGTGCGGTCCGCCGGAAAGAATGATTCCTTTTGGATTCATTTCTTTGATTTCTGCAGCGGTCAGTTTATGTGAATGAAGCTCACTATATACGCCAAATTCACGAATACGGCGTGTGATTAATTGGTTATATTGACTGCCAAAATCTAAAACCAGTACTAATTCATTGTTCTCCATAACTAGACTCCAATCTGTATCTTTTATAGAAAATAGCTTGTAAACTATACGTTCCTTTACCCTGTATTCGAAATCCTTTGTCTCACCTATTAAAAAGCCCGGCTTCCACCTTTCTACTTCCTGCAGCTCACGCACACAAAAAATCATAGAAAGGCAGAATCCGGGCAGCATAAGCAAACCTTCTTCTGCCTTCATAGTCGAGTCATTTACGGTGACCCGGTAGAAACTTTCGAACCTTATTTTCGAGGATATACGAAAGGCATATGTCAAACGATAATTTTTCATTATGGGAAGAAATATTCTTACAACGTCTCCCACAGTATTTCCTTTTTCATTCTACTAATTGATACGACCCGGGTCAAGCCATTATTTGATTGATTAAATTTTTCCATAATTGAATTATTTCCTCTTTTTCACCTGTGAGCCGTTTACTGTAAATCATCCGCTCGTAGATTCTTGTCAGCTTGCTCATTTCCACGGCAAAAAGATGTTCATCCACTCTTCGGGCAAACTCCCTTAAGGTTTCGTCACTTCCTCGTTTGAAGCCTTTTTTACCTGTAAGCTTTAACAGGTAGAGATAGGCTTCCTGGAATGCCGTCTCGTCAAAATGGTTTTCCAGCTTTCTTTGCAGGAAATAAATCCGTATCTCTCTTCGCTTTATATAAAGGGCAAGTAGAATCAGCAACAGAACAATCCCTATTCCAATAAGGATATAACCTGTTAATGCAGAAATCCCTGTCTCTTCATCGGAAGCAGCTGTATCTTCTTCCTGATCTTCCGCTTCATCTGTCTCTTCTTCGTCTTCTGCGCCTTCTTCCTGGTCTAATTCTGGTGCTTCGAGCGGTTCTTCTTCCTCTGGCAAAGGATAGTCATTTTCATCGACATCCGCTTCGAAGTCAGCCATATTGGTGAAGCCTTGTGTCGGTTCAAATGGCACCCAGCCTACCTCTGGAAAATAGACCTCTACCCAGGAGTGAGCATTGCTGTTGGCAACTTCATTCACATGCGTTTGTTCTTCTGCATTGGAATCGATTCGTTCTCCACTAGTGAACCCTTTCGCCCATCTAGCAGGAATCCCTTCTGACCGGAGCATCACAACCATGGCGGTAGAGAAGTTATCACAATAGCCAATCTGCGTCTCAAATAAAAATTGGTCGACATAGTCCTCTTCTTCTCTTGGCCTTGGAATATCTGTTGTCTGGTATTCAAAGCCATTTGCACTGAAATAACGCTCGATTGCGCGTGCTTTATCGTATCTTGTTTCATGATTTTCTGTTATTTCTGCGGCTAAATCTCCCACTCTTTCCGGAAGATCATCCGGCAGCTGTGTGTAACGGTCCCGGACTTCTTCAGGATCCTGTTCAGAGTTATTCTGCAGTGCTTCGATATCAAAGGATGGACTCTCATAGTTTATTTCATAAGCTTCCAGCGTACTGTCCTCTCCATCCCGTGTCGTTTCGATCCCCTCCATACTTTCATCGAGGTGAAAATCAACCGGTTCCTCTGTTCTAATAGAGGAGACACCATAAGGATAGACGACCTTTGGCAGCCGGTTACTTCCCGTAAAAGCAATCTGTGTCTCTAACGTTTCTGTCTCGACACTGTCCTCGAAGGTAGATAGGGTAATCTGCCCGCCTGTCTGATGCAGAAGGTTTCGATCTTGCGAAGTCTCCCATCCCTTGCCTGTATAGACATCCTTTGTTTCAATCCGCCAATAATGATCCTCTTCTACGGTCGCTTCAAAAAGAACTGTATCATCCTGGACAAAGGAGCCGCCAAGCTGGGAATCATCTTCTCCATATCCAACCCGTCCAGTTCCGACGCCGCTATCTCCTATGTTATCGGCTGCCCCCTGCAAAAATGGCAGCGGGTCCGGCCATTGCGGTTCTGCTTTCGGTGCTTGATATCCAATAATACTTACGATTACTACGACAAACACAAGCGGCAGCAGCCAATATTTTAATCGTTCGCCGACAGAAATAGGAATTCGTTTATTTTCAATCTCCTTACTCAAGCTGGACATTCCGAGTGCAATAAAGGAAATAATGAAAATACGGACGATTGCCGCAGCGCCTTCATATACCGTAAATGTATCCAAAATGCCGATATAGACAAAGGTCAACAGAATAAATAAGATAATATTTTTCATTCTGACAAACCAGTAATAAAGCAGATAGCTCATCAGCCAAATGAGCACCAGGAATAATAGACTTCTGAAAAAGTTGGTAAGCATATACCAGTCGCCTGAAAACATCAACTCCATATTATACATGACTTCCTGGAGGACTTCTCCTGCCCAGTTCAGGTCTAAAAAGCTTGTCTCAAAGTAAAGCATATGGACGATAAAAAGCAATCCCAGTCCTTTTACAGGGATACTAATCAGCCAATGCAGCTGAAAATAAGAAATAAAAAAGCAGCACAGCGCGAATAATACAAAAACACCAATATTGGTTTCCGAAATATCCCCAAGCGGATAGAGCCATTCTAAGAAAAGGCAAAATCCTGCAATATATAATAGTAGTGTATGCAGCGTTTTTACTTGTTTTTGGGTCTTTATCATTTAAAAATCACCTCAACCGGATCCGCTGCAAGCTGTTCCATACTTAATTGCTGTACCGCTATCCCGGAAAATCGCAAAGGCTCAAGCAGATGCTTCTCCGTGTCCGGCAGGACTTTCTCTGGATGGATATAAATAATCGATAAATGCTTCATACGCTGTCTGGCTTCCTGGATAGCCTGCACAAATTGGGGATCTATGGATGTTACAATCAAAAAGATAATATCCGCTTGATGGAAATGAGCCATTTCTTCACGAAAACGGATGGAAAAAGAACCTTCCTGTTCCCCTCTCGCTGTCAGAAGATAATGCTTCATCCGCTCCATTTGTTGCTCACTTTGTCCCAGCTCAAATACATGCGGCCTCTCGCCAATAGAAAGAAAGCTTGTCTGATAATCTTTCTTTGCTATTTTTTCTATAAAAGATAAGCTCATTTCAATTGATGCTTCATAGATAAGTTCATTTTTATTCCCGTTCATAAAATTATCATGAACCAGCAAGATATCCATGCTTTTCTCCCGGTCAAATTCCTTGGTCATCATCGTTTGTTTTCTTGCTGTCTGTTTCCAGTCAATCCATGCAAATCGGTCCCCTGGAGCATATTCCCTGGCTCCGGAAGCAACGGTCGTATTCATATGCTGTAATTGGTTGGATAGCACTCCGCCCTGCTCGTAGCTTGCCATATCACTCACTAAACGAAGCTCATGCTCATAAGGATAGACAGCGAATGTATTTTCCACCTGAAAATCGCGGCTTTTCTTAATAAAACCAAATATATCACCTGTTTGGATCGTTACTTTATCCAGTACATGCTCTCCGCGCGGCAGGGATTGTATCGAATAACTGAATGTAAAATTTCTGCGGAATAGAGGAAATAACATACGTATCAGTCTGCGAGAAACTGTCATTTGTCCTGAAGCCTGAGAAGAAAGGTATTTCGCCTTCTTTGTATCTTCCTTCATTAAAGACTGGGGAAATTTTTCTTCAAACGTACAATATAATAAAGGAAAAGGCAGCTTCCGTTTTAAATGCACCTTCACAACGATTTCATCTCCCGCCTGACATACCGGATTCTCGATTTCCCGGTAAATCTGCCACGCACGCAGTGGATAGCTGGCAAAGAGGAGCTGGTAGATGCCGATTGGCAAGTAGCCATAAAATAAAAACCAGCTGACAAATCCTCCCTGGAACATGGCATAGCAGAAGAGAATAACAATGAGTGTCAAAACGCCAAGACTGCGAAGGATAATCCGGAGATTCTCCTTCATTCTCCAAAGCCTTTCTTAATCGGGATATGAGCAGACTGTATAATAGAATCAAGAATTTCCTCACTTGATTTGCCTTGATATCGCGCTTCTGCTTTCAGCATCACCCGATGAGCTAACACAAATCCTGCCAGATACTTCACATCATCCGGGATAACATAATCTCTTCCTTCGATATACGCATACGCTTTGGAGGCTTCCATTAAAGCAAGTGACCCTCTCGGACTCACGCCTAAATAAATCGAAGGGTGTGATCTCGTGCGCGTAACGATATTTAAGATATATTGCTGGATCGTTTCGTCTATATAGACACTTTTGGCTTCTTCCTGCGCCAGCAATAATTCCTCCTGCGACATCACTGCCTGGATTTCTTCAATCGGATGATGGCTTTTATTTCTCGCAAGCATTTCTAACTCGTCCTCATAGGTTGGATAGCCCATGCGCAATTTTAATAGAAAGCGATCGAGCTGCGCTTCTGGCAACGGATAGGTTCCTTCATATTCAATCGGGTTTTGAGTCGCCATCACAAAGAAAGGACTATTCAACCGTCGTGTCTCTCCGTCTACAGTGACGCTCTTTTCTTCCATCGCTTCCAGCAAGGCGGATTGTGTCTTGGGAGACGTCCGGTTAATTTCATCTGCTAGAAGAATATTTCCAAAAATCGGTCCTTCCCGAAACTCAAATTCTAGTTCTTTGGGATTGTAAATAGACACCCCTGTCACATCCGACGGCAGCAGGTCTGGTGTGAATTGAATCCGGCTAAAATTACAATTTACTGATTTTGCTAATGTGCGGACGAGCATTGTTTTCCCTACTCCGGGCACATCCTCCAGTAAGACATGACCTTCTGTTAATAAGGCTACTAAACTCAATTTTACAATTTCTTCTTTACCAAAAATAACGTCATTAATATTATTTAATACATCTTGAATCTGTATATTTTCTGCTAACTTTTCCTGTTCCATCATCACCCTCCTTATCTTCCTGAACCTTTCTGCCTTTCATGTTACTATATTAGGAAGCATATTGAAACGAAATGCATTCCAAAGTTTTAGTTATCTCTTATTGTGGACAAATGATAGAATGAATATTCATTGGTTGGTTGTTAATGCATTTTTCTGATATATATTAGTTGGAACAAAGATTTTACTTTCTAGCAGTCGCTCCGGAAATACACTACGCTTTCCACGGGCTTGTCCTCAGCCTCCTCAAAAAAGATAGATTAACTATTTCAACTTAGATAGTTTAAACTCATTTTTATAAGAATCTTTCAGTTGAGGAGGAAAAGACCACTAAATGTAATTTCACTTAATAAGTTCACCTTACATTATAAAGTGAACTTTATGTCGACGAATTACACTGTTATTTTCAACATGCAAAAAGAGCAGCCGGGGTTTCTTCCTTAGCTGCCCTTCCTTTTAATAAAATCAGATTTCCCGAAACCTTCCTACCATAAAGCAAGGCGCTGCTTCGAGGCTGGTTCAGGATACACTGTATCGATTTGCTTCAAATCCTGCTCTGTTAGTTCCATTTCCGCTGCTTTTATGTTATTCACAACATGATCCGGATTACTGGATTGCGGGATAGCAATCGTTCTTCCATTCCGTATCGACCAGGCTAATAAAATTTGAAACACATCTGCGTCGTGCTTTTCTGCTATATCCTTTAACACCTGCTGCTTCGTTAAATTCGCTCCGAAGCTGTCGCCGCGGTCAATTGGAGAATAAGCTACCACGGGCATGTTATGCTGCCCCATCATTGGCACTAAATCAAATTCGATGCCTCTATTTGCAACATTATAACGTACTTGATTCGCTTTGCAGTTATTCCCGCCCGGTAAATGAATTACATGCTCCAAATCGTCCACGTCTAAATTAGAAACGCCCCATGCTTTAATTTTGCCTTGGTTTTTTGCCTCCTCTAAAGCTTCTACCGTTTCTTTAAGAGACACCTCTTCTTTCCAATGCAGTAAATATAAGTCGATATAGTCGGTTTCTAACCTTTTTAAACTATTATCCAAGCTGACTGGCAAATCTTTTTTTGATGCATTCGACGGAAGAACTTTTGAAATAAGAAATAAATCTTCCCGGGCATAAGGTTTTATAGCGCTTCCAACTAATTTCTCCGCATTCCCGCTGCCGTACATTTCAGCCGTATCAATCAATTGTACACCCTGATCAATCCCGGTACGGATGGCTTGTACCTCTCGATCAAATGTATTCGCCTTGTCTCCCATGTTCATGGTGCCTAAGCCAATCGGCAACACTTCTCTGCCGGCAATTTCCACCTTTTTCATTGCGCTTCACTCCTCTTTTTAGGAACTGCTTTCTATGTCTGTTCCACTCTTAGAGCAAAATGAAACGCAAAAGAGGCGGTATCGAGAAAATAACGAGTTTTACACCTTTCTTTTAAAACATTAAAGCGCCCCAACGACTGGATGAGGAATATATAATTCTTCCAGATAATCTATCTCCTCAGACGTCAACTGAATATCTAATGCAGCTACTGCGCTTTCAATATGACTTTCTTTTTGGGCACCGATGATTGGAGCTGCAACCTGATTCTGGTGAAGAAGCCAAGCCAGGGCAACTTTATCTCTTGTTGTCTGATGGTTGTTTGCTATTTCACCCACACGTTCTACGATACCATTATCCGATTCCATCATAGCATCATATTTGGACTGTTGAACGGTATCTGTTTCCGAGCGATACGTCGTTTTAGACAAGTCACGTGTCAATCTTCCTGAAGCAAGCGGACTATATGGTGTGAGTGCTATTTTTTCATCCTCGCAGAAAGGTACCATTTCACGCTCTTCTTCCCGATAGATTAAATTATAGTGATTTTGCATAGAGACGAATTTCGTCCAGCCGTTGCGTTCCGCTACCCGTTGAGCTTTTTGGAACTGCCACGCATACATGGCGCTGGCTCCGATATAACGTGCTTTTCCAGACTTCACTACATCGTGCAGTGCCTCCATCGTTTCTTCAATCGGCGTATCGTAATCCCAGCGATGAATAATATATAAATCAACATAATCTGTACCAAGACGTTCTAAACTATGATCTATTTCACTCAAAATGGATTTACGGGATAAACCGCCTCCATTTGGACGATTTGGGCGCATCGTCTGGTGCACTTTAGTAGCCAGAACGATATCGTCACGATTGGCATAATCGTTTAACGCTTTCCCAAGAATCCGTTCACTTTCTCCCATGGAATAAACATTCGCCGTATCAAAGAAATTAATTCCTGCATCGATCGCTTTTTTTATCACAGGCCGGCTTTTTTCTTCATTTAAAACCCATTTATGAATCCATTTTTCGGGATCTCCAAATCCCATCGCTCCCAAGCAGATACGAGAAACATCCAGACCAGTATTGCCAAACTTTACATATTCCATCTAAAACACCCTTCTTTGATTACGAATATTCGCTTTTTTCTAACGGTTGCCAACAAATCTACTTTATATTCCCCTCATTATCTATCATTATAAAACGCGGTATCTTTGACAACAAATGCCTAGATTGCATGCAATTCATACTCCAAAAGCATACCTAATATTACTTACGACAAATAGGATTTATCGCAAATGTGATAAATCCTATTTGTTTATTATCGAAACGTATTTTCCCGTAAATCGGTATGGTTTAAACCATGTTCTTTTACTGCATGCAAATCACTCTGACCTGCCTGTGGCATACTTATTACTATCCATTCTTCTGCCAGTTAAAAATAACGTGGATTACTTTATTTTATCCTCTAAATTCGAGATAAATTTAGCAGGATTCCCGCCAACGATGGTGTTCGGCGGAACATCTTTCGTAACGACGGATCCAGCTGCTACAACCGAATTTTCACCAATTGTTACCCCAGGCAGAATGGTTGCATTCGAACCAATCCAGGTTTTCTCCTTCAATTCAATGGGTTTAAGGTACATCGTTCCCCGGTTTAACGGATCATAGTCATGATTGATAGTTGCGAACACAACATTATGCCCGATTAAGCTTCCATCACCGATAATGATTTGTCCCTGATCTTGAAAACGGCATCCCGAATTTATGAATACATTTTTCCCGATGCTTATGTTCTTTCCAAAATCGGAGGTAAACGGTAGAAACAAGGAAAAACTTTCATCTAATTCTTGGCCGGTAATCTGGGACATCTGCTGTCTGATTTCTTCATTGGTATACACGCCATTATTTAATATGGCACATAATCGCCTCGTTTCATCTGATACGGCCACCATTGCCTTATTGACTTCTGAACCGCCATGAATCACACCTTCTTCTGCCATTTGTGATAACAATTCCTCTAATTCCATGTGGATCGTTCCCTTCCAGCTGTATTTCTATTTCATTCACTATTTTAAGAAGGCACTGTCATAACCTTCATGCTCATCCAATCTTACTTCCATTTAAACATAGCGGCTAATGCTTTTCCATGATTTTATAGTGACTTCGTTCTACCATTTCCAGGGTGGATAAGTAAAATGGAACAGTTATTAAAATAATAAACAAATTAAAAAACCATGAAAAGCTGTCACACTCTTCATGGTTTTCAATTTATCCGTAATGAATCGGTCCGTTTGGTCCAAGCGGAATACCAAGCCACATCCAAACAACCAGCATGATTGTCCAGCCTATCAAGAAGAAGATAGAGTATGGAAGCATGGTTGATACGAGGGTTCCAATTCCCATTTTCTTATCATATTTCTGGGCAAAGGCAATAATTACTGCAAAGTATGTCATCAATGGCGAGATAATATTTGTTGCTGAATCAGCAATACGGTATGCCATCTGTGTAAATTCCGGTGCATAGCCAAGCTGCATCATAATCGGAACAAATACGGGAGCCATCATGGCCCATTTTGCAGATGCACTTCCAATAAAGATATTGATAAATGCAGCAATCAGAATAAACAACAGAATTAAGCCAATTCCGCTGAAGTTTACACTGTCTAAGAATTCTGCTCCATAAACACCAATTACCAGTCCCATATTGGTTTCATTAAAGTAAGCGACAAATTGACCTGCTGTAAAGGCAAGGACGATAAACATCCCCATTGATGCCATCGTATCGCTCATTTGTGCTGCAACATCTTTATCACTTTTAATTTCTTTGGTTATCAAACCGTAAACAAGTCCTGGGATTAAGAATAAAATAGCGATAATCGGTACAAGGGAATCCATAAATGGTGACATGATAATCCCGTCTAATCCAGGGTCTTCTCCACGCAGCGGCGCATTAGAAGGGATAACCAGCAATGCCGCGAGTACAAAAGAAACAACAAACGAAACTGCTGTCCAAATAAGTCCTTTTTTCTCTATTGCTGTAATTCCTTTTATGTCTTCCGTTGCTTCTCCTTTATACGTACCCAGCCGAGGCTCCACAATTTTTTCTGTTACCCAGCTGCCGATAAGGGTGAGTATTACCACTGATGCGGCAATAAAACCGTAGTTCATGGCAATATTCATTTGCTCTGCATAGGCAGGGTCAATAATAGCAGCTCCGGCAATGGTCATTTCTCCAAGCATCACATCTGTTCCGGATAAGAATAAGTTCGCACTGAAACCGCCAGATACGCCGGCAAATGCTGCCGCAAGACCTGCTAATGGATGGCGTCCAAGCGCCGCAAAAATTAATGCACCCAATGGAGGTAAAACAACATAGCCTGCATCAGAAGCCACACTGGACATTACCCCCGCAAAAACGATACCTAATGTAATAAAGCGGTTCGGGATTGCCAATACAAACCCGCGCAGCAACGCACTGATAAGGCCTGTCCGCTCTGCTACCCCGATTCCAAGCATCGTAACAAGTACTACACCAAGCGGCGCAAATCCGATAAAGTTATCGGTCATACTGCCAAAAATATATTCAATCCCCTCTGCATTCAGAAGATTCTTAATTTCCACCGCTTCTCCTGGATCGCCAGGGTTTTCAACACTTATATTAAATGGCTGTAATGCCGCAGAAAGTACTAAAACCAGTAAGGCCAAAATGGCAAATAATGTAGCCGGGTGCGGCAATTTATTTCCGACCACTTCCACAAAATCTAAAAATCGTTGAAATGGATTCTTTTTCTCTTTAGACATATTGTCGCTCCTCTCTTTTTGTAAATCGATAATATTCTGACTAATAAAAGGCCTAGAGAACGGTTCTCATTATACATAGATTAATCGATAATGAAAACCCTTTCCGCAAAAGTAATAAAAGTAACATTAGGTATAATTTTATGAATACTGTATTTATTATCAAGGAGGCCTTCTGTAGAACGGTCTTAACATTTCGTTTAATATGCTATCCTGCAGCATGAAAAACCGAATGTAAGGTACCCATTCGGTTTTCATATTTACTCTTATTGTTATGATTAAGAAAGCAGCTTATCTGATTTCGCTGCTTGCAGCGCCTGCTCAAAATCATGGATTATATCATCGGTAGCTTCAATACCGCAGGAAACACGGATAAGCCCTTCCGGTATACCAAGGGCTGCACGCTCCTCTGGTGTGCATTCCACATGGCTGGTTGTTCTTGCCGGTCCTACTGTTGTTTCCACTGCCCCTAAGTTCGCAGCACGATGGGCAAACTGCAGCTTTGGAAGTACTTTTCGAACTGTATCGATGCCTCCCTTTACAGAAAAGCTCAGCATGCCGCCAAAATCATCCATCTGCTTTTTAGCAATATCATGATTGGGATGGTCTGGCAAGCCGGGATAAAATACATCCTCTACGATATCCTGTTTTTGAAGGTATAATGCCAGCGCCATCGCATTTTTACATTGCTCACGAACACGAAGATGTAATGTTTTCATACCACGGAGGACTAAATAAGCAGCCATGGGGTCCATTGTAGCACCATTGATTTCCCGATAATGGAAAATAGGCTCAATCAGCGCTTTCCTGCCACAGACGACACCCCCTAAAGCATCGGCATGCCCTCCCAGAAACTTGGTCGCACTGTGGATAACAAGATCTGCTCCAAGAGCCAGCGGACGTTGATTCATCGGTGTTGCAAACGTATTATCCACAATCACTAATGCGCCCGCTTCCTTCCCTGCCTTAGCCATCCGTTCAATATCGGTTATTTTTACAGTTGGATTCGTAGGCGTTTCTAAATATAAAATTTCACAGCCTTTGTTTATCTCTTTCTCCATTTCTGCCATATTTCCTGTATCGCATAAATGAACTTCAATTTGCTGACGCGGAAGAAATTCGGAAAATATTTTATTCGTTCCGCCATAAGTGTCTTTAATAGAAACAATTCGATCTCCCGGAACTAAAAACGTAGCTAATGTGTTGCTGATTGCTGCCATTCCCGTTGAAAAACTGGTTACCGCTTCTGCCCCCTCCATTTCTTTGATTTTATCTTCAAAGGATTGGACGGTTGGATTCGTATTCCGGCCATAAATATGCCCTGCTTTTTTTCCTGTAGCTACGTCAAACCATTCATCTATATCATCATAATTATAGGCTACGCTCAACACAACAGGCACCTGCGTCGCCCCATGAACCAAATAATCCGCTTCTCCCGCCCAGACCGTTTTGGTCGCCAAGTCAATTTCTTTCTTGTGTGTCATTTTCTCAGCCTCCTATTTTGCCGCCTTCCCTTACCCGGCAGAATTTTCATTTTTGTCTTCCTCTATCTCTTTCATTGGCATGGATTCCTTGACATAAAGATTTCTTGGTACGTTTCCAAATGTTCTGCAGCCTGTTTCTGTCACATAGAAAGACTCGCTGACTTCAAAGCTTTCCCCCTCCGACCAGATGGCAGGAATGAGATGGAATGTCATATTAGGACGGATGATTGTTTTATCCCCTTTTCGAATACTTGCTGTATGCTCCCCCCAGTCTGGAGGATAATTTAATCCCATCGAATAGCCGAGACGTGACTCTTTGAAGACGCCATGTCTCTCTACCGTTTTCCGCCAAACTGCTTCTATTTCCTCACAGGTGACTCCCGGCTTAATAAAATCAAGACATACATGCAAGCCTTCTAAAACAATAGATGATAGTTTTTTCATCGATACAGACGGCTTCCCAATTTGAACGGTCCGCGCAATCGGGGCATGATAGCGCTGATAGCAGCCTGACAGCTCTAAAATAACGGTCTCATTCATCTGATAGGGCTGATCCGTCCATGTTAAATGAGGCGTGGAAGTCCGTTCGCCGGCTGGTAGCAATGGTATAATCGCTGGATAATCGCCGCCAAATTGCGGCGTTCCACGGAATTGTGCATAGCTGATTTGGGCAGCGACATCACATCCTCTAACCCCTTCATTCACCAATTCGATTCCTGCCTGCATCGCCTGTTCAGAAATCACTGCAGCACGCTCCATCATAGCTAGTTCCGCTGGAGACTTTTCGATACGCAGCCAGTTCACAAGTAACGTCGCATCTTTAAATATTGCATCCGGAAGCCCTTGAGTTAACGCAGCGTAACATTTTGCCGTAAAATAATAACTATCCATTTCCACACCAATATGGCGGCTGCTTAAACCGATTTCTGTTAAAATTGCTGCGATGAAATCCATAGGATGGGTTATCTGCGAATGTACATACGTGTCTGGATAAGCAATTATATTTTCTTCCCGAAGCCATGTGGTCACTTTTGCAGCATTGGCATCTGCTGTTCTCCCTATCCAGATTGGCTGCTCCTCCTCATCAATTACAACCAGCATCTGATGGACATAAAAGGACCAGCCGTCAAAACCGGTTAAATAATACATATTTGCCGGGTTGGTGATAAGCAATACTTCTATTTTCTGCTTTGCCATACTCTCCTTTGTCTTCGCTAAACGTTCCCGGTACTCCTCTCGAGCCACTTTCACAGCAAACAAGCCCCCTCCCTATCTTCCTATTTTCCAAAAATGCTCTTCTGCGATGAAAAGATATTTATTTCTGTTTGAATTTATTATATATTTAAACTATTCTTTAAATCATCCGACATTTTGTATGAAAAGAAAATTATTTTATTATACAGTTAGGGGGTGTCGTCCTAAATAAAAAAAGCATGATCATACGGACCATACTTTCTCTTCGTTTGATTCTTTTGTACTTCCACTCGTTACTCCGCTCATGCTTTGTTTATTTCCCATGCTCTCATACTCAACTCCAACAGGAATAAATGATGAGAATCATGGAGCGACAGTCCCGTCAACGCTTCTATTTTTCGCAAGCGGTATAACAATGACTGTCGGTGAAGATGGAGTGATTGAGCTGTTTTACTGACATTTCCCCGATGCTGCTGGAAAGTGAGAAATGTTTCTATCAGATTAATCTTCCTTTCTTCTTGATACATTAACAGCGGCTCTAATACGTTCTCCCTGATGGTATCCATTTCTGAAATAGGATGGAGCTGCAACAAAATCCGCTCAAGCACTGTATCTTCATACCATGTACGCGGATTTCCTTTCTTTTCTCCAATTTGCATTGCCTGTTTTGCTTCGATAAATGATCTTTGAAAATCGGTAAATGATTCTACTTTTCCACTAACTCCCCAACGTAAAGTTACCTCAGGAAAAAAAAGTTTCAGCCGTCTGTCAACCAAATCCAAAAAATCCGTCGCAAGCTGATAATCCGTCTGATGCTTGATATGCAAATATACCAAAAATGCTTCCTCTGTTTGCGTCATCATCACTTCTTGTTTTAACGTCTGCGCAGCATATACCAGTTCTTCCTCTAAGTAGCCAAGCATCGTTTTCTCCCATAAAGTATAAGTGCCTGATGCATTTTTCCTCTGTTTATAAATCTCACGCAGTTTTTCCGGCTGAGCAAGAATGCATACATACGTATGATAAACAGAGTACCCTAACGGATTTGCACGTAAAGCCGCCTCTTCCACATTACGAAATTTTCCTTTTGCCAGTTCTTCGACAAAATCACTGCGCAGTTTATTCTCTGTTGCTTCCACGGCATTTCTTTTAGAGAGCCATAAGGCAATCGTTGTAGCCGCATGCTCCAGTATTTGACCGTATTTATTTAAAAAAGGCTCGTAAGCTGCCTGATTGGGAAGTTCTACAAATAAATAGCCTTTCGCTTCGCCGGTTACTTGCAAAATAGGAATTTGAATCAGCTCTTTATCCAGAAAAGCAACTAAATCAAATTTTTGCCTATATGGGTCACGCATGAATCTATCTTGTCGAAGAATGATTTTCTCTTCCATTTGAAAAACAAGCTGCCATTTTTCCTGTGCTCCTTTGGAATACTCCTCCAAATCATACAAACGAAAGTGATGATCCGTCAGGTATACATTTGCAGCGACCTGCATTTGGATAAATTCCAGCAGCTCGTGCAGACGTTTTTCTTCCAGAAGAAATTGCAGCAGCTCCTGCTGTACCTTCACATTCTGAAGGATTTCCGAACTTTTCCTCTGTGCCAGCTCCTCCATGACGAATTCCACAATCGTTGCAAAACGGATTTCCCAGGGAATGCGAATCATTGTTAAACAATGCGATTCTGCCAACGCTTTGATTTCAGACGGTATCTCATTAATATGTCTCCCTGTTGCAATGACTAATGCACTCGCTTCTGCACGGATAATATCTTCTACAAATTGCATGAAAGCATCCAAATCATCTTTACAGCCAAGCGCTGTAGTTAAAACAAGCTCATTTTTCCGGACAAAATTCTCCACAGGCATTTCAATGACAGATACCCATTGGATTTTCTTCTCAGAAAAGTTCGATTTCCCTGTCTCGACAACAGCCTGTGCAAATAACTCTTCCTGCAACATATCTTGAACTGTAATTTCCATTTGGTCCCTCCTCGACACTTCTTTTATTCTATTTAAACTACTTTTTCATTATTCTAACAGATATTAAAAGGAGTAAGGTTTATTATGAAAAATAAGGGTTGCCCTGCATGCCCTTCCATAAATCACTGTTCTCTGTTTCATAGGCAAGCTGCAAAAGACGATGCTCTCCGCCTTTTCCTGCCATAACCTGCACACCAATTGGCAATCCATTATCTGTGACATAAAGCGGCAAAGAAATAGCCGGCTGCCCTGTTAAGTTCGCAAGCTGCGTAAATGGGGTGTACGTTAAACTGGGCAAAAACATATCGTAAATGATGCTCTGCTTTTCCTTTTCAACAGCCATTCTTTCCTTAAATTCCTGTTCCTTTTGCGCTGTCATCGTCAGCTCCCCGACCTTTGGAGCATGAAAAGCGGCAGCCGGAGAAATATAGAAATCATAGGACTGGTGGAAAATAGACATAATTTCTGCTGCACGGTCCCAGGACGCCAGACTGTCCGAATAATCTGCAGCTGATACAGATTTTCCAGCTTGATGAAGCAGCCATGACTCGATTTCCATATCCTCTGCTGTCAATGACGTTCCCATTGTCTTTTCAAGTCCGCGGATAACGCTATTCATTTCCCCGCTGTTCATCACATAGTAATCCCGCATCAGCTGAACCCCGTCAACGGGAGAAGTTTTTTCTTCCACAATATGTCCATTCTGTTCCAAATGGCGGACAAACTGCAGCACTGCTTTTTTCGCATCATCGGATACAGGGGTATTTGCCGGTGAGTCTGTAGTGAAAGCAATCCGCAGTTGGGGAAGCTTGGCAGACAGCGTATGCTGATATCCCGCTTCATATAACGGCGTCTGAAAGGCAGCATGAGGCTCTACCACCTGTAATTGGTCCAGCATGGCAGCAGCGTCCCGTACAGTTTTGGTTAATACAAAATTAATCGATGCTCCCTGCCACTGCCTGCCGACTCCCGGTCCTACAGGAGTTCGTCCGCGTGTCGGTTTTAATCCGACCAGCCCGCTAAAGGATGCAGGTATGCGGATTGAACCGCCGCCGTCGCTTGCTCCTGCCATTGGGACAACACCAGAGGCAATAGCTGCTGCAGCCCCTCCGCTTGACCCGCCAGGAGAGTAAGCCGGGTTCCAAGGATTTCTTGTCGGCCCATACAGCGTTGGCTCGGTTATGTTTTTCAAGCCAAATTCAGGGCTGTTGGTATGCCCCATAAATAAAAAGCCCGCTTCCCGAAATTTTTTAACAAAATAATTATCATGCTTCTCTACATGATTCTGAAGCAGCCGCGAGCCTGAGGTTAATTTTTCTCCTTCAATGGCTTGTGAGATATTTTTCATCAATATGGGAACACCTGAAAAAGCAGCTTCTTGAACAAGAAATTGATTTGCTTCTTTTTTCACTGCTTCCTCCCGTTGATGGGTAGTGATATTTAACTCGGGATTCACTTGATGCAGCTGACTAAAGGCGGTTTCTACTAATTCAGAGGGCTGTACTTCTTTTCGCCGGATAAGCTCTGCCAGACCCGTTGCATCATAGTTTTTATATTCATGAAACGTCATCGAATCACTTCCTTATATTTCTTTTTTAATAGGGAAACAGCAGGTCCATCTCTGATTCGGATTGCTGCAATATATTTGGTACAGCGCCTGCCTGAATCTGCTTTAGCGGGAATGTCATCGCGTTTTCTTCAAATTGTTGTATCTCCTTCCCAATTTCCTTTTATTCTACCTTATTTTTACCATAAACGATACGGTTTCAAACTGCCCGGAACAAAGCCTCCTCCATCTAAATGCCCTTGATAAAATCTGCAGAGAATATTATAATGATATCGTTTTACAAATGGCGACTTTTCTCTACAATATTCTGCCCCAGCATTCGCATCGTCCGCTATCAGGAATAATTCCGCTTCCTAATAGCTAACGAAAAAAATAATACCGTCCTTTTCCGTTCCGAATGTTAAATAATTTCTGCTTTTTACTATACCGTTTGCAAGAGCGTTTCAGCCAGGAAACATGCGTCCCTTGTACTTTTGTTTGTAAACGGATATATAGGGAAGCATACAAAACAAGGCAGGCCCTTTTTAAACCATTGATTCAGACAGTTATCCATGACATCCTAAAAACATTCAACACAGATGAGGAGATGAATAAATGAATAAACGTTTAATAGACTGGCCTACTTTCATATTAGCGCTTGTTATTTTGTTTAGTGTCGTTATTCCATTGATTTTATTCCCGGAAGCCGGCGCATCCGTGATTAATCAGGCAAATGAATTTGTCACAGGAAATTTTGGTATTCTATACTTATTATTGGGACTCGGCGTCCTAATCTTTCTGCTTTATGTGTCATTCAGCAGAAACGGTAACATAAAACTCGGCGACAGAAATACAAAAAAAGAATTTGGAACATTTTCATGGGCTGCCATGCTCTTTTCCGCAGGTATCGGCTCCAGTATATTATATTGGGGAATGATTGAATGGGCTTACTATTATGAAGGGCCGCCGTTCGGTATTACACCGGAATCGGAGGAGGCTATCAACTGGGCAGCAAGCTACGGCATGTTCCACTGGGGACCTGTTGCATGGGCACTATATACATTGCCCGCCCTGCCAATCGCTTACTTTTACTATGTCCGCAAAAAACCTGTACTTAAAATCAGCGAAGCTTCCCGACCGGTTATTGGCAAACACGCAGATGGACCGCTGGGGACAATAATTGATGTCTTGTTTATTTTCGGTCTGCTTGGTGGAGCCGGAACAACGCTGGCACTTGGAACGCCAATGATTGCAGAAGGCGTGAATCACGTTACTGGTATTCCTGTATCGCTGGGAATGCAGGCAGTCATTATGCTCATATGTACTGCTATATTTGCATTCAGCTCGTATTCCGGTATTAATAAAGGGATTAAATTGCTGAGTGACTTAAATATCTGGCTCGTGTTATTTATTCTAGCCTTCGTCTTTATTTTCGGTCCAACCTTATTTATCAGCGAAATGACGTTTACAAGTATCGGACGGATTGTCAATAATATCTTTTCCATGGCAACCTGGCTTGAGCCATTAGCTTCTGTTCCAGGATATGAAGCAACGAATTTCCCGGAAACCTGGACCGTTTTCTACTGGGCATGGTGGGTGGTTTATGCACCGTTTGTCGGGCTCTTTGTAGCTAGAATTTCACGAGGAAGAACAATCAAAGAGATGGTTCTTGGAACATTAATTTACGGAACACTGGGCTGTGTCCTGTTCTTTGGGATTTTAGGAAATTATGGCCTTTATCTGCAGCTGTCCCAATCTTTCGATGTGATTGGATTTATGAATGAATATGGAGCCCCGGCTGCCATTATTGCTATTTTGGATCAGCTGCCGATTTCCTGGTTTATTATTCCTGTCTTCACGATACTCGCTATTATTTTCTTAGCGACCACCTTTGATTCAGCCTCCTATATTTTGGCAGCTGTAGCCCAAAGAAAACTAATCGGCGGCGAGCCAATGCGCTGGCACCGGATTTTCTGGGCATTTATGCTAATGATTTTGCCGATGGCGTTAATGTTTATCGGCGGGTTGGAGACCTTGCAAACAGCCAGTATTGTTGCCGGATTCCCGGTTATTTTCATCATGATTCTGCTGGCATGGTCGTTTATGCGGGCTTCTACAGACGATTTAAAACTGCAGAGAGATGCTAGAAAGCCAAAATCGATTACGATTGAAAATATAAGCAGAAAGGATTAGCTTTTGTTTCCTGAAGGTTGCTCCCTTTCTGTAAAAAAATGATTGCTAATACACAAAACGCACTTGTGCTTCAGAGCCTTCCGCTCGCACAAGTGCGTTTCTTCTATCCAGTTATTCTTCAGCAATTATTTTATTTTTTCTAATGCGTGTTCTGCCTGCGTTTTTGGTTCTTTCCAAACCATTGCCACAGCAATACCTGCTAACAATACCATTGCTGCAAAATAATAAGGATAATTTAAATTTATATCAAATAATATCCCGCCAATAATTGGTCCAAATACATTTCCAATACTTGTAAACATCGAGTTCATTCCACCAACAAAGCCTTGTTCATTATTTCCAGCCGCTTTTGACAGATAAGAGGTCACAGCCGGTCTTAGTAAATCAAAGCCTATAAAGATAACAATCGTTACGAATAAAATCATCGCATAGCTTTCCACAACGGTCATTGCCGTAACAAGAATGGCAGAGAAAATGAGACAATAACGAATCAAACGGATTTCTCCCCATTTATTTGCCAATTTACCGAACAAGGCAACCTGTGCAATCGTGCCGACAATCGCTCCTCCGGTAATAATGATCGCAATATCCTTCGGTGTGAATGCAAATTTATGATCCACGAATAGAGAAAATAGCGATTCAAAGGAAGATAAACCAAATGCGGTAATAAATATAATAATAAACGCGATAAAGTACATTGGAACAAAGATTCTTCCTAAGCCGGGTTTTGGAGCTGCTGTTTCTCCTTGTTCCATTTGTTTTCTTTCTGGTTCACGTAATGTTATTGTGGATAAAACCGCTGTGAATAAGGCTAAACCTGCCGCTGCGAAAAACGGGACTCTCGGTCCTACTTCCGCCAGCAATCCACCGACACCAGGACCAATAATAAATCCGGTGTTGATCGCTGCAGACATATAGCCTAACGCTTTCGGTCTGGATTCAAGCGTTGTAATATCGGCAATAAATGCGGTAACTGCAGGCATTATAAAAGCAGCACTCACTCCACCTAAAATTCTTGAGATAAATAAAATTTCTACGGTCTTCCCGATACCGAATAAAAACTCACTAAAACTAAAAATCAATAATCCGATAACGATCATGCGTTTACGTCCAAACACATCGACCCATCTTCCAGAAAGTGGTGAAACAATAAGCTGCGCAACTGCAAAAGCTGCTACCAAGTACCCTACAACAGATCCAGACAAATTCAATTCATTCATAATAGTAGGTAAAACTGGAATAACTAACCCAATACCTAAAAATGCAATAAACAAATTCATCAGCAAGATAGACAGTGTCATATTTTGTTTTTCCATACTTCATTTCTCCTTAACTAAAATTTCATTTAAAACCTCCCTTAGGAATCTGATACATCATATCACAACTTTTTTATTTCAGATATACTTTTGCTCAAAATTTTTTTGCCTTTTTTTCGACTGCCATCGACTTCTTTTAACAACATGCATGTTTATAATCGAACAGCTATAAATCCTTTTTGCTGCAGCAATATTCCAGTCATTTCATAATGCATAAAAAAAGATTGCACCGGTTAATCATGCAATCTTTTTTACAAAATTATTTTTTAAAATGTTACCCTTACCCAGCCTCGTACACTATTAATCAGCCAGACCTCTTCAAAAGAAGAGATGTCTTTCTTCCATAGAATTTTTTCTTTTATTACTCCCCGCTCCAGCAGTTCTTCCCGGTAAGTACCCGCAAGGAGTCCCGAAGAAACAGGCGGCGTATAATAGTCACCCTGTTGTTTTATTACCAGATTCCCAATCGTAAACTCCGTCAGCTGTTCTTCTTCATTCCATAGAAGGACATCAAAGGAAGCAGGGGCTTGCTCTCGAAAAGACGTGTACATTTGCCGATTCGTCGTTTTATAATAGTAAAAAATATCATTTTTATTGATTGGCGAGGAAGCTATCCCTGCTTTTTTTATTGCTTCCGACTCTTTCATAAGCGGCGTACAGGTTATGTTTATTTCCCCATCCTGCCCCAATAAAAGGCGTACTCTTTGTTCTCCATCATAATTCTTTACCTTTTCCTTCAGCTGTTGCCGGATATTATCCATGGAATAAGGATACTGGAATTGAAGCGCCGTTCGTTTTAGCCGGGCGAGATGCCTGTTCAGCCGAAGTATCTGTGTCCCATCATATTTCATTGTTTCTACAATTTGAAAGGATGGAGAAGCCGCTTTTAAAATGGCTGTTTTTGCTAAAGCTTCTTCATATTCCCCTTCCGTATCCGACTCCCAGGTAATTCCTCCTCCTGCTCCATAAACAGGCGGTTTCCCATCCTTCATCCAAGCAGTCCGTATCGCAACATTAAATAGTGCATCTTGATTTGGTGTGATAAAACCGATACTTCCACAATAAATATCTCTCGGTGAATCCTCCAGCTCGTGAATGATTTCCATTGTACTTTGCTTTGGTGCACCGGTGATGGAACCGCAAGGAAATAACGCTTTAAATAGATCAAAATTGCTGAGGTTTTTTTTTAATTCTGCCCTAATGGTTGAGGTCATTTGATAAACTGTAGGATACTTTTCTATTTCAAAAAGCTTCGGTACATGAACAGAGCCCCTCACAGCAATTTTCGATAAATCATTTCGAAGTAAATCCACAATCATTACATTTTCTGCCCGGTCCTTTTCGGAATGAGTGAGCTTCCTTTTATTAGAGGAATCTTCCTCTGGAGTCCGCCCTCGTTTGATGGTTCCTTTCATTGGTTTCGTATGGATGAACTGCTGCCTTCGTTCAAAAAACAGCTCCGGAGAGGCAGATACAATTTGGTAATCCCCTATTTGCAGATGGGCACCATACCTTGCCTGCTGCGCTCCAGATAATTGTTCATACAGTAAATCTGCATCCACTGATCTATCTGCTTCCATCCGAACAGTATAATTTACTTGATATGTATCTCCTCTCGCAATCGCAGCTTTTATCGATTCGATATTTTGCTGATACTGCTGCTTGGGGGTTGTCATCTCCCAATTCACCGGAGGATAGGCACGGTCAGCAGCCGGCCTTGTGTGCTCCAGCTGTACACTTTTAAAAACCCCCATCACCATAAGCGGCAGGTCGCTTTTTTTATGGGTCACCAGATTTTTATCAAATGCCGAGGCAGCTTCATAGGAAATATATCCAGCCAGATAATAGCCCTGCTGCTGGTATCCTTCCATTTGTGCAAAAACATTTTCTACTTCATCATCTGAATGAGCAATTAGAATGTCCATCGGCTTGTCAAAAATACGGCGCACACCTGCTTCTTCTTCAAATGAAAAATCAAATAACATTTTCGTATTCTCTATCATTTTTGAAGTTCACCTGCCTTTTTATATTGCATTAGAAAATTCTTCAGCAATGTATAGCCATGCTCCGTGCTGATGGATTCCGGATGGAATTGCATCCCTTCGATGGGGTAGGCTTTATGACGTATCCCCATGATTGTTCCATCCTCTGTAGTCGCGCTGACTTCAAGGCATTCCGGAATGCTGTCCGAATCGATACTTAAGGAATGGTATCTTGTCACCGTAAAGCTTTTAGGAAGCTGTGAAAAAACGCCCTGCTGGTCAGTAAAAATAAGCGACTGCTTTCCATGAACAGGATTATTTTTTATCACGGCAGCTCCAAAGGCTTGGCCGATAGCCTGATGCCCGAGACAAATACCAAGAATAGGAATACTTCCTTTAAAATGCTCAATGACCTTTAATGTCATTCCTGCTTCTTCAGGCGTATGGGGTCCTGGCGATAAGACAATATACTCCGGCTGCTGCTGCTCGATTGCTTCGATAGTCAGCTGGTCATTATATTTAACGACAACCTTTTCACCTAAATTCTCCAGATAGTGGACGATATTATAAGCAAATGAATCATAGTTATCTATCATTAAAATCATTTCTTCACCTCCAGATCGTCAAAATAGTAAATCTCTATAACTCCCCTTCCTTTAACAGCTCCCATTGATTATCCATTCCTTGAATAGCCTGGAATAATGCATTTTTTCCTTTAATATCATAATGTTCTTCATGCCCGTTCATATCTATGTTTCCTTCTTCATTTACGGTCAACGCATAATTTTCTTTAGAGCCTTGAAACAGAAGCAGATAACCAGAGCTTACAAAGTCATTTGTTTCATTGAGTTCCATTGCTTCACCAGCTTTTAAAATCTTGGCAATATCTTCTTTTTCCGTTAGCGAAATGGCTTTAGGCTTTCCTGTCGGCTTCACTTCGTATATGGTAATTTCTTTAATCTCATGTGCTTCATTCATATTAGAGGGTAATGTTTGTGCAAATAGTTTACTATCTCCTCCCCATTTTCCAACGAGGAAAAATACTCCTGCTACAATGACACATGTAATAATAAGTATCTTTTTCATCATGCTGTCCACCTTTTTTGCTTTAAATGAATTGTCTGTTCTTATTATTGATATTGTGAACTGTTTTGTCCATCTGGAAAGTGTATGATTTTTTGTTTTTATTATATAAGGTAAAAAAGCAGGAGCAAATAGCTGCCCCTGCTCTCCTTACTTTTCAGTGATATTTTTATTTTTTATTTCATATACATGATCTGCTGTATTTTCGATAAAGGCTGCATCATGGGAAACAAAAATAATGGTGCCCGGATAGCCTTTAAAGAATGCTTCTAAAGCTTTCGTTGTCTGGATATCCAAAAAATTCGTCGGCTCATCCAGTAATAAAATATGGTAAGAGCCAAGAAATAATCTGCACAGCTGCAGCCGGATCGCTTCACCGCCGCTTAAGTGACACAGTTTTTTATAAATCGAATTTCCTTTAAAATACATAGCATGCAGAATGCTGCGTAAAAAGCCTTCCTCATAATCGGTTGTTTTCTTTAAACTGTCTAAAACCGTTTCGTCTGACTTCTCCTGATAAGCAAGCTGGTCAAAGAAACCAAATGCTACTTTCGGTGAAATCTCCAGTCCTTCCTGCCGCTCGTAAACCGCCTTCAGCAGCGTACTTTTTCCAGAACCATTCGCTCCGGTAATCGCAATTTTTTTACCCAAAGGAAATTGAAAACGGACTTCTTCTAAAAGCAGTTTTTCCCCAGCCTTTAGCGTCAGCTGATTTCCCATTACCGGAAAGGAATGATGCAGTTCTAACGCTTTGGAACGATGAAACTGAATGGGCCGTTCATGCTGAATAGCATCGACCTTTTCCAATTGGTCCATCCGTTTTTCCATGGCTTTGGCACTTTTTTGCATCGCCTTTTGCGAAACATCTTTAGGTTTTGACGCAAGCCGCCGGTCCGTTCCTTCTTTCTTTCGGGCATTTGCTTTTGCGCCCTTCGTCATTTTCGCAGCCTTTTGCATTTTATCCTGTGCTGCTGCTTCTAAACGGGCTTTTTCCTTCAAATATTGCTCATGCGCTTCCTGCTGCAGATATTCCTCCAAAGCCTTCTGTTCTTCATACTCCGTATAATTACCGGAGTAAACATGGATTTCTCCGTCACGAATTTCCCAAATCGTTGTAACGAGCTGGTCTAAAAGCTTCCGGTCGTGGCTGATTAACATTAGCGTCCCATAATAATTCTCCAGTTCTCTCCGTAAATAACGGATTCCCTGCTGATCAAGATGCGTAGTTGGTTCATCAATCAACAGTGCTTCGTTATACGCTGCCAAAAGCTGTGCTATTTTTATTTTCGTCTGCTCACCGCCGCTGATACCTTCCTCTATATTGGGAACCTGAAGCTTGCCTAATACCTTTGGATCTGCTTGTTCCTCACCCGGGAATTCCATTTGTTTTAAATAAGCAAAGCTTGCATGGCGGTGAATTTTCCCTTTTGTCGGCTCTATCTCTCCTGCCAGCAAACGGAGCAGACTTGTTTTTCCCGCCCCATTCGGACCGACAATACCAATCCGATCCATAAAATGAACCGCTAACCGTTCGATGGAAAAAATATCTTTATCTAAATACGTTAATTCGACGTCTTTTATTTCAAATTGAATGTTTTGCATATTTGCTACCTCCGAGATTTTTTAATTTCTCGTATCGATAGCCTGTAACTGGATCGATACGAGCTTGTATTTTCTGATAACAAGCCCGTATCCATTAAAAGAACAATAGCATCTGCATCGTCATCTCTCCCTATTTTTTATTAGAACGAACACCCTGCTTCCCCGCGCAAAAAGAAATAGAAATCCTTTTGTTGTACCTGTATTTCATCATTAAAAAAGAACAGCAAATCGTCTGCTGTCCTTTTTACATACTTCCTTCAGGAAAAAGATATACCTCATGTATACCTTCCTTATAATAGCTAAAAAAGACAGACGACTCCTATCTCTCTGCGAGCGTCAAAGCACAGGCAGAGCTTGAACATGTTATCAAATTAATTGTTCAAGTCTAGGAATCGAAATCTCATCTTAGCACATTTTCCCTTCCGTTCTGAATTTAATTTTATTATATATCGCTGGATAAGTAACGTCAATCACACATTTAAATTTGGAGCTGAATTAAAATTCTGCCAAATGAATGTATTACCTAACACAATTGCAAGTAAAAAAAACTTTTTTTTCATGATACTAAATTAAACACTACTGAATATTGGTTATATAATATATAAAATTAAATTTAATACTCAAATTGACTTTAAATAGCTCCCATCCCACCGTCAACTCGATATTGTGATCCGGTTATAAACTTACTTTCATCAGAGGCTAGAAACAATACTAAGGAAACAATATCATTTGAATCTGCATAACGCTTTAATGGAATTGCTTGACTATAAGTTGTTTTTACAGACTCCGGATCATCCGGATTCGTATCTGCTTCAAGTGAACGCATCATTTCAGTGTTCACTGGTGATGGATGAATGGAATTTATTCGGATATTATTATCAGATACTTCTAATGCGGCAGTTTTCGTTAACCCCACAACAGCATGTTTAGAAGCTGCATATGGTGCCATCTCAGGAGAACCTCTTAATCCGTCAACAGAGGAAGTATTTATAACACTGCCACTTTCTTGTTTTATCATAATTGGCAGTACATATTTAAGTCCTAAAAATACACCGCGAGTATTTACAGCAAGCACTTTATCAAAGTTTTCGGCTGTTTGTTCAATTAAGGAGGTTTTTTTGCCTGTTATACCTGCATTGCTAAAGAAAATATCGATTTGTCCAAACTGTTCAACAGTTTTTTGCACATAATTTTTAACGTCTTCTTCTTTAGACACATCTGCCCCAACTGTAATTACTTGGCCAAAAGACTCAAGTTCCTCCTTAACTTTATTAAGCGATTCTTCAAACAAATCAACTAAAACTACTTTCGCTCCTTCTTTTAAAAAGGTAGTTGCTGTTTCTTTACCAATGCCGCCAGAACCACCAGTAATCAACGCAACTTTACCATTTAACTTTCCCATTATAATTTCTCCTCGCATACTAAGTTTCAACAAATATCTTAAATAAACTCTCATAAAGGAAAACGCTTTTCTAAATGATTAAAATATTAATTTCCAAAATAAACCTATAAATTGGTATAATGATTAAGTCATAAGGTTTAAATTTTGAGAATTCCTTATAACGTTAAACAATCTCATGTGTGTCTACAATAAAGGTAGTAATTTCTTCAATAAATGTTTTTGCATGTTCCATTGCCTTCTTGCCTGCTTCTGAAGCAAAAGCAGCCTTCAAACTGTTTGTATCCTCAAACCAAAGTTCAACAACACCATCGATTGGTACATCTTCATATCCAGCTGGGGATCTGTTAATGTTACGGTCGATCACTAAATTTTGTGTATAACCTTTTACATCAGGCATAGCTTTTAAAAGTTCTGCATGTACTTCTGCCCACTCACTTTTAAAAACCTCTATATCCACATCTGGACGGCGCTTAAGCAGTGACATCCGTTTTAAAAGAGATTCATCATTAGAAACTGGAATTACTACATTTTGTTCTACAATAATTAATTGCATTTTTCCAATAAATTGCTCTTCATCTTTTGAAAGCACCTTAGTAATATCTGAATTAAAACTGTGTTTCATTGAAGCTAAGTCATCAAACCAGAGCTGAGAAAAACCATCTACCGCTTGCGATCCTCGTGTATAATCTATACCTAATTGTTCAGAACTAGTCACATGATTTTGATGATATTTACGTAGCCTCGGAATTTGGGAAGCAATTGGACCGTGTTTCTCTACCCAATAATTGTGAAATTCTTCAATCGTTATATTTTTCTTTTTTTGTAATATCCCCATTCTAACAACCATTAGCTTTTCACCTTCCTGTTTTCATTAAAATTATTCATCTTATTTCTCTATTGCGCAGTATAGCCTCCGTCAATTACTAATTCACTTCCTGTCACAAATTTAGATTCATCCGACGCTAGATAAAGAGCACCGTAAGCAATATCTTCTGGTTTGCCTAGTTCTGGCCAAGGAAATTTACTTTCAAGAGGATGCCCCTCGTTTGTTGCTATAGAACTTGACATTGGAGTTTCTATAACACCTGGATGAATCGAATTAACTCTAATGTAGTCTTTGCTCAATTGTACAGCAGCTGATTTACTCATTAATCTTATTGCCCCTTTTGAAGCATGATAAGAAATAGATCCTCCACTACCTACGAGACCGTAAATTGAAGAAATATTTATAATTGACCCTCCGCCTGATTTTTTAATTAAGGGTGCAGCATGCTTCATACCTAGAAAGGTCCCTTGCGTGTTTATACTTTGAATATGATTAAAATCTTCAAGTGAGGTCGACTCTAACCCTTCTCTTGATAATATACCAGCATTATTTATAAGCACATTTAATTTTCCTAATCTTTCTTTTGTAATAGATACAACATTCTCCCATTCTTCTTCTGAAGAAATATTATGTTTGATAGAAACTACTTCTCCACCTTGATTTATTATAGCTTTTTCTGTTTCGTACAAACCTTCTTCATTTATATCCGTTATAACAACTTTCGCTCCTTGTTTAGAAAATAATAAAGCTTCTGCTCTTCCTTGACCGCTAGCGGCGCCTGTAATAATAGCTGTTTTGTCTTCTAGTCTCTTCACTTTAAATCCTCCATTAATCTATAATCTTTTATAATTAACGCTGAATTAATGATTCTTTTCCTGGGTACCATTTTTCAGAAACTCTGTTAAGTCCTTTAGGCAATACCTCACTCCACGCTTTTTCATAGCTTTTCGGTCCTTCGATAGATTCTCCTAATTCGATTGCAGCTCTTAGCGGCCAATAAGGATCGCGTAATAATTCTCTTGCCAGAAATACTAAATCTGCTCTCTGGTTTTTTAATATTTCTTCAGCTTGACTGGCATAGGTAATTAACCCAACAGCTCCAGTGTCTATTTTAGCTAGTTCTTTAATTTTCTCTGCAAGAGGAACTTGATAACCTGGAAACACCTCGATTTTGGCTGGGACCACTGCTCCAGAACTACAATCTATTAAATCAACACCTTGTTCCTTCATTTGTTTGGCAAAATAAATGAAATCATCCATCTTGTTTCCTTCCGGATGATATTCAGATGCAGATATTCTTACAAATAAAGGGCCACTCCATACGGTTATTATTTCATCTAAAATCTCTCTTAAAAAACGATAACGATTCTCTCTAGTTCCTCCATATTCATCGGTTCTTTTATTAGATAACGGTGATAAAAACGCATTGATTAAATACCCATGTGCACCATGGAGTTCAATAACATCGAAACCTGCCTCTTTAGCCCTCTTTGCTCCTTCTTTAAATTCTTCTATAGTAGTCTTGATATCTGCATTACTCATTTCTTTAGGTGTTTTCATTGTATCTTTATACGGAATCGAAGAAGGAGCAAATATAGGACCTTCCACGTCGGCTTTTCTGCCAGCATGTGCAAGTTGAATTCCTATTTTAGAATTAAATTTGTGAACAGCATCCACGATTGTTGTAAGACCTGCTATATGATCATCCTTCCAGATTCCCAAATCTAATTCAGAAATTCTTCCTTGTGGATTGATAGCTGTTGATTCCAGAATAATCAATCCTGCCTGCCCCATAGCTCGGCTTATATAATGAAATCTATGAAATTCGTTTACTTTACCGTCTTTTTCTTTTGATGAATACATACACATTGGAGACATGACAATTCTGTTTTTTAAAGTAATTCCTTTCAACTTGTACGTTGAAAATAATTTACTCATTTTCATTCACAACCTTTCATTAATTACTAAAAATACTTGGTAACCACAAAACTAATTGCGGGAATACTAACGTTAGAATAAGAACAAAAATGATAATAAGAATAAATGGAACAACCCCTCGATAAATTTCTGCTGTTGTTATTTGTCCTTTTACAACTCCTTGCGTATAAAAAAGCGCATGCCCAAATGGAGGTGTAAGAAATGAAGTTTGTAAAAGTACTGCAATACAGGTGACTACCCAAATCATATTGAAATCATGCATTTGAATCAAAGGCATAAATATCGGAAAAATAATCATTATAATTCCAACCCAATCAAGAAACATACCTAAAATAAAGACAAGAACCATCATAAATATAAAGATTCCCCATTGATTCAGTCCTAACGTATCAACAAACCCTTGTATTACCCCCGCCCCATTCAAACTTAAGAACATGGATGCAAAAGCTGTAGCACCAATCATAATAATTAAAACCATTGCCGTTGTCTTAGCTGTTTCATACATTGCTTCCGTAAGCATCTTCAAACTAAACTTCCGGTAAAATATTGTCATTAAAAATGCCACAAATGCACCTACACCAGAAGCCTCTGTTGGTGTGGCAACTCCTGTGTATATCGTACCCAACACAGCCAAAATTAAAATTAAAGGAGGAACCAAATTAACTAAACTTCCTGTAATTCGTTTTCTAATCGGCATAGCCGCTGCTTCTTCCTCTGTTAAAGCTGGTCCATAATCTGGGTTTTTCCAACATATAAAAAGAACATATACAGCATAGAAAAACGCCAAAAGCAGTCCAGGAACAATGGTTGATTTGAATAAGTCCCCTACAGATACTTGAGCCTGAGCTCCCATTACAATTAACATGATGCTTGGAGGTATTAGTATACCTAATGTTCCACCTGCAGCAACAACACCTGCTGATAAGCTTTTGTTGTATCCATACTTTAATAAAACTGGGATACCTAAAACACCCATTGTTAGAACGGACGCACCAACAACACCTGTTGTTGCTGCAAATACAGTCGATACAATAACGATAGCTAATGCTACTCCTCCACGAAGTCCGCCTAATAAGTACCGCAACGACTCAAATAACCCTTCTGCGATTTTGGATCCAGCCAGCAAATTTGCCATAAAAGTAAATAAAGGGATTGCAACTAAAGTATAGTTATTCATTATGTCATAGATACCATTGACAAAAATGCTTACGGATTGCGGACCCCATCCAATTAAACCAAATATGAGAGCAAGCCCTCCCAACACAAAAGCGATGGGATGTCCTGTCATAAGCCCTAGAATTAAACCTACAAACAGTAATATAGCCAGGATTTCCGCCATTAGTGACTTCCCTCCTTCGCTAATATAACGATTCTTTTTAATACTTCAGATATACCTTGCAGCATCAATAGCCCAAATGCAACCGGGACTATAGTATAGGTTAAGTACACTGGTGCTCCAAATAAGGATGAGGAGGTCTCTTTTATAATCCACGAATCAACAGCATTTCCGAAACTTATATAGAAAACAAAGATAATAAATGGAAAAAACAAAATAAAGTAAGTAATTAAATCCATGATTGCCTGCTTTTTTTCTGATAGACGGCTATATAGCAAATCAACGGAAACTAAACTTTTGTAAAGTAGAGCGAAGGCTGCGACAATCATAAAATGAAAACCAAATACCATAGTAATTACTTCATAAGTCCATATGGTAGGAGAGTTAAAGACCCTTCGACTGATTACTTCAAATACAATAAGCAAGGTCAACACGAGAATAGACCAGGATCCTATTCTTCCTACCCATAAATTTATCGTGTCAATACCTTTGATAACTTTATGAACAACACGCATATTAACTTACTCCTTCCATTTTCTCAGGATATAATAACTTCACTGGAGTTTTAGAGGGCCGATTTATCAGCCCCCTACTATCTAAATTAGAGGAATTTGTTCTAAAATAACCAGAAAATTTTAATCTAATAATGTCTCTGCATTTGTTCCAAATCCCCAAGGTCCCATGATATCCCGATACCCAGAAAACGTTTTCATAAATTCTTTTTGACTTTCTAAGACCATTGCAAAATCCGAGTTTTCTTCTGCCAATTCATCTTGAATTTTAATTGTTGTTTCGATAATCGTTTCCACATCTTCTTCTGGAAACTCAGTAACTGTAACAGAACCTGATTCTATCATTTCACCTGTAACGAGCGCATCTTGATAAAGCTCATCAAATGTTGTTTCCAACATTGTTGTTTTTGCTGCCGTATCAACGACAAGTTGTAAATCTTCAGGTAAAGACTCCCAAACATCTTGATTAATCATTACTCCTGTTACAGAAGCAGTTTGATGCCAAGAAGGTGTTGCAACATAGTTTGTAACTTCATCAAGATTCAGTGCTTTATCTCCCGATGGTCCACTAAATTCAACTGCATCAATTACTCCTCTTTGTATCGATTCATATAATTCTCCAGCTGGCAAATTGACAGGATTACCTCCAAATTCTTGCATTAACCTAGATTGTACAGTTCCTACAAAACGAATATTCAAACCATTTAAATCTTCGAGACTTTCAATCGGTTCAGTTGATCGAATACCTGATTCAGTAGCTGGAATATTGTACGGAAAGTAGACAAGATTTTGCTGACCATAAATTTCATTGTAGATTTCCATTCCTTCATCTGATTGAATCCACATAGCATAATCAAAAACACTCATTCCAGCTGCACTTGTGCCTAACAAGCTAAATGCTGAATTAAGCCCAGACCATGAACCAGGCCAATCCCCCCCTGCTTCAATTGTCCCGTTGCTAACCGTATCTAACAACTGATCACTGGCTGTTAATTCGCCCTCTTGGTGTAAGGTAATATCTAACCGTCCATTACTAAGCTCATTCACAAGTTCTGCAAATCTTTTATCTCGTTCAAATTGAATTGAGCCAGAAGGATACGTACTTGACATTCTCCAACTAAATGTTTCTCCGCTTGAATTTTCTGTTGAAGCAGAAGAATCTTCATTTAAACAACCAGACAAAATGAAGCTAAACATCATTAATACAACAGATAGAGACACTATTCTTTTACTCATTCTTTATCCCGCCCTTAGTTTTATTAAAAAGAAGAAGCTTTTTTTTGCATCAGTAAAATAATTACTCCTTCTGAAACAAGTTCTCCTCGCTGGTTGTAAACATAGACACTACGAGTTAGCACACCACTGTCTTTTTTTGAAGTTTCCTTCATTTCTTTTACAACAAATTTTGCATGAATTGTATCCCCTGGAACAACTCCTTTTTTAAATCGCCAATTAATTTCCAGCAAGCCAAGAGTAGAATCATTCACATGTCCCATCATAGCTTGTAACCCAGTAACAACGGAAACAGATAATAGCCCATGCGCTACTCTCGTCTTATATGGTGTCGTTTTAGCAAATTCTTCATCGATGTGCAATGCATTAAAGTCGCCTGACAGGCCTGTAAATTGTACAACATCGGACTCAGTAATTGTACGTCGAGGAGATATCATTTCATCTCCAATTGCAAAGTCATCAAAGTACATTGTCATTGAACTCACCCTTCTTATTATTCGTTATCGCCCTGTCCAAATCGGATCTCTCTTCTCTTTAAATGCTGACATTCCTTCGTTGTAATCTTCTGTTCTACTCAACACAACTACCTGATCTCTTAAATATGTTAAAGAGCTTTCATAATCCATATTTTGAATCATATACATGCTTTCTCTGCCTAGAGAAAGTGCTACAGGATTTTTTGCACTTAATTTCTCTGCCATCTCATATACCTTTTCTTCAAATTCTTCCCCTAAAAAAAACTCATTTATTAATCCTATTTCCTTGGCCTTTTCTGCATTTATACAATCACCGGTGTACATCAGCTCAAAAGCCTTTTTCTGTCCAACACTATTTACTAAGGGAGAACTAATCATCATCCCCCATAAACCTACGTTAATTTCTGGAGCGCCAAACTGAGCAGACTCTTTTGCATAAACTAGGTCACAAGAAACCGCCAATCCCAAACCACCAGCTAAAGCATACCCGTTTATGGCACCGATTATAGGTTTTTTCATTTTGCGTAAAGCTAATAAACAATCTCTATATTTAGTAACATGTTTTTTGAAATTGATTATATTGTTATCTTCACTCATTCCTCCAAGATCTGCTCCTGAACAAAATGACTTTTCACCTGCTCCCTTCAACACGACAACTTTTACTTCAGAATCGTTTGACAACTCTTCACAGGCTTGTTTAAACTTCTCCATCATTTCACCTGAAAGTGCATTATGAACGTTAGGACGATTTAATAATAAAGTAGCTACTCCTTTATGTTTTTCTACCACAATTTCTTGTTTATTCATTTCAATACCATCCTTTACACTGAACTGTTTTCATTGTGAAAATAAAGTTATTTCCACAATGAACTTAATGTTGCCACCTAAACTTTCGTTTGAAATAAATATTCTTTAATGAAATTGGTGGTCGTATTTCCATTTTTAAATTCAGGGTGAGTAACAATTTTTAATAATACGGGAATATTTGATTTGATACCTTCTATTTCATACTTTTCTAGAACGTTTACTAAGTTCTTAATTGCTTCATCACGACTATTTCCTTTTACAATCAATTTTCCAATCATTGGGTCGTAAAATGGTGTGACAGTTGTTCCTTCTTCAATTGCTAACTCATGACGAATATTCTCTCCAGTTAAAATATAAAATTTTGTGATTTTTCCAGGAGAAGGGAAAAATGTTTTAGGATCTTCTGCATAAATTCGAACTTCAATTGCATGACCATTTAATTGAATATCTGATTGCTCTAAAGTAAGTAAATTTCCATTAGCAATTTTGATTTGCTGCTCTACTAAATCTACCCCAGTAATTTCTTCAGTAATTGGATGTTCCACTTGTAATCTTGTATTCATTTCCAAAAAGTAATAGTTTTTATTTTCGTCCATAATAAACTCAACGGTTCCCGCATTTCTATATCCAATAGCTTTAGCAGCTTGAACTGCGTCTTCCCCCATTTTTCTTCTCGTTTTTTCATCTAAAAAAGGTGAAGGTGCCTCTTCCACTACTTTTTGATGACGCCTTTGGATAGAGCATTCTCTTTCTCCGAGGAAAATTGTATTCCCCTCATTATCTGCTAGAATTTGAATCTCAATATGTCTCGGTTTTTCAACCAGTTTTTCTAAAAACATAGCACCATTGCTAAAAAAGTCAGTTGCTCGTTTTTGATTTCCACTAAATGCTTTTTTCAATTCATCCTGATTATGAACCATTTGCATTCCAATTCCTCCACCACCGGCAGATGCTTTCAGCATAATTGGATATCCAATTTGTTTTGCTGCAATTTCAGCTTCTTCTACATTTAATAAAGGTGTACTATCACCCGGAACAATTGGAACACCGGCTGCTTCCATCGCTTTTCTGGCCTCAATTTTACTTCCCATTTTCTCAATTACTTCAGGAGTTGGTCCTATAAAAACAATCCCGTTATTATGACATGCTTTTGCAAATCCAGCATTTTCAGATAATAATCCATAGCCCGGATGAATTGCATCTACATTTGCTTCTAGCGCTATTTCAATAATTTTATCTACATTTAAGTAGCTTTCATTCACACGTGGTCCACCAACTAAATAAGCATTGTCCGCCACTCTAACATGCGGAGAATTTTCATCTGCTTCTGAGTAAATTGCTACTGCTTCGATTCCCATTGAGTGACAAGAACGAATTACTCGTGCTGCAATCTCTCCTCGATTAGCAATTAAAATTTTCTTGAACAAAATAATCACCTTTCTATATTAAAGATTATGGTAACCTATTGTTTTAACTTTAAAATCACATCTCCATCACTTACAAAGTCACCTTCACTAACAATAATTTCTTCTACTTCCCCTTCTGAATCTGCTGAAATAGGGATTTCCATTTTCATCGATTCCAAAATAACAACATCTTGTCCAGCACTAACTTTATCTCCTTCTGCCACTGTTATTTTCCATACATTTCCTGCCATGTTAGAAGTTATATTCATCACTTTCACCTCGTCAGATATTTTAATTTATAGTAAACGAACTCTTCTTTCAACACTTATAAATATGATATTTTCTTATACTTGGAACACTAGAAATTTGTACTGCATCGGAATCATATTTTAAAAATATTAGAAACGGGATTCTACTTTTTGTTGTTCACCAATAAACCATTCTTTTAACTCTCGTTTTAACACTTTTCCTACTGGTGTCATTGGAAGCTCATTTTTTTCAACAATTTTTATATATTTCGGAATTTTATATTTAGCTAGAGATTCAGAGGCATATATAAATATTTCATTTTCACTTAAAGACGCATTTTGTTCAAGCACAACCCAAGCCAATCCTACTTCACCCATCACTGGATCAGGAACACCGACTACATATGCCTGGTTAATTAATTCATGGCCAGTTAATACATCTTCGATCTCCTTAGGTGACACATTTTCTGCACCCATTCGATATATTTCTTTAAGTCTTCCCGTTAAAGAAATATAACCATTTTCATCTATCACCGCTAAATCACCTGTTTTTAACCAGCCTTCCCGGTCAATAGCTTCAGCAGTTTCTTTTTCTTTGTTGTAATACCCATTTGTAACTAAAGGTCCTTTGCAAATCAACTCCCCAGATTGTCCATGAGAGAGGATATCTCCAGTTTCTAAATCCCTGACTTTGAATGAGATATTTTTTCCTTCTAATTCATCAAGCCCCACATGTCCGCCGGGGATGATGCGCCCAACATATTTAGAAAGATAGGTGATATCATCATTCGGATCGGTTTGTAACACTCCCGCTGCGCACTCGGTCATGCCATAACCTGTGTTTAATTCTTTAATTTTCAATTGATTCTTAATATCCTTCCACATTTGTTGAGACACTTCAGCACCTGCACAGTACATGGATTGTAATTTTGATAAATCACGAGGCAGCTGTTGCTGAGCTTCCACTAGTTTTAAACCAATCGTCGGCACACATAAGATGTCTGTCGCTTCGTGCTGCTCCATTAAATCCAGTGCTTTCGATCCATTGAAATTGATTTGAAGTATTAAACTTCCCCCTACCATACTTCCTGCAATAATTCCTTCAATAAAACCAAAACAATGATAAAACGGAATTGGAATGAAAATTCTTCTTCCTTCTTGATAACCACGGTTTAAGCAGCTGCCTAATGCACTGCGCCAAATCATATCATGTGTAACTAACACGCCTTTTGGCATGGAAGTGGTTCCAGACGTATACATAATATCTGTTACCTCTGTTACCTGTGACTTTGGTATATTGCTAATTACCCTTCCCGCCCGATCTCTTTCCGAAGAAAAAATCAGTTCATAAAAATCGGTTGTACCTGAATATTTTTTTCCTTTTGGAGAGAAAACAATAATTTCTTTCAACTTTGGAAATCGTTCTGATTGCTCTTCTTTAAAGACTTCTGGACATAATTGTTTTAAAATTGAAACATAATTGATCTCATTCCATTCATCTACGGTAACGATAAATGAAGAATCAGATTGATTGATTAAATATGCGAATTCTTCTTTTTTTAATCTATAATTTATAGGTACCGTAATTCCTCCAGCTGCGGATGCTCCAAATTTTGTAAAGATAAATTCTGCATAGTTTGGAAAAATTAAAGCTACATGATCATATTTTTTCAATCCTAAATCGATTAACCCAGCACCAAATCGCTTGCTGAAATCTTCCACATCTGAATAAGACCAAGATTTTTCTTCACAAATGATGAATTCACTATTTTTATATTGGTTGACCATTTGAAAGAAAAGTTCATGAACAGGTTCAGGACTCCATTCTTTACTTTTTATTTCAAATGTTTTTCTTCGACTTTTAAGAGAGACCACTTTTAGCCTAAACCTCCTTTGAGCTATTAAAAATAATACTTAACCTCTTCTGACTACTGTTTTCTTATCAGCAATTCCCTCCAGAGTATCCCTGTTTTCTGAATATAATTCGAAGCGATTTATCAAATCATTTCGGAGCCTATCCCCAGGTACCACATCGTCTATAAACAATTGTGATGCTGGGCTCCATACATTTATATCTTTGTTATATTTTTCTCTTTGCTCAATAATATATTTTTGTCGCTCTTCCGGGTCTTCTATAGATTGAATTTTATTAAAATACATTGCGTTAACTGCTGCCTCAGGACCCATAACAGCAGGTTGTGCCTGTGGAAGCGCAATACACGCATCGGGTTGCATGGAGGCGCCTGACATTACCACATATCCAGCGCCATAGGCTTTTCTCACAATAACTGAAATCCTAGGCACCGTAGCATTTGCTACTGTAGATAACATTCTTGCTCCCCTGCGGATAATCGCTTCTTTTTCAACTTTACTTCCAACCATAAAGCCTGGTAAATCTACTAAAAATAGTAAAGGGACATTATATGCATCACATAAAGATACGAAATGCGCAGCTTTTTCAGCAGATTCAGGAAATAGTACTCCTCCTTTTACTTTGGATTGGTTTGCCACAATTCCAACTGCTCTTCCACCGATTCTACAAAATCCTGTAATCAACTCTTTCGCATATAGTTGTTTAAATTCGAAGAAAGAATCAGCATCCACAATTCGATCAATTACAGCATACATATCCATTGGAACACGTTGGTTAGCTGGTACAATCTCTTCAATGTTTTTTCCAGGTAATGGATCTATAGACTCTGAAAGCGGAACAGTCTCTTTCCAATTTTGTGGCATAAATTCCAAATAACGTTTAGTGGCATCTAATGCTTCCTGTTCAGTTTTTACTAACATATCTCCAAGGCCACTAATTTGACTATGCATTCGTGCTCCACCCATTTCTTCCATGGATACTTTTTCTCCAGTTGCCATTTCTGCCATTCGAGGCGAACCAAGATAAACACTAGCGTTTTTATCTACCATGACAACAAAGTCGCATAGAGCTGGAAGATAAGCACTTCCTGCTGGAGAAGCTCCAAAGACGAGTGAGATTTGTGGAACATTTCCTGATATACGAGCTGTATTATAAAAAATTTTTCCCGCATGACGGCGATCTATAAAGGTATCAAATTGTTCATTTAAACGTGCTCCAGCAGAATCAATCATGTAAATTAATGGAATCATTCGTTTTTCAGCTAATTCTTGCATTCGCATTATTTTTTCAATCGTTTTAACTCCCCAAGTCCCAGCTTTTACAGTCAAATCGTTAGCGATAATCGCAACTTTTCGCCCATTAATTTTAGCAATAAGAGTAACAACAGCATCTCCAGGTAAAAACTGTTCATCGTTTTCACGTGCAAAAACGCCATCTTCAATTTCAATACTATCTTCATCAACCAAGTATTTAATTTTATCTCTAACAAATAGCTTTCCTTGATCTTTCAACTTTTGATAGTAGGGCCGATTCGATTTTGTCTTTATCTCATCCAATTTTTCATATACTTTTTGATCATGGCCGCTCTTTTTATTTAATATATCCTGTTGCATAACCTATCACTTCCTTCATTTATAATTAAACCGCTTACATAACTGCTGTTATGAAATGCTTTTACAATTAATTTGAAGCAATTCGTCGATAAGAATTTAAACTTCTTCCTTTAGATACTTTACTCGGAAGCTCTCTTCCAAGTATTCCTTCAATTTTCTCAGTTACTTTTAATAGCTTTTCAAGATCAATTCCAGTTGAAATGCCAAGTTCGTGACACATGTGAACTAAATCTTCTGTTGCAATATTTCCAGCAGCTCCTTTAGCCCCACTAAACGGACATCCTCCAAGTCCTCCCACAGAGGAATCATAGTGAGTAACCCCCATCTTCAATCCAACATAAGCGTTCGCCATGCCCATTCCACGAGTATCATGCAAATGCAAGATGATGTCTTTTTCAGGCCATCTATCCTGTACTTTCCCAACAAGCATCTCTGTGGAAATTGGGTTTGCCCAGCCAACTGTATCTCCCAACAGAATATGTTTAGGATTTTCACCAAACGAGTTTGCTTTTGCTATCGAACGTTCAATCAATTGGATCACAAGTTCCGGATTGGTGTCCCCCTCATACGTACATCCAAAAGCAGTCATAACTGCGATAGTGTGAACTGGTATATTAAATTCGTTCAGTGTACAAATTCGTTCGTCCATTTTTGTAAATGTCTCATTGATTGTTAAATTTGTATTCTTTACAGAAAAAGTTTCACTCGCTGTAATCTGAAGTACGCCTTCTAAATCAAATTTCCCAGTGGCTTGAGCTCTCTCAATTCCTTTTGCGTTAAGATAGACACATTGATATTCTGTTTCAGGATATCGTTTAAAACCCGCAGCGACCTTTTCCGCATCTGCCATTTTAGGGACCCATTTCGGACTTACAAAAGAGGTGACTTCAATAACTGGAAAATTACACTCTGAAATCATATCCACTATTCGAATTTTATCTTCCGTTGATACAGGTGCTTCTTCTATCTGCATTCCTTCCCTTGGTCCAACTTCACGTATTATTACCTTTTTAGGAAATGCCAACTTAGTCCCTCCTATAAAACCTTGTTCTTTGCTTCTGAATTATTCAACGAAACATTCAGTATACTAATAATGTAAATAAAATACTGCTGATTGTTTCTTTAGTTTCTTTCACTTATTATTTAATTTTTAATCTATGTTTACCACAACATTCTTAGGATTACGGGCAGTTAAAAATTCAATTGGCTCTGTTTTACTTGGATTACGTTCAATATGCGGTAAATAAGCTGGAACTCTAAGGAAATCTCCTTGGTTATATTTTTCATAATCTTCATACTCTTCACCGTATAGAAGTTCAGTGGTACCACTAATAATAAAGCCAGCTGTTTCTGCTTCTCCATGATGATGTGTTCCTGAATCCATCGCAGTTTCACCAGTAACGCGACCAATCCAAAGGTTAGGAGCTTGAACTGCTGTTTTTCTTGGCATATTTTTCGTTTGACTTGTTGAATCCATTAAATCAGAAGACTTCACAATTGAAATTTCTTCTTGACTATTGTCATTTCCTGAATTTATAACACTTTCATCTTTATTCAGATATTCTAACTGATAAGACGGAGCCATAGTGGTAATAATTTGAAGCGGGGTTGCATCTTTATTATTTTGATACATATATGGTTGATAAGATGGTATATAAATGAAATCGCCTTCATTTAGTTCTATAACTTTTTTATATCCTTTTCCGTAGAAAAACGATGCTTGTCCATTTAATACATAATGGACTGTATTTGATTGTGCATGATGTTGTACATTTGATTCAGCACTGGGAGCAACTGTCAAACTTCCCATCCAAATTTTCTCTCCAACTGCTCCAGATCTCCAAGTAATATTCTCTTGGCTAGTATCCAAAACTTGCAATTCATCCTTTTTGGTGATACCAAGTTTACTATTATCTATCTTATTCTCTAACATATTTTCACCTCATTAAAGTCTATATTTTGTATTATAATCTAGACATAATCAGCAACAACCTTATTTTTTATTTTGCCAATTTCAGCTATTTCAATTTCAACTACGTCTCCTTGTTTTAATAAAATCGGTGGATTACGTTTAGCCCCAATTCCAGGGGGTGTTCCTGTCAAAATAATATCTCCAGGAATAAGAGTCATCGCTTTTGAAATTTCAGAGATAATCTTATTCACTGAAAACATCATTAAACTTGTATTACTAGATTGGACAGTTTCTCCGTTAACTTTACAAGTTATATCTAAATTTTGAACATTTGATATCTCATCTTTTGTGACAATCCAAGGGCCTGTCGGGCAGGACTTGTCCATGCTTTTCCCCATAAACCATTGGCCTCCATGAGCTTGTTGTACATCTCTTGCAGATAAATCATTGGCGCACATATACCCAAAAACATAATCTTCCGCTTCTTCTTCAGAAATTAATTTCCCTTCACGTCCAATAACAACTGCCAGCTCTGCTTCATAATCAAATTTATTTGTAAAATGTTCTGGAATAGGGATCCCTTCATAAGGACCAGCAATAGTTCCGGTTGCTTTTGTAAATATTGTCGGCTTCGATGGCAAATCGATATCCTGTAGTGCTCTTTCGTTAAAATGTTCAAAGTAGTTCCATCCAACGCACATAATATTTCGCTTCAATTTAGGTATTGGAGACAATAGATGCTCGCTTTGAATTTCTCTACTTTCAACATTAGAATGAATAATTTGGTTAATTCTATTAAGTCCTTCACTTCCTGCTTTGATAATTGATAAAACGTCTTGAAACTCATTACTAATATCAATTATTGCATTATCTTTAATTACCCCTACACTTATTTGATTCTCATTACTATAAGAAATAATTTTCATTGAATTTTAACTACCCTCCCAGTATATACTGCTTAAATTTATTTATTTTACTAAAATTTTACATATTTGTAATTTTTTGTGTTTCTGATAAACTAACTGAATCTAAATCTTTATAAAATTCTTGTTCTGTAAGTCTTAAAATTTCTTTTCCTGCCCGTGCTTTATGTTTCAACATATTTCTTTCAGCAGATACACTGTCGCCTTCTAGTAAAGCTAAATAAATTTCCTCATGTTCTTTAACGGAAAGTTTATTATGTTCATCATTTTTTTTAAATAGCGAAGGGTAGCGATTGGTGTTTTTCCACAAATCCTGTATTGTTTTAACCAGTAATTTGTTTTGACATTTGCTATATATTTTCATATGAAAATCAATATTTAGTTTCTCAAACAAGTCATAATCCTGTTTTTCTATTGCACTGTATGATTCCTTTACTATATGTCGAATTTCTTCAAAATCTTTTTCCTCTAAATTATTTGTTGCTAACCTAGTTGCGAATCCCTCCAATTCTATTCTTAATTCAAAAATATCTTTAATATCTTCTGATGATAACGTGCTAACAACTGCTCCTACATGTGGTTTGAATTCAATTAAATCTTCAGAATTCAATTTATTCATTGCTTCTCTTACTGGGCTTTCGCTACTATCAAACCTTTTTGCTATCTTACTAATTACCAATTTTTCTTCGAATTCATACTCACCTTCATATATTTCTTTTTTTAATGTTTCGTAAATTATATCTTTCTTGGTTTGGTATCCCCTCACGTCAACTACTCCTTTCATCATCCTATATCATCTAACCTACATCATATATGATATATTGTCAATGTAATTTTCTAATTATTTTAAATGATTTATAAATTCATAATCAAATTAGAATACAGCGATACAATTTATTTTAATTTGATTGCCAACTAATAAATTTGACTAAAGAGGTTTTAATAGTTAAGCATATAAAAATATAATATATTTTTTCCTAAGAAAATATAATTTGATAAGTTCTATTAATTTTTCACTAAATAAAGTAACCTCTCCCAAAATTTATCTTGGAGAGGTTACTTTATTTAAAATACAACAACAAAATAGATGAAATAGGTATAAATTTTAAAATCTAAAGCTCAATCATCGGCTCCTCCTTCTTCTCAGAATCTCCCTCATCCGAACAAACACTATAAGGAACATCAAAATCCCGGGCAACAGCCTCATCATAGGCCACAAGATCATCCTTCGATAATTCCGATAATGCTTTTTTTCCCATCATCCGAATCCCTTCTTCCATTTCTTTTACCGAAGCATTAAAATAATTGACTAATGCCTTCGTCCCTTCCTGTCTGTTGAAGTCATCCTTGTATTTGCCATCGTACCAGACAACCTGTGTCGGCGGTTCAAAGGGCACAGCATTTAACACCTGCTTGTGAGAGACAGTAAATAAAACAGCCGATCCTAAATAAACAGCATCCGCCCCTAATGCCATTGCTTTTAAAAATTGTCCCGGTGTAAACATTCCGCCCGAAATAATCAGACTGACCTTATCTCTTGCCTTCTTTTTTTGCAAATGCTGATGCGCCCGGTGCAGACCGTGAATGGTAGGAATCCCAAAGTCCTCTGATAAGATTGGCGGTGCTCCGTGGGTTGCTGCCTGTGCGCCATCTACAGCAATATAATCTACGCCGATTTCTAATAAAGCATCAATGTCCGCTTCTATTTTTCCGCCGGCAGCAATTTTTGCTCCAATCGGCACGCCGTTAGTCAATTCTTTTAACTCCTGGACAAGGTTTTTAAAATCTTCTAAGGTTTGATCCTTAAAAAAATGATTATGAATAATGGCCTCTTCTCCATCATCCAGGTTTAAGACCTTTCGAATATCTCCTTGAAGTTCCTCTGCCGGAATCACAACACCGGAGCTCATCAAAGCACCTTGGCCAAATTTTATTTCAATCATCGATGCTTTCTTGATAAGCTGTTCTTCCTTGGACCAGCTTGTCTTGGAAAACTGCAGGATATACTTATCTGTTCCATCGATTTCTTCCTCCATCACCCCGCCTTCTCCAGAATTAAGTGCGGTGCCCAGCTGATTTACCGCATCAGACAGCGCCAGTCTCACTTCTTTGCTTAATGCAATCCCGTACGCCATCCCGCTGACCATTAAGGGAATATCTAATTCCATTGGCTGCTTGGCCTGCGGACCTATCTTCACCTTTAAATCTACCTGCTCCGTATATTCTGTTGGGAACGCGGCTACTTGGGCCGGTATAAATGTCAGCATTTCAAAATCCGGCCACGTTTTGGAAGAACCAAGCGGACGGTGCAAGACATCGCCAGATTCCGCCCGTAAATTATTCTCAAAGGTTCGCTGGATCCCCATATGTTTAAAACCGGTTACCATTTCAAATAAATTCTCTTGATAACGATCTTCCATTAAGGTTTTCCCATAATGATCAACCATCCTTTTTATCAAATGGCGTCTCATGATAAACAACAAAAAACACATGATAATAAACAGACTAAGCAGAATAAGAATAATGATATCGAGCACCATCTGTACACACTCCTTTTTCTCCAATTTACATCACAGGTTGCTTTGTCTTGCAGTTCTCGGTGTTGAGTATTTGGACGTTTCCGAAATAACAATTGATTAACTGCCCCTGCTTCGCTGCTGTTATCTTCCGCAAAAACGGAACATAATCTGTTTACCTGCCAGCATCTGCAGGGGTCATGTTTTTTTGTTTTTATTTTCTTCATATCTGCTATGCTTCCACGGCGGGTCTCCATATTCATGCAGCTTTTGATTCACTTTATAAATAACATACGGAACCAGGAAGGATAATAAGGTACACAGCAGAATTAAATAATTAGGTAATATGCCTGTCAGTTGATCCCACATAAATACGTCACTTCCCTTCTTAATCCCTTGTCTGATCCATGGTGCCTGTTGCACGGACAGTGGCATCTACCGTTACATTTATGGATGCATTCTGAAAGATATTTTCGCCTTCGTCCCAGTTATCCTTTACTTTCAACCACTCTTTGTAATCCCTTTCCTCCATCATTTCTCTAAATCCAAAAAAGTCCATTCCTATTTCCTCTTGTGCCTTTTTTATGATATTGGATGTGATTTGTTCCATCCTTCCGCTTATCAGTTTATCTAATTCATTGAAATAGTCTTTACTTAGCAAGGAATTATCGCTAAACACTTCGGCAATATTACCCTCTGTATCAATTTCTATATCAATGTTCAGTTTACCCGTCTCATCTATGTCCATTTCTATGTTACTTTTTGCACGCTTAATTTCATAAACCATCTCTCCATCATTACTCTCAAATTCAATATAACCCCCTTTTAAATCTCCTGTTATTAAATTGACGGAAACAATCTCTAATCCACTGATAACGTCAACTAATTGATTCGTCTTTCCATTAAAGACACCAGCTCCGTTAAACATCATTTTTCCATCTGATGGAACGACTCTTGGAATAAGGTAATTATTTTTTTCTAACATGTATTCATTTAGGTCCCCTATTCGTAGCGGTTCAATCAATGCTCCTGATTTATCCATATTTTCATTTACCCTGTCAATATGCATCGCAGGAAGCGGCTCTATTTGGGATTCAATTTCCAGCAACTCTTTCGCCTTCTGGTCGGAAATGATCACTTTGGTTTCTCTTCGCATCTCGGGGTCACGAATAAGTAAATCCATGCTATTTGCAAATATTTCTGGTTCCCTTGCTAATTCTTCTGAAACCACGATTAATTTTAAATGCTCATAAAAGGGAGGATTGCCCTGAATGAGTGCCATTTCCCGAGTTATTTTAAACAAACTTTGACCGCTAATAGATAGGTTGTTATAAGGAGTATCAGCATTGTTTCCGCCTTCGCTGGGAGTGCCTAACCCTGAAGGAACAACAAACTGATCTGTCATTGTTATAATTGGTTTATCTCCAGATTGTTCTTCTGCTAAATCGAGTGCAACACCAATCACAAACCCTCGTTCTTCAATATTCACTTCATCCCAGCATCCGGCGAGCAGCAAACAAATACAGCCAAAAAGGAATAGATATGCTTTATTCATTTCGCTTCACCCCTCTGATTTTAGCAACTGCCGTCAATAGAATAAGCACCGTGATGTTCAAAATAAGCATCATCCAACTCATTACTGATCCTAATAAATCCACTTCCATGACATCTTGCGGAAACATCCCGACAAAATATATGATAGGTGTTAAAATAAAAATAATTTTTAGCTTCTCCGCATTTTCGAAAATGGCATTCAATGCAAAGACCCCAATGTCCATAGCCATTGTTGCCGTAATAAAAATAGCCATAATCCATATCACAAAGAAAACCGATTCAAACCGTTCAAAAAAACCGCCGGGTATCTCTACCACCTTTGCCAGCTCTATCGTCGGATAGAGTAAATTAGCTGTAACAGCATTCCCAAAGACGCCAACACACATGATAAAAATCATCATATATAATCCAACTGGAATACACATACCAAGCGCAGCTGCCTTTGGTGCTTTTTTAGGTTTATCAACCAATGAAAGATAAAACCATAAAATTCCAAATCCAAGATAAGAGATGGCTCCTGTATTCGCAATCACCTGCGTATAACCAGTTATGGGGGTCTGTAATACAGGCATTAAGTTTCCAGTGTTCAACCAGCCAACATTAAATACCACGATGATAAGCGCTATCGAAAGAATAATCGGCATAAACATCATGTTGATTCGAAACAACCCAGCGCGTGATCCCGAAACAGCATAAACAACTACCAGCAAAAAGGTTAGTGCAATCACTTCAATTGGTGTACGGTCGAATAAATATTGCTGCGATATATTACTGATTTTACGAATTTGATAGGCAGTGACAAAGATGGAGAGAATCGCAAACATCAGACTTAAAACTATCGCTACTGGTTTTGTTACGATTTTGGAAGCGTAGGTAAGGAAGGTTTGCCCTTGAAATCCTGACGCAAATTTAGCTATTGCCCAAGACATAAAAACAGCAAATAATCCGACAAGGAGCAAGGGGATCCATCCATCAGCCCCTATCGTTACAGATGCTAATTGTTTTGGCATCGAAAGAATCCCTACTCCAATAACAATGGATGGGATAGCAATCATGATATCTCTTTCACTAATTCTTTCATCTGCATATTTAAACCTTTTCACTGTTTACGCTCCCCTTTGTTCATGAGCTTTTTATCATTGGTCTGCATATAGACAGGCCGTTTTTTCAGCATTGCAATCGGTGCACGTAAAACAAGGTCCTTCCAATCATTCATAAAGCTTGGTGCAAATGGGGTAGAATACGGAACACCAAAGCTCATTAAATTCACAATATGAATATTTATCATAATATAACTGAGAATGATTCCATACAGACCGAATACAGCAGCTGCTCCCATCAACCCAAACTGCAGGATTCGAAATGTGATGGCAATACTGTAGGAAGGCAAAGCAAACGATGCAATGGCATTGAGCGCAACGACAATGACCATCACAGGGCTGACGATCCCAGCGGAAACTGCTGCCTCCCCGATAACGAGTCCACCAACAATGCCGATGGTCTGCCCAATCGCAGTCGGCAGCCGTAATCCAGCTTCCCGCAGCAATTCCATCGTTGCCGTCATAATCAATGCCTCCATAACAGGCGGGAAAGGAACCTCATCTCTGCTTGCCGCAATGGAAAATGCTAAATCAGATGGGATCAGACCTGGATGATAGGATACCAATGCGATATAAAGAGCCGGTAAAAATACGGAAATAAAAGCTGCCAGATAACGCAGCATTCTAACCAGCGTTCCAAGAGACCAGCGCCAATAATTATCCTCAGGTGACTGCAGCAAGCTTCCAAAAGTCGCCGGTGCGATTAATACAAATGGCGTACGATCAAGGAGAATGACCACTTTTCCTTTAAGAAGCGCCTCAGAAGCCTTATCTGGTCTTTCCGTATTTAAAATCTGCGGAAAAGGAGATAAAAAGCTATCCTCAATCCATTGCTCAATATAGCCGCTTTCCGGTGCATCATCAATATCAATTGTTTCCAGTCTTCGTTTTACTTCATCCACCATATCGGGATTCACAATACCATCCATATAGGACACAACAAGCTCTTTCTTGGAGCGTCTGCCGACTTTATAGGTGTTGAAACGCAGATTAGGGTCCGCAATATATCGGCGGATCATCATGGTATTGGTTCGTATATTTTCGACAAACCCCTCTTTGGATCCGCGAATCAGCGATTCCGACTGCGGCTCCTCGATAGCACGACTTTCTCCGCCTATCGTATCCATGATAAGTACTTGATCCACTCCATCTAAATAAAGCACCGTATTTCCGCTTAAAATGGCATTCGATACATCATCTAACGAGTGTCCCAATTCGATGCCTGTTACCGTAATAACTTTCTTATCAATCGCATCAAAAAGCTTCTGTTTGTCCTCAGGCAAGCCCGAAGCATTTTTCAAATCCTCCATAATATGATCATAAATGTAGACATTATCCACGATGCCATCGATATAAACAATTGCGATTCGATGATTCGTATTGCCAATAGTGAATTCACGTATTACTAAATCACTTGGATTCTCGAGCATTTTTCTTATATTATCCAGGTTATCAGCCAGTTTTGTTCCGATTTCCAGAGAGAAATTTTCTTTTCCACTTTTCTTTTTATTTTGCCAATAGAAAGATCGTCCCAACATTATCCCCTCAAGTCATCTGAAATAGTACGTGTTCAAAAAGGAGGAGAACCCAGACTTTTTGAACAACCTCTAAAAATAGTTACTCCTCTTCTTTTTCCCAATAGGACCTCATTTATGTATAAAATATATCCAGCTGTAAAATCTAAACCTATCTATATCGCCTGCGAAAGGGGTCACAAATCAAATGGATGAAAAAAATATACATTTAACTGCTGCCGAGATTGCTTCAGTATGGACAGGATATATGAATGATACGCTGGCAAAAAGCATTTTAAGCTTTATGTTAAAGCATATGGATGATCCTGAAATAAAGCCTGTTGTCCAGCATGCCTATGACAATTTCACAAAACAAATAGACCAGCTGCATCAGATTTATGAAGAAGAGAACTTTGCAACTCCAAACGGATTTACAGAGAAGGATGTCAATATGAATGCTCCCTGGCTTTTCACCGATGTTTTTTGTTTAACCTATGTGACACATATGGCAAGAATTGGAATGATTACTTACAGCGGGTTTGTCACGATGAGTATAAAAAAAGAAATTCGGGATTACTCCATACAAGCGCTTCAGGACATGACTGCACTCTATGATCATGCTGTGGAAATTGCTTTAAAAAAAGGAATCAATTCAAGGCATCCCTATATTGAGCCTCCAAAACAAATCGATTATGTAGACAGCAAAAAGTATTTCAGCGGACTTAATCCATTTAGTGATAAACGTCCGTTAAACGCGATTGAGATATCTCATTTATATATGAACATCCAGACAAATGAGATGGGAGTCAGGTTATGTCTTGCTTTTGCGCAGACCTCCCCTTCCAAAGCGGTGCAGGATTTTATGATCAGATGTAAAAATGTTTCTCAGAAACATATAAAAATATTCGTGGATAACTTGATGGCCAATGATATTGGAGCACCGCAAGTACCTGATACAGCAGTAAGTGACTCTACAACACAAACTTTTTCAGATAAATTAATGATGTATCATATGTCCTTGCTCATGTCTGCCGGGATTGGAAACTATTCCACTGCCGCTGCAGCTAGTCAGCGAATGGATCTGGCTGCGAATTATGAACGGCTGTCTATGGAAGTTGCTAAGCTTGCAAAAAGCGGTGCCGATATCATGATTGATAACAATTGGCTGGAGCAGCCTCCAGGTACGAGAAATCGAGAAAAACTGGCAAAGAATAAGGAGAAGAATTGATACCATTTATCATTTTGAATCATACGGAAAAAACATCGGCTTTTGCTGAATTGCAAGGCCGAATTTTTTCTTGAAAAATCAATGATTTACCTAACAAGCATCATTAAACAAGGCAGCCGGTTATCATTAAGGCAATTTGGTCAATAAAAAATACATCTTCACAAATTATCTCCGTTTAGTTGTTGAACCTTACCTTACTCTGAATATGGCTTTTATACCAAAATGAAACTATCGAAACAGCCCTTCCTGAATGGATGATAAGAAAATTAACAAAGTGGGTGAACCAATGGGGACGACGTTATCAAGAAAAAGCAAGAAGCTTGAAGCAGTGCTTTGGAGCATTGCTCTGCCTGGATTTGCTCAGTTACTAAATGGTTATTATATAAAGGGAATTCTGTTTATTGGATTGGAATTCTTAGTTAACGTGATGGGAAATTTGAATACAATTATTGTATTGAGCTTCAACCTTAAAATCGAGGAAGCCATCGCACAGACCAACTATTTATGGTTAATGTTTTATCCGTGTTTATATTTCTATGCGATATGGGATGCTTATAAAAATGCTGGCGGCGGGGAAAAGGCTTTTGCATATCTGCCGCTTGTTTTTTCTGCCTATTTTGGTACGATTGGCGTCATTTATTCGCCCACCTTCACCATTGCCGGTTACTTGATTGGTCCATTATGGCTGCCTATTTTGTCTACACCGGTCGGTTTAGCAGTCGGCGGACTGATCAGATGGATTTTATTAAAAATATATACGGACAGAGAAACTGAAGAGGTTCTCTAACCATGCTTTCAAGCGATTGCTTCGCCTGATAAAAAGTTTATTTATTACGGATTGCAGCCTGCATTCGCACCCAGCTGGTGGATTCTTTTTGTGACAACAATTGGCGCCTTTATTATCTTTTTTTGGATAAATACATGTATATCGCTGCCTTTTCAGAAAGTTAACTGGATGGAAATTCATTTGACATGGATTGTATATATTCAGCAACATGAACCGCCTATAAAATCCCAATTAATAGGACATTCCGTATAAAACATTGGGTAAAAGGAAAAGATGTTAAAAAATAGGAAAACGAGGAGAGCCTTCATGGATAATCATCTAACCGATAATACCGCCAGACGTTATAAAGCTCATGTCAGTGTTCTTGGCACCACACAGCTTCATTTAAGAAGTCCCTCGATTATTGCATGGTGGAGTGCAGCTTATCCAGGATTTGGTCATCTGCTTTTATCGAAATATCTTCGCGGATTTGTCTTATTTATTTGGGAAGTTTTTATTAATTTAAATGCGAACGTAAATTTAGCCATTATTTATTCATTCCAGGGAAAATTTGATATGGCTACAAACGTGCTAGATTCTCGCTGGCTTTTAGCCTATTTACCCGTCTATTTCTTTGCTATATGGGACAGTCACCGAACAACGGTAGATATGAACAAGGTTTATATGCTGGCAGAGCGTGAAGATCATCGTTTCAATCTATTCAGTATCGGTTCATTGGAAATCAACTACTTAGATAAAAGAAACCCCATAATGGCGGCTATTTGGTCTGCTTTAGTGCCAGGTCTGGGGCAGCTCTATATTCATAGACTTGTTACGGCACTCTTCGTTATCAGCTGGACAGTTGCTTTTTTGTATTTGTCCCATCTGCTTGAAGCTGTCACGCTATTATTTTTGGGAAATATCAGTCAATCCACTGCTGTCTTAAGAGCGGAATTTTTGCTTATGCTGCCTTCTATATATGGATTTTCGATTTATGATGCATATGTAAATACGGTGGAAAATAATAAACTTTTTGAAAAAGAACAACGGAAATTTTTAAAGGACCAGTACCAGAACTCTAATTTTCAAATTCTAAAGGGAGAGAAAGTGAATGAATAATGATGCAAATTTACGCGATACTAGAAAATAACATTTATATAGAAATGGCTATTGCCACACTTGAAAAAAACGGAATCCACAAAGCAAGTATTTATGCAGTTCCCCTGGATAATCGAGGTGAAAAGCGTAAGTTGTTTGATAGTTTGCATAACTCTGACGGCACCTCATTGATTGATATTGGAGTTGCCCTTGCTACGGCTTTTTCTGTTATCGGCACCAGTATCGGTTTTGAATTAACGTGGGGGCCAATTTATTGGGGGTTGATTACTGCACTGATTGGATTTATTTTAGGAGTCGCCATCAGGCTGTTTACAGAGAAGGTTTTCAAGAAACGAAAAAGACTTTTAAAAGGAAAGCGTCCGGAGGTCATTCTTATTGTCGAATGCGAGAAAACAATGGCTGAGTTAGTAGAGAATATTCTATGGGAACACCTGGCTTTAGGTGTAGCAAAAGTAAAATGATTATTCATCTATATTCATCATTTTACTTTTTCTTTAAATAAAGGAGTGAACGTAAATGTCATCTGCTCGGAATGAAGTAATTGAATTATTACAACAGTATAGAGAAGTAAAAACGGCGTACTGGTTACACGAAAACTTATTTACCATCAGCTGGTGGATTCTTTTTGTCACTACTGTTGGTATTTTTATTGTATGGATAATTTTTTTAGATAAAAAAAGAATATTCGAGGTCGTCACATACGGTTTTTTTGTTACTGCTGTGGGAGTAATCGGGGACGCAATAGGAGTTTCTTTATTTCTATGGCATTATACAAATACACTATTGCCGGTTTCTCAGATTGCTGAAATACATACCATACAGATGCCTTTTATTTATATGCTTGTCTACCAATATTTTCGTACATGGAAATCCTTTATAGTTGCCTCTACTATAAATGCTTTTGTGTTCGCATTTATCCTGGAACCGCTTCTGGTCTGGTTACAGATATATGAACTGCATAGCTGGAAACATATCTATTCCTTCTTTCCTTATATACTGATAGGGATTGTATTCAAATTCGTGGTGAATAAATTTAAGAAACTGGACCGTTATTATGAATCTTAAAATGCCCCCTTTATCGTGTAAAAGCAGCCTTCTTCTTTCTCTGCCAATGATAAAGGGAGCATAGATTTTGTTTCTTATTTCAACAAGAATTGGCTTTTTCCAGCCTATTTACGAAGCATAGAAGGTAAATCCTGATCTTCCGGCAACAAGGACACATAGTTTTCCGGACCTGCTTCACGGGCACGAAGCTCTTTTGCAGCATCCTCGAGAACCTCTGGATTTTGCAGGACGTCAATGATGGTGCTCGCTATAGCTTTCCCTGCATAAAGCATTCCTTTTTTAGCATAGGAAGTCTTTCCTTGTGATACAACCTGCCATGTATGGAATGGCGTCCCAAAAGTCCAGGTTGCTGCCATCAGCTGTGCAGTAGGCGTCACCCAACTGACCGCTCCTACATCTGTAGAGCCTGAGCCTTTGACATATTCCTGCGCCTCGCGATAGGCATCCACTTCATGAATAAGCGGGCGCGCTGCGAGTTCATTCGCTTTTTCCTTGCCGACCAAGGATGCAGCAAATGCAATATCCTCTTCATTTAATGTTTGATAGTACTTCTTGCTTAATTCCAGCTCTTCTTCTGTAAAATGCGGACGCTCTAAGGCCTTCATATTTTTATGGAGCATTTTATCTAACGTTGCATTTTGAACAAGATTGGAGCATACGCCCTCAATGCGGTGTTCCATGGACGTTTCTGTCATTAACGCAGCACCTTCCGCAATTTTTATGAGCCGTTTAAACAAAGCACGCGCCTGGTCTGCATGCGGAGCACGTACAAAATAGGAAACCTCTGCTTCTTTCTGGACAACATTTGGAGACATCCCTCCAGTGTTCGTAACCGCATAATGAACACGTGCTTCATCAATCATATGCTCACGCATGTAGTTCGCGCCGACATTCATTAATTCCACCGCATCAAGCGCACTTCTTCCCAGTTCTGGTGAAGCTGCTGCGTGAGAGCTTATCCCTTTAAAAGTAAAGGTAGAATGGATAACTGCCAGAGATGGCCCATGGAATAAACCGTTTGTGTAATGCGGATGCCAAGAAAAAGATGCAGCCACATCATCAAATAATCCCGCTTTAACCATATATGTTTTGGCATAACCGCTTTCCTCTGCCGGACACCCATAATAACGGATGGTTCCTTCTAAATGATTTTTCTCTAAGTATTCTTTTACCGCAACAGCCGCAGACATCGATCCGACACCAAGCAGATTATGACCACAGCCATGCCCTGGTCCATAAGGTACTTCTGGATCAAATTCTGTCACGCCAGCTTTTTGACTTAACCCGGGTAAAGCATCGTATTCCCCTAAAATCGCAATAACTGGATCACTATTCCCAAAGCTTGCAGTAAATGCAGTTGGAATATTCGCTACCCCGCGTTCTACCTGAAATCCCTGCTCTTCCATAAAATCCGATGAGTATTGGAAAGACTTTTCTTCTTCATAACGAATTTCAGGTGTTTCCCAAATTTGGTCACTTACTTTAAAGAAAGCTTCCCGCTTCTGTTCGATAATTTCTTCGATTTGTTTTACAACATCTTCCCTCATTGTTTCTATACATCCCTTTCTACAATGACTTCACTATATATTTTATAGCAAAGCAGACTGCGTTGTATAATGTTTGGTTCTTTTTCTATTTTTAAGAGGATGTTCAGCTATTAAACTATACCTTGAATTCTTAAAACAATTTCTGCAATGATCGCTGATCCCAAAAATGTACCTAAGAATACCATAGAACCAATTACAATACTCTTCCAACCCAATTTCGTGAAATCAGCCAATGAATTACCAATTCCGATAGCGGCATACGCTAACAGCGGAGTAGTAAATGCTTGAATATCTATAGCACTTGCCCATTCAATAACTTGCTCAGAACCAGGCGTTATAGGCAAGGAGACAATAATGGATATCCCTGCAACATAAAGAATGCCCGGTATCGTCTTCCACGGAATAATCATTTTTAAAGCAAAGCCGGCTCCAGCAATTAAAATAATAACCAACATTCCCATTAAGGCCTCTGTCGGGACAACTTCATAACCAATCCAATTTCCTATCAACACAATAATTGCTGATAAAATCAAAGCCAATACCGTGTGAAATAACTGTTTGCTCATGATCCTACCTCCCTCTTTTCTTCCGCTTCCTTATCAGACTTTCTTTTCGTTAACAGATGATACATCTTTTCTGCCAGCGGAAGTGCAATAAAAATAGATACAAAAAAGCCTGTCGCAACGGATAAAATCATACTGGCCGAGGCTAATGATTGAATCTCTGCTGCCATCTCCGGGTATACAGCTGATAGAGAACTGCTTGATGCAGCCATCATACTGGCGCTTCCGACCCCTGATGCCATCGCAAGTGCCAGCGGGTTTAATGGAGTAAAACTAGCCAATAAACTTGCCATTAATCCGAAGAATACAGCTCCAAAGATCGATCCGAATAAGTATATCGAAAAAACACCTCTCGTTTCTGGAGAATTAAAACCAAATTTATCACTTATAATAGCCAAACTTCCTTCTCTTGCAATGGAAAATGTCATTCCAATCGCTTCTCGCTTTACTCCTAATAAAATCGCAAGGGGGAGACCCAGTAAAACAGTACCGAGGTTTCCAATTTCCTGCAGTAAAATAGCTGGGCCTACCTGAACAATCATGCTAATTGCCGGGCCAATATTCAGACTTACTTTTGCAACAAGCAACCCTATTAAAGCTGTTGTCATTATTTCTGAATGCTTAAATTGCTTCTCCTTGATAACCGGAGTAAATACCATTGCAATTCCCAATATAAAAGCATAAATCATTGGCAGGATAAGAATCATTCCAGCTCCAAGTTCGAATGAAATGGTGCCGATCGATTCTGCAAGCAATACAATTAAAAGAGCTGCAGCATGCAGCCGCCAATCTTTTAAGTATCCTGGAATTTGTTTCAACATGTTGTCTTCCCCCTCTAGTGACGATATCTTAATTTTTAATTAATGACGGCAATTCTTGTTCTTCCGGCAAAAGCGATTGATAATTTTCTGGACCGGCCTCACGTTCATATAATTCTTTAACAGCATCTTCTAATACTTCCGGCTTGCGGAGTACATCAATAACCGTACTGGCAATTGCTTTACCCGCAAAGAGCATGCCTTTTTTTGCATAGGTTGTCTTTCCTTGAGATACGACCTGCCATGTATGAAATGGTGTTCCATAGGTCCAGGTTGCTGCAGTGAGCTGTGCAGTTGGTGTCACCCAGCTCACTGCACCTACATCGGTCGACCCTGCCCCTTTTCGATACTCCGGTGCTTCTATATACGGTGTGATTTCATGGATGAGCGGTCTTTCCGCCAATTCTTCCGATCTTTTCTTCCCAACTAGCTGTGCAGCAAAAGCTTTATCATCTTCATTCAATGTTGCGTAATATTTTTTGCTTAATTCTATTTCTTCCTCAGTAAATCCATCTTGCTGCAGCTCCTGCATATTTTTATGAAGCAGTTTGTCCAATACCGAATTCTGAACAAGATTAGAACATGCTCCTTCAATTCGATAGGTCATTTTTGTTTCTGTCATCAACGCTGCCCCTTCTGCAATTTTATTCAGTCGTTTAAATAGCGCACGGGCTTGTTCTGCGTGCGGCGCACGAACAAAATAAGAAACCTCCGCCTCCTGCTGGACCACATTCGGAGACTTTCCGCCAGTATTCGTAATCGCATAATGTACACGGGCTTCATCAATCATATGTTCGCGCATGTAGTTCGCACCTACATTCATCAGTTCGACAGCATCCAATGCACTTCTTCCAAGTTCCGGTGAAGCAGAGGCGTGAGAGCTCTTCCCCTTAAAAGTGAACGTAGCATGAATCACCGCTAAGGATGGTCCATGGAATAAAGAATTGGAATAATGAGGGTGCCATGAGAAGGATGCTGCTACATCATCAAACAGTCCAGCTTTAACCATATATGTCTTTGCATAGCCGCTTTCCTCGGCAGGACATCCATAATAACGAATCGTCCCTTCCAGATTATTTTTCTCTAAGTATTCTTTTACAGCAACAGCTGCTGCCATTGCACCTACACCAAGTAAATTATGTCCGCATCCGTGTCCTGCTCCACTTGTTTCAACGGGGATATATTCTGTCACACCTGCTTTTTGGCTGAGTCCCGGTAAGGCATCATATTCTCCTAATATGGCAATTACCGGTCCCGAATTTCCAAAGTTTGCCACAAATGCTGTCGGAATTCCAGCCACACCGCGTTCCACCTGAAATCCCTGCTGTTCCATAAAATCAGAGGAATAAGCAGCAGACTTTTCTTCTTCAAACCGTATCTCCGGTGTCTGCCAAATCTGATCGCTTACGTTAAAAAATGCTTCTCGTTTTTCTTCGATAATTGCTTCAATTTGACTCGTAACTTTGTTTTCATCTGTCTTCATGCATTTTCGCCTCCATATATAATATTAATAATTATCTTATAGTAAAAATAATTGCAATAATAGTGTATAAACATCTATAATTAATTAAAATATATGTATATTCATCTATCTTCTTACTCTGAAAGGAGCTAATTATGTCAGATAACCTTACATTCATACTTGATGTTCCTTATCAGTTATGGCAAAAAAATAACTCGAATCGATTTAAACAAATAGATAATCACGAATTGCCTATTTTTGAACCGCCAACTCATTTTCCCTTACTTACAAATGATATCGCCTATACCGACGGAGGGTTAAAAACAAGTCAAGACATCCATTTTCAATACGCATATGATGTACGTTATGTCCTTCGGCTTCCTTCCTCTTTTAAGCTTTCGGACGATATGGAAGCACAGCTTTCCAGTGAGCTTCCTTTTTATGCTCAAAGAATCATGGAACAGACTCAAAAAAGGCTGCTGCTGAAGATTTACGATTGTATCAATGCCATTACAGCTTTAACCAATCTGGATGAATTACTTTCTAAAATGATTGACACGACAATGGAAGTTATCCCTGAAGCCGATGTTGGCGTGTTATGGGTTTATGATGAACAGGAAAAATGCCTAAAAGTCAGAAAAGCATCCGCCTTGGTTGATAACGAGACAATGAAGCATATGAGAATGAAGCCCGGGGAAGGAATGATTGGTTCCGTATTTCAGGAGGGGGAGGCTAAAGTATATCAGACAAGCAGTGAGGTATTCCAAGCAAGTGCGAATATGTCTAATATGAACCTTCGTTATTTGGGGAGGGCCTATTCTTTTAAAGATGTAAAATCTGTTATATGTGCTCCAGTCAAAGTACAGAAAAAAACTAAATGTGTTTTGATTCTTTATCAATTTAAACAAGCAACATTTGATAAATCTGAATTGGAATTGCTCAAAAATTTCGCTGATCAAATCAGTATTGCGTTACATAATTCGAATATTTTTGAAGCGATGCAGAAACAAAATCACCTGTTACAAAAACGGACAGAAATTCACGAACGACTCGTAAAGCTTTCCTTAGAAAATAAAGGAATTTACCACATCAAACATGCTTTAGAAAAAATTATTGGTTTTTCTTTTTCATTGATCGATGCTTTCCATTTTTCTATTGACGAGGATGAAAATGAGGCTTTCTATCTTATTGATAAACACCTCGAAAAATGGAATGACAGCAAGTCCTTAAGTACATCATTCTATGTCCGGTCTCCCAAGAATTATTTACATCAGGTGTATCCCATCGTGGGTTCGAGTACCTGTTTGGGATACGTTGTTTTTGAGGCAAAAATGACCCTGTCTTCCACACAGCGAATGGTGCTGGAACAAGGCATTCCTATTCTGGCACTTGAATTTACACATCGGCAAACAGAAACAAACAATCAGTTTAAAGTCTCCGAAGAAGCCTTTCAGCATTTACTTCTTGCCGAGACAAATGCAGAGTTGTTAGAAGCGGCCAAAAAACTTAAACTGGAGAAAACACAGCCTGTATTTGCACTTATATTCGAAGTGGCATTGGATATGAATCCTACATTTATAAACTTATATATGCAACGTTTTTTACATTTTCTTAAAAACCAGCTGGAAAAGCACCTCCATGTTCTATATACGCAGGATTCATCCATCATTACCTTGCTGAAGGCTTCCACTGCACAAGAAGCAGAAATGCTTGTTTCTAAAGTACTTTCTAATACTTCCGTGAGAGCACGCGCGGGAATTGGAGGAAGAGCAGTTCAGTTTGTTCAAATTAGCAAAAGTTATAAAGAAGCTTATAAAGCGCTAAATCAGCTGCAGGAAAAAAGGATATGGAACAAGCACTTAAATTTCAAAGATATCGGAATCAATCAGCTCTTCCTATCTCATTCAGAAGAAGAAATACGTTCTTTTGTTGATGATTTTTTTGAACCAATCATGGCTCCTAACGGAAATGACTCACATCTCGTTGAAACACTGCAAATTTATATGCAGCATAACCAGAGTATGCAGGAAACGGCAAAAGCTCTTCATATTCACGTTAATACATTATATCAGCGCATTCATAAAATCGAATCCGCTCTTCAGATTTCTTTAAAAGATTCAGAGGATGTGTTAAATGCTCAGCTAGCCTGCTACTTAAAAGAACACTGGGTAATTGATGCTTGATTCAGAAGGAATGATAAAATAAATAAGCCGTATGAATGTTTGATTTCATACGTCTTATTATCCTTCTGGCCTTGCTTGAGTCTTCGGATGGCAAACTTAAGAATCCACCTACTTTTCCGGATACTTCTCCTGTAAAAACGTCACCGACTGTTTGATTAATTCCTTTAATATTTCTTCATCAATATCTGCTACTTTATTAATATACACACAGGCCTTGCCAGTTGTATGCTTGCCAAACCTCGCAAGCAAATGCTCCCGCTCTGTATCACCTGTCGCAAAATAAAGACTGATTTTTGCTTTACGCGGAGAGAAGCCGACTAAAGGGGCATCTCCTTCATGACCAGAATCATATTTATAATGATACCTGCCAAAACCGATAATGCTCGGCCCCCACATTTTCGCCTCAAACCCCGTCGTTTCTGTAAATAAATCCAGCAGACGGTATGCATCCTCCCGCTTCTTCAGCTGCTCTACCTGCTCAATAAATTCAATGACACTACTATCTGTTTCTTTCGTTTTTAATTGATACATCTTACTACCCCCTATATGCCTTTCGCAATGTCTCTATATCCAATTTTTTCATTGGCATCATTGCCTGATTCACTCTGGCAATTTGTTCCTTTGTGGCATTCTTCCCCATCATTTCATCCATCTCACTTGGGGAAATCTGCCAGGAAACACCGAACTTGTCCTTCAACCAACCGCACTGCTCTGCTTCAGGTACAGCTGACAACTGTTCAAAATAATGATCAATCTCTTCCTGTGTATCACAGTTAACCAGCAAAGAAACAGCTTCGTTAAATTGAAAACCATGCTCCAGTCCGCTATCCATTGCCGTTATCCAGACATTTTCAAGTGCAAAATCGGAAAACATAACCGTGCCTTCCTTATTTGGTTCCATTCCTGCCGGGTAATAAGCCATGTTCCCTTTTTTACTGTCGTTAAAAATAGATAAATAAAATTGAACGGCTTCCTCTGCTCTTCCTCCATTTTCCCCTGTAAACATCATAGATGGAAGAATCAGCGGGCGCTCCTCGCCTTCCGGGTTCGTCAAAATAAGCTGCCAGGACAATCCATATTTATCTTGTATCCAGCCATATTTTTTACTAAAAGGGTACGAGTCAAGCGGCATCAGCGGTACACCGCCATCAGACAGCTTTTCCCAAACTGCTTCAAGCTGTTCGGCAGCGTTTTTATCTCTTGCCGGATCAAAATTTACCATAAACGAAATGGATGGATTGAATGAGAAATAAGGCCCTGCACTGATTGCCATAAATCGCTGCCCCCATAAATCAAAAGAAACCAAATCGCAATCTCCTGATGGGGTGTCTGGAATAACCGATTCACTGATTATCTGAGAATCTGGAAAAACGGACGTATAGAAAGCCGCTGCCTCTTTTGCTTCTTTATCAAACCAAAGATGGGGCACAATCTTATTTGTGTCTGCTGTCATTATTATATCCTCCTTCACGGAATCAAGATTCTTTTATTATACCATTTTTTAGCTTTTCTACTTCTTTTCATTTGCTCTTATTTACAGCTTCAAAAAACCTATTTTTTACACAGCAAGCATTTGCTCTGCGCTTCCATTAATCTGAAAATTATTTCTTTATTTTTTTCAAACAGATACCTAGACAATAGGTCTCTGTTCCACTATGATAGTGCTATTGTTTTTTTAGACGGACAGAAAGGAAGTGTTAAAATGACGATGAAATTCTCCCGTAATACGATTCTATTTGTATTTATGATTGGTACATTTGCGATTGGAATGACAGAGTATGCCGTTACTGGTTTATTAACACAGTTTGCGGCAGATTTAGATGTGCCTGTTTCAACCACTGGGTTACTGCTCAGCGTTTACGCGATCAGTGTTGCTGTCTGCGGCCCGCTGCTTCGGATATTAACGGTTAAATTTTCACCGAAGCCGCTGCTTATCGCACTTATCTCCATCTTTATTATAAGTAATATTATTGCGGCCACCGCTCCAACCTTTGAGGTACTGCTACTTTCCAGACTTTTCTCTGCAATTATGCATGCCCCATTCTTTGGACTATGTATGAGCATGGCAGTTGAAATTTCTCAGCCTCATAAACGTACCAGCTCCATTGCTGCTGTGCAGGGCGGACTGACGATTGCCATTATGCTTGGCGTTCCTTTTGGTTCCTATATCGGCGGCGTACTTGATTGGAGACTCGTTTTCTGGTTTATTGCAGCGATGGGCGTTATTAATTTAATTGGTCTTATGATTGTGACACCAAATATAAAGCAAAGCGAAACTCCTAAGTTAAAAAATGAAATGGCCGTATTAAAGAATAAAAATGTCTGGATGCTGATTGCCGTTATTGTCTTTGGCTTTTCCGGGGTATTTACCGCTTATACGTTTACAGAGCCTATGCTTCGAGATATTGCAGGCTTTGATGTAACCAGTATTACAATTGCTTTATTCTTATTTGGATTAGGCGCAGTTATTGGTAATTTTGTTTCTGGAAGTATTCAGCCTGAAGTACTGACGGAACGGTTAATTGTAGCGATGACTATTTTAGGCACTGTGCTGATTGCCATTACGTTCTTATTTATGAACCCAATCTTGACGTATGTTGCCTGCTTCTTATTCGGTGCCGGAACCTTTGGAACCACACCAATATTAAATGCAAAGATCATCTTGGCAGCAACAGAAGCGCCAGCCTTATCGGGAACGATAGCTGCATCTGTATTTAATTTAGCAAATTCGATTGGGGCAACATTAGGCAGTCTCTTATTAACGAATCAATTTTCCTATAGAGAAATCACCTTTGTCGCCGGTGGAATGATTTTCTTTGGCGTTGTTCTGATGTTTGTTACGCATAAAATTGAGGATAAGTCTTTGTTTAGAGTTTCTGGAGAGGCTTATGAATAGCATATGGGAATATAGGAAGAGGAGGGCCAAATATATTTAGCCCTCCTCTTCTCGCTCTTGTTAAAATTGTATTTCACCCCTCATTTTCATAAGCCTTATACCAATGATACGGCTGTAGCTCTTTTAACGCTTTAAATTCAATTTCATTATTCGAATTTGTTATTGCTGCTTTTACGCCTTCTCCCCAGTAAAAAAGACGCTCTTGACAAACACCGCATGGCGTTAAGATAACGAATGATGCATTTTCATCCTCTCTGGCAATACAAATTGAGTGCGTTATTTTGGTATTTAGTTTATGTGCTTCTAAAATCGCTCCTGTTTCCATACATAATTCTGTAGAAGCATTAATCACCTCCGGGGCAACGCTTGTCAATATATGGCCAGATTCGGTATACATCGCCGCTGCACCGCCCCAGCCAGAAGGATATCTCTTTTTTACTAAGTCTGCTGCTACTTTATAAAGTTGTTGTTCTATATTCATATTCATTTCTCCAATTTTTTGTTTTGTTATTGTTAGTATAACAGCAATTAACTTCTGTTTGTTTCTATACATTTAAAACAAATACGTATTTACAAATCCTTACTATACCCAGCATAGCTCTTCCAAACAGTGTATCCCAATTTATTATAAAAAGCTGTCAGCCCTGTCCAATCAATGACAATGCGGGAGACGCCCCGTTCTCTTAAAAAACCGATTCCTGCTTCCACAACAGCTAATCCATATCCTTTCCCGCGTTCGTTCGCATCCACTCCTAAAGGTCCAACCCCGCCTAATTCCTCCTGAAACAAAGGAGCCCAGTATACATTTTGAGCGATGAAAGGTGATTTTTCATCATTCATTCGGCAAAACCCAATGATTCGCTGCCCTTTTTTTAGAATCGCAAATTCTCTTCCTGTACCGCCCTTATGAAAATAATGAATTGCTTCATATTCCCATCTTCCCGGGAAACACCGATGTAAAAAATCAAGAAATAAGTCCTTATCTTTTAAATCTAACACCTGGCATTCTATCCCTGCTATTTTGGGAATTGCCGCTTCATCATGGGCATCATAAGTTCGAATCATGTCATGCTCTATCCCGCTGTTTTGATATCCTTTCTGTTCAAACCAGGATTTTGCTTCTGCCAATTCCATGGGGATACCGGGAAAATAATGCCATGGGTCACGTCCCAGCAGAATTTGTTTTACACCGGCAGCCTTTAAATGCGTTTCAGCATTTGCTAACAATAAGAAGCCAATTCCTTGATTTCTCCGGTTCTCCGCCACAAGAAGTACTTGGATCCACCCGATTTCCTTGCTCATACCCGCTTCCTTTTTTTCCTGATATCTCTTTGCAACAACAAATCCTACCACATGATTTTCCTCATCGATAGCAATTGCGGAGGCTTTTTCGCATATATTCTCATCCTCAAAGCTATTTTGTTTAAACAGCTCCTTCCGCATTGGAAAATGTTTTCCTATTTCCTGATTCCATAATTGAACCAGTGCATCTATTCTTCTGTCATTCCAGGATTCCAGCTTCATGCTTCACATCTCCTTTCTTTTTTGAGGATGTGTATAGTAAGCTTTTATTCTTGTTCTGATGCCGCAATAAGAAGCCTTGCAACACTTTTTATCTTCTTTATTTTTTTATCTTTTCATTCCCTTTTTTAAAGAAATCCACCGCGTCTCTTGTCTCATCCAGATGCTTTACGGTAACAGGATATTGTAAGGCAGCTACACTCATAAACAAAATATCCATGACCTGCAGCTGTACGATTCGGGATGATGTGGCGCCGCTCCGAAAAATAGGTTCTCTTGTCGTAGATGTATACAGTTTTATATCTGCATGCTCGGTAACCGGCCATTTTCCGTATTTAGTCAGACTGATTGTTTTCACACCTCTTTTTTTGGCAAGATGAAGCATATTTGCAATTTCAACGGTTTCTCCTGAAAAAGAAATGCCAAAAACAACATCGTTTTCGCTCATATTGGCAATGACTGTTGCCGCAATATGCATGTCTTCAAAGGCATAGGCGTTTTTATTAATCCGGATAAATTTTTGAACTGCATCCTGTGCAATCATTCCCGATGCACCGACTCCGATAAATAGGATTTTTGAGGCGTCATTCATCCATTGGACTCCTGTCTGCAGTTGATCAATATCAATTAATTGTGCTGTTTCTCTTATCGTTTGAATACTGTTATTTGTCATTTTATCAATAATCGATAGAGACGTTTCATCCGGATCAATATCGCGGAATCCGTACTCTTCTTTTCTTTGCAAATCACCCGCAATACGGATTTTCAAATCGTGAAAACCCTTCAAATTCAAAGACTTGCATAATCGGATAACTGCTGCGCCGCTTGTTTCACTGCGTTTCCCGAGCTCCTTGGCAGTTAATGAAATGACTTTTTCCGGGTTTTTTAAAATATAATCAGCAATCTTCTTTTCAGATGGCGGGAGACTCAAAAGCATTTCATTGATTCTCGTTATTCCACCGTTTATAAAAGGCAATAGGATCAACTCATTTCTTTTTCTCTCTTCACAGAAGAACCTGTTTTTGATTAAATCCAATAACTCCTCGGTTCAGTAATTGTAGAGGGATGCATAACTGCCGTAATGATTCTAACGATATAAAAGATATTTTTTTCGCGTTTTTTTAAATTTCCCCAGCTCCTGTTGGCCTTCCTCTATATACTTTTCTGCTTCTCCAGCTAAGATGTATTTCCTTAAACGCTTGGTTCCTGCCAGTAAATCAAAAAAATACTTCCCATTTTCATTTTCGATAAATTGAAATTGATTCGGATAGAGTGCTGCGATGGTTTCCACTAAAGTGACCCCTGCTCGTAAGGCATGAAGTGTATGGCGGTTTTCGATATGAAGCTGTACACCGCCACAGATTTCACCTTCATGTTTTTGATAAGTCGGAACAAAAGATACAGGGCGGGCGAGCACGCCAGGAATTTTTTTATCATTATATACTTTCGCCAGCTTCTGCCCTTCTATAAAAGGAGCGCCAATCCACTCAAACGGTTTCGCTGTCCCTCTTCCCTCGGATACATTGGTTCCTTCCAAAAGACAGGTGCCAGGATATAAAATAGCCGTATCAACCACAGGCACATTCGGCGATGGCGGAATCCAGAATAAATTCGTATCATCAAAATACATACGGCGTTTCCAGCCCTCCATCGGCACAATAGAAAGGTCGCATGCGTAAGCAAATTCCTTTTTAAATAACCATGCCAATTCCCCTATAGTCATGCCGTGCCGATTCGGGATTGGCAGCAAACCGACAAAGGAACGCACATCCGGTTCGACCAGATTCCCCTCCATGTTCAGACCGGACACCGGGTTGGGCCGGTCAAGGACAATCAGCTTCTTTCCATATTCCATACACGCCTCCATCACATAAGCCATGGTATAAATGTACGTATAGTATCTTGAACCGATATCCTGTAAATCAAAGACCAGCACATCCACATCTGCAAGCATCTCTTGACTTGGCTTTCTTGTCTCTCCGTACAAACTGTATACCGGCAGCCCTGTTTTAGCATCTATGGAAGAGGATACCTCCTGCCCTTCTTTCGCATCTCCGCGGATGCCGTGTTCCGGAGCATATAAGGCCGTCAGATGAATTGCCGGATGCTCCGTAAACAAATCGATGGATGGCTGCAGTTTTTCGTTTACTCCTGTCATATTCGTAACCAGGCCAATCCGCTGCCCTTCCACTCGTTTATATCCTTTCTCTAAAAATATATCCAAACCTAACCGTACCAATCGTTCCACCTCCGTACATCATTTATGCAAGGCTTTCCTCCATTTTGGCAAAGGTTAAATGCGTTCCCCACATCAAAATATATGCGATCACACTTCCGCCAAAGAAAAAGAGGACAGCGGGAATGGTAATAAACAAAAGGTAGATAAGCGCCATGACGATGCCCAGAAGAAAGATGGTTAATAAAGGATGACCGATTCCAATAAGCAGTGCCCATTTGATATAGTCCACTGCCCGTAATTGAAAATGGGCATAAATAGGGAAAAGATAGAGTACAATCACAGTGAATAACAAAAACAATCCGACAACAGCAAAGCTTGCCATCGTATAGGCGATATGCTCCTGTGTCCGTAAAATTCGAAATTCCATTATCATGAGATATCCTGTTCCAGCCAGTAGATATCCTAAAACATTGATTTTCAGAAATTCTTTTTTATAGTTTTTCCAAAAAACCTGGAAGACAGGAATATCCTTCTCTCCATGGACCCACTTCCGCACCACTGCAAACATCGCTGCCGTAGCCGGGAAAAATCCAACTACACCAAGTCCGACCAGCGAGAAAGCAATCCATAGTAAATTGAGATAAGCAAATCTCGTAATCCATACAGCAAAACGATAATATCCATCTATAAATCCGTTCATCGCCATCCCTCCCGTCTATTTCATTCTTTAATCGATCCGATTAATACACCCTGTACAAAAAATCGCTGGACAAATGGATAAACTAATAATAATGGTAGTGACGATACAATAATCACTGCATATTTGATCAGACCGGCTGTTTTTACCTGATCCACCAGCGATTCGGCTGACCCGCCTGGATCATTCAATTGCATCTGGTTCACCACGAGAATCTCTCTTAGAATCAATTGCAATGGGTACTTATCACGATCGGATAAATAAATCAAAGCGTTAAAATACTGGTTCCATAAATTCACTGCATGAAACAGTGCCATCACCGCAATAATCGGCAAAGACAACGGCAATACAACCCGTATAAATATATAGAAATCAGAAGCTCCGTCAATTTTAGATGCTTCTACTAATTGATCCGGAATACTTTGCTGGAAAAAGGCTCTTGCAACCAGAATGGACCAGGCTCCTACCACGTTCGGAATAATAATCGCCCACATTGTATCGAGCATTGCCAGGGATTGGACAACAAGGTACGTAGGTATTAAACCTCCGTTAAACAGCATGGTAAATAAAATAAACCAGAGGATAAATTTTTTAGCCATTAATTCTTTACGTGACAAGGCGTATGCACAAGGCAATAAAACAAATAAGTGAATGGCCGTTCCTACAAATGTGTAAATAATGGTGTTTTTATAGCCGAGCCAAATAGCATCATTGGCAAATACACGCTCATATCCTTTAAACGTAATATCGACCGGCCAGAGCCACATCCTGCCTGAGCTGACTGCTTGCGGATCACTGATAGAGGCACTTAGAACAAAGATCAATGGATAGACAATCAATACTAAAATAATGAGAAGAAATATGGTATTGATCCAGTCAAATCCTCTATCTGAGAGCGTAAACCTCTTCATCTTCTAAACCTCCTTACCATAGACTGTTGCCGCTTACCTTTCTGGCTGTATAATTAAACACGACCAACAATGCAATATTGATTGCTGAATCGAACAGCCCGATTGCCGCCGCAAAGCTGTATTGCCCTTCCAGCAGACCTGTTTGATACACAAATGTCTGGATTACATCCGATGTTTTGGCATTTAAATTATTTTGCATCAGCAGCACTTTTTCAAAGCCGACGGTCATAAAGCTGCCGATATTTAAAATAAATAACACAACGATTGTCGGCAAAATACTTGGGATATTAATATGGAAAATACGCTGCAGCCGGGATGCACCATCCACCTTTGCCGCTTCATGTAATTCCGGATTAACACCGGATAATGCCGCCAGATAAATAATCGATCCCCATCCGAGCGTTTGCCAGACACCAGACCATGTAAAAATGTGCCGGAACCAGCCTGGGCTTGTCAGAAAATCAATCGGACTTCCGCCAAAAACAACAATCAGACGATTGACTAAGCCTGTTGTCGGGTCTAAGAAGATAACAATCATCCCTACCACAACAACGACAGAAATAAAATGCGGCGCATAGGTTAATGTCTGAGCCCACTTTTTAAACATTCTATTTCTCACTTCATGCAGAGAGAGTGCGAGAATAATAGGCAATGGAAATAAGATTAATTGATACGCACTTAAAACCAGTGTATTTTTAAGCAGCCTCCAAAAATAATACGAATTAAAAAAACGCTCAAAGTGATCAAATCCTATCCAAGGGCTCCCCCAGATTCCAAGGTTGGCAAAAAAGTTCTTGAAGGCAATCTGGACACCGTACATCGGGATATAATGCAATATGATAAAATACGCAACCGCCGGAAGCAAAAAGACATATATTTGCCAATTACGGGCAAAATTCTTTTTCACTTGATAAAATTTACTTTGGGCTGGGACAGAAACGTCATTTTTAACTCCCTTCATTCTTTAACCCCCTATTTATCGGTGTCTGGATTCCCCTCCAGACACCGATAAATTCAACTTCTGTTCAGGATGACAAGCCGTTAATTTTCTTGATAGCGTTCATAGGCTGCCTGCTGGATTTCCATATATTCGTCATAGCCCATCTCTTGAATCGTTTCCACATAGGCATCCCATTCAGAGAAATCATTTTCTCCCGTAATAAAACCAGCCTGCATTTCTTCTACATATTTTTGTAAATCTGTTTCCAATACAGCGATACGGTCATTTTCTTCAGCTGTATACGTAAATGCCGGCCAAATTTCATCAATCAAATACGGCTCCAGCTGTTCCGCAGCTTCTACATCTGCCGGCGCATTCTCTGAACCGGTAAAGTATTCATCTGTAACGATAACCGGGTGATTGCCGCCGGGATTGATAATATACTTGGCAAGTGCCTGTGTCAGCGTTAAGCCGTCTGGATTATCCGTGATTTCTTCTGTCAGCTTCGGACCTTCCTCTGTTTCTTCATAGGTTTCTCCTTCGATGCCCATAAAGAACATTTTCTGTCCTTCTTCACTCCAGAAATAATCAATCCATCTTAATGCCGCTTCAGGGTTTTCATTTTCACTGGTAATCAGAAAGTTCCCTAACGAAAGAACCGGTGAAGTGATCCCCGTATACATTTTTGTTCCATCCGGACCTTCTAAAGCATTGCCCGGGATAAACTGCTCGCCTACTTCTTTTCCGTATAATTCCATTGGGTTATAGAATTGCACAGCGCCATAAAGATCATCTGCCGCACTTGCTAAATGCTGATCGACTTCCAAGGAATAAATATTTTGCTCAATCAGCCCTTCCTCGTAAAGCTTATTTAAATATTCCAACATTTCCTTGTATTGATCCGCAATCGGATAAAAACGGATATCCTCTGAATCTGGGTCACTGTCGATCAAGGTATGAAGCTGCCCGCGGTTTTGAACCCCAAATGCTCCTGAAATCCAATGAATGATACGGGACATTTCCGCTACACTGCTTAATGGAATTTCATCATTTTTTCCGTTCCCATTTAAATCTGTTTCTTTCACCGCTTTCAAATATTCATAGAATTCTTCGGTTGTTTCTGGATTATCCATCTCTAATTGCTCCAGCCAATCTCCATTTATCCACCCTTTTGCTCCAATCAATAAGGACGAAAAATCAGGGGAATAGACGGTCGGGATGGAATAGATATTTCCGTCCGGGAACGTAATCCCTTTCCGAATATCCGGGTTTTCATCAAGGACCTTTTTGATATTTGGCGCATATTCCTCAATCAAATCATTTAAAGGGATAAATGTGCCCTGACTTCCATATTTTTGAACATCGGAAACAGGCAGGTTAGCAGAGTAAAATACATCCGGCAAATCGCCGCTGGCCAGAGCCAGATTTCTTCTTTCCTCCAATCCATCTGCCGGCACCATATTCCATGTGATATCCATATTTGTCATTTCTTCATATTCATTCAAAAGCAGCACATCATTCCAATCATCCGCCGTCGTTGCTGCTTTCCCGGCAAAAACCTCTAATTCAATCGTATCCTCTACAATTGGCATGCCTTCTGTATTTAAGTTATTTAACGCCTCTTCACTGCCGCCGACATCAGCCTTATCGTCGTTATTACACGCCGATAAAGCAATCAGCAGCACAGCTGCCAGCATCATGAATTTCTTTTTCATTTTCACAGGAAGTACCTCCAAGCTTTTTTTATTTTAATATAAGGCGGAAAAAAGGAAGGGGCTTCTCCCTTTTTTCCACTTGGCAAATATAAACTTCCCTATTTGCATAAGTGCAAAAGCTCTTCGATGGGACGAGTAATCGCAGTCCCAACTAAGGCATTCATCCGAATGCCAAGTTTTCTAATGAGGCTATTACTTACTGTCCTTCTTCATAGCGTTTCAGTGCTTCGTTTTGAATTTCCATATACTCATCGAGACCCATTTCTTCCAATGTCTTCACATAATTATCCCACTCATCAAAGGACGTTTCTCCCGTAACAAATTGTGCTTCCATCTCTCCAACATACTTCTGAATATCCGCCCCTAAAGAATCCAGCGCCGCCTGTTCCTCTTCTTCATAGAAGAAAAACGGCCAAGGCTCTTCAATCAGATAGGGGGCCATGTTTTCTGCGTTTTCGAGATCTTCCGGCTGAAATTCAGGTGCTGTCGAATATTCCGGATTTTCAATTACTGGATGTCCTCCGCCCGGGTTAATGATATACTGCGCCAATGCTTCTTGAACCGTTAACCCATTTGGGTTATTTGTAATTTCTTCCGTTAATTCCGGCCCATCCGACGTTTCTTCATAAGTTTCTCCCTCTAATCCCATAAAGAACATCTTCGCCCCTTCGTCACTCCAGAAATAGTCAATCCAGCGAATCGTTGCTTCCGGGTTTTCATTGACATTGGTAATGGAAAAATGCCCCAGACTATTTACTGGTGAAATGACAGAGGTAAACAGCTTATCTCCATTCGGACCTTCCAGTGCATTACCTGGAATATAACGTCCCCCGACTTCTTCTCCAAAATAATCCTTAGGATTAAAGAAGTTCATGGCTGCATATTTTCCTTCTGCTCCATTCGCCAGAAAATGATCGACTTCAATCGAGTAGATATTTTGTTCAATCAAGCCTTCTGTATATAGTTTGTTCATATATTCAAGCAATTGTTTATACTCATCCGCTGTACGGTAAAAACGCAGTTCTCCCGTTTCCGGATCTTCATCAATGGAAGGATGCAAAATTCCTTTATTCGATACTCCGAATGCACCGGTCAGCCAATGGAATAAACGATCCATCGACACACTGCTAAATGGAATCACTTCATTTCCATCAACGGATAATTCTTTGGCTGCTTTTAAATATTCATAAAATTCGTCCGTCGTTTCCGGATTATCCGTTCCGGTCTCATCCAGGATTTCTTGGTTTATCCATGGCTTATCATCCATCAAGGATGTCGGCGATTCTGGATCTCTTAACCGGGGAATGGCGTAGATATTTCCATCTGGAAATGTGATTCCTTGTTTGATTTCAGGATATTTCTCCAGGTATGCCTTGATATTGGGAGCATATTCATCAATCAAATCATTAAGCGGAATGAAAATGCCCTGCTCGCCGTATTTATATAAATCAGAATTAGGCATATAAGAACCATAGAAAAGATCCGGCAAATCGCCGCTTGCTAACGCTAAATTTCTTTTTTCTTCTAACCCGTCAACCGGAACCTGATTCCAGTTCATATCGATATTCGTCATTTTTTCATATTCGTTTAAAACAGGAACATCATTCCAATCATCTGCCGCTGAAGCAGCTTTACCTGCAAATACATCAATCGTGATTTCCTCCTCCACGATTGGCATCCCTTCTTGATTCAGATTTTCGAGTGCATCCTCACTTCCCCCGACAGCTTCTTTTTCATCCTTACTGCACGCAACCAGCACGGAAAAAAAGGAGATGCATAATAGAAATAAGATTTTCTTATTCTTTTTCACTCAAAAACCTCCCCCTATTTTATTTTTCTATATAAGTTGAAATAAAAATTTTACCTTCTAGCAACCGCTCCGGAAATACACTACGCTAGTTATAGTGCTTAATTTTATTAGGTGGAAAGATTAGTTTAAATATTTCAACTTATATAGATTTTAATTAAATAAAATGCAAGATATTGCATTTCTTCTATTCAGATACTGTGAGCAGCAGCTTTTGTCCCCCCTATTATTTAGCTCACCTTCCCCTCCCCCTTTCGTATTTTTCTCTCTCAGCTAATTAACAGCTTTAATGATCATGCTGCTATCAAATATTGACCGGGAGTGTGCCTCTCGCTTTTTCCCTGCCAAAAATTACTCCAGCGGCTGCCTGTAATGCAGGATAACCAGGTTCATAGGTATTGATAAAGGCTCGCAGTTTGTTTAGATAATGAAAATCATATGGATTCCGCATGCCAACGCCAATAATATTGCTATTATCTTTTACTAATTGATTAACAAACGCAATAACAGGGCTCTTTTCCGTCACAGTCATTGTTCCTAAAATGAGATAATCAACTTTTTTAGCAGCGTGAACAAGCTTTTCCAGCTCATGCTCCAGTTTATTTTCGTCATACACCTCCACAGCTGCGTGCGGAATATACTCCTTTACTGCTGAGCCAAGTGACTTCTGCTGCGATGTTTTATCTTCCACCTGCGTCATGAAGCTGTGGGATGGTTCTAATACAAGGATTTGCAGCTGTTTATCTACTTTTAACGGCAGCAGCTGATGATTATGCACCGTTGTGACGCTTTCTCTATACACTTTCCGGGCGAGCTGATGATGCTCCTTTGAACCGACGATTTGTAAAGCTTTTTCTTTATCCGGTACTAAGGTATCCTTCCAGGAGGTATACTTTTCTTTTAACAGCTGGATGCGCTGAAATGATGCTTCGATACGGGATGCATGTAATTCCCCGTTTTCTACAGCATCGGTAATTGCCTGTATCGTTCCTTTTTGAACAGGATGCGTATGGGAAACCATGACAAAATCCGTACCCGCCTGCAGTGCTTTTACTGCACCTTTCTCTGTTCCAACGGAGTTTGATATCGCTTTCATCTCCATGCAATCCGTTGTAATCGCTCCTTGAAATCCAAGCTTCTTTCGTAACAGTTTCACATACACCTGCTTCGATAAGGTTGCAGGCGTATTTGCTTTCGGCTCAATTGCCGGAAAATACACATGAGCAGCCATGACAGTGTCTGCTCCAGCTTGAATACATGCTTGAAATGGAACTAATTCCACGTTTTCCAGCCGTTCCATCTCATGCGATATCACCGGTAAGTCTAAATGAGAATCTACACTGGTGTCCCCATGACCGGGAAAATGCTTTAACGATGTCATCACACCTGCAGCCTGCAGTCCTTTCATCATTGCTTTTCCAAATGCTGCAACCTTTTGGGGGTTTTCACTAAAAGAGCGCACACCGATAACTGGATTCTCAGGATTATTATTCACGTCTAAGACCGGCGCCAGATTCCAATTGATTCCCAGTGCTTTTAATTCTCTTCCCGTTGCTAAACCGATCTTATATGCATGCTGCGGTTCATCTGTTGCACCAAGCGCCATCGCTCCTGGAAAGGTTGTCATCCCTTGATGCATTCTGCTGACGACCCCGTTTTCCTGATCCAGACAAATAAATAGGGGCTTTTCATATCCGGCGGCTTTTGCTTCCTTTTGTAAACTGGAAGTCAATTGAAGAACCTCTTCCGGCTCACCGATATTCCGGCTAAACAAAATGATGGAGCCAACATGATAATCATGAATCAATTCTTTTATTTCGGGCGTGATTGCTTTTCCGTTAAACCCGACAACGAGCAGCTGCCCAATTTTTCTTGCTAACTTCTTATTACTCACAAAATATCCTCCTTTATTTAATCGCATAGAAATCAGGATAGATTTCCTGCTGTGACAATACGATGGTATAAATTTCTGCCTAATGAACCTTCCTGCATCGGATACGGACCTTCAAAATAAAGCCGATCTTCCTCCAGCTCCTCTATTTTATTGATTTCTCCTCCAATGTATTGATTGAGGCGGTACATTACCGTATCGATTCGTGTAAGCACGCCGCCATACCGAATCTCAATAATTTCCCAGCCAAAGGGCTTATGGAGAGAAAACCATAGGGCGCGATGTGTTTTTCGCAATGTATCCACACGCTCTTTGATCTCTTCTAAGATAGGGAGCATATCTTGAAGCATTCCCCGATTTTGGTTATCATATATTACTTTTAAGTTTCTGCCTATTTCCGCTTTGATACTGAGCACATGGGATAATTGCCGGTAAAAATGGAACAACAGGCTCCAATCCTTATTTCTTTTTGCTGCACGCTCTAATTTAACCGTTAAAAGCTTATAGTGTTTGTTTAAAGGCAGATTTTTGATATTCTCATCATACAAACCAATTAAAATATCCTGCCATAATAACAGCTTGGAGGGATTGGAGGTTTGTAAATTATGCTTACTGACCCCAGGCGTTTCATCCAATTGATTGAACAGCATAAAATCATCAAAATAAGCACCCGTACAAAAACGAAACCGTTTCTGCAAATGGACATAGGAAAAGGATTCCTGATAAGCATGTTCGGCAAATAACTGCAGGACCGGCAAAGCCGTCATCATTGGTGTCTCCGCTCCATTGTCCCCCCACATCGTGACGAATACTTCCTTGATATTCTCTTTTTTACAAGCACGTAAAGCCGCTTCCGTGGTGGCAAAAGCTTTTCCATAATTCGGGGAGATTCCATTCCACGTCCACACTCCGCCCGCGAATACGGGATTATACTTTAATGCTTTGTGCTTCTGAATAAATGTACGATAAAATGCTTCATCATCATGGTAATAATCCCAGTAAACAAGCTGCGTAGCTGGAATCGATGCGATGACCGATTCAGGAATATCCGCTTCCAGATCATAATATCCTCCATGCTTGGACCCAAGGCGGAAATACATATCACTCCAAATCATCGGCTTCAGCTTTTTTCTCTCTGTAATAGCTGTTACCTCTTGCAAATGTTTATTCATAATATCGAATCTTTTTTCATAGCCATGTTTATCCAAATATTTCCCTAATCCCAGCTGATGTGCTTCATCCATTCCAATGTGAATCCGTTTGGATTGGAAGGGACGGCTTGCAGCTTCAATAAGATGTTCTAAAAATGTATACGTCTCCTTTGAACCGGCCAATAAAATATCGGCTGTATCGCGGAGAGGGATGGCATAGTTCCATTTTAAAGCCTCGGTTAAATGAGCTAATGTTTGAATACAAGGAATCATTTCAATCCCTAAATCCGCTGCATACTGATCACATTCCCTGAGTTCCCCTTCTGTATATCTTCCACGCATATAGCCAAAATAGGGATATTCCTTCACTTCATATGTATCTTCTGTATAAATCATCAGCGTATTTAACCCCATCATGGCCATTTTTCGCAATAAATCCTTTATTCCGTCTACCGTCATAACTGCATTTCGTGAGGAATCCAGCATCGCACCCTTCATCGCAAATTGAGGATACTCCACAAGGGTAAAATCTTTTTCCGTATAAAAATGCTCCAGCCATAATCCAATTCCTCTAAAAAAATGAATCTTTTCCTGAAATAAGATTTCACCTTCCTTATTTTCATTTTTTACAGAAAGGGGCCCTTCTCTTTGACTCACATGAATGGGATGCCCATCCTTGGATAATTCAATACCCAAATCCTTTAAAAGCTGCTTCAGTCCTTTTTTCACCTGTGATACATCACCTGTTAAATGAAGTTTCATATCCGCTCCGACCTCGCTTTTCTTTCATATAGTATTTATCCGTTTTGAACGTTATCGTACGTATCTGAATATTCCAAGCTGTACTTTTGGTTTGTATTAGAGTATGCTTCTAAAAATTGAAATAGAATATCAGATTTTCATTCGAAATATTGTTATTCTGTTTTATCTGGGCCAAAATTCTAGAAAACGCTCCTTGTCATTTTTCCTCGTCTTTTAGATTTAGCTTGGATTTCCAACACTTTTCCGCAGTTTGATGATAGGAATCATTAGCAAGTGCTTATTGTACAATCTTTCCGGTATTTAGAAGACATACGAAAAACTCCCTTCATAGCAGGAGAGAAATCTCCAGCTGCTATAAAGGGAGCGTATCAAATGATTTTTTTATATCAAAGAGAATATTGGCCTTGTTACCAGTCAAAGAAAAATTTTAACATTAAAACAATAACTGCATATCCTACAGCCCCTGTTAAAAACCATTTAAAGTGGGCCTCTCTTTCTTCCGGCATCTCATATTTGATAACGTTGAGAATCATCGCACCGGAAATAAAAGAGAAAATAACAGCGAGGACAAGCGTATTAAAGGTTATAAAAGAACCAACCAGCCAGCCGATAACGATTCCTGCTGCCAGCACGTACCTGCCATATTTATTATACATTTCTGAATTTTCTCTCCACATATCATGAGCTACTGCAAAAAAGTGCAGGCCGATAGCTGAAGAATAAAAAGCGACTTGTATCCCTTGTACCTGTGATTGAATAACAACAAATGAAATTAACATATTATAAATGCTAAAAAAGATAATTTGCACCCAAAAAACGCGGTTTTCAATGGCCTTTGCCTGAGCAGTGTCTGACTCCTTCTCTGATCTGTTCAAAGACCGATTTACTATATTTTGAATACCGAAAAAAAGCAGCATACCAATTAATCCAACAAAATATAATTCCGATTCCATTGCCAAATCATCTGTATCCTGCAAGCTTGCCTGTTCTTCATGAAAAGCAGGTAATACATAGACAAAGATATACGCAGCTGCAATCCCTCCGGAAAAAGACAGCCAACGATCTCTTTTAATACGATCAGAGGGCAGTATCTGATTAGTTAATAAATGAATGGTTATCAATATAACCCCAACCACGAACGCTCCAATTGTCAATATTTACACTCCTACGTTCAAAAAATCTTTCCTTCATTCAATAACCTATACCCCTAATCATCTCGTTAAAAACCAACTTTATCACTCAACCAACACCTTATTCTACTCTTTTTATCATCCCATTGAACGCAACCTTAGAACGGGAATAATGGATAACTGGATTTCCACCTAAAAGTTCTTTCGATAAAAAGGAAACCATCGTCTGCTTTTCTAAAGTGACTTCTGCATTTTGGACTTGCCACTGCTTATGCTGAATATCCCCGCGATATAAAGAATCCTTTTTATATGACCAGAAGATGTACCGCTCCAACAGCCAATAATCAAGGCTTTCTGTTTCCGGATAAAAAGCTGCTTCCACCGGCGTATAGCTTGCTTGAAATTTAGCCGCCACCTCTCCTCTACGTGAGCTCTCCAGATAATAGGCATCAGCTGATGTCTCCATTTTCATATCTGCATGAAGAAAAGGAGCATGTACTATTTTTGCTCCTAAAACGACAACGAATTTATTCGTATCCATCGTAAAGAAATAAACGCCTCTTTCTCCATTTCTTTTTACATACGTTCTTACATTCAGCTGCAGCATTGGGCGCAGAAAAGGGGTTCCAGGCAGATAGCGAAAACGGTTCTTGCTTACTTTGAAAGCAACAATACTAATCCACGCCTGTCCATCATAAGTATCCAGTTCTACTCCTTTGGGTAACTGGGCTGCTAAAGCATCCCGTGATACTGGCAGATGGATAAATAACAGATGCTCCCATTTTTGGAGAAGAACCCATGAAGAAGGATGATGCATGCCTGCTTTTTGGATTGTTTTTTTAATGATCATATGGATTTTTTCCTGTTCATTTTTTTTGAGTATGTTTATACATCCATTAGTCTAAACAGCTTTATACTCCGTTATTCGCTCTGCTTCAAAAAAAGCACATCAATCAGGAAGCACATCTATCCACTTACTTAGCAACAAACTTTCCTCTTCGTTTTAATAATATATACTCCAATGTTCCTGTCCCGACAAATATCCCGCACAGGATGAAAACAAATCCAATGATATGAAATAATGTCAGGCTTTCATTTAAGAACAGTACAGAACCAACTATTGCAAAAAGAGTATTCAGATTCATAAACAGCGTTGTTTCCGCAGGACCTACCTGCTTAATCGCTAAATTATAAATAATATGACCAAAGGCCGTACACAACAGGGAACTAAAGAGAAAAACCAGCCCCAGCTTCCATGAGAACAGCTGGGTTAAATCGGAAACTTGATTATCAAAAAGCTGACTCGTCAGAAAGATAAAACCCGATCCGAGGAAAAGCATAAAACCTGTACTCAATATCGAATCGAAATCATCATGGTATTTTCCTATTAAAATAAAGCTGAAGGCCTGCACTAAAACAGCAAAAAAGACAATCACATCACCTATTGCTATACTGTGAAAACCTCCACCTGAACTCGTCGTCAGAAAAATACCAGCAAACCCTAAAACAAATCCAAATAAACGCAATTTCGGAACACGCTGTTTTAATAATAAAATCGCTAATAAAACAGTCAATAATGGTCCCGTCCCTAAAATCAAGCTGCTGTTTACACCAGAGGTATATTTTAACCCGACACTCAGCAGCGTATGATGGAGGACAACATTAAATATCCCGACATAAAGGATAACCTTCCATTCTTTTTTATTCGGCCATCGAAAATGACCCATAAATAAACAAATTAAAAGCACCGCAGCCCCCGCAACAAAAATACGGAGCGCTGTTACTAAAATCGGATCAATATCAGTAACCAAAACCTTAATAGCGGAAAGGTTGAATCCCCAAAACAGCATTACAATAAATAAGAGGATATGTATTTTTTTCAATTCAACACCTGATTTCTATTTAATATACAGAAAATTTTAAAATAAATATGTCTTCTATTAAACTATCATATTGGGTGGGGAATTTCAAAAGGGGGTTTTTTTGGTTTTTCTGCTTTCAGTATAATTTTCCCTTTAACAGACTAATTTATAGCTTATTAACATCCAATCAAATTTCATCCTGACTGTTTTAATAAATTTACGTTTTTGATAGTTTAAAGGAGAAACATACAATGAAAAGACTGATATAATTCATAATACACTTTGACAACCATTTATAAATCCATACTTAAATTATATGATAAAATCAGATTACAATCTATTTCTGAAAGTCATTATCGTATATAGCAAGGTGCTTGAGAAAATATGCCATTATTTAGACATAAAATTTCAATTTAAATAAAGGAACAATACTTGAACACAGGGCAAGAATTATTTAAGAAACAACAAAATGCAGAAGACACACCGTACAATATATCAGCATAAAAAACTAAGGCATTCCCAAAGTTTTTGGTGAACCCCTTAGTTTTGCTTTTATAAATTGGTTTACTTATTCGTCAATGGAAATAACTTCTGAAACCATTACCTGCAAATCATAAGTTTAAAATTTGCCAGTTCAAAATACTTTTGAGCCAGACTTATTTCCTTCAAAGACACTTATACGTATTAACTACATTTTCTATAGTGTATCCATACCTTTCAATAACCTCGTTACCAGGAGCTGAGGCCCCAAATGAATCAATACTCATTACAATCCCGCTATCTCCAACATATTCTCTCCATCCAAGTTTAGAGCCCATCTCAATAGAAACACGTTTTCTTATACCTCTTGGAAGAACACTCTCTTTATAGGCTTCCGATTGTATTTCAAAGCGATCCCAGCTTGGCATACTTACCACATTAACAAATATATCTTGCTTTTCTAATTCTTTTTGGGCTTCAATAGCTAGGTTGACTTCTGAACCGGCAGCAATTAAAATTCCTTCTGGTTCTTGTACCGATTTAGAAACCACATAAGCACCTTTTCTCACGCCATCTTTAGCAAGTTCTGCGGAATTCTTCAGTGTAGGTAAACCTTGTCTGCCAAGAACAAGCATCGTTGGTTGAGAAGTATTTTCTACTGCAAGTTTCCAAGCTTCTTTCGTTTCATTTGCATCTGCCGGGCGGATAACGGACAATCCTGGCATTGCGCGGAAAGATGCTAAATGCTCGATTGGTTGATGTGTTGGACCATCCTGTCCTACCGCAACAGAATCATGTGTGAACACATAAGTCACTGGGAGCTCCATTAATGATGCTAAACGGATAGCCGGACGTAAATAATCAGAAAATACAAAGAAAGTACTAATAAATGGGCGCAAGTGATGAAGTGCTAAACCATTAGCAATCGCTCCCATTGCAAACTCACGAACTCCAAAACGCAAGTTCCTTCCTTGATATTGACCTCTTTTAAAATCTCCCTCATTTGTTAAACGTGTTTTCGTAGAGGAGTCTAAGTCTGCAGATCCACCTATTAATTCAGGTAGCTTTTCTGCTAATTTATTCAATGTACTACCTGATGCAACACGTGTTGCAAGTGTATCTTCTGAGGAATACGTAGGAAGATCTATATCCCAATCATCAGCTAACTCTCCTTTTACAATGCGGTTTAACTGTTCTCCAAGTTCAGGATAATCCGTTTTATAGATTTCAAACATTTTATGCCATTTCTCTTCAGCGGTCTTTCCATTTTCTTTAATTGTTGCAAAATCCTCATATACTTCTTTTGGTACATGGAACGGTTCATATTCCCATCCGTATACTTCTTTCGTACGTTCAATTTCCTCTTTACCTAATGGGTCACTATGTGCATGATGTGTTCCTTGTAAGTTCGGAGAGCCATATCCAATTGTCGTTTTTATTTCAATAACAGTTGGACGTTCCTTATCTTGTTTCGCCTCTTCAATTGCTTTTGTAATTGCTTCTACATCATTACCGTCTTCAACATTTAGATACTGCCAACAAGCTGCTTCAAAACGTTTTTGAATATGGTCGCTAAACGAAATATCTAAATCGCCATCTAAACTGATATCATTAGAATCGTAGAGAACAATAAGTTTATCTAATTGAAGGTGTCCTGCAAGGGAAATAGCTTCATAGGAAACACCTTCCATTAAATCGCCATCACCACAAATCGTATACGTATAATGGTCTATCATTTTATAGTCAGGCTTGTTATATATTTCAGCTAAATGCTTTTCTGCAATTGCCATTCCAACACTTACTGGAATACCTTGACCCAGTGGACCTGTGGTTGCCTCTACTCCAGGAGTAATTCCATATTCCGGGTGACCAGGTGTTTTACTTCCCCACTGCCTGGTCTGCTTTAAATCTTCGATAGTAATAGGATACCCAGATAGATGTAATAAATTATAGAGAAGATTAGACCCATGCCCAGCAGAAAGCACAAATCGATCGCGATTAAACCAGCTTGGGCTTTCCGGGTTAATACTTAAATGTTTTTTCCATAATGCATATGCCATTGGTGCCGCTCCCATTGGCATTCCTGCATGCCCATGCTGAGCTTTCTCTACACTGTCAATTGTTAATGTTCGAATGGTATTGATGGATAGTTCAGAAATGGTATAATCTTTCGTTGTCATTAAAAATCTACCTCCAATATAAGATTAACTCTCTTTTATGATGTGATAGAACAAGTGCATATATTTTCCAACTATATGTACTTGTTCTACAACGTACTTTTGGCTTAACCTACTTTCGTTTCTTCTGATCGATTACTATTTTTCTTTTTTCCTGGAATAATCATCAGAAGAATAATTACTGCCAAGCTAACCGTAATTGCAATCGGCCCTGCATAGTTTGCCAGACTTCCAAAGAAGATACCTGATACGCCAAAATCTGCATCAGAGAAAGTTGTATTTGCAAAACCTAAATCTCCAAGTACCGGCATTAAGAATACTGGCAAGAAGGAAATAATAATCCCGTTTACAAATGAACCTGCTACCGATCCTTTAAACCCGCCAGTAGCATTACCAAACACTCCAGCTGCTGCTCCAGTAAAAAAGTGAGGAACTACACCAGGAAGGATAATTACTCCTCCTAAGAAAATCATGATTACCATACTTGCAATACCGCCTATGAAACTTGCAAAAAAACCAATTAACACGGCATTAGGTGCATAAGTGAAAATAATCGGTACATCCAATGCAGGTTTTGCATTTGGAACAAGCTTTGTAGAGATACCTTTAAATGCTGGTACAATTTCTGCTAGAACTAGACGTACTCCTGAAAGAATAACGTAAACCCCTGCAGCAAATGTACCTGCTTGAATTAATGAAAATACAAGAAAGTTTGTGCCCCCGCTTAATTCTGCTTCAATAAATGTTGGTCCAGCAAAAAATGCAACAATCAAGTACATTACTACCATCGTTAAAGCAATACTTACTGTACTATCGCGTAAAAAACCTAAACCTTTCGGAAATTTAATATTTTCTGTAGAATTTTCTTTACTTCCTTTAAATAGTTTTCCAACTAATCCGCTCGCAGCATATCCAACAGCACTGAAATGACCTAACGCAACATTATCGTTTCCCGTTAATTGACGCATGAAAGGCTGTAAAATTGCTGGGGATAATGTCATTACTATCCCTAAAGCTACCGATCCTGCTGCAATTAACCCGAATGTGTCGAAACCGGCAACTGCCATAATAACTGCCAGCATACAAGCTAAATAAAGCGTGTGATGTCCGGTTAAGAAGATATATTTATACCTGGTGAAACGGGCAATTAATATATTAACGATCATCCCAAAAAACATAATCAGGGCTGTTGTTGTTCCATACTCGGTTAACGCCAAAGCTACAACAGCTTCATTATTTGGTACTACTCCAGACACATTAAAAGCTTCTTCAAACATGGCACCAAACGGCGTTAATGACCCGGATAGAATACCAGCACCAGCTGCAATGACGAGGAAACCAACAAAGGTTTTTGTCGTTCCTTTTACAGTATCCGCAAGACCTTTCTTCTGAGCAATTAATCCAATTAAAGCAATTAAAGCTACGAGTATTGCCGGTTCACTTAAAATATCAATCATTGTACTCATATGGAAAACCTCCTTTTTCAGTTAAGCAGTTTTTATAGATAACCTTTTTCACGCACCACTTTCTCTACTTTTTCACGCAGCTCATCCATATCAATAATACTTTCTAAAACCACAACCTCACCTAAATGACCTCCGCCATCAGCAATATCCTTAGCAAGGAAAAAGACATCCGCATCTCCAGGCGTTGCAGAACTCAAATCTGAATGAGCAACCTCTATACCTTCTACACCTAATTCTTGTAGAATCTGATTAATATTCATTTCTACCATAAAACTTGTACCTAATCCTGACCCACACACTGTTAAAAATTTCATAATACCTTCTCTCCTTCTTGGATAATAGATATAATTTCATCTATAGATTTTGTTTCTTTTAAACGGGTAATTAAAGTTTTATTCCCTAATATTTTGGTTAACTGGGCCAAAGCTTTTAAGTGCGCTTCATTGTCCACTGCAGCTAAGCAAATGAATACATCAATTTGATGATCCTCTTTACCTAATAATGCAATGGGCTGTTTTAACTTCAGCAGCGACATCCCCAATTTATTCACACCATTTTCAGGTCTTGCATGTGGAATACCTACACCCTTGCCAACATGGATGTAAGTTCCTAATTCTTTCACATTTTTTATCATCGCCTCTACATATGATTCTTGAATAATATGCTGATCAAGTAATGGAATAGAAGCTTTACGAATTGCTTCTTCCCAGTCAAGTTTCTCTTCAGTAAATTGAATCATATCTTCGGTTAGTAATTCGGATAACATCGGTTTATACACCTCTTTCTGATTACTTGTTGCGTAAAATAATTGAACGAGATTTCCGTACAGTTTTTCTTCATTGGTGACTGTTGCATTTTTTTTGATAACACTCATAATCTCATCAATCATCAAATGCTTTGATTGACTCGATAAATTAGGAAAATGTCTATAAACCGATTGTAGTAAATGTTTTTTCTCCACCAGGGTCATCAAAGGCTTCACTACAAATGTCGGCTTTGGAGATTCTACCGGTATGGTTGAAAATACTAAATCATAGTTTTGTACAGATATATCTGTAAATTGATCCCCATTAAACACCTCAGAGAAATAAATTTCAGGAAACAATTCTTTCAGCTGAGAAGCCAGCATCATGGATGAACTGATTCCATTTGCACAGACAATTAATCCGGTAATTCGCCCAATCTCCATTGTATTTTGGCGATCAATAATACTGCCAAAATGCATGGTGAAGAATCCAATTTCATCATCACTTATTTCTTTTTTTGTCCAACTTGCTAATGGCGACAAGGAGCGTTTTACAAATTGGAATAGCTCAGCATACTCTGATTGAATCGTCGTCGACAACGGATTATGAAAAGGAATTTCAAATAAAATTCGGAAATATGCAGGCACTAAATGATTAAACAAACTCTCTTTTAAAAGCTGTTTATTCTTCACAGGAAGGAGCGTATTTTTTTCAAATTCTTCAATAATCTTCTCAGATAATGTTAAAAGTCCTGGGTTGTCAACTCGTTGAATATGTTCGATTGCTGTTAATAATAAAATCGTTATCAGATATATTTCGTTTTCAGAGCTGTCTTCTCCATACAGCTGTTTGAAAAGAGAACTTACCAAACAAAATAATGATTGATTTTCTAACAGCTTCTTCTCATTCTCTGAAAAGAATAGGACTCCTTTTTCACCTGCTTGAAAAAATGTAAAATAATAAATCAATTCAATTTTTCTTGTTTTTACTAATTGCACCCCGTGTTCTGCAAGCCATTTTTGCATGACATCATTTGTCCGGTTTAAAAAATTTTCCTGATCCCATGCTCTAAGAATATAAATGATAAATTCTTCTCCCATAGATTGGCTTAATAATTGATGGATGCATGAAATGACGCTTCTCCGCTTCTCCATCTCATTTCCTTCAATACAATATCCTTCATTTCGGCTGTACCTGAAGGTCAGTCCTTTTTCCTGACAATGCTTTTTCAACCTGCGTACATCACTTAATGCGGTATTTTTACTTACTTTAAACAGAGATTGCAAGTGAAAATTAGATACAGGCTCTTTTCGGATATAAACATAGAGATAAATCATGTAAAATCGGTTATCCTCTGAAAAATTATATTGTCCTATGCTCCTATCAGAATGTAATTTTTCTCTTAAAATCTCTCTGGCTTCTTTCGAGATTTGAAAGCGTTGGTGGTTAATTTTTAACTTTGGAATGTTGAAATCTTCCAAAATTCCATTTACCTTCTCAAAATCATACATCAACTGTCGATCAGATAATTTTAACTGTTGCATCAACTCCAGCTTTGTAATCTGTTCATGGTTCATTAATTCTTCAACTAGTCGAATCGAGCGCTGATCTAACATGTTACTATCACCTCTCAATATAATTATAAAACGCTTACAACATTGTCACAACAACGTTTAGGCACAACTTATGATGAATATATTGACATAGATTGTGCTTTCCTTTTCTGGAATTGATTCTAATTCTAAGGTACTCTCAGCACTTTCAACGTCTAAATATAATGTTGATTCCGTTAGCCTTGAAATGGTCTGTTATCAATTTCAATAAAAATGAAATAAAGATAACCAAAACTTTATATAATGAAGATAATAGTATAAGAAAGTATGTTTTGATCTCCCCAAAAACAGACGGTTCTATTCGAACATTTGAAATCAGGAAAGAAATCATGAATTTATTGCGTAGTCATAAAAAAGACAACTAAAAACTCAATCCGTATTTAAAGATAGATTAGAGGAGTTTCATGATGCAAATTTTGTTTTTACTATGTTGACGGTTATCCATTTATACAAAAAATGTTAACACTCGAATGACGCGACTTTTAGCTTATACAAATATTAAAAGTACGCAACACAATATATATTCCGCCACTCTCATGTAAGTATGTTAACAGAGCAAGGGGGTGACTTAGCAACTATCATGGAAAAAGTAGGGTATGATGATATGCCAACTACAATAAGAATTTATACACATGTCACAAAGAAAATAAAAAAAGACGCTTCCGCAAAAGTGAAAACTTTATACGAAAACGTCCTTCAAGATATTATTTTAAAATAAAATGTTACCTTTTTGTGATATTTTTAGAGTTTCATCAACACTATAAAGCTCCAAAACCCTTCTATATCAATATTCAAGGCGGGATAATTACATCATCCCAGGCATGAACTACTTTGATATTTTTACTTCTATTTTCTTTTAATTACCCATTATGTAGCGAATATATTAAAAGTATTTAAATAGTTTTTATAATCATTGGTAATACTTTTTAAATAATTAGTGGTCAAAATAAGGTCACTTCATTTATACGTAATTTTTGAACTTTATTTTTAGCCAATTATACCACATTACAATAGAGAGGTCTCCCCTCTCTATTTTTCTGTCTCTGCATCATCATAAGCACCAGATTTAATCAGATGCATCCTTTTAAGGACGTAATTTTTAACATCTTGATTTTCCGGCAGATGCATATCTTCAAATTCTTCCTCGTAATAGCTGTATGTAATGCCTGTCTGCAAATCTAACGCATCGATAAATCTTCCACCGTCCTCCCAATCTATAAATGGAATTGTGATTTTAAATTTTTTCTTCATTATAATAAACCCTCCTTTTATACTACATATACGACAAAGAGGGACTAATATCCTTCTTTTTTAAACAGGTTCCAAATATTACATACCGAACTTTCTTGACTATAGGAACGTATATTCTTATAATTAAACGCATATAATAGATACAAACGTATATTCGTATAAGGGGTGTTTGTTGTGGATGAAATTATGATGATGGATTACAGGAATGAACCGCGTCGGGATATTATGTGTATTGATGCTAAATCCTTTTTCGCAAGCGTCGAGGCGGTCGAACGTAGACAACACCCTTTATATGCTCGTATTGCTGTTGTTTCGAAACCAGATAATCAAGGTGGTTTGGTTTTAGCTTCTTCTCCTCGCGTCAAGAAAGAATATGGTGTTAAAACCGGCACAAGGATTTATGAGATACCAAAAAAAGCAAACATAGAAATTGTAGAGCCTCGTATGGCAGTGTATTTACAAAAGAATATGGAGATATTACGTATTTTTAAGCGATATGTAGCGAAAGAGGATTTACTTGTTTATTCTATTGACGAATCGTTCCTCGACGTAACCAAATCACATAAACTTTTTGGCAGCACGCATGACATAGCTAGAAAAATACAGAATGATGTATGGAGAGAGTTGGGGTTAGTATTGACTGTTGGCATCGGTGACAACCCTCTTCTTGCTAAATTAGCATTGGACCACCAGGCAAAGCATGATGAAAAGAATGGGTTCATAGGCGAGTGGCGTTATGAAGATGTTTCTGAAACAGTCTGGAAAATAAGACCCTTAACTGAATTTTGGGGAATTGGCGGGAAAACGGAGGCAAAACTAAATCGCATGGGGATCCGGAGTATCGGAGAGTTATCGCAATATAATCTTCGTAAGCTCAAAAATAATTTCGGAGTGATTGGCGAGCAACTCTTTTTTCATGCTCACGGAATCGACCGAACGCTTTTATCAGAGGTTTACAAACCTAAAAGTACGTCATTCAGCAGAAATCAGATACTTAACAGGGATTATAAAGATAGGCATGAAATTGAGGTAGTCATTCGAGAAATGACAGATGAGAATGTGGCCAGATTAAGAAAGAATTACTTAATGACTGGTCTTGTGAAATTGTATATTGGTTATTCCAGAGATGTCGTTCAGGGTGGATTTAACCAACAGATGAAGATTCCAGTAACTGACTCATCTAAAATATTAAAAGAACATATTATATATCTTTTTTACAAGCACTACGAAGAAAATACACCTGTAAGAACGGTTAACGTCACTTTCGGCAAACTCAAACATAAGCAGTCGCTGCAACTTAATTTATTTGAACCTGCAGAAGAAACAATACAAAATGAAGAACTTGACCAGACGATTGACCATATTAGGAGAAAATTTGGATATACATCCTTGTTGCATGCTTCGAGCCTGCTTGATGGCGGAATGGCTAGGTTCCGCGCTAAGTTGGTCGGTGGCCATCGTGCTGGGGATGATAAATAATAACGTTACCCACATTATTTAATGTACAATAGGGATAAAATAAAAAACAAAAAAGGGATGAATATTGATGCCGATATATAAAGTTGGAGATAGATGGGTTGCACAAAGGTATCCAAATGATAAAAATAAAATATACGGTAAATAAAATTTGCAGATAGACCTAATCCAAAACAAAAACTTGATTAGCCCTACGATGAAGTGAGGGCTTTTAATCTTTCACCATTTTCAATATCTTATCCAGTTTTTGTTTGCTCCCTGTTTCAAAATATCCTGCAAACGGGCACCCTATTTCACGTACACGTTCTATTACGTTTCCTATTGTAAATGCAATAGGAGTCAATTCTTCATTCACTTCATGCCAATACAAAGGAGTTGAGACAGTTCCTTCTTCCGTTTTTCTTGGAGAATATGGAGCAATTAACGTTTTGTCTTGACCGTGCTGCACGTAATCAATATACAATCGGCCGTTGCGATTCTTTTTCAGGCGTTCAGTCGTAAAATCTTTGGGATACGCTTTCTCCAAAACTTTTGCTACTGCCTCAGTAAAAACCCCTGTTTCGTCATATGTCATACTTCCCTCTCGGATAGGAATATATATTTGTATTCCCTTATTTCCAGACGTTTTCACAAAAGACACAAGGTTTAAATCATCTAACATTTGCTTCAACAATTTGGCTGCTTTTACTGCTAGAGAAAAGTGTTCCCGGTCTGGTGGGTCCAAATCAAATACAATTTCTAAAGGAGTAACTTGCCCGATTCGTTGAAAAGGAACATGATATTCGATGGATCCGTGATTTGCTAACCAAACTAAGCTTTCTAACTGATTACATACAATTAAATCGTCAGTAGCATCTGATGCTAAGTAATCTGGTGCGTAATCGGGAAGACTTTTTTGAAAGAATGATTCTTCTTCTACTCCGTCGGGACAGCGAATAACTGTTAATGCACGTTGTTTTAAAAATGGCAGCATCCATGGCGATATTTCTCTGATATAGACTAAAAGGTCTTTCTTTTTAAAAATATCACGCCATAAGTACTTATCTGTATTCGAAACTTCAATAGGTATCTGTGCCATGTCTAACTGCAGTTTATCCAGTGTACAGTCAGTATAAGGTGTAGAAGGATTGATATCTCTAAAATTAGGTTCTCTCAACTCTTTACTATATAAATCCAGAGTATTGATTGTACTTGTTATAGCTGGTGGCAGATGATACGACCCATCGGAAAACTCACCTTGCTCCTTAAAAAGCTTTTGCACCGTTTCTACTGATTCTTTTGGTAGTCCATGTTTGCACGTACCAACGTTTATTAAATCATCGCCCTCTAATACATTAACAGCAAAATACCCGTTACTTGGATTATACTCTGTTAATACACCTTGAATCACTCTCCAGTTTTTAATCTTGTACCAATCATGATGATTCTTCCCTTTTTGATACGTACTGTTTTTTTGTTTCGCAATGATTCCTTCACTTTTAGATGCATTAACAACCTTCTGAATTTCCTCAATGGATGTAAATGCTTTTACGTATTTTAAAACTTTGTTATCGTTGACTGAATCCAATAGTTGATAAAGTGTTTCTTTTCGTAAGGATAAATTATTTTTAGTGAGTTTCTTCCCTCTAATTTCAGTTATATCAAATACCATTAATGATGCAGGCCTAATACTTGACTGCTTTTCGATCCGATCATTACTTTTCATTCGACCACGCATTTGAATTTGAGAAAAATTAGCTTGATATCGATGATTTAAAACGACAAGTTCCCCATCCAACTTTAAAGGTAATTTATTTTTAAAGTAATCGTAATTTTCATTGCACCAATTAATAATCTCAGGAAATTTACTGGAGATGTCATGACTGTTTTTGCTTGCCAGAGTTATCTTTTTATCAGTCCAGCTTAATTCACAACGAAAGCCATCATATTTAACTTCATACAACCAATCATCGCCCTCTGGAATATCAGTACGTTCTATCGGTTTCATCCAATCCATATGTATCACCTCTTTTAAATAGGATGCCTCATATCTTTGTATAAAAAACATACAAATCAGCAAAATAAATTTTAAAAGGAGGCACGGAAAATGCACACGATGTGGAAAGGAACCATCAGCTTTGGTCTGGTTAATATTCCTGTAAAGATGCACGCGGCTACCGAAAATAAAGATATTAAACTGCGGCAGCTGCATAAGAAATGCAAAACACCAATTAAATATGAAAAAACCTGTCCTAACTGCGGTGATGAAGAAGTTAAAAGCGAGGATATTGTTAAGGCTTATGAATATGCAAGTAACAAGTTTGTGGTTTTGGATGATGAAGAACTGGAAGCATTGAAGAAAGAGCAAGAAGATAAGGCTGTTGAAATTGTTGATTTTGTCCAGTTGGAAGAAATAGACCCCATCTATTTTGAAAAAAGTTATTATCTATCCCCTAATGAGGGCGGATCGAAAGCATATGCGCTATTGAGAGAGGCTTTAACAGATACAGGAAAGATTGGCATAGCTAAAATGATGATACGTTCTAAAGAACAGCTTGCTGTAATCAGAGTGTATAAAGATGCTATCGTAGTTGAAACAATACACTATCCTGATGAGGTTCGGGACGTAGGAGAAGTGCCTAATGTTCCGAGCCAAGAATCTGTTGGCAAAAAAGAATTAGATACTGCTAAGATGTTAATTGAGCAACTCACTACTGAATTTGAACCCGAAAAATATAAGGATGATTATCGTACAGCCTTAATGGAATTGATTGAAGCTAAGAAAAATAATAAAGAAATCGAAATCGGTGGAGAGACAAAAACAAAACCGGATAACGTGGTCAACTTAATGGATGCGTTGCAGGAATCGTTAGATAAGGCTAAAAGCGAAAAACCAAAAACAACAAAACCGAAAAAGAAAACAGCTGCCAAGAAGAAAACAACTACTACCAAGACTTCTGCTAAAAAGAAAAAAGCTACTTCTTAATATATGTAAAGCCCTCGTGTGAAGGGCTTATTTTTTGCAGAAAGAAAGACGCCCGTAATTATCTATGCAAGCGTTCATTCTTTGAGTCCCAATTGCCAAAGCAAATCCAAATATCCCGCAGAACATTCTATGTACGTACTTCCATAAACGTGAAGGCTTATTCTTATTTTAAAAAAAAGGCGCCCGCGGTGCAGTTCAGCATAGTGGGACGTCTAATTGCAGAGTTACTAATAGTTGAAATACTGACGATGGAGGTACTAGATCACCTGCAACTCTAAGGTGACATTATAGCTTAAGATTTTTTATTATGTAAAGCGCCCACAACCAAGTAAAGACTTTTTACTCTTTTACCATTTTCAAAACTTTATCCAGTTTTTGTTTTCTCCCTATCTCAAAATAACTTTCACACAGGCAGCCTATCTCTCGTATTCGTTCTACTGCGTTTCCGATTGTCAATGTAGTTGGTTTTAAATCTCCATGAACGCTCTAAGAGTCGCTAGACAGAGCTAAAAATGATAAGCCTAAGACGAAGCAAACTGCAATAAAGAAACCAGCTGCCAAAAAATCCACTAAGACGCCTGCAAAGAAGAAAAAAGCAACTTCATGATTACCCTCATTTATTTGAGGGTTTTTCTTATTTTATTTGAGAAATGATGTTTTTATTAACATATTGTGGTATAATTTTTTACATGATTTTTTCACTGAGTATTTTTAATATTTACTTAACTTAAAAGGATGTACAAACAATGAGTCAAAAAATATTAATTGTCGACGATGAACAGCCAATTACTGATATATTACAATTTAATTTAGAAAAAGAAGGGTACCAGATAGTGGTAGCGAATGATGGAGATACTGCAATTGAACTTGCAGAAACAGAGCGTCCTAATCTTATTCTATTGGATATCATGCTTCCTGGAAAAGGCGGAAATGAAGTATTGCGTGAGGTACGTAAAACACAAAGAGTCCCTGTTATCATTCTGACTGCAAAAGATGCTGAATTTGATAAAGTGCTCGGATTAGAACTGGGTGCAGATGATTATGTGACGAAACCATTCAGTAATCGTGAATTAATCGCTCGAGTGAAGGCAAATTTGCGACGTGAAAATGTCCTGGTAGAAAAGCCGACGAAAACACCGAAGGATATTGTGATTGGTGATTTAGTCATATATCCTGACGCATATGTTGCTTCTTGCAAAGGTGTAAAGGTTGAATTAAGACATCTTGAATTTGAACTATTATATTATTTAGCGCGTCATATTGGGCAAGTCATGACACGTGAACACTTATTAAGAACAGTATGGGGTTATGATTACTTTGGTGATATGCGCACCGTTGATGTGACTGTTCGTTGTCTGCGTGAAAAAATTGAAGATAATCCTAGTAACCCATTTTGGATTGTAACAAGAAGAGGTGTCGGATATTATCTGCGCAGACCTTGACAGAAGTATGGCATAACGAAGTCCGATAAATATGTACTCAATTAATTTTGCATTGTTGGAAGTGCTTCTTATTTTGAAAATAACTTAGATCATCATCTAGATAGGGCACTTGATGACCAATACTAGTCAGACTCCAACTCGATTTATAAGTGTTTTGTTCTAATGAAATAGTGTTTTTATCGACTATATCATGTTACAATTTCCCTGTTCGTATAAACAATAAGAGAAGAATGCAGTAATGAGGGCAAAATTTGATTTGGATAAAGATTTAGTAACTGAATAAAAATAACCTTTCGAAATGCTTCAAAAGGGGAGGATTTAAACTAAATTATGGAAAAATGTGTTTTCTGCCAAATCGTTAATAAAAATAAACCAGCCTATATAATTTATCAAAATAAAGATGTAACTGCGTTTCTGGATATTAACCCTGCTGCAAAAGGACATGTATTAGTCTGTCCAAACAATCATATTGAGAAATTAAATGAAATTCAACATCCCAGTATTTCTAATGCCTTGATGGAATCTCTAATCAATGTTTCGAATTTACTGATTCAATCAGGACTATGTAATGATTTTTCAATTGTGCAAGCAAATGGCGATTCAGCCAGCCAACATATTAAACATCTTCATTTTCATATAATACCTAGGCAAAAAAATGATAAAATACATTTTAAACTAGATACAGATAAAATCGCTGCACTAAATGATAATTTAGACAAAGTATATGAACATCTTTTATCATTTAAATGTTCGTCGAAAGATCAGTAAAAATACTATCAAGAATGAAGAGAGTATAGAGTGCTGAAAGATAAACAAACCAATTCTTAACGTCGCTTAAGTTTTTAAAGCCCCCACAACCGTGAGGGCTTATTTTTTATTTAAATCCCCCTATTAATTGTTTAATATATAGATAGATTGGTAATACTGGTTTTTAAACATGAGAAAAGATAAAACGTTTAATAACTAGGAGGGAAATTAAAATGCAAGCATTCGATATTTATACGGACGGGGCGCAACATACGGTAGTAGCTAACTCTCAAAAAGAGGCTAATGAATATTTTAAATATATTTCTAGAAAGAAAATCATCTATTCTGAGCCTGTTGCTGGACCAAGCATAATTAGTTGGTCAATTCGTGACACTTCAGAGCTTAATAACATTGAAAAACAGGAAATTTAATTGGTATAGTCCCTCACGGTCTGTGAGGACTTTTTTTATGCTTAAAATAACATGGAGTTTATGGATGTGTTGGATTGGTATGATAAGAGAAAATATTAAGCTGTTAGCATGAAATTACTGGATATGTAATTATAGGAATTTTCTAAATTTCGTTAGCAATTCATTTCAATGTGATATAATTTATCTGAACTACCTAAATAGTTAAGGGGAGATAATAATGGCCGAAGGTAAAGTAATATCATTTATAAATATGAAGGGTGGTGTTGGAAAAACAACATTATGTGTTGGTGTTGGTGAATATCTTGCCAACTATATGAATAAAAATATATTATTTATAGATGTTGACCCTCAATTTAATACAACTCAAACATTAATGGATTATTTTGATTCAGAAGATGAATATATGAATAATTACCGGCATAATAAATCAATTAGAAAACTATTTAAGACAGTTACCACTATTTCTGAAAAACCCAAATTACCTAACCCTGATGAAGTTATATTAAATTTTGAAAAGTGCCCAAACATCAGCTTAATTTGTGGAAATATTGATCTGATATTTGATGATAACGCAGGAGACGGAGCTCTTTCAAGAAGAATAAAAAAATTCATTAATGAACATAAACTAAAAGAAATTTATGATTACATACTTATAGATTGCCCTCCAACAATCTCGTTTTACACAGATGCTGCGCTTAATGCATCAGACTTTTATTTGGTTCCTAATCGAATTGACCGATATTCTATTTTAGGGATTAAATTATTAAAACAAGTAATTGATAGACTGACTTATGATGAAGATTTATCAATCAAACCATTGGGTATAATTTATACTATGGTAGATAATCCAACGTTAAAAACCCAGAAATTGCAAAATACTTTTGAAGGGTCAAATATTGTAAAAGAAATAGATCTTTTTGATTCACAAACTAACTTCGTAAAAGACTTAATGGTTGGGTTACAAGGGAATATTTCTACTAATTACAAAAAATCTCGAGATGACATAAAGAAAGTTTCACAAGAACTCATTTATCGTATAGATAGGGAGGGAGAAAAGTGACTTCGGAAAAAACAAATTATAATACTATTAATCAGTTATTAAACAGATTATCACATAATAATGTAGATTATATTGATATAATAGGTTTAAATGTTGCTATATTATACTCTAAAGAAATATTTCAAAAGAATAGCGATATTAATGAATTCCTTGAAAAAGTTTATAATATAACTTTTCTTCCTTATGTAATGAAATCTAGAACGTTGATTGTAGCTAGAATTACCAGAGTATTAAACAATAAGAACAAAAATGAATTAAATGAAATTAGAAGAAAATTGATTGATTATCTAAAATATGAAAATTCTCCTGTAGAAAATAAAACTAAAAGTTCAAAAAAAGATTCAAATGAAAAGCTAAAATCTTGGTTAGAGGGATTGTAAATGGAATATGTAACTAAATATGACAAACTACCTGAATTAAAATTAGAGATAGAAAATTATGTTCAATTACTTTTCAGTCAAAGAAACCTTATCTATTCTAATGAAGTGAGATCCATTACAAAATGTGTAATATTCACAAAAAAGATAATCACTTATACAGGAGAAAGCCACTATAAAAATAGTTTAATATTTGATGTATTGTCTACTATGCATTCACTTACCGGTAATTCAATAAGACAATTTCATTACATATTCAGATCTTTCTTGGAAAATTTTGTGCGAGTTTTTTTAAAATTAAAAGATAATGACGAAACAGGCATTAATGAACTTTTTAGAAATATAACAGAAATATACGGGGTTTGTAATAAAACTACTGAATTGATTGATTTTATTTATAGTGAGTATAGTAACTCATGTATGGTTGTTCATAGTAACCAAAAGTCGAATACAAAAATTCAAACTTACTATAAGGAAATTATTCAAAATGATGATTTCGATAAACACACTTTAAATAGATTAATTAATAAAGTTTTATTAACGTTAAAGAAAATGATAGAACTACTTGTATATTCATACCCACAGGTAATAGAGAACGCCTTCTATCGAAATAAACAGGAACTTAAATATTTAATCAAAGATGAATTATATAGCATATTTCTTTCAAAAGTAAAGTAAGCCCCCACAAGCGTGAGGGCTTTTTTTTACCAGAATTTATCAAAACAATGATTGGATTTTTTCTTACAACGACTTTTGTAGCAATTTTTTCGGCATTTGTTATGATCATCATAATAGTCGTCTTTTTTACACCAATCATAATCATAATCATATTCTTTTTTCTTGTGGCAACGACATTTACAATGATCATCGTATTTCTTCTTACATGGGTCATAATAGTAACACATAGCTTTATCACTCCTTTCTCAATCAATATACGCAATATCAGAAAGAGAGTTTGGACAAAGCTAATAGTAGTTAACACATTTTATTTTAAGTATGAATTCACGAGTATCGCATACGAAAAAGGAAATAAAAAGACGCCTGCTATGTATGACAGGCGCCTAATTGCAGAGTCACAGTTATCCAAATGCTGAAGATGGAGGTATTAGATCACCTGCAACTCTACGGGGATATTATAGCTTAAAATTTTTTATTATGTAAAGCCCCCACAATCGGAGGGCTATTTTTGTTCTTACTTAGTGTAATACCTTACATACTGCGTGCTAGCAGTAATATACAGTCCGCTTTTAAGCTGATACATATATCCATTACCAACCGGGAACCTATCCCTAATCACGGTAAATACCTCTCCCTGACTTACAATAACAGCACGATCATCCCAATTCGGAGTATTGTACGTCCATAAAGATGGTGTAATAACTTCCACATATGCCTGACCACTTCCACCACCTGATTTTCTTCTTAATCCAAGAGCTTGAGCGATGCCATTTGCATGACCTAAAGCAATGCGGTCAAGGTAGGCATCTGATTTGAGTTTATTTGCATCTGCTGTGGTATCAATAAAGCCGTTTTCTGTTAAAACTGCTGGCATGCTCGACTGACGTAACACATGGAAATTAGCACGCTTTTTACCACGATTGTTAAAGTCAACCTGCTTCATAACTTCCGCATGAAGCTTATCACGATACGTTACCGTGTTATTGGAGACACTGCCGTTATAAATATAGTCCTCATAGCCAGTTCCTCCACCAGCATTAATGTGGATGGATACAAAATAATCAGCACCCCAGCTGTTTGCATCATTTGTACGCTGTGACAGGCTTCGAGTCGTGTCGCTTGTCCTACTCATACGAATACTATGCCCTTCATAGTCACGATTTAAGATATCTCGTGTTTTTAGTGCGATTTTTAAAGTAAGCACCTTCTCCTGTAATCCGTTTGCAACTGCACCTGGGTCTGTTCCGCCGTGTCCTGGGTCTAAATAAATTTTTGCCATAATAAATTCCTCCTAAAATAATTTTTTATATAGAAAAAGAGCAGCCGCAGCTACTCTTATAAACGTTTTGCTTTTTTATCATCTTTTGAAGCTTTTAAAATACGGTCTGCTTCCTGTGCTTCTTTGGTAACACTGTTGTTTTTCCACCAATTCCATACTGCCGCTGCTGCTAAAACAACTGCGGAAACTCCTTCATAAATTTCTTCTTCGCTGAACGGCAGTGGATTCCATCCGAAAGCTACTAACGTTTGATTGACTAATAAAACTGCCAATACCACTAATCTTGTCATTGCTTGTTGCATATTATCCTCTCCTTAAAATATAAATTGGAGCGCTAAAATTACAGCTGTGGTTACCAGTCCGCCTGCTCCTGTGATACTTATAAACCATTTCCAAAAGCTGGACAGATTCATCTTTTTTGTATCTAGATGATGGCTTATCAGCTTGTTAAGCAACTCTTTTTGCTCCTTGTTGTTTTCATCCATGTTTGACTTGATATCATCCAACTTTTCGAACATCTTACCTTGCTGTGCTTCGACGTTGGTCAGCCGTCGCTCATGGTCCAGCAGTATCTCTGGAACGGTTATTTGTTTGTCGTTCATCTCTGCCAACTCCTCTGGTTGTGGCATCCTCGACCCCCTACAATCAGACATTAAAAAGAGGCTAGCATAGCGCTAACCCCATAAAAAATAACGCTTATTCAGCGTTTTCTGTTTCACGTGCTGTCAATCGCTCGACAACCTTATTTTTAATCAATTCTGGAATCTCTCCATCTATACCAGCTTGGAAATATTCCGTTATCTGCACAACAATCGCTCCATCAATATTGAGTCGTTCCCTGTCATCGCCTTCAATCGGTGAATTACCTCGAAAACTGACTAATCTAACCTGCTCTCCGTCCCGTTCAATGTTGCGTGAGCCAGTTTCCTTAAATTCATAATTATTCATCATCCTTATCCTCTCCTTCTGTATTTTCTTCCTCTGCATTTTCAAAAGCATCTACTAAAGTAAAATGAGCAATGGCATCATCGCCAACCAGCTCCTTTCCGTAATCATTTACAAGCTTTTTGACAGTGTTTAAAGCTGATTGGAGGTTCTTATCATCAAGGACAAATTCCTCGTCTAACAGAGCAACTTGCGCCTTATTGAAGGCGCGCTTATCCTTAATGGCAGGCTGTCCGTCATCCAGATAAACAACCTCACCCTCATCGTCCAGCTTGGCAAACTCTTTCATCAATTCGTTGGATTCTTCTGCCACCTGCTTTTGCTTTTCTTCCAGTGCTTTCACAACACGCATCCGATGAATTGACTTTTCCTTCTTCGGATTGAGTGACTGTACTAAAAAGTTGTTTATGATTCGGATATCTCCATAAGTTAATTTGATTGTCATGCTGATTCCTCCAATTGTGCTACTCTTTTCTTGAGCGTTTTATTTTCTTCTTTCAATTTGGTTACCTCGTTGTTGATATACTGATATTCGAAGCGTTGCCAGTTCAGTTCCTCATCTATGCTATCCAACCGTCTCAAGTTGTCCTGAATAACATGCTGATGCATAAACAGGATATTATCTTTTTTGATTGTCTCCTCGTCACTTTTAACAAGGTAGTCATTCCGCATCTTCAAGTCATCAATAATAAATCCGACTTGCCTGTCATAAATGGTTTGCGGATTATCCTTGTTAAACTTCATGCTTTCATCCCGGCGCCAGTCAAACGTAACGATTTTGGCATTACGAATAAATTCAAGGCTATCTGCTAAATCTATTGTGCCTTCATTTTTCTTGAATTTACGGGCGGAGTTGCCCTGCAAAGCGCCATGCAGATAATTGGCACGAACGGTGTTTGTATATACATAAGTCATATACCGATTGCTACGACCAATATTATAATTATTATTTGCTGGATACTGCCCGTAAATGGATGGATTGTGACCGTCAACATGATCCGTATCAATAGCAAAACCTCTATTGGCAGTTGGATTGGATATATAGACTGTCCGCCATCCTAGCACATTATCAACATAAATTCTGCGGAACCTATATCCAGACGTGCCAATGTCATGGGTTCCATGGCTAAAGGGACGAACGGTCGGAGTGCCGTTAAAATCATATTCAATTCCTTTATCCCATCCAACGGCACGGTTTCTAAGTTGGAATCTAAAGCCACTGATACTGTTGGCTGCTCCGTCTGCAATTGCTCTAGTCGTATGCCACATAGCACCGCTGTACCATTCAGATAACGTATCAAGGTTTGCAGCACCAGTCGTTCCTGAATAAGCAAATGGATAATCTTGAAGTGATTTACCCACACCAAAACCGGCAGAACGTACTGTACCGTCTTTCGTATCCCGATACTGGATGCGATTTCCGACGGAAGTAAAATCAATTCTCGCCCCACTGCCAAGCGTAAAATGGGCATTACGCATGGTAAGATTACCGGTGTTAAGGTTCAAATCCATGTTGTTATTATTGGATAGCAACCTGCCTGATGTCAGTGTTCCCATATTCGCAGTAATCGCCTGCAGAGTAGCCGCATTAACCTTATCAGCATTGACGCTAGATATTTTTGCAGATGTAACGGCTAAATCATCAATTTGTGCTGTGCCTATGATGGCACGTTCTAACTTGGCTCTTTCGATAGTTCCATCGGCTATATGAGCATTTTGGATAATGGCTTCATCTATAAGCGATAATCCGTCAAGGTGGATTAATGCGCCGGATAAGCGTATGCCTTCTCGGTTAATATTAAGTTCGCTGACTATGCTGTCAACGTCTACTTTAAAGGTAAGGTCTTCTGCTAGTTGCGTGATAGATGATTCAGCTTGTGTCATGCGCTGGTCGGTGTCTTCGAAGGCTGGGGTCCAGTCGGTAGCTTTGTTGCCTATTTCAAGTTTTACTCTTGTAAACTTCACTTCATTGCCCGACGTTTGACCGGACCGACCCGCATACATGAGTACATTATAGTCGTACCTGCCATCGGTCGTGAAAGTAGCTGTCATTCTCTTACCCTTCGTGTACGGAATATGAATGTGGGGCATACTCTGACCATTTCTTAGATACGGATATACTGTTATGGTGCTAGGGCTTCCATTTATAGCTTCTGCATAAAAGCTAATTGTATATGTCGTGTCTTTCTCCAACCCTCTATACACGATTTCGTAAGCATAGTCGTTTGTACCTGTCACTGTAAACTCCGTGTTATAAGGCTCTCTAATTAAATTCCTACCGCCTATCTCTATACTAGAAACAGTCTGCTCTATCCTATCTGCCTGTAGCACCACATCAGCAATAGAATTTCTCAAATATCCAGTCTCTTTGTTAAATGTAGATTCTTTAACCCTGTTTAAGATTTCTTCTTCGTTTTGACTAATAAGGCTTGACTGATGTTCTAAGTCTTTCACAACACCATCCATATCAGTTTCATAGCGTGTAATACTCACTGTGTTATCAAACATGCCATCGATGTCAGTTATGGTGTAAACATCACCAACATTGACCTTATCGACTAGTTGACCATCTAAATACTCTAGGTCATCAGCTATTTCACTCATATCACGGAGTACATCTTCACGAGTCTTCTGTATCTCCTCATCCGTATAGATACGTGCTTGCTGATTAATTAAGTCCTTGGCTTCCTGTGATATTTGGTCAAAGTCTACGCCATTTTCTCCAATGATGTCGCTAACACGATGCAATTCCCTCATGCGCTCGGCAAGGTCAGGTCCCCACATGATATCCTCTGTCAGCACCCGATGAGTAGCTGCTCTTACCTGTACGCTCCAATCAGACGGTCTGCCATGGTAGTTAACTGCGCGTACTCGGTAGTACCAGACTTCGTCTGTGCCGACCGTATGGCTAAAGGCACTGACATCACCGCGCCATAAAAGATGCTGTGTATCTGGCACAAAGTCCTCGGTACGACTGCCATAGACCTCGTAATGCTTGATAAAGAGTTCATCAGCATACTGCCAGTAAAGCTGAATGACTTCCATACCGCCGTAAGCTTCCAAATTAACAGGAGTGGAAGGCTTACGGTTCGGGTAGCTATTTTCATCAATTCGCTGTCTTGGCGGGTTGTTCTTAACATCCTCTATTTCTTTCCGTAGGTCGTCTATATCGTCTCCAAGGTCAAGGAATTGTCCCATCTCAACGACCATTGTGCCTTCGATATCCATCAGGTCATATTCCATGGCTATTACTCTAGCCTGAATCTCTATCGGTCTTGCGAATTTACGATCGATAGCCTGACATGTATCACCAAGGCTTACTTTTTCATTGAATAGATTGACAAATAGGCGATAGTTAACTTCTGGCTTATTCGCTTTTTGGAGTGCTTCCCAAGTAGCGTATAACAAGTCCGCCGGGTCTTCGTAATCCTGATTGCTAAAGATGCCTTCTCGGTGTCTTATTCCGCCTTCATAGCCATATACAGCTAAAGCGTCTGTGTCGCCTACCCACTTTTGACCAAGTGGCTTATCTACTGGATCACCTTGGCTTGTGCGCCATTCAACATCAGCAAAATCTATATACCTTGTATAACCGCCTGTATGCTCACCGTCTTCATCTTCGACCTCAAGACTTGAGCCTCTCCCGTATAAGGCTGTCTTTGGATAAGAAAGAACAGTACGACCTATCTCAGTAGTGTTATGGTCAATTTCAAAGCGCTGCCCTTGTTCCTTGCCTAAACGCTGAATAATCTTGACAAAGCAACCTGTAATCTCGTTAGTCTCTTCATCTAATTCAACAACGTCTTTAAATTCTCCACCCCAAGTATCAATCGTTTCCCATATAGCTTCGGTGCTGGAAATGTAATAAAAGTTAGTGGTAGCTCTGCCTAGTTCGACTTCAACACTTGCTTGCCAACGTGTGCCATTTACTGCAGCAGTCAATGCAACATCAGCAGTCTGATTAACAAAGCGACGTTCGACTACAATATGATCGTTTAGTTCAGCCAAAAAAGTTGGCTCACAGGTGGCAATAGTTGTCGGCCCATCAATATCATTGCTATCATCAATTTCTTTAATGGTCATCAAACGCCAATCGCCTTCATGGTCTTTGAATACTACCTTGTTTTCTTCTTTAACATGTTTAGCCACAGGGTCATCTGCTTCAACGGTAAAAGAAAAAGGCTCTGACGGTACGCTGTTTACCTCAATGCGATAATGCGTTTCGACAAGCCCTGTATCTTCTGATATAACCGTTAGCGGTTGTTCGTCTTGACTAAATATAAATAATTCCATTGGTTTCCTCCTTTCTAGCAGGATTCTCCCTATTTATGTCGAATATAGTAATTTATAGGGAGGTGATACATATGAGAATAGAATCAATAGTTCATTTGAAGAACGGCGACGTATTTGGAGCGCAAGATTTAACTAATGAAAACAAGCAAAATGCTGTTATAGGTATTGAAAGAGCTAAAAACACTAATGGTTTTATTAACCTTTACACCGATGCTGGTCCAAAACCCATTAAAGCTCAAGAAGTTAAATCTATTCAGTTTATTTTTCATGATTAGGTTAGTTTTTTCCATTTATTTTCTGTAGAACCCAGTTCATAAGAAGTGGACAGGTCCTTGTTCTCTAATAGCTTAAGGATTTTGTCCACTTTTTCTTCCATTTTCTCAACCTTCAACTCATAAAACCTCTCACGACTGATTTCATTACCTTCTGAGTCATGGTAGGTTAATTCAGCATTTTTCATCACTAATTTACCTGTAACCAAATCCAAAGACATGTTATCATTCTTACTTTCTATTTTATTACTCATAATACCCCTCCTAATATAATCTTTCATCATATTTTAATTGACACGCATGGCTTGCCTTGACAACTAGTGGACCTGGTTCTAACAGTTCATAATTTGACGCCAACCGAATAGCAAAACGAAGGTCGCGGTCATCATTAAGCCAGACCTCGCGCCCCTCATATTTTATCGTTACTCGGTCGCCTTCTATAAATTCATATCCGAGCAAGATATACAGTCCGGAATTCGTCTCTAATTCAAATTTGTTTGTATCTTGAGCAAGAGTCAGATTGATTTCCCAAGGTGCTGAATCCTGGCCTGTGACATTGTGCGTTGTGTTTGCAGTTGTTACATCAATCGTTTTCTCGTTCATCCGTTTAGCGCTATCCGCACAAGTAAAAGTCATCGTACAAATAAGACTGTTACTATCTTCATCAGGTATATTTGCACCTGATAAGGTAGCGATGAAATGAGCATTTTCGTCGGTGAATTCAAGTCTTTTCTCGTTTCCTTTAAGATAACCATTCAACCGATTGAAACGCTCTCTAAGTCCTTCATTTGTGGCATCTGCAATTAAAAATTTAACTGGTATCTCCCTGACGTCATAAGTCACATCTTTTACCCTTGAACCATGAGCACCTGGCATCTGTACTAAGTCTAATCTACGATTTAAAATACCTCTACCGCCTACAGATAACGTTACAAATCTTCCTGTTTCATCTGTCAGCAATTCATCCAGATTCTTCCCATCAAATACCGTTTGGAGCGATAAGGAAGTGCCTCCTGTATCGCTTGTTGGTTGTGTATCTACAAATTGGTACATAAAGCACCTCCTATACCGTTCTAGGTCTTAATCTATTACGCTTTCGATTTTGATTTTGGCTGATATCATCTACAAATGTGCTGAAATCCTTGCCTCCCAGAACCAAATTAATGATTGCTGGTTGCGGTTGTTGAATTTCTCCCTGATGACTCAATTCGTGACTGACACGGGATTGTATTTGCGCATTTGTATTTGCAACTTGTCCTGCAATATCAAACTGCGGTGTTGCTACGTCAAATGGTGACGATACATAATCAGCCATCGCATCCATGACAGAATATACCTTGCTAGCATAACGCTCGATTCCAACTGCAATTCCTTCTGGAATCCAGCGACCAACATCGTCCCTCATAATTCGGGATGGTGATTTAATTTTCAATGCACTGCGCATAGTTAATGCGACACGACTTGCTATGTTGCGTGCTGTAGACATAACGGCACCTGATCGGCTGTTTAATCCGCCTTGCAAGCCTGCCATTGCGTTAGAACCCACACCGGACATCGCTCCGCGGAGCCCTCTAAATGGAGAAACTAATCCACTAGATAGCCTTGACATAATTCCCATGCTCGCCGAAGCGCCAGAATTCAAGCTACCTTGAAAAGCGCCCATAGATACTCGGGCTAATCCTGGTAATCGACTCAAGCTATTACTCATATTGGATACGCCGCTTTGCGTGGTTCGATTAAGGCTTTGCATTCCCATGTCGGTTCTGTTAATCATGGCTGTTGTCATAGTAATTATTGAATTAATTACACTAGATTGATTATCAGATATACCATTGCCTAAACCTTGAGATACGAATTGACCAATAGCAAAAAACACACGAGAAGGACTGTGCGTATCAAATTCACCTCTTGCTACGTTAATCACATCTTGCGCAACGGTGCGCATAGCACTTACCGCACCGTCACCCATTCCGCGAATACCGTTACTGAGGCCGAGGCTGACATTATTTCCAATTGTTTCAAATGTAGACTTCGGCAACCCACTCTCTGTCGTAGTGGTTACGTCATTCGTTAAGGTTTCTGCAGCGCTTGTAGCGTTACCTTTGCTACCTTCGATTCCTGTGCCAGTACCTTGACCTACGTTACCGCCATAATTGATATAAATAGATTCAGGCATACCCTCTTCTACTTCAGATTGAACACCACTTGTCATGCTGTTAGCAGCACCAGTTGCTTCACCTGTACTCCCTTGGATTCCTATCGCTGTTCTAATCGGCACGGAGCTTCCGAATATTTCTAGCGGTGTACCTTCGAGCGCTGCTGATATTTCTTCGCCTGGCGCTCTTCCAATTTCACCGGAAGCCCATGCAACGGATTCTTTACCGTTGTTAAGCGATCCTGCAAGTCTGGTTGGAACGCCATCTGCCGCTCCTTCGATATCAGAATTGTTCATTTCTTCTATCGCTGGATTAGTCGCTTCTCTACCTAACATTTCAGAGGCAGCCTTTACATAAGGAGATCCGGTTTCCATTCCAGCAGATATATCAACAGGAACTTCTTCACCTTTTGCAGAGAAATCATGGTTTCCTAAAGCTATATCAAGCCCTTCCCAAAGTCTTCCACCTAATCTGGTTGTGGATTCCTCAACTTCCTCGGCGCTTTCATCAACCCCGCTTGCTGTCTCATTTCCAACTTGAAGACCATAGGCCTCCCAATCCGCCTCATTGATTTGCGTGCGAAGGATTGTTTCCATACGTTCTACAAGAGTTGTCATCAAATCTACAACTTCTTCGAATCCTTCACCTAAAGCATCTTTAAGAGCATTTGATGATAGTTCTCCACCTTCTTGGTAAGTGTCTGCTAACGTTTTTAATTTCTCACCACTAGTGCCTTCAGTTCCTTCTAAATCATCAACCATTTCTTGCAAGACAGCCGCATGGTCAATCCCCATATCTTCAATGAATGGAATAAAGCTTTCATAACTATTGTCTCCTGCCCATTCCATCAATGTGGCTTGGTTCTCTCCCCACTGTTCCACCATTTTTTGGTTATGCTGCATGGTTTCAATCATGCTGTCCATAGTGTGGTCAGTCTTGCTTTCAATTTCTTCGAAAGCGTTGGTTGCAGCATCTTTTAATTCTCCGTATTTATCAGCAAGCGAATCAAAAGCATCTTTTGCAGCTCCTTCTAAATCCTCATAAGATATGATGATGTCATGGTTATTGTCAGCGATAATGTCTTTAGCATTCTGACTGGATTCAACCATTGTGTCTTTCGTTGTTTCATATTGAATACCTAGTTCATCAAGTGTTGCCAGTAACTCTTGCTCTTGTTCGTCAAGTTCTTGTATTTTTATTCGAGCGTCAGCAGTGTCGTTTCCACTTTCTTGAATAGTTGAGTTCCATTCTTTACGCATCGCTATAACTTCATCGAGTTGTAGTTCTACTTCTTGCTGCTCTTTTAAGATTTCTGTTAGGCGTTCTTGGGCAGCGTTACCCTTATCTTGCTCCGCCATAAGATCGATACGCGCTTGCATTTTTTCAGTTGATTCGCTCAACATGTCTGCTTCTTCGTTATATGAAGCGTTTAAACCATCAACATTACCATTCAATTGTTCAACTGCGATGCTTAGATTACGTTTATCCTCAGCAGATTTGTTTTCTTTTTCTGATAGTTCTTCGACCGTTCCCAGTAATGTGTTATTCGCTTCTCTGGTTGCATCAATATCATTAACTCTATCTTTATAAACTCCGGCACTTTCATTCATAGAATCTATTAATGTATCAGTAGATTCTCCCAGTTCATCTGTTTCTTCCTTTAAGCGCTCGGTTTCTTCGCTAGTTTGGTTGAAATGATTCCATACAGCGTATGCTCCTGCGGCTAATCCAGCTGCTCCAGTAATAATCCAGCCAACGGGACCCATTAGTGCTAACATCGCCGTCCTTAGACCTGTTGTTGCTACTCCAAGTGCCATTTGTGCAGCAATTACTGCTGTCGCCCTGCCTCTTAAAGCATTGTAAGCTAAGGACATTGCTGTTGTAGTTGTTGTGACAGCTGCTTGAATCACTGGGATTCCCATTAGAGTTGCTTTAAAAGCAAGAAGTGCTGTACCAACGGATTTGACCACCATCAACCCTGCAAACGCTGCTGCCATTCCACCAATAACAGGAACAAACGGTTTAGCCACAGTCAGCAAAGGACTAAATACATCTAACAAACCAAACAATGCATTTCCAACCGGTTCAATTACTGCAGCTGCTGTTTTCATACTTGATTCCATGAAGGAGCCAAATTCACTAACCATATCACGCATTGTTGGCAATCCGTTATTTGTAAGCATGCCGTCGATTGCTTCAATGATTGCAGTTACACCACGGGCAGCAGCTGCGCCCATATTGGCAAATGCACCAGACCAAGATGCACCAGCTTCTTTTGCTGCACCGGATATATTGGTAACGCCATTGGTACCTTCCATCATGGCTGTGGTTACAGTGTTTACAAAGTCCTCTGCGCTGATTTCACCATCAGACAATGCTTTAGATACTTCATCAACACTTCTTCCGGTTGCCTGAGCGTATATATCAACCGCCGGAATACCAGCTTCAAATAATCGATTTAATTGGTCCATGCCAACTTTACCTTTTGTCAGCATGTTTTGGAGTGCATTTGTTACGTTCGCAAACTGCTCATTTGAGCCATTACCATAAAAAGCTACGGCATCTCCCCAAGCTTCTATATATTTAGTCGCTTCTCCAACTTCAACGCCACGCGTTACAAAGTCCTGCACACTGGATGCTGCGACATCCAAACCGTAAGCTGTACCAGTTACAATGTCATTCGTTTTATCAAGCGCTGCATTAGCATCTGTTGTACTACCTGTCATTTCTGTCATAACACGCTCGAATTGTTCCATGGTATCGATTCGCTGAAATGCTAAATCAACGGCATTGCGTAATACTTTGAAAACGCCAACTGTTGCAGCGATACCTGCGATTGTTTTAATCAACTTATTCATGGATATATCTGTTTCGTCGGCTGAGTCGGCCACGCCGTCTAATCCATCTTTCGCCTGTTCACTACTTCCGCTGACGCCTTCTAACGAATCGGATGCGCCATCAATACCGGCTCCAGCGCTTTCGCCACTCATCCCTGCTTCTTCAAGTGCAGACCCTACATCACTAACGCTAGTCGTAGCACTGTCACTGCTTCCGTCAACACTATCCAGTGCTGCATCGACAATATCTACTCCAGCGCCGGCACCGTCACCACTTGTTCCCAAATTATCCATCGCATCGGTTATGCCCTCAACACTTGTTGATGCTTGAGAACTACTGTCTGTCATGCCGTCTAACGATGAATCAACTACATCTAATCCACTGCTTGCGCCGTCGCCACTGGACCCTAAATCATCAAGGGAGGAACCTGTGTTTTCTATTGCGCTGGATGCAGATGAACTAGAATCCATCACACCTCCCAACGCAGCATCAACAGTATCAATGCCAACACCCGCACTACTTCCACTATCATGAAGTGAACCCATAGAGTCGCCTACATCATGCATTCCGGATTCAGCACCACCAGTTGCCCCTGTGATACCTTCAAGACCGGATTCAACAGACTTCATTCCGCTTCCAGAACTGCTTGCTGCGCTATCGAAATCGATTATGCTTTGTGTGCCTCGTTGAAATGATCTAATAAACTCTTCAATACCGGTCGCTCTCAGATATGCTTCCACACTGTATTGTTCAGAAATAGTATTAACCTCCCTTCTTATTCAGGATTTTTGCTGCTTCTACCATTCTTTTTTGTCTATTAGTTAAATTGCTTTTGTTCGGTTTGCTTGGACCTTCTAATGACTTAATAGCTTTTTCATAATCAAAGAAAGACTTGAAGTCTTTGAAAACAGGCTCCATTTTCGGCTTGTCTTTACTGCCGACATTTTTATTTGCGGTAACTTGATGATTAAGCCACGCTTGCATATGCATATCATATTGCTTGTCGATTTGAGCCAAATTAAAAGCCCTCATCCGCAGTGAATATTCACGCAGTGAGAGCACTTTGATGTCATAAAGGCTTGTAAATCCTAAATAACAAAAGCAATTTATAACAATCTGTTCATAGGCCTCTTCTGATGGAGGATTTTCATTCTTTACTGGGTTTGCTTCTGTTCCCGTTGAGCTCGTTGAACGCCTTTTTTGAACTCTTGCATTTTTGGTTTCAAAAAAACCGATTCTTCCATAGCCTCTGTAATGGTTTTAAATAGTTCTTCTAATTTTCCCCCTGCAGCTTGTCCCTCGATATACTCATCGATACCACTATTAGATGGCTTAGATTTAAGGTGATCAGTTGCTGCTTTGATAATATCTACCAAAATAACTGGATTCCTCGTACCTAAGTGAGTGATAGCTGTCTCTACCCCGACACCTAACGGAATTCCTTGCGCCTTTACTGTATGAAATTCATCCATCTTTCTAATAAATCCTAAACCAAAAGCTAACTCGTATTTTTTCTCGCCAATTTGAATTTCCATAATAAAATTCCTCCTAAATATAAATAAAAATAAGTACAAAAAAAGAGCGCTATTTCAGCGCTCTTAGTCAATGATTAACGTGCTACCGATTTCTGCATCCCCAATCGCTTGGGGTACATTAGGGAGTTTCGTCTTCGTCATCATCACCGTTTCCGTTGTCGTTTTCACTTTCAGGCACGGTATCAGTAAATGCATACTGTACTGCTTGCTCTTGTTCTTCTGTCAACGTGGCCATTCCTGTTTGCGGTTCTAGTTCTACGACAAGATTTGACTCGATGTTTGACTGCTCCTCAACATTTGCAGGGTTTTCCCATGAATCAAGGTAGCCTTGGCAATAAACTGCTGGGTATTTTCCGTCTTCATCCCTTAAATCTTCATCGACTGTTACTTCCCAAACTTCCAGTCTAGATCCGGATTTAACGGCATCCTCTAACATTTCTCGCACTGGGTCATCCTTTGCCTGGATTGCTGAGATACTAACAGAGGATTCCAGCTCTCCAACCTGAACAACTGTACCGTCTTTTGTGACGATAGATTCTAATTCACGGCTATAACTAAACGTATGCTCCGTCTGAAACACTAATTTAGCTGCCGCTTTATCTCGATCTGAATACTTTCTGAATAGCAATATTTTATCCTTACCTTGTAACATTTCTGGCATGTTATTTCCCTCCTAATTTAAAGTAGCCTCACAGCTTAAAACGCCATGAAGCAATGGTGTTCCGGTCGAATTATCATCCATAATTTGACCGGTTGTATTATGATTCAGTACCTGATAACCATCAGTTCTTTTCAAACCATAAAAAGCATTCTCAATGGCACTCCGCATTTCCGTTACCTTTTTTCGATTGCGTTCTGGTTCATCGGAATAGACATGTACTCTTACCACGTAATCGCCATATCTGTTGAATTTTGTTCGTTTGCTGACGTTAAATGTCTCTCCGACATAAACAAAAGGATACGGAGCTTTACTATCCGGCAGATAGTTAAAAGTTGCGTATCCTAATTGCTGGCTTATTTTATAAATTGCATCATAAATGGATTGGTCGGCCGTTTTTCTCACTCAACCACCTCACTTTAATAGTCTTTCTAAATCCTTTATGAATTGCATTTTTTGAGCCAAGAAAGCTGGTTGCACGAATGGCTGTGCAGCCATATAACGACTGCCATGTTCCAACCACCATGAATAATACGTATTCGGGGCAACCCTTACTGCAAATCCTCTATCTCCCATAGGAGATGAAATACCAATAGAACGCTTCGTTGTTCCTGTTGGTGGAATGAATTTTCCGTTATGATAATGCCCTTTAAAGGATGCTTCTCTCTGCATCCTTCTTTGCATCTCAGAACCATTTTGCATGACAACCTTTTTCACAGCACTCATATCAGAACTTTTCTGCAGAGCTTTTATTAACTGCCCAGTTCCTTTGATACCAAAACTGCCCCTAGCCATTACACTTCACCCTCAACAAAAATAACGCCTTTCCGGTAATTGGATTGGCGTTTTGGTTGGTAAGTCTGCTTTTCGTTGTCACCTAAATACAGATGCTTAAAATCTTTATAATAAGGCTGTTGCAAACGAATGACAGACATCACTTTGTCAATCTGTCCGAATATCTGATTGGTTCGGTCTATGCTTAGTTTGGATACATTACAAGGAAGTGTTCTTTCAATATTCTCTCCCGGTATCCATTCGCCTTTTTCCGGATCATAGTATCCATCGGTTTCACTAACGAAGGTGACTCTTTTATCAAAGCGCATTAGAAGAACAGCACCTTTCCACGCTTCGGCTTAGATTCTTCATCCTCCACATAATCATCGATGATATCAAGATACGGATCCAGTTCCTTATCTAAATCATAGAAATCGATTTTATGGCCTTCTACCGATTCAGACTTCATACCTTCTGAGCCAATACGATTGAAGCGACGCAAGGTTACTTCTTCGATGATATACTCCAATTCTTCTGGAATCTCTTTGATAGACTTGTTAACCTTGCGCAACTTCCCTAACAACAGACTGCGAACGTTTTTAATTAAAACATCCAAGACAGGGTCTTGAAGGTTGTCTTGGATGTTTAATACGATTTTTACATTGTTTTTAATTTCATCCATGGTTATTCACCATCTTCAATCAATGCCAATAACGCCGCCACTTGTTCTTCGGTAAATTGAGGTTCGACGTCTTGGCCATCCGCACCATCAGAACCAGCAGGACCTTGTGGACCCTGTTCGCCGGTATCGCCTTTGTCTCCCTTATCACCCTTGGGTCCGCGTTGACCTTGAGGTCCCGGTTCTCCTTGCGGACCTTCTGGACCTCTCTCAATCACATCTAACAAGTCTTTCATATCTTGCTCTGTAATAACGTGTCCTGTTACAAATCTTTCTTTCAATTCTTCTTTTGTAGCCATTATTAGCCTCCTATCCTATTTCAAAAGATTCACCAATTGTGGCTTCCCCTATTGATAGGGGTCCATTAGGGAGTACCGTCAGCAACCTTTGCGATAAAGATATTGTCAATAGATTCAAAGGACGGCAGTACAATTTCAGACACAATGTTATAAACGTTGACCGGATGCGGCTCTTTTACCGATGTAACAGCGATAGCGTTGTCAATAAGTGATACTTCGGCATCGGTATTTCCACTCATGAGATCAGCTTCTTCCGGAGTTGTCCCAAAATAGGTGTTACCTAAATTACCTTCTGGAATCAGAGTAAACACATCGTCCGGAAAGAATAAATTAGAATCTCCACCAACTTCTGTACTGTACTTTTTGTTGTAGACAGCAATGGTTAGACCTAATTTGTTTGACAGGTATTGCTGCACCATCGCATCAGTTAGAATGATGTTCTGACCTCCTAGAGGATTCATGTCTAAACGGATTGTTTTATTGTTAACAAGATAGTTCCATGTCTTGCGTGTACAAATCGCTCTCGTAGGACGCGTGCCAGTTCTATCCTCGATTTCATCCTGCCATTCTTTAATGTCAGTAATCGGATTAGAATCTGGATTACTCCATTGATCTGAACCTGTCAGTGTATCTTGATTGTTATCTGAAAGATCATAATCATAATCATAAACTTGCCGACCGGATTCAATACTAATTTGACCAGTTGATAATAGCTGCATAATCATTCGTTCTGGCACAACTCTTGCACCATCTACTAGATTAGCGACATCATCATAAATACGATTAATCAAAGGCATGAGATACTGAGAATTCGCTGAATTCATTACCTTTAAAATTTCTTGACGTTCTTTTTCTCCAATTCGCATGCCTTCACGGAAGAACGGCATTTCTGTTTCGATTTTCGTAACGCCAATACGATCACGTAAATCAGCTTTTGCATCAAATGCAGATGCTTTCAATGCTACTGGAAGCCCTTTGCTCCCTTTAATCCACGACAAATCTAATCCCATTTGCTTTCGAGCAGGGAATAGCGTTTCTCCTAAATACGGAATGCGGTCTGAGGCATTCTCTTGATAATAAGTTGCGATATTTGGTGCGTTCACTAAATCAAAAATGTTATCCATCATCAAAACTCCTTTATTTAATAAATTTAATTTGGTTTAATGCTGCTTTTGCTTCTGATGCCGGCGCTTCTGGTAGCTTATCTGTTTCGATAAATGCATGAATGAGCGCAGCACCAGCTGCAGGACCATACGTTACATCCACATCATTAAATAAAACACCCTCTGCATTTTCATCATTTGATTTAACTGCAAAGGCTGATCTATCATCAATAAAACCTCCACCAATAACAGTTCCTGCAGGTACAATCTTCTTTCCGTTATCATTTGTCGACACTCCTGCATCATCAACAGTCACAGGTAATGCGACATAATGGTCAGCAAACTTTAAAATTTGTTTTTGCGGTCCACCAAATGGTGTTTTAGTAAATTTCATTATTAATTACCTCCTGTATTAAAATAATTTCCTTGTGCTTTTTGAATATCGGCACCACTTTGCTTGTTCATTTGTGCTATTTTTTTTCCTAAATTATCAGTGTTTGATAAACCTCCTGCATTACCAGCTGGTGGAGTGTCCTGGCGCAATTTTTCTTTAACAGCATCATTCACTGCATTGTCGAAAGCATCTTTAAACATTTTGATATTTGCTAACGTGCTTTCTGCATCTTCACCAAGTAAGATGTCGGCGAAATCAGATGGCAGTTTCTTTTCTTGCAAATCTGCTACTGCATCAGAGCGCAATTCTGATCGTTTGATTTTTTCTTCACGCTCTAAAAGTTCCTGTTCGCGCTGTGTCAATTCTTCTTGCTGACGTTCCTTTTCAGACAGCTTAGATAAGCGCTGCTGCTCTGCTAAAGCATCTTTCACAGCTTGATTGATAGCATCTTGTTGTTTTGGCTTCTGATTCTCTTCAAATGCTGCAACCGCCTTGCTAATCTTGCTATCTACCTCAGATTGAGTGAAGGTTTTTTCGTTTCCTTCTCCACCTTCGCCGTTGCCGGATTCTCCTTGCTGACCTCCTTCACCGCCATCGACTTGGCCAGCACCTTCTTCACCCTCAGCAAAGAATTGTAAATCGAGTGGTAATCCTTTCTGTGCACGAATCGCCAAACTTGATGCAATCTGTCCCTCTGTAAAAGGTGTTTCGATTGCTAACTTTTTAACTTTATCCATTAATTCATTCATTTCTTTTCCTCCTAATCCCCTGCAGTCATTGCCTATCAATCTTTCATCAAACAAAAATAAGCCCCGTACAGTCCATTCATGGCCCATTCAGCGCTTACCCCTATAAAACTATTCAATTGATATTTAACGCCCACACAGTATTAAATTTTGATAGTTTAACGTCGTTCCGGACAAAAGCAATTGTATAGTATTCACTTCCGTTAATAGATATAATCTAATCAGGAGGTGATTAACTATGGATAATCTTGAGGTTGTTGTAACTTTCGCTAACGATGAAAAGTTATATATTAAACAAGATGCTATTATTTTTCCTGTTCGCTTAGTTGAACATAAAAACGAAAAATTTTGTTCCACTTCTGAACCAATTGTTTTAGAGGAAGAAATGCATCACAGTGAAGGACTAATACCTGCATTAACATCCGTTTTTGCACTTAATGAATTCTTCTTTTTATCTGAAGAAGGACAAACAAACAGAACTGTTTATAAAACTGGGTCTATTGTGTCTTTGGAACAAAGGAAACAACAAAAAGCTGGTATCGGCAGGTTTTTCTAATATTCAATTCTGATTTCAATCAATTTAACCGCACTAACGCTTGTCTGCTAAGTGCGGTTAATCCACTCAACATCTTTGAGTTTGTGGTAAACCTCTGTTCCGTCCATCCAAGTGAAATCACCAGTTCGTTCCATTTTCGCATTTAGTTTTTCAACCCACATTTCACCGAATCCTCTTTCATATCTAACAATTACAAAATTCTAAGCTAATTCAACGGATACTGTGGAATCAATTGGAGAACTGAATAATATTGTTCCATCTTTGTCATAAAAGATATACACATCATCTCTAACCTCAATAGAGTTCACTTCAATAACCTTTCGTTCTGTCATCCAATCACCATTTGCCACTGCAATTAAATAATTCATCATGATTCTCTCCTTTCAACCTCTTCCCAAAATGCTTCTCTGTCCATGTATGCTGCAGTAGAGCATCGGCAATTTGGGTGCATTGGGTACATATTTGTACCGATCTCCATAGCGGACTTTTTGAATATCTCACCATCTAATGCTTTGCAAATAGGACAGGCATCAGGCTCACTAATAAATTCGTACTGTTCAAAATCAGCTTGGTCAAGGCTATCTTTAAATACATCACTTTGTACCCTGGCCATTTCTGTCCGCATCAATCGTTCTGAATTACTGATACTGGAATCAATGGACTTCCTAAGTTCTCTGGCAAGTTCCCTCGGGTTCAAACCTTGTACAATACCACGATTCAACTGTCTTTCAACTTCCAATCGTAGTGCATCTTGATTGCTCCAAAGTCTTTCTGACCACGTAGCATTCTGAAAAGAGGAATTGACAATCGTATCAATTTTTTTGGAGTTCGCTGTGACTGTCTCACCTAAGATTCCTGACTGCCTTTCATACTCTACCCTTACTGCTTCGGTCAATGATTCATCAAGTATTCTCTCTTCATCACTTGTCATAGAAATAATCTCTAATCGGATATCATGTTTCAACATCTCCAAGCGATTGATTCGCATTGTAGCATTATAGAGACGCATTTCTTCATTGGCCGTTGCAGTGAAAGTCCTTTTCTTCACATATCGCTTTGCTTTCTTAGCGTATCGTTCAACATCAGCCTTCCTCACACGTTTTCTAGCATCAGACATAGAAATACCTTCTTTACTTGCATATCGAGCATAGAAAGCTTGTATGAGTAGCTCTATTTCTTCTAACGCTGCATCTTGATTGGCTCTGATTCGCTTGGCTATTTCAGCATCATTCTTGATTTGGTTTTTAATATGGTCCTGTTCACGTTTACGCCAATAATTATTCGCCATCTTCATTCACTTCTTCTTGTTGCTCATTATGTTGATGCTCTTCAAAATCATATTGCGGTTGATTGATAGGACGTTGTTTTTCTTCTTCTTCAAGCTGTTCTATTTCTTCATCTGGATTATCAACAAAGCGTAACTGACTTATCATAGTTCTTTGGGATAATTGACCACCAGCATTAGTGAACCATTGCATATCACCCTCAACGTTCTTTGGTAGGTTCTCGGTGAACGTAATTGTTAACTTAGATACATCAATCGCTCCCTCGCTAGCTGTCTGCATCATATTGTTAATCAAACGGTATCGTTCTCTTAAAGCACGCTTGAAACGACGTTCTTTGGCCGCACGCTTCTGTTCCATGAGAAATAGCTTGTACTTCATTACTTCTCCGCTCATATTTCCCGCAAAATTTTCATCACTAAGGTTTGGTGTAGCTGTAAATAAGTGAATATCATTAGCTATCCGCGTCTTGTAAGCCTCTGACCCTGCGACATCATACTGCTTGTAAATGTAATCAGCGTCAGCATTTGTTTCTTTCCCGTCTACATTAGGTTCTGTACGGAGAAATAGAATATTTTTCTCTTTCATTTCTTTTGCTTCTTCAACATCTAAATCAAGACTACCAACGATTTTTAACACGGCATCGTTTAAATCTTCTGAGTAGTTGGCTAAGTCGGACTGAGCGCCATCGTACATATCGATTAAAGCAAGTACATTCTCAAAATCTCCTTGGCGAAATTTATTATTCTCATATTCAATAATTGGCACGCCTTGAAAATAATTTACTTCTCCTTCTCTTTCCTTTTCCGAATTAGAATGAATAAAGACTAGCTTTCCGGAATCATCATAAACCATTTTATAAATTTGATCCGCTGTGTATAAATGAACCGATTCTTCTCCGGACCACTTGTTTTTAAAATAACGGACAGCAGCAATTGAATTGCGTTCTACTGATTCATCATAAATAACAAAAGTATTTAGTACGTCTACCTGAGTAAATCGATACTCATCATTTTCATTCCTGTAGAGCAATTCATAAGCACGGCCATAAATTGATTGATCAAGACCTATTTCGCTGTTATGCTCATCCGCATCATTGATACGATTTATTTCCATGATAAACTCTGAAATCTTTTTATCATCATATGTTGTTTTCAATGGTATTCCAAACATATATCCTTGGATAAACACACAAACATATTCTCCAAAATTATGAATGGCACGGTTATCAGCAAGGTGTTCTTCTCTGCGGCGGTTGTCTTTTAGAATGGTTTCATTATTACCTTTGAAATAGTTCTGTAGCGTTTGGAGCCGCGGCCGCTGTACTTTTTTATGCTGCTCTATCATCTGTTGGAGGTGCTCCATATTTTCAAGTAGCTTTTCAGCACTCTCATAGGTAAAATGTTCATTTGCTTCATCCGGAAAGCGTTGTTTAGATGCATTTGTCATGTCATCCCTCCTTTTATAATCCAAGCGACTGAATCGCTTTGTAAGTTTTCTTTTTATCTTTTCCTTTGCCTAAGTGGTAACGTTCCATGCTGTACCTTAATGCATCTATGATGTGGTTATTGGCATCTACAGGAACGTTGAGCCACTTACCTTCTTTGTCTTGGTCAAATACATAAGTGTTGAACTCCTCGATAGTGTATTCGCAAGAAGGGTGGATATATATTTTGAATCCTTGCAAGAAGTTAATGCCGTGCATCACACTGTCTTTACCTTTAACTGATGCATGAAGCCTTCTCACGCCCTTCGATACCAATTCACGAATCAACCTAGGCTCTGCGCTATCTCCTGTGATTGATGCTTTTAACTTTTCTTTCTTCTGCAGCATGTTGTATATGTCTTTGGTAGTCATGCCTTTTTCATAGTGCTCATCGTAAATCCATATTTCTTTTTGTTTCAAATCAACGACGGAGCTAACAAGAGTGGTCGGATCATTAGTGAAACCATAGTCCATCCCATCAGTTGTTTCTTGTATCTGTTTGATTTTTTCAAAAGGATTGAAATCTTTTACCTCAAAATTCTCAAACACAAGACCTTCTGCGACGCCCCAGTCTCCATCACATACAATCCTTGCCCGTCTTGGATTAGTACGGTACAAGTCCATGTATCTTGCTCTATCGACATCATCTAACCATTCATTCACTCGGAAAGTAGTTGTGTCTGCAAATGTATCTCTTTCCTTTGTCTCCACATCAAAAAAGACTTTCTTAAGCCAATGTCGTTCGCTCCAAGGGTTGAACGTCACTGTTATTTGCTTAAAAAAGTCTTCATCGTCATATGTTCCACGAATAGATTCAACTACGGTACGGAATTTATCTTCATTTTCAATTTGATATGCTTCCTCAAACCAAGCCCAGCAAAGAATACCAACATCCACTGTAATTGATGTGATTTTCAATTCATCATCCAGACCTCTGAATAATATCTTTTGACCAGTAGGAATATAGGTTATTTCCGGCATAGATTCATTGAATTTAAATAGGTGAGCTACTTTTAATTTGTTAGCTGCCCATTTCAAATCAGTGTATGTGGACTGTTTATTAGTATTGGAGTATCGCCTTATAACAAGCAAGTTCGCCCATTCATGCTTCATTAGCCGATAGATGAAATTAATTGCTGTGTTCTTGGATTTCTTAGAACCACGTGAGCCTTTCACAACTCTATAAAACTGCTTGTTGTGCCAAAACCGGTTATACCCCTTACCTATTGCTTTTGCTGGTGAAACTTTCAGCTGCTCCTTAGTCGTCATCTTCTGGCACATCCTCAACAAATACAGGGGCGATATTCTCTACTTGTTGTTTATCAGTGAACAACACAAGATGTTTTCCCAATAGTTCAAGTGCTTTCATCTTATCATGTAATTTCACCTTTTTTTGTCTTTTCTCTGATTCCCCACCATTGGGGAATACCTGGACATTTATAGTTTCGGTGATCTCAGAAAGGACTGAGCCGTCTACCTCTTCAGAATCTAATATTTCCACACCATGTTCATTCCAATGAACGAAATCCGTTAATTTGGAATAACCGATTTTTGCTAGTTCTTGCAACACTTTATCAGCAGTGATTTCAGTTCTTTTTGACCTTTCATCCATAGCTGCTTGAATGGATTCTGCGATCTGAGGTTTTCTTAGGTTTTCCGTTCCTGTTTTATAAGCTGTCTTTTTGCTATACCCTGCTCTAATAGCTGCTTGTGTAGCATTTAAATCGATTAAGTATTCTTCCACAAAACTTTTCTGTTTAGGTGTTAATTTAGCCATCACATATTCACCGCCTCCATTTGTAATGAAATTGATTTTAGCATAAGAAAAAAAGCACCCTCGAAAGGATACTTTTTATTTTTTGTAAACAATTAAACTGTTCTTCTTCTTTTTATTTACATAGTTTAATTTAATAACCCTTATTCTGTTAAGACGCTCTATATTATCATCATTTATACTCATTCTTAGCTTTGACAGAGTAAGTTGCTTTGCTGGTAGATTCACAAAATATAAATCTTCCACACTCATGCTATGTTGACTTAATTGAAGCGTTTCTAAGTTATATGGCCTTTTCTTGTATATCACTTTCTCGTATTCGTCAAGGCAGATTAATTCTAAGTCATCGATATATTTTATTGACTCTGAAGAATTATAAAATTTTAATTTGAAGTCCAACTGCGCGGTGTTAGAACTGTTAAATTTGCTTCTTTCCACCAAATTAAAACAGGTATCAAAAACTGTAGCCTCGATTTTCCCGGAATTCTTTAACATGTGAGTTGTAATTAGAGTAGCCACAGTTGCCAACACCGCCCCTGACACAGCTCCTATTATACCTTCATAATTCAAAAGTATTTCTTCCATCAAATCTCCCCTTTTAATTTATATGGGGATTATGATACACCAATTAGAAGTTATTTTCCTGCTTACTACATAATATTTATATTGCTCAATAAAATAGCGTATCCCTCGTAAGGGAGTGCCTTATTCCGCTTTTATCTTTACTGCACTTATTCTAAAGTTTTCAAAGAAATCTTCTATAGGTCTCGCATGAATCTGGTCTTTTAGATTATCCATTTGAAAAATATAATTGTTTTCAACAAAAGTAGCTGGTAATACAAACCTCATTTCCCTTTGATGAGAAAAATCAACATGTTTCCAATAATACATTTGAATTTTTGCTTTTTGAAAAAGGTCGGACGAACTTTTGTCTTTATCAATAAATGTTTTATATTCAACAGGAGCCACTCGGGCTACAGTATCTTTCTTCTCTGCTTCTGATATTAATAAATCAGTAAATTTATCCGGAAGTATTATTGCTGTGTCTCCAAATTCCAAGAATTTCTTCTTATCTTCGCCAATGTCTATTTTGAAACTCAAATAATCTTCTTGTTCTTCAAAGAGCACAAAGTCTTCCGAATTAAATTTTGTAAAACAAAAAATGGGGACTTCTTTAGATCTCTCGTGTCTTAAAATAATTTCCGCATTTGTAGATTTCATTAATATCTTTTTTGTTTCAGGATCTTGAATATAAATTTTGTCAGGAAGGGACACATATGCAGCTTCCCTTTTATCGCCCACACCTTTTTTCTTGTATTCTTTTTCTAAATCAATAAAATAGCCAATATTATTCATAAATAATTTCCCGTTTTCTAAATCATTCACATATTTTTTACTTGTGAATTTTACAAAAAGTTTTGCATTCTCTAATCCAGGAAATTCGTTCATTCTCATAGTATTCCCCCTTTCCATCTAATAATATCTAATGAGGGGAATTTTTCCTAGCACGGAAGTGCTGACGTAGCAAATTTTAATACCGTTACTGTATGCCACGCCGACCTACCTCCCATTCTACACGCACTGCTTATTATTTGTCATATCTTGGGCAGAGTGTGCAAAGTGTGCAATCCTGTTCACGATAGATTCTTTAATATTGTAAATGTGCCTGCGTGACAATCCCATGTGATTTGAAATGGAGCTCATACTTAACCCATCCAACATGCATTCCAACACTGCCTTTTCTCTTTCGTCGGTAATGAGATGGATTCTTTTTTGAATAAACAATACTTTAGTTTCTAATTTATCAAGCCACTTACTATTTTTATCACGTCTAATCACTTCCAAAGCAATCGGATCGCTAGTGCCGCCTTTCGCTTTTGGCATAGTCGATTCAATACCTGATTGAGCCACAAGATTACCACCCTCATAATCCATTAACTGCCTTTGTCTCTTAATCTCATTCAACATCCAGCTGTAATCCCTCAGTGTTTCCTCAATTTGCTTGTTGTTCATTCGAATGCCCCCTCAATAAAATAAAAGAGGACACCAAACAACGCTTATTGCGTCATTCAGTGTCCTCCAGTTAGCTGGTAGAACTATATAAATTAATTACTAATTCTATTATTATTTATATTTACTTAATCTTTATGAACATTTTGTATAAAAGTTAAAGAAGATAATATAACAATTAATTTAATTGCATGAATCTCTTTCCATTCTTTAGGGTCATATCTGCCATGTAATACGCAATGTCTATTGAATACTGGTTTTTTCTTACCAAAATCACCACGCTTAAATATAACTTCTGTTAATAAAATTTCATTTGATTCCAGCATATAATAGTCCATTTTTAGTTTGTGTTCTTCTTTATATTTATTTGTAAATTGCTTTACGAGTTTTGCTGAAACGTCTTTAGAATCCTCTCCAATATAGTAATTCATAAATGCTTCTAGATAAGAAAATAATAGAGGTATTACTACCTTATAATTACCGTCTAAATAAACGTTTTTAGCTTCTATTAATAACTCTTTCCACCCTTTAAATGCATGTGCAATAATTTGCTCCCATTCCCTCACTATAAGATTAATTTCTTTATTTTGATACAAATTCAAGAAGGTGTCATCTCTTTCCTTTTTTGATAAACTTTCCTGCCCCATCTCTCGGTATGTTATCATATCTACATTAGGTGTAATTGGCCACTCATTTTGGGTATTAATTTCTATCTGCTGCTTAATTTCTTGATAGGCTTTTTCCATATCTATTGAGAATTTAATCTTAAACATATCTCTATATTTTTTTCTCAAATTTTCTCTAAATTTCCTTTGATCACTTAAAATTTGGTCAGCTATATTTATTTTACCAAATGAAAATTTCAAAACTCCTCCCCCTCTTCCTTCCTCATTCTCTTTACTTGTCCCTGATGTGTAACTATCTTAAACTCACCAAATGGAGGAAGCTCTCTAATTTTCGCTATACCTCTACTAACAACAATCACACAATTAGGTGGTATTTCCATTGTATCAACTTCCAGTCTATTTGTATTAGATATATCAATATTTTTCGACATAATTTAGCTATCCTCCTGGTTGAAAAAATCCCTCAGATCGATTTCTGCTTTGCTTGTTTTCAATACTTAACACCTTCCAATCGATAAATCTCAACTTCCGTCCGCTCTTCTTCCTTGCCGCACTTAATAATACTCGATTCCATGTGCTTAACCTGCCTGTCATCGTTATATACAACCTTGTTAAGAGCGTCTGTCACTCCCTTGAATAGGTTATCAATATCAGCCCTATTTCCATGCGCATAATGCGTTAATTTAACTCCTACATCCCCATCAATCGGCTGTGCTTTCATACTCGCTTTAGCTATCCACGCCACTTGCTTTTTATACTGGAGGTAACGCTTAGCGTATTTATTGGCATACATGCTTTTCTGCGTCATTCTTACTGCTGGCACTGGCTTTAACGGGATAACGAATTTAATCACTTAACCACCTCTTTTACATAAACAGCCTCGTACCAGCTAAAATTGTGCTGCATAGGCTTAACACAGATAAACCCCTCATCTTCCTTATTCCGGCACATTTCCAGACATTTGAATTTATCAACATGTTTAACAATGCTAATAGCTCTCATTGGCAAGTCCATACCTTGCGGATATATTTGTCCATTCCAGCGTGTATAATGTCGCTCATTGCAAGTCCTCCTCTTTAACAAATACGCCGTTTACCATTTTTCCTTTTCTGTCTGCAATTTCTTCATAAGCCTGTTCTATACAATCTCCAATATCCATCCTCATTTGCATCGATAAAATCGTTAAGACAACATACACGTCTCCTATTGAATCTATTACTTGCTCTTGATTGTTTTTCGCTAATCCTTGAGCCAACTCTCCGACTTCCTCCATAAGTTTAAGCATCTGTTTTTCCGGTGTGGCTTCATGCAAGTTTTTATCGATTGCCCACCGCTCTATTAAATCCGTTAAATTATCTAACATTATTTTAAATCCTCCCTTGTCTCCATCATGGTTTATCTTGGTGGCTTCTTTGACATAAATTCTCTTCATTTTGTTCCCACCTTCCAACGTTCACAGAAACAATCGGATCACCGAATTTCGCATTTTCCATTCGCTTTCTATAACTTTCAGTTGCGTACCATTGTACTGTTTCCGGTTTTACACCTAATCTTGCAGCACATTCCTCTGCTGTTCCCGTAAACTGAAATTCATCACCGATATAAATGGCGTACTCTGTTACTTTCTGCAGTTTATATCCTTTTGGTCTTCCTCTTGCCATCAGAACCAACTCGCTTGTGGCTGTTCAACAACCTTGCTTCTCAATCTCTCATCCCGTTCAGCCGCCGTCTCTTTAACCATCACATCAGGATGCAACCTTTCCCAATCCCAGATAAATGTTTCACCGTTTAACTTAACCAGACCACCTTCTCCAATTGATTCCACAGTAGCTTCAATCCCGTTTGAATCAATAATTGTCATCCCAACTTCTAATCGCCCGTATTTTTTTAGTGGTATCATTCCGATTCTCCTCTCAACGCTTCCTCCATCACGATTCACTTCCATTCAAACGTATTGTCCTATATTTGATTAATCCTATATATTTTGGCAAAACTAACTAACACAGCATCATATATCTATCGTTAAAGGAGTGACATTTTGGTAATTATATTAACTGGATCCATTATTTGCCCGATTCTTATGCTTTATCTAAAGAATAGAAGCAAGAAATTTCAAATAGCTTTTAACGCCATTGCTGCAATATCAGCAGTTATTTTCGGTGTTATTGCAGCAGTATCCATTCGGCAAGTTTTAATTGATGACACTGTATTCATGACTGCAATTCATAGCGTTTTTCTTAATCCATTTTTCCTAATAACTGGTGCTTACATTGGGTTATTCACTATTTACAGATTATTGATTTTGACATTAGATGAAAGATAGTAATTTATCTTTCCCCTAATTTGATTAATCCCTCGAACATTGTTAGATGTTTAATGCTAATCAGCACCCTGTTTTCTTTCTAACTGATTATTCAACTGCCAATAAGCATCCAAAGCATTTTCTAAATCGATTTCCAGATTGATTTTATCTAGCAGCAAATCTGCGTTCTCTTGCTTTAATTGTTCATTCTCTGCATGTACTTCTTTGACTTCGTTAGCCATAACAAACATTGCAATAACAGCACTAACCAATAAAAAAGCTAACCCAGCATCTAATATCTTTTGTTTCATGCTATCCCTCCAATGCATCCAGTACCTTTTGGTTTGATTCCTCTACCTGTTTTAAGTAGCTATTTAAGTCGCTCACTGCGTTTTCGTCAATCAGCCACTCTTTATTTAAGATTCCATACAACGCTTGTCTGATAGAGGCATAATAGCCTTTAACTCTCCATCTGTACTTTTCTTCTTTTGTGCGTGGGTCTTTTGTTAATTCATTCCTCTCGACCAGTACATTTCTTTCGTCATATCCAACAACACGACAGTTATCGATTTGAATGAAAACATGTGATTCTTTCTTTTCTTTGGTTGTCATGAAATAACCCTCCATTTGGTTAATTTGAGACGTTTTACATATTTGTATATATTTAGTCTCAAATCTATTAATCTCTTTAAATAAGGTATCTCTCGTTACTAATTTCAATAGATATAACCCATCGGTCGAGTTATCCTGTCTTCCTCTGCTAGTTCTGTTAGGGCAAATAATATTTCAAGTGGCAGCCGACCTTCTTGTTCCGCTAAATCCTCCATACGCATTCCGTTGTTCCAATCATTAGCGATTCGGTCTAATTGATCTTCATAAAATGCGAATTCCTTATCCTCGTGCACGATCCTTACGTTTCCTGTTTGTTTCAGCATCGGCACATGCTTACCGTTCGTCTTGAACTTAACTACTCCCATTAGTTGCACCTCCTAAAATTCACTAGTTGCAAATATATCTGGAGTATCACAATATTTATTGATTAAGTTCTGAATTGTATCTTTTTCTGGAGTTTTGCCGTCATGATAATAGGTCATCATTTCATCCGGATCCATTTCTCTTGCATATTCATTAAGATCATTAAACCAATGAGCAATCTCGTCTCCTGTTATATTTTCATATAAATCAATTGCCTGTCCTTGGGTTTCAGCAGCAACCCATGTAATAACATCGTCATTTTCACCGAATACAAACATTTTCAGCATCACGCATACCTCCTAAGATATTCTTGTGTTTCCTGTACTCCTGGCACTGCCTTATCCCCAACAGCACTCTTGTTATCCTGCCACCATCTAGCCCATTCAGCGTTTGTCTGCTCGTCCGTATCGTTTGTGTCAAATATCATTACTGATTTCATGTCATGAAACATATTGCGCCTCCTCTGGAATCTCATCTATGGTTAATTGATTCCGTTCAAACTCTGCATCTGCCTGCTCTTTTAAGTGTCTTTTGTAACAGACAGGTCCATATCCTCGTTCGATACTCTTTTTGTCAATCAGCTTTCGGTTGCAGCGTGCGCATTGGTTCATGGTTAATTCGCTCCCTTTTTAAAGTTTCCAAGTCGGTAATTGTCTCCTTTGATTTCCACTGTGGTTGTATCTCTATTTACAATTCTGCTGAAATTACGTTCGCCCATCTTGACTATCAAATCTTCTGGAGAATAGTTAGATGTGTAAATCGTGTGCAGTCCCTGTCTACTATCAACGATTTCAAACAACTTCTCCCAGCTCCAATCACTGTCTTTCTCTGCCCCTAGATCATCTAGTATCAAAACATCTACCGTACTAAGCGCATCGATTAAATCGCTCTCTGAATAGTCGCTGTCCTTGTTGTAACTGCTGCGAAATTTGGTTAATAACTTAGGTACGGATATAAAGATGCTGCTGAACCCTTTTGAAATGATTCCGTCCGTAATAGACTTAGCAAGATGTGATTTCCCTACTCCATAAGCGCCGGCGAATAAAAGATTAATGGGCTTGCCCTTGTCAAAGACCTCTACAAAGCGCTTGGATATTTTCAAAGCCTTGTCCTGTGATGAATTGCTAGATTGATAGTTTTCAAATGTCGCTTGCTGCAGTTCCCGATTAATCAATGAATGCTTATCAAATACGGTTTTCATCTTGTCTACTTTCAATCGATTCCTGCGATTAATAGCCTCATTGGCTAATTTGATATCTTCACACTTACATCCAATTCTGGATTCAATCATTTCTCCCTTACGTGGTCCAATGCCGATTTCCATTTCATAAACCTTCACATCTTCACCGCAGTCACAAGTCTCCTCCCTTAGAAAAGTCATACTGGGAATAGTCCGATTCATAACTTGACTGACGTGTTTCATGCTTTCTCCCTCCGTTTATCGCTTTGAATGTGCTCTTACGGCCTTCTGCCAATCCTTTTTCAGCTTCTTCTTTCGATGTATTTCTCATGATGCCAACGGTGTATTCTTCTTTTTTGCCTTTATGTTGTGCTACATGTTCTTTCAATGCATATTCAATAACAACCGGATCATATTTCTGCCACTTGGCCATATTGTTGAAAATGACGCTTTTGGCAACAGAACCTGTTTTGCGAGTTTCTCTAATGCAATCCCAATATTCTTTGTTCAATTGGTTGAAATTTTTAATTGAAGAGAAGACCGGCAATAAATCTTTGATTTTTGACGAGTAGTCTTTATTCTTTTCTTTCTCTTTATCTATTTCTTCTTCTAGTTCTAATTCTTCTTCTGTACCGTCACGTGACGTCACGCTGACGTCATTATTTTCATTTCCAATTGTTTTTTGCTTTTTTCTTTCCCTATACCTCCTGTTACGTTCTGCATTTAAAGCCTTTACACGTTCCATACCTTCAATATTCTGGTGCCTCTCCCAATTAGAAATTGAAATAAAGGAATCATCATCAATCTCTATCATTCCGAACTGTTGAAAGGTTTCTAATGCTAATCTGACTACGTTGAGAGGACGATTAAATATAGTCGCCAGCATTTCATCTGTATAAGGGATGTTTTCGCTTAAATAGATATATCCACTTGCATTGGTCTTTCCTGCTTGTGAGAGAAGCTTGACCCAAATAATGAGGATGGTGTCAGCTTCTGGCATCTGCTCTATCAGTCGTATCTTCTCGTCCTCAAACATATTTGTACTTAATTTTATCCACTTCACATCACTCATTTTTGGATCACTTCTCCTTGTTAAGCTATATAAACTAATTTCCCCGTAAGTTCCTGTATTTCTCTCTTGAACAATGCTTCATCACTATTGCTATCAGATAGATGCAGCAAGTGTATTTCCTGCACTTTTGAAAGGTCATTTGCCTTTAACATATCCTTTAAATTTTCAAGGCTCATATGCGATTGGATAAGCCTTTTTTTCATTACTTTTGGCGTAATACCTTCTGCAATGTTTCTATCAAGTATTTCTTTGCTGTAATTGCACTCAATAAGAAGGTGTGTCAGCCCTTTAAATTTGTAGCGGATGTAATAGGTATCAGTAGCAAACAAAAGCTTGTCCCCTGCCTTATTTGCAAGCAAGAATCCTATTGGTTCAGATACATCATGTTCTACTTCAAACGGCATTATTTTCCATGTTCCTAATTGAAAGGATTCCTTTGCTTTAACTGGCTTGATCCGATGGTTATTAATGTTTAAAGCTTCTGCTGTACCGTGGCTCATATAAATATTGATTCCGGCCTTAGCAACGTCTTTAACGCACTTGGAATGGTCACCATGCTCATGAGTTACCAAACTCCCTGCTAAATCTCTAGTTTTGAAATCTAATGCAATCCGTATGTCTCTAAAATTAATCCCTGCCTCCAACAGTAAGGGAGTTTCGCCATCTGTAACGTAATAGCAATTTCCTTTACTGCCGGTTGCAAGTGTTTTTATTTCAATCATTAGAAAGGAACTCCGTTATCAGCTGGTTGTTCATCTAACGTCATTTGAGATTGCACCTGTTGTTCTTGTGATTGTTCTGCATTGGATTCTGTTTCTTTTTCTGGTGCTGGCTCTACTGTTTGCTCTGACTTTTGTTGCGATTCTTCCTGAACCTCGCTGTATTCAACATCGATATAATCTTTATTGGCATTCTCTGAAATTTCTTGTTGCGCTTGCGCTTCGGCAATTCGTTCATCTTGTTTGTTGAAATGATCAATTACTAAGCTGCTATCATCACTAGAATTCAAATACTTTTTACAAGCACGATTTATAACTGTTTTTTTAGCCATTTCTTGTTTGAAATTATCGTGAGTAGAACCTTTTCTTTCCTGTTTTTGTTCTTTGCCCCACATTTGTGATTGAGACCACGCTTGTCTGATTTCATCAATTGTCATCAATTCTGTATAAACATCGTCATTTCCAAAATCTATAATGCAGTACGCTCCGATGACATTTTCTTTATTGATGTTTCCGAATTTTTGTTTGTGAGAAAGGTTTTTAATACGCCCATTAACCATTTCATAATCCACTTCATCGCCTTCATAGATGACTGCGGCATCAATGTTTTTTGCTCCTGTAACACGTTTAGTTACAGTCATTGTCCCGAAATAGGAACGTTGGAATGCTAACTGATGTCCATACACGATGAAATATCCCTGCTTTTTATTAGGATTCAACCCTTGTACAACCATATCCAGTAAAGCGTTAGCAACTGAATCTTTCGTACAAACCTCTAATGCTGGTCGGTATCCATCTTGTTTTCCTGACTTTGTTTCTTGCAGTATTAACCATGCACTCTTCATTGCGTTTTCCGGGCTGTAGTTAGCAGGGAAATGTAATTCCCCTGCCTCCTGGAATTGCTTGACCTTTGTTGCTACCACATCCACCGTATCTTTTTTAATAAGTGCTAATTGATTTTGATTTGCCATTATGCGACACCAACCTTTTCTGTATTTTCAATTCGTAATTTTTTATCCTGACCACTTACTATCAAAGAAATAATTTGTGCGTTGACTTCCATTAATTCAACGATTGATTCTCTGTTATCAATAAATATAGGAGCGCTCACGCCATATTGTTCTGATAGTCGGTTTATAATATCCAAGCCGATATTAACCTTTGCAGCGGTGTTTAAATTGCTGTAAGTCACGCCTTTATACATCACTTCACACGTTTCTTCTAAACCACCATTGATGTTCTGATTGAACAACTTGAATTTAGCCATGGAGAATTCATTATTGATTTTTTCTTCCAGTAAGTTGACCTTGGTTCTGATAAATTCCTCAGATAAATAAAGTTTTTCTTCTTGGCGTTCGAATTCCTCTGCCAGCTGTTCTTGCTGTTGTTCCAGTTCTTTAATACGATCCTTTGCTTTTTGAGAAAGCGAGATACTGCTCAATTGCTCTTGTAATTCTTTCTGTTTTTCTTTTAGTGGAGTAATCTCCAGTCGTACCTTTTCCACTTCATCCATTACACTGTTTTGCGATTGAGATACCTTTTCAGACAGTTGTTGTTTTTCTTCCGACAGCGCCTTGTATTCGCTGTTTTCGATCAATGGAATAGCTAATTCTTCCGCACTTTCAACCTTGCTTTTATAAGTCTCGATTGCTTTATTTGCCGTTTCCAGTTGCTTATTTAAATCTTCCAATTCCTTAACTATCGATTCGTTTTCTTGGTTTAAAGCCTCTACTTTTTGTTTTGCTGCAGTACCTTTCCTGGCAATATCTTCAAGTCTGCTAGATTTATCTGCATTAAATTGCTTTTCTGCCTTATCTCTAGCCTCATTGATTTGTTCTTCCGGTAGTTCTTGACCGCATGTTGGGCAGTTGCAGTCTCCTTTGTGCTCAAACTCTCGACTATCGATTTCAACCCATTCCGAACGCCATTGCTGCATGTTTTCGCTTAGTTCTTTAATGCGATCGTTATTATTCGCTTTTCTCATTTCTGAGTTATTGATTTTATTTTGAATAATGCTCGCGTTTGATTCCGCTTCTTGCAGGCTTGCTTTATGCTTGTACACCAACTGCTGATTGTCTTGCTCATGCTGGTTTCTGACTTGAGATATCTTTAAATCAATATCGTTAATCTGTGCTTTTAACTTACTGACTTCTCCGCCGCTCTGAATGCTATTGATTTGCTCGTTTTTAACTTCGATATCAGCGTTTAATTGCTCTAGCTGACTATTAATATCTAACTCCTTTAAATCGCTTGTGTCGGGCATATTTCGATTGATTTCATCAATGCGCACCGGAATACGTTCTAGTTCCTCATTGATTTCTTTTCTTTTGGCAGCAATAATCTTTCGGACATCCTCAATGGACTTTCCTTCCAACAATTCAGACAACCTGTCCAATTTTTTATTTGATGCGATAATCTCTTGATCGCTCACATCACCAGCGATTTCCAACAACGTTTCTCGGCGTTCTTTCCAATGCAGCTGCTCGTTGAAATAAGTTGGATTGGTGATTTTTTTAAAGCTTTCTTCATCGATTAAATCTTTGATAAAGGCTTCATATTCGCTTTTCTTGGACGGAACGCCATCAATTGCATAATCAGTTGTGTGACCGGTAAATTCTTTGGTTACTTGACCGCGCTTTTTTGTCCACTTTTCCATATAGATTTTGCTTAATTCAGTTCGTTTACCGTCAACTTCAATCACTGCAGTAACTTCATGTTCCAGTCCATGAATGGTATTACCTGATTCGTCTTGCGTTTTAATATCGAATTTCTTTTGATTTTGACTGTCTTTATCAAATAACAACCAGGTCCAGGCATCTACAGTGGTGGTTTTTCCGGATTCATTTGCTCCATAAATGTCTGTGTTGCCGTCAAACGTGATAGTGACATCCTGGGTTCCTTTGAAGTTTCTAAGGTTTAATGAGATAAGTTTGATTGTTTTCATTTTTTGTACCTCCTGTATATTTAATTGCTTTCCTTAAATCCTCTATTGCAAGATCAACACTTTCTATGAAATCTTTTGAATGGGCTTCTTCAACCTTCTGTAAATCCTCGATGCTTCCTAAATAAGCGATATCACTTGCCACAGAGACGAACGCATGGTCAATATCTTTTCCTTCTGCGACCTTGTTCTTGTACATCAGGACAAACCTATTGGTTTCGACTGTGCTTTTAGCCATGATTTAGTCCTCCATCTCATTATTTGTTATTCACTTATAGTGATAAAATTGTTATAATTTAGTTGTTCAAAACCTTTAGAATGGAGTGGTCTTTATGTCCACATTTTTGAACTCTACTGAGCTTTAACAATCTGAATCCTCCTTTAAATAACCGGGGCATCCAACCACGTTTATTTAATGAGTAATAGCGGGCGCTATACCACAAGAAATGCAGGGCGTTTGAGACAACCGTGGGTTACGATGGTATGTGCAGTACCAGCCGAAACGGTTGGGCACTTGGATGGAACTTTTCTTGGTAGCGACTGTTTAGGGCTAAGTTCGCCGGTATGTCAGTTTATGCGATGGAAACGGAACCAGCGTACATACTGGGATTCGTACCTGCTCACGAATTACCTAAGCGTAAAAAATACCGTGGTCTGCCGGGAAGAGCAGTTCCGGCAGATTCTTATTTAAAAGAATTCATTCATATCAACTTCATCACCAAAAGCTTCTTTAAATTTCTTCAAAAATCGATAACTAGGATATTTAAACCTTCCTTCAATCTTCGAATAAAACGAAATGGATACGCCGACTTTATCTGCCATATCTTTTTGGGATAATCCCAACTGGGTCCTAAATGTTTTCAAATGGTTTGGAGACTGTTTTTCACCCAAAAATTATCGCCTCCTTTATTCGCAATCCTCACAGCTGCGAGGAAATCCAGTCTCTTCTCCATCTATCAAAGATCCGCACTGTTCGCATAAAAGTCCTTCTAACATCATTTCAACTATTTCACTCATTGCATTTACCTCCTGAACGCCGTATAATAGGCATATAATTAGTTTTTCTAAGAGTTTTTAAAGCGCCTTGGCAGAGGTGCTTTTTTCTTTTGTTCGTCTTTCATTTCTTTCATTCCATAACTTCAAAACGATTTGTTTTTGCCGGCTGTTAAGTGATAGCCAAGCTCCTGCTTTGATTTTCATCATAATTCCTCCCATGTAATGCGTTTGTTTAAATCTGCGTGGTAGACACCATCAATCAATACCATTTCTTTTTCTGTGCTGATATCATCCGAATGGAAAATAGTTATGGCCACACCGTTTTCTTCGATGAACGCTACGCTCGAAATTTTTCCGTCGTTAAACCAACTAATCACTCCAACTGGGTACGTCTTATCCCAAACATTGATATAAGCTCTCATAACCAACCTCCTATACGTTAATCATCATGTAGTACAAAAACGTCATTGCTCCTACAAAACCTATCCTGTACGACCATTTGATAATGCGTTCGCTCATATCCGGGACTCCATGAAATCGTGATGATCTTGCTCAATAGCCACAACTACGATTTTGATTTGTTCTAATTCTTTGATGTATGATTCAATCTTGTTGATTTCTCTTAGTGATCTAGTTGCGTTCTCTGCATAAGCAATAGCTGATGGAATATCGCACTCTTTCAAAGCCGCTGCTTCTTGTTCTCGGCAATACTTGTAGCAATCCTTTTCTTTTTGGAATCTTTCGAAAATGTTTATCATATAAACCCTCCTAATTTGATAAATCCTGTGATTAATGGCGTTGCCGTTGTAGCAATATCAACTGCTGCATATAAAACCATAAGCATTTCTGGATTATTGGTTATCTTGCACCATTTGAGTAAATCCTCTGCTTTTGTTTGAATTCTTCCGGTCTCTAATTTGGCTATATTGCTGCGGGTCATTCCCATTAATTTAGCCATGCAAGTCTGTTTTAATTTGGCTTCTTTACGCATCTTGGTCAAAGCTGCAGGTATCTCCAATCCTCCCACCTCCCTTCATGTTCGCAATACGAACATATACAGAATGTTCCAATAGCGAACCGCATTAATAGGTGAATAGAGTTATAATGTAATTAACCAATCCCTCAGTTGGTTTCTAGTTTGCTTGTTTTAATAGATTTACACGCTCGATGTTTTCGGACGCATTCGCCCACTTGATCACCTCATCTCTTGGGTATCTTGCGTTCACAATTTTTGATTTCGGGAAACCACTCATACGAATGATGTTTTCCACAGATGCTTTAGAGACTTGAAAATAGTCTGCAACATCTTCTTTTTTGAACATGGGAGGATAAGATTGATTAGTACGTGCATCATCAAGACCTTGGTTGTAAGCTCGTCTGCATAGTTCTTTCAATCTTTCCTCGAATAATCTGGCTTCGAGTTCTTGGATTTCTTGAGACATTTAGATCACTCCTTTAAATTAATGTGATAATGCAGTAAGTCTCTTCGTCATTCTTTGAAGAAAACACCACAGAATCATTAGAAAGATTGGTATTGTAAATTTGACTGGAAAAATCAACGTTTGTTCCGTCAGCAAATCTTATACCGATAAAATTTTCTGTTTCGAAATCAAGAAATGAGACATATTCGGCTACGTTCAAGACAGATACAGATGGTTCCGACGGAACATCATGATGGTAATATTCAGCTAATACCTTTTGATTGGTGAAACCTTTTAATCTATTGAAACTAACCGGAAAACTGTTGAACTGTTTGATTTCAGCCATTAAATCACCGCCAATTCCGGCAATAATTTGTTTACAAAATAAATTTGACCTTTTCCTGTAACTTTAGTTGTCCTGGTTTGACGTATAGCGCCGCCGGTTCCAGTTCTTACGCCTTTCTTTATTGCCAATATTCCTAAATCGAGAGAACGCTGCGTCGGCAAGTTGTACATGTCTCCTGCTTTTCTGCAGACGTAACCGTTATCTCTTAACCATGTATAAAATCGTATTTCTCCAGTTTCAAGGCCTTTTTGTTTCAGTAGATTTGCCATTTCTTTAACGGTGATTAGGTCATTAGAAACTTCATAGGCATCAGCGAAGACAACTTTTGGCTTTTGAGTTTCAATAGTAGTTACTAATTTTTGATTTTCATTCACTAAATACTTATTTTGTTCAAGTGTTGAAGCGACAGCATGTTTAGAATTCTCATCTAGTTGTGGTAACCAGGAATTAACAAAATCTATTGCTCTGTTTTCTTGAACGTACCCACCAGTTTTTCTAATTGAGGGTATGACATCAATTGCTAACCAATCTTGAAACTTTTCAGCGATGTCATTTGCCGCTTTGAAAGCTAACTTGTAAACAAGTGGCTCCGGAATAAAATCACCACTTTTGAGTTCTGCCACTTGTGGCAGAAAGTTATTAACTCTTGACCACCTAACGTTTTCATAGACATGACCGTTCTTAGTTGTTTTTGAAACGAGGCCTAAATTTTTTGCAACTTGCTCAGCATCAAACGCTGGTTCGCCATCAATTATTTTTGCGGTTACTTTAAAAAGTTCATTTTCGAATACTTGTAATTGATTCATTTTGGTTCCTCCTATACGATTTGTTTATTCTTAGATTCTAAGAAATAATTCTCAAAAAAATATCCCGGACTTACATTTAAACCCTCGCAAATCTTAGAGTATTCTTCCACATCTAATGGAGCATCACCATTAATGATTCTGTAGAATCTCTTAGGGTTTATATCGCATTGTTTAGCAACATAATTCATTTTTAAACCATTTCTTTTAATATAGTTTTTAATAATTTGATGCATCTTCATTACATCACCTCTTTTCTTAGTTTCTAAGAAGTATATTTACATCATAATTCTTAAATTCTAAGAAGTCAAGGTTTTTTTCGTAGTTTTTAAGAAAAACATTCTTTGTTTTTAGGAAAATGTTATCCTTTTCTTAGAAAGTGGGTGCAGACATTGTCTACATTAGGAGAAAGATTAAAATTAGCTAGAGAAAAATCTGGTTTTAAACAAACTCAAGTAAAAGATAGGACAAATATTAATAACAAAACACTAAGTGGATATGAAAATAATGTTAGTGAACCTGATTCACATACATTATCGACTTTAGCTGATTTGTACGAAGTTTCATATAGATGGTTATTAACAGGGAGAGGTTCAATGAAAGATGCTTCAGATCACCCTAACCCTAAACAATTAAACGCAGACACAGATAATATTGTGAAACGATTAGATTATTATAAAGAGAAAATAGCTAAAGAATTCCCGGATGTTGATTTAATGTTTAAGGATTTAGAATCTTTCACCGCCGAAGAAATGAAAGAAGTGTATGAATACATCAAATTTAAAAAGAGCCAAAAGAAATAGAGAATGGCTTTGATATAGATAATATTTAATTGAGGGGCGATTTGTTGAAGAAATACTTATATTTATTGATTGGGTCGGCGTTATTTCTTACAGCTTGCAATGATAATTCAGGAGACGATACTTCCCAGGAAGAAAATAGCGATGCCCAAAACGAAGAAGTTTCTGCAGAAATAAATAGTGAAGAATCGAATAAAGAGGAAATGGGTAAAAGGGATGCGTTATATTATTTAGAGGAGATTACAAAGAGCTCTTTAAATATTTCTTACCTTACTGATGGTGACGGAGAAGCTGAGATAAAACAACTTTTGACAGAAGGAATAGATAATATAGATACTGCCATTGAAGATATAGAGAAAAATTTTAATTCTGACGACCCTTTAACTAAAGAAGTTGTAGAAGTTGCCGATTTTGTGAAAGGGGCTTCGGAGAAGTATCTTGATGATAATGATTTTGAAGCTCTTTCTAATGCATCTGGAGAAATTGGATATATGGTAGGTGTAATAGCCCGTAATTATCTTGATAAAGAACTCCCTCCTACAATAGCAAGAGTATCAGAAGATTTTAGTGAAGTAGATGAATCTGAAAGTAATAATAAAGGTCAATTAGATAAACAAATAAATGAAGAGTTAGAAGATTTCATCGAAGAGTATAACCACTACGGTTCACAGTTGGATGGCTTTGAATTACTCAATCCAGATGCCTTTGAAGATAGACAAGAAACTGAATTCGGAACATCTCAAGTATTACACTCTTCGGATGATTATGTTATAAGAGTTGCTTATGACAGCGACAATGAAATAAATAGTTTTGCTGTAGGAGTAGTTGACAATGAATCAGGAAATGCATTTTCTTCTCTATTTTTTGTTGGAGAAGTCTTGGGAATAAGTAATGATAGTTTAGTAGTTGCTATGTCAGAAACACTTGATGAAAGACATAATCAATATAATTTCAGTGAATCAGGTTATAAAGTTACGATTTTTAATGAATTAGAAAATCAGTCATCAGAATTGACATTATCAGTGTGGTTTGAAAAAGAGTAATTAAAACAATAAACCACATCCGCATCTGATGAAATCAAGAAATACAAAGAGCTATTAGATTCTGGAGCAATTACAGATGAAGAGTATAATTACAAGAAAAAGCAATTATTAGATTTATAGAAATGGATTTATTAAGTTAGTTGGTGATCCAATGGAAAATAAAAAATTCGAAGAAGCCAGCCGAAAAATCAATATAAAAAAACCAATAGCTGTCATCTTAACTGTATTCGGTGGGGTAATAGGATATTTAAGTTTTGCTCAGCAAATTTCTCTACTGGTTAATGTTTTTATCATATTAATCTTGTTAATTGCCGTTTTGGCAGCAGTAGTTATTTATTTATATAATCAGTATAGATTATTAGTTATTAACTATAACGAATTATTAAAAGAATATAAAGTTAGCCAAAACAACAGAAATGCTCTAGCGAACTTGCACAAAAGATCAAACGAAAAAGAGGACAATCTCAAACAAGAAATTTACTTATTAAAAAGAGATTTGAATTTTGTTTGGAAATTTTACTCTAAAAATGAATCCCCTACCAGAAAAGAAATTATTGAACATTTAGATTCAAAAGAACTTGAGGTGCATGAAGATGGAAAATAAAATTCAAATCGTGAAAATCATAGATGACTATCATGTAGTGATAAACGCTGGATCAAATATCGGAATCGAACCAGGAGTGAAGTTTAAAATACTAGATAAAGAAAAAGCCCCCGTCCACGATCCGGAATCAGGGGAATTATTGGGATTTTTAGATGCCGCTAAAGATTATATAAAAGCAAAAGAAGTGCAAGAGAAAATGACTATTTGTGAAAGTTTACGTACTGTGGATATAGATTTCGCTTTTTTTCCTAGCGCAATGCCAAGTGTTGGAAAAAAACGACTTAATGTAGACACATTTGAAATTACAGGAGGAGAAGATACAACTGATGCGTTGATCAAAGTTGGTGATGAAGTAAAAAGAATTTCTTAACTTTTACTAAATAAAAAGGACCAAAAAGAAGGAGTTTTAATGTATTGATTTTGCTGTTCTTTGACTTCTCTTTTTATCGAAGATAACTCAGCTTTTTTTGTAGTTTCATAAGCCTTAGCTATAAGAACTTCATTTTCCGATAATTTAAGTTGATCAATAGCTCTTTTTTCAGCTAATTCAGTATATACTTCTTCATTTATTTCGTAATTATTTTTTAGAGCCAACTTAAGCACCACCTTTTTGATAAATTATAACTAATAATTATAATTTGAGCAAGAAACGATAAAAATTAATAATCAATTGAGGGCGTATTTAAGTACGTCTTCTATTTTAATCTCAAAACGAACATACATTCTTACAATTGGGGGGGTTAGTTTGTATTCTCACCTAGAAGATTACATTTATGAACTATATTTAAAAATTTGCATCACTAAACCAAATAAATTGGATTTGCAAACCATAGCTAAAAAATTAGGAGTAGAAATCTTGTATAAAAAGAAGGCATACATGCTGGATGATGAAATATTTTTAGAGCCAGGAACAGACAGAGAACAATGGATGGAGTTCGGTCATGAAATTTGTCATTATTTAAGGCATTGTGGAAATCAATTGAATATGCATCAGCTATTTATTGATCTACAGGAATATCAGGCGGACTATTTCGCTTATCATTTTTGCGTCCCTACATTTATGCTGGAAGATTTAAAAGTTAATTGTGTGGCCGACATTATGAAGCATTTTAATGTAGATTGTGAATTTGCGTTAAGACGATTAGAAATGTACGAAAACAAGCAAATCGATTACAGCCAAAACTACGCGACTTATCATATAGCAGAAAATCAAAGCGAAAGAAATTATTAATTAACCTTAAACATAATCACAAGGAGTGCTCGAATATGAGGAACAGAGATTTCAAGAATGGAGAAGTCGGTATTGCTTTAGAGGAAATGTTGGAAGTTGCTAAGAAAGCTAATCAAAGATGGGTATTTATAGAATTAAACAAAATACTGGAAAAGTTAATTGCCCATTATTTCAGTGGTAAAAATTACGAGAATGACGGCATGGAATGGTCACGTGAAGATTCGAAAATTATGGCTTACCAATTATTAAACACGTTGCATTTTAACGAAATGATTTTAGAAAAAGAGAAAAGAAAGGATGGATGATATGAAAATCACATCATTAGAAGAGAAAATAGAAAGCTATGGAAGAAATAGTGGTTATACCTGTTGATGATTCCGTCTATCTTGATGATGGAGAGTTAATCGGGGATATAGTTACTTATAAAGAAGTTCCGAAATACTTTTTAGAGGATGAAGGTGATTTATAATGGCAAGCTTTAAAAAGTACAAAACAAAGAGTGGTGAAAAATGGTTATTTAAACTTAGAACTGTACATGATCCAATAACCGGCAAAAAGAAACAAACTACAAGGAGAGGATTTGATACTAAACCGGAGGCAGAAAGAGCTGCAAGGGAACTGTTAAATGAACTTGATTTAGGAAAGACAGTTTACGACAACCCTATTACTTTTAATGAGTTTGCAATGAAGTGGCTGGATATCTATGAAAAAGAACGAAGTGTTAAACCGGGAACTAGACGCATAAGACAACACGAAATCAATAATCTTAATACGCACTTCGAAAATATACGCATGATTGATATTACTTGGAATGTTTATCAAGAAGCATTGCATGATTTACAAGAAAAATTCGCTTATCAAACTGTGCACGGTATCCATACTACCGGGAAAATGATATTTAAAAAAGCAATGCAATTAGAAGTGATTAAGAAAAACCCTACAGAATATGCATATTTAACAAGAAAGAAGAAAACCGTTGAAGAATTAGAAACAACGGCTTACTTACCAAAATATATGGAGAAAGGGCAACTAGCATACTTTTTATTAACTGCAAACAGTGAAGGTCTCGATCTTGATTTTGAGGTATTTTTAACATTAGCCTATTCAGGGTTACGCGTTGGAGAAATGTGTGCTTTAAAAGAAACAGACTTGATAAATGAAAACGGCCATTATTTTCTAAAAATAACCAAGACTTATTACAATCCTAAAAATAATATTATTGATTATCAAATTCTTACGCCAAAAACAGAAAGCTCTGTCAGAACTATTGATATTGACAATAGTGTTGTTAAAGCCCTCAAAGAAGTAATAGAATTAAATCATCAAATAAAAAACGAGGTCGGAGAAGAATATCATGACGAAAACTTTATATTTGTTAATCGGAATGAGAATTATGGGTATCCTATCTATCCTAAATTAATCGATTCTCGAATGAAACGAATCTTAAAGAAAACAAAGGAATTGAATCAAGAGTTATCTCCACATACATTGAGACATACTCATACTTCCTTATTAGCAGAAGCTGGCGTTCCGTTAGAGAGAATTATGGAGAGGTTAGGTCATTCTGATGATAAAACAACAACCAACATTTATTTGCATACAACCGAAGAAGTAAGAAAAAGAGACTCCGAAAAATTCGGAAGTCTCATGAATAATTTGCTTGATTTTTAATGAAATGTGGTCAAAATGCGGTCATTTTTATTAGTACACCGCTTAAACCATTGCTGTATCAGCGTTCTGCGAATGATTTACATCATCCCAGGCATACCGCCCATGCCGCCCATATCAGGCATTCCGCCGCCTTCATTTTCATCCGGCTTATCTGCTACGACAGCTTCTGTAGTTAAGAACATTGCTGCAACAGATGCTGCGTTTTGAAGCGCGTAACGAGTTACTTTCGTTGGGTCTACGATTCCAGCCTCAACCATGTTTACCCATTCGTCTGTTGCTGCATTGTAGCCGATGCCTACTTTTTCGCCTTTTAGACGCTCTACAATGATAGAACCTTCCAGTCCAGCATTATGAACGATTTGACGAACCGGCTCTTCTAGTGCACGAAGTACGATACTCGCACCAGTTGCTTCGTCGCCTTCTAAGCTAAGTTCGCTTACTTTTCCGTGGATGTTCACAAGGGCAGTACCGCCACCAGGAACCATTCCTTCTTCTACACCTGCACGCGTAGAGTTCAGTGCATCCTCAATGCGAAGTTTACGTTCTTTCAATTCTGTTTCTGTAGCTGCACCAACTTTAACGACAGCAACACCGCCAGCTAATTTTGCCAGGCGCTCTTGTAATTTTTCTTTATCGAAATCAGAAGTTGTTTCTTCTGCTTGTGCACGGATTTGTGCCACACGGCTGGAGATTGTTTCTGGGTCTCCTGAGCCTTCTACGATTGTTGTATCATCTTTGGTTACGACAACTTTAGAAGCACGTCCTAATTGCTCAATGCTTGTTGATTTAAGATCCAGTCCAAGGTCTTCTGTAATTACTTCTGCACCAGTCAGTACAGCGATATCCTCAAGCATTGCTTTACGGCGGTCACCGAATCCTGGAGCTTTCACAGCTACCGCGTTGAATGTACCGCGTAATTTGTTTACTACTAAGGTAGCAAGTGCTTCGCCTTCAACATCTTCTGCAATCATAAGAAGCGGTTTGCCTTGTTGAACAACTTGTTCTAACACTGGCAGTACTTCCTGGATATTTCCAATTTTCTTATCTGTAATCAAGATATATGGATCTTCTAGTACAGCTTCCATTTTATCTTGGTCAGTAACCATATAAGGAGAAGAGTATCCGCGATCGAATTGCATCCCTTCTACTACTTCAAGCTCTGTGTTGAAGCCTTTTGATTCTTCAATGGTGATAACACCGTCATTGCCTACACGTTCCATTGCTTCTGCAATCAATTGACCTACTTCGCCGTCGCCTGAAGAAACAGCTGCAATTTGGGAAATTGCTTCTTTGCTTTCGATTGGCTGAGAAATGCCTTTTAATTCTTGCACTGCCAGCTCAACTGCTTTTTCGATACCGCGGCGGATTCCAACTGGATTTGCACCGGAAGTTACGTTTTTAAGTCCTTCACGAATCATTGCTTGAGCAAGTACAGTTGCTGTAGTTGTACCGTCACCTGCAACGTCATTTGTTTTAGATGCTACTTCGGATACAAGCTGCGCACCCATGTTTTCAAATGCATCTTCTAATTCGATTTCTTTTGCAATGGTTACGCCATCATTTGTAATTAATGGAGAACCGAATTTTTTATCTAAAACCACGTTGCGGCCTTTTGGTCCTAAGGTTACTTTTACTGCATCTGCTAAGGTGTCCACACCACGCAGCATTGCGCGTCGTGCGTCTTCACTAAATTTAATGTCTTTAGCCATGTTAATCTTCCTCCTTCAAATTGATTCACGGTTTCATTAAAGATTCATCGTATATTTTTGATTAGCCTACAATCGCTAAAATATCATTCTCACGAAGAATTAAGTATTCTGTACCTTCATATTTCACTTCGGTACCAGCAAATTTAGAGAAAATAATGCGGTCTCCTTCAGAAACTTCCAGTGCCACTTTTTTCCCATCTTCCACACGTCCAGATCCTACTGCAACTACTTCACCTTCTTGCGGTTTTTCCTTTGCAGAGTCTGGAAGTACGATTCCGCTTGCTGTTGTTTCTTCTTGTTCAACAAGTTTGATAACAACACGATCTCCTAATGGTTTAATCATGTAGAATTGCCTCCTTAATCCCAAATCATTTTATTTTTTATTAGCACTCTATACACTTGAGTGCTAACTCCAATTATTATAATAATTAATTCTTGGAAAAAATGCAAGCACGATGATGATGAATTTTTAGAAAAACTTGTATTCGCTTGTTCTTCAGCGAATCCTTCGTTTTTCTTATACTGCTCCATCGTGTTAGAAAAACTTGTATTCGTTTACTTTTTGAAGATAACTTCTACTTTTCACTTTCTGCTTTCTTATTTTAACCCTTGTTTATTTTCTTTTTCAATGTTTCATGCATGATTTGATGTACTTTTGATTATAATTTTCAGTAACAGTTGTGTTAGAATATATCCTATGGCGATAATAGTTGAAGGAGCGTTTTTATGACTCGAAGATATACATATGTCATTCTCACATATATCATTATGCAATTTTCTGTTTTACTTATGGCCCCGCTGATTACATCCATATTTGGTGTAAACCTTGCGCTTGCCAGTATTTATTGGTCTGTCTTTAGTTTCACTCTTGGCCTTGTTATTGTTCTCTGGCTCTTAAAGCCTGATATGCAGGTCCGGGCTCATCCAGATGCTGTCGGGATCGGCGGTATTATTGTCTGGTCTGTTCTGGGAATTATTATGGCCCTTCTTTCACAAGGGCTGGCTGCCACCATTGAAATGGAGCTATTTGGAATCGATCCCGGTTCAGAGAATACCCAAGGCATTATGAACATGGCACGGGCTGTGCCAATTTTTATTGTTCTTCCGGCAATTTTGGCGCCTATTTTAGAAGAAATCATTTTCCGGAAAATTATATTTGGTTCGCTGTATAAAAAAATGAACTTTTTCTTTGCGGCTTTAATTTCTTCTCTTATTTTTGCCGTGATTCATACAGATTTTCTGCATATACTAGTATATGCTGCGATGGGCTTTGTTTTTGCATTCCTTTATGTACAAACAAAACGAATTCTTGTACCTATCATCGTACATGCCGGGATGAACACCCTTGTCGTGCTGGCTCAGCTTTCCTTAGATCCAGAAGAAATTCAAAAACGGCTTGACCAATTACAACTCATATTCTTTGGAGGTTAACATGCATCAGCCTTATTTAATAAAAGCCATTCTTTATGTTTTATTCGGTGTTTTATTTATTTATGTCGGGGTTCTCAGCAAGGGAGAATCCGTCTGGGATACAGTTCCCCTTATATTCGCCGGATTTGCAGCTTTAACCTTCTATGCCGGCTTCCGGATGCTGCGATTCTATTTTAAAGTAAAGAATAAAAAATAAAAAACTAGCTCTTAGGCAGGAAGCTTCTTAAATTTAGAAGTTCTGTAAAGAGCTAGTTTTTTGCAATTAGAAAGCAGAAGATTGGTTAAGAAAACATTATGGAGCTTCTGTGCATATCCTACTCCTCTTCTAAGGAATAATGCTTCAAAAAGTATACAAGTGATTGCAATTCTACTGTTAAATCAATGTGATGGACACGAATATAGTTTGGAACGGTAATACGTGCCGGCGTGAAATTAAGAATACCTTTAATACCGAGCTCCACAAGGCGGTTCGCAGCGGCATCTGCTTCTTCTGCAGGTATTGTTAAAATAGCAACTTCAATTCCGCTTATTTTATCCTCTAATTCATTCACATGATACACGGGAACACCGCCAACTTCCGTGCCTACCTTGGAATCATCCGTATCAAACGCCATCGTGATACGAATATTATTGTTCTTTAAAAAGTTATAATGCAAAAATGCAGTTCCCAGGTTTCCAACACCAATTAAAGCAACATTCGTTATCTCATGCTGGTCCAGTGTACTTTTAAAGAACCCTAATAGATACTCCACATTATATCCGTATCCTTTTTTCCCAAGTGCACCAAAATAGGAAAAGTCTCTGCGGATCGTTGCAGAATCTACTTTAACAGCCTCACTTAACTCTTTGGAAGATACACGCATCTTCCCTTGCTGATATAAATTATTTAAAAATCGGTAATATAAAGGCAAACGCTTTGCTGTTGCCTGCGGGATTTTATTTTGTTCCATTTGAAACGGCCTCTCTTCAATTACTAATGTCTAGGAAAACTTACATGTTAAATTATTTCATTTTTTGTACATGGATACTGCCATAATTTTACACGTTCGCTTTCATTATGTTGTAAATAACGCATTTATTCAATAGTACACACTCTACTATATAATTTTAACAGAAATACAGCCAACATAGCGAACTTTATTATAATTTTATTGTAGCTTCTATTTGGATACGTTACACTGATAGAAGGTATTACTTTCCTTTTACAGGATGGTTCAAGAAGACAGGATAAGCAATAACATGCTCGTCACCTTATTTTCATGTGCTTTTTGAACAGCTTTTTTACGAGTCAGAAAGGATGGCAACGATGATTTTAATGCAACTAAATGGAATCTCTAAATCCTTTGGAGCAGAAGAGATTCTAGCTAATATAAAAATGGAAATAAAAGATAATGAACGGATTGCAATAGTCGGCCGCAATGGAGCCGGAAAGTCAACACTTCTCAAAATCATGGCAGGAGAAATGCCTTATGACGGCGGTGAGATCTTCCAGCCGAAAGACCTGACATTCGGCTATCTCTCACAGCATATGACGTTAGAGTCCGGAAAAACCATCTGGCAAGAGATGCTGGATGTATTTTCGCCTCTGCTTGCCATGGAGAAAAAATTACGTGAACTGGAAGCACAGATGGCAGACGCCTCCAATATGGAAGCATCTGATTATCAACAGCTGCTCGAAAGATATGATACGCTTCAAAATGAATATCAATCAAATGGCGGATATACGTATCAAGCGGAAATAAAATCTGTGCTCACCGGGTTGTCCTTTGGTGATTATGATTACGATACATTAATTACCGATTTAAGCGGCGGACAGAAAACAAGACTTGCCCTCGGTAAGCTTCTACTGCAAAAACCGCAGCTGCTTATTCTCGATGAACCGACGAACCACTTAGATATTGACACACTTACATGGCTCGAAGGCTATTTAGTAAGCTATCCAGGTGCTATCATTATTGTTTCCCATGACCGCTACTTTTTAGACAAAACTGTATCAATTGTTTATGAAATTTCCAGACATCATTCTAAAAAGTTCCACGGAACATACAGTAACTACTTAGCTCAAAAAGCGCTTGATTATGAGCAGGAGAAAAAAGAATTTGAAAAACAGCAGACAGAAATTAAACGGATGGAAGATTTTATTCAGCGTAACTTAGCACGCGCTTCTACGACGAAACGTGCCCAGAGCAGACGGAAAAAGCTTGAAAAAATAGACCGTCTTGATCACCCAGCCGGTGATGAATCCTCCGCATCAATTTCCTTCCAAGTGAACCGGCAGAGCGGAAATGATGTATTAAAAATAAAAGATTTAACCTTTCAATATCCTGATACGGATCAGCCGATTTTCAAAAACATCACGCTGCATGCTAACCGGGGCGACCGTATCGCATTGGTAGGCCCAAACGGTGTCGGCAAAACCACCTTATTAAAAAATATTGTCGGCAAGTATCTGGCAAATCAAGGTGAGATCCAGCTCGGGACGAATGTTCAAATCGGCTACTACGATCAGGAGCAGGCAAACCTTCACTCAAATAAAACTGTTCTGCAGGAGCTGTGGGATGATTATCCATTGATTAATGAGAAAGACATTCGTACAATCCTCGGGAATTTTCTATTCTCTGGCGAGGATGTCTTAAAACCTGTGTCCGCCTTAAGCGGCGGTGAGAAATCAAGGCTTGCTCTGGCAAAATTAAAAATGCAAAAAGCAAATTTGCTTATCCTTGATGAGCCGACCAACCATTTGGATATCGACAGCAAAGAAGTATTAGAAAGTGCTTTAATTGATTTTCCAGGAACTATTCTTTTTGTTTCTCATGACCGTTATTTTATTAACCGGATTGCCGATCAAGTTGCAGAAATGCAGGCAAGCAGTGTAAAAATATATCTTGGTGACTATGATTATTATTTAGAGAAAAAAGCAGAGGAAGAGGAACGAAGGCTGTTACAGCTGCAAAATCAGCAGAAGGTAACAGAAGAACCGGCAGCTTCAGCAAAAAAACGCAGCTTTCAGGAAGAAAAACAGCGTCAGCGGGAGGAACGCAAACGCAAGCGCCGTATTGAAGAGCTGGAAACAAGCATTGAACAGCAGGAAGAAACCATTGCAGCCATTGAACTGGAGATGACCAAGCCAGACGTCTTTGATGACCATAAAAAGACAATGGAACTAACCAATAAATTATCGGCTTTAAAAGAAGAGTTGGATCAGTTCATGGAGGAATGGGCAGAATTAGAAGAGAATTAAGCAATTGATATAATTTTCAGATTGTTGTATACTGAAAACAGGCAGAACCAATGCCTGTTTTTTTACTTAAATCAACATAGTAAACTATTCAATTCGATAAACGGAGGTTGTTATCCCGTGGCGATACCCATCGTTACTTTTTTAGTTTTCATTCTTGCCAGTTTGATGTACTATGCTATCAAAGAAACAATGCTGTCTCAATCAACCGCAGCAGAAGTACGTTCCCATTCCTTTCTTCGTTTCCTTCGCTTTGCCGTGATATTTATCGGCCTTTTCAGCAGTGTATGGCTTACTGCGGCTGTCACTCTTCCGCTTGGTCAGGCTTTCTTTCACTCGGTTTTACCTTTTTCACAAAATCTAAATGAGTTTATGATTCTTTTTGGCTCCAGTCTGCTTTTATTTGGCTTGTGGGTCAGCTTAGGACAACTTTTGCCTAAATGGCTGGCAAATCATCATTCTCAGTTTATTGCACAAGGATTATCTCGGCTGATTCCCCATACCTTTACGAATAAAATGAGTGAGGAAGCAACATGGTCAGATAATCATCAGGAAGCTCAAAATATTATCGAATTCAGCGGCAAGGATGTAGGTGAAATTGCAACGCATCGTACGGATTTAACCGTTCTGCAAATAGATGCAACCATGGAAGAAGTATTTGCTGCTGTGCAAGAAACCGAATTTACAAGAATACCAGTTTATGATGAAGATATTGACGAAATCGCTGGGATATTACATGTAAAAGATTTCTTTCGAAGTATGAAATCAGGTGGATCTCCTGCTTTCTTTACTCTTCATCATATTATTCGCCCTGCTGTATACATCAGAATGAATCAAGAAATGGATGAAGTTTTTAAGGATATGAGGGAAAGAGATTACAGCATCGCCATTGTTCTCGATGAATTTGGAGGAACATTTGGGTTAATTACTTTGGAAGATATTATCAGAGACATAGCGAAAGACTTGTTAGGAGAACAGAAGTCAATGGCAACAGAGTCAAAGGACATCCTGCCGCTTTCCGGTAATCGTTATCTGATTAACGGGTCGGTCAGCCTGTTTATATTAGAGGGAACACTTGGAATCACTTTTCCAATCGATACACCGCATCAGACGTTGGACAGCTTTTTATCGGAATTAATGAAACAGCAGCCTGACAATCCAAACACGATACACTATAAGCATTTATTATTTACTGTACATTCTGCAAAGGACAATCCTATTGAATCTGTGGTTGTTACAGTATATGATGAGGATTTGATGGGACAGCAATTTACCGGCTGATTTTATATAAAATAGAAAGAAGTGCTTGGATATGGTATTCCAAGCACTTCTTTCTATTTTAATTACATGTTCAAATTTTGTTCCTGATGCCATCCTTTTATTTAAATAAATAGTCATTCTGTATCGTTTCTTCCACAGCAACGCGATAAACGACCGCCATACCCAGCATGGTCGACATCACCGAACTTCCTCCGTAGCTTATCAGAAGCAAAGGAATCCCGGTAACTGGCATGATTCCTACTGTCATGCCAATGTTTTGAAAGACGTGAACAAGCATCATGCTCAAAAAACCAAAACAGAAATAAGCGCCAAATGGCGAGTGCTTATAAATATTTAAGCCGAGCGTTACCAGTTTATATAAAAGCATAAAATAAAGCAGAACAACAAAAGCGCTGCCGACAAAACCAAAGCTTTCTCCAATAACAGAGAAGATAAAATCAGTTTGGGCTTCCGGATAATTTACTTCCACGCTTCCTATTCCCTTACCAAATAATTGCCCTGACCCGAGCGCCATATGTGAGCGTTCAAAGTGATAATTAGCATCTGGTGACTGCTGTGACGGGTCAAACCATGTCATTACACGATCAATTTGATAGGGCGCTACTCCAATTGTCTCTTCCGCAAATTCCGGAAATTCAATGATAACGAATAAAGCACTGGCTATAACAGCAACTCCTACAATAATTAGAGAAAAGATGATTCTCCAATTAATCCCGGATAAAATAATCAGCATGCCGGCAATAAATAAATATACCATGGCCGTACCGAAATCCGGCTGCAGCATAATTAAAAATACCGGGATAGCTGTATACAGTAATAGCTTACCAAGAAGCTGTATATCAGTCTTTAACGTACTTACTTCAAATTTTTCTTTATGTCTGCTGATGACTGCCGATAAAAATAATATAGTTGATATCTTAACGAACTCTGCCGGCTGCAGCGTCAATCCTGGTATAAAGGTATACCAGCTTTTCGCACCGTTTATTTCTCTCGCAATAAAGTCTGGACTGATAGGGATAAGCGCCAGCAGCACAACCCCGCCTATATAAATGTAGAGGCTTGTTTTATATAACTGCTCTAAGTCTAAAAACTGAATAGCAGCAATCATACCGACTCCAATTGCGTAAAAGAGCATTTGCCGTATCAGAAAGTTTGTACTATATTGTTCCAGCTGCTGTGCATTGTACACGGCCAGAAAGCTTATTATTGCGAAAGCAATCAATAATAAGATTAAATCGGTTTGAAAATAATAATTTTGTTTTTTATTCATCGGATTCCCACCAAATTTCTCCTGTCGCTACCCTTGATTTTCATGAGCCAACCTCATAAGATAAGCTGTTATCATTAATGATAAATTCAACATAATCCATTATGTTACATAAAAATCAATCTGCATTCTTGCAAATCACAAGCTTTCATTATTTACTATTTCTATTCTAACATTAAAGAAGGATTTGCGTTTAAATCAAGTGCTTTAAATTTTTCTTTTTCATACAAAATCGTTCCGGCCGCCGCAATCATAGCGGCGTTATCTGTACATAAATGAATCGGTGGAATGTACAATTCCGTATCTGTATGATTAAAACGATTTTTCAAGCTTTGCCGCAAGCCTTTATTCGCTGCAACACCGCCCGCAACAATGACCTGTTTCACCTTATACTCCTGTGCTGCCCGGTATGTTTTTTCAGTCAATACGTCAATTACACTTTGTTGAAAGCTCGCAGCAACATCTGCGGGATTCAGGGTTTCCCTGCGCTGTTCAGCGTTATGGAGCGTATTGATAACTGCTGACTTTAAGCCGCTGAAGCTAAAGTCATAGCTTCCTTCTTCCAGCCACGCACGCGGGAAATCAATCGTATCCTTCCCTTCTGCACTTAAACGGTCAATTTGCGGCCCTCCCGGGTAAGGAAGCTTCAGCATTCTTGCTACTTTATCATAGGCTTCTCCAGCCGCATCATCTCTTGTTTCACCAATTAATTCATAATCATAATGATCTTTCATAATAACCAGCTCTGTATGCCCTCCAGAAACAATCAGGGCCAATAACGGAAAAGCAAATTCATTTTCTAAACGGTTTGCATAAATATGCCCGGCAATATGATGAACACCAATAAGCGGTTTATTTTTTGCAAAGGCAAGAGCTTTCGCAGCATTGACCCCGACAAGAAGGGCGCCTACTAAGCCCGGGCCTTCTGTGACTGCAATTGCATCGATATCCTCCCAGGTTACGTCCGCCTGATTCACTGCTTCCTCTAAAACCATCGTCATTTGTTCGACATGATGTCTGGAAGCTATTTCAGGAACCACACCGCCGAATCGCTTATGGCTTTCAATTTGTGAGGCAACCACATTTGAAAGTATTTCACGTCCGTTCTTTACAATCGATGCAGCCGTCTCATCACAGCTTGTTTCTATACCTAATATCATTGTATCTTTTTTCATTTTAAATTCACCCACATTACAATAGCATCTTCAAAATTATCCGTGTAATAATGCTTTCTAATCCCGCCAGGTACAAGCCCGAATTTTTTGTATAGAGATTGTGCAACGGTATTTGAAACACGAACCTCTAAGGAGAGACGCTCCACCCCGTTACCGGTCATAAATGTCGTAACATATCCAAACAGCTTTTCCCCGATTTTGCGCCCGCGCATATCGGGATGAACAGCAAAATTTGTAATCTGCCCATCTTCAAATACAACCCATGAACCAATATAGCCGACAATTCTGTCCCTTAGGCAGGCTACAAAATAATAAGCATGATCATTTTCACATAGCTCTTTATGAAAAATCTCTGCATCCCACGGTCCTGTAAAAGCAGCTTCTTCCACTTCCATTACTCCCGGAACATCCTCCAGATTCATCTGACGAATAACAAGCTCACTCATGAATCTGCTTGTTCCTTCTGCTGTTTTTGCCAATTTGCTTCTGCCTCTGCCAAACGAAGATAGTTCGGAACGAGCGCATGCACAGAATCAGCTTCTCTTTCTCTTCCCAGCAAAGCCAAGTGGGCTGCTCTCGGGAGCTGGAATGATGAATCAGCAATCACAGCCTTATCCTGTAAATGCTCTTTAATAACTTCTTTAAATGCCTCGATATCCTGGCTTAAGAACAAAACGTTTTCTCCCGTTTCTTTCAGTTTTGCCAGCCATTCTGTCATTAAAATATTTTCTTCTTCCATTACCGTTTCAAGCTCTCCATTTTTCCATCGATACGCCCCTGTATAAACTAAACCGCGTCTGGCATCAAAAAACGGACAAATGATTCCATCAAATAAAATCCCCTGGTAAGCGAATGCTTCCAAGCTCGATACACCGATAACCGGTATGTTTAACGCCCAGGCCATTGTTTTGGCTGTAGCCAGACCAATTCGAACACCTGTAAAAGAACCGGGGCCTTTCGCAACGACAATACGGTCTAATTCAGATGGAGTGATATGTACATCCTGCATCAGCTTTTCCACCGCCGGCATTAAACGTACGGAATGGTTCTTAGCAATATTCGTAGTGATTTCACCGATTAATTGTTTATCTTCTAATAATGCCACACTTAAAACCTGATTGGAAGTATCCATCGCAAGTATTTTCATAAAAAAACTCCTAACTTAATGCTTTGACAACTTGTTCAAAATGCTCCCCGAAAGGAGTAAGTGTTATTTCACGCTGATCCGCATCTTCTGTATAATGCAGTTTGATATCCAGCCGTTCCTTTGGAAGAAAATCTTCAATAAAGCTTGCCCATTCAATCACAGTGACACCATCTCCAAAGAAATAGTCATCAAAGCCGATATCCTCCATCGAATTTTCCAAACGATACACATCCATATGATAAAGCGGCAAACGCCCACGGTATTCCTTTACAATTGTAAAAGTCGGACTGCTGATATTCCGCTTGATATCTAATCCCTGTGCCAGACCTTTTGTAAACGTCGTTTTCCCGACACCTAATTGACCTTCAAGCGTCAAAACATCGTTCGGCTGTAATTTTTCAGCCAGGCGGCAGGCAAAATCCTGTGTATCTTTTTCTGTTTTTAATAGCCTCTGCATCAACGCATTCACCTACTTTAAATGTGTATATCCACTTTTCATTAATTTTTTCGTCTCTCCATGCGTCTGAGTCTGAATGAGAACACATGGCTCTTCTGCTTCACGGACATAGCCAATCTGCTGGATAGGCGTATCTGTCTGGACAGCAATTTCCTGTACTCGCGGCCAATGCACCTCTGACACAGTCCCCAGGAGCTCAAAGTCTTCTCCTCCTGACAGCTTCCAGTCATACTGCTGCTCTTTGGAAAACTGTTGAAAACTGTTAGAAACAGGAATTTTTTCTTCTATAATTGTAAGCTCCACATTGGAAGCCTCTGCTATTTCATTTGCTTCACTTGAGATACCATCACTGATGTCATTTAAAGCCACACGGTCTATCTCACATAATCCTGATGCCAATGCCACTCTCGGATTCGGCAGGCGATGACGTTCTATATAGTAGTCTTTATCTTTACATTCCTGTCCTTGCAGCAATATCTCTAATCCTGCTCTGGAATCTCCTAAGGTTCCAGTCGCAAAAACAATATCATTTGGCTCTGCATGGCTTCTGTATCTTGCTTTATTCTCTGGCACGTAACCCATTGCTGTAATCGAGATCATCAACCGTTCACTCGATACCGTATCTCCGCCAATCAAGTCCATTTGATACATCGATGCCAATTCATGCATTCCTTGATAAATCTCCTCTAACGCTGATTGTTTCCATTTTTTTGGGATACACATCGACACCAAATAAAAGGCGGGCTCTGCTCCCATAGCTGCTAAATCACTAATATTGGCAGCCAGTATACGATACCCAATATGAAAGGGAGCCATTGTTTCTAAGGAAAAATGGATATCTTCCACAAACGTATCTACTGTGGTGACAATATCAGATGTGCTGCGGAAAACAGCAGCATCGTCCCCGATTCCTTTAATCAATGCAGGTTGATTATATGTATTGGGTTTAATGGCGTTAATAAATGAAAATTCATCCATGCTATCACCAATTCCTTTATTTTCTACTATTTATCATAGCAAATCAACGGCAAAAAATAAAAATTTATGTCATGCAAATCAATATAAATTATTCCGACGGCCTGTTTTTCTTATTTTCACACACCTAAGCATGCTTGCTTCATTTATTGCATTAAAAAAACACATGTTTCTCATCGGAAACCATGTGTCGCTGATTACTATTATTTTTAAAAATCATGGCGGTCCGGACGGGACTCGAACCCGCGACCTCCTGCGTGACAGGCAGGCATTCTAACCAACTGAACTACCGGACCTAAGTATGTATTCTCTCTTATCCAGTACTTCGATGGTGAATCTGGATCTTATTTGGTTGCGGGGGCAGGATTTGAACCTGCGACCTTTGGGTTATGAGCCCAACGAGCTGCCAGACTGCTCCACCCCGCGATGTGAATAATCAATTTTTTTCAATGCCTTATTTAAGGACAAGATTTATTATATCTCTTTTTAGAGAATAATGCAATACCTTTTTAAAACTTTTTCATTTTTATTTGCTTATCTATAAGTTTATCCAGTAGAAGCGTTATTTATAACTGTTTTGGAGAATGATGAAAGATTGTTTACAAGCAGTTATATGTTTTCTTTAAAACAGTTATTATCATTTAAAACAGCATCTGATACAATTTGTTAATAAGTGACATTTATCTTATATACATTTCTAGCTTCAAAAATTATTAAATAAGAAATAAGGAGAATATTGAATTGACTTTTTTAACCCTTTTTATCCTGATTTTGCTAATCATACTTCCACTTATTGCATATGTTTTTTTCTCAGTCTATAAAGAAAAAAAGCTTAGATTACTTTCTTATTACTTAATGGAAGCTATTACTATTTTATTGCTCACAACGATTGGTCATATGTATTATTATTACGTTTATAATTTGAATGTTTTACCAAATACTAAAAATTTAAATACGATGATTTTTATCCTATTAGGCGTAACGATCATCCTCTATATTTTTAACAGTATCTCCAGCAGATTAAAAAAAACAAAAAAAGTATCTATTCAAGCGGTCGCTGTTTTCTTTCTCATCATATTACTCTTTCTCACTTGGATAATTCCTTTAGGACATAAATATTTATATGTGAACAGGCTGGATACAAAAGAGGAATTATTTGCAAACCCAAATGAAAAAAGTGTAGTGACAGATGAAGATAAGAATATGATGGTAGCACTCATTGACTCATCATACGATCCATTAACGCGGCCGCGTACCGGCAGAACATATGATAATTATTTTCACATAAGAAATAACGGAAGCACTCCATATAACGGAAATATTTACTTAACACTGTTTAATGAAGATAATGAGACTACCGATGTAAAATTGTTTAAAGATGTAACCGTTGGTCCAAATTCTGAACAGCTCCTTATCGAAACAAGAAAAAATTCGTTTCAGGCCAGTGAGTGGAACGAGCAGTCTTTTACTACAAAGCAAAAGGTTGAAACCTTTGAGGCGTTGATATCAGGCAAATAAATCGTTTATCTGATAATGCCTGAAAGATGAATAGACATTAATAAAACGCTTATTTCATCTATTAGATTAGACAAAATAAGCGTTTTTCAGAGCATGTTATCAACTTGACTTCAGTATGGAAAAGAAATTGATATTTTTTATATTCCTTTATCAGTCTCTTTTACTAATGCACATATTTTTTTATAATCAGTGTCTGTACAATCATAAACATTCCGCCGACAGCCCAATACAAAGGCAAAGCCGCAGGTGCATTTAAAGAGACCACTCCAATCATAATCGGGGATATAAAGCTCATAACAGCCATTTGCTTTCGCTGCGTTTCATCCATACCAATCAGACTCACTCTTGCTTGAAGATAGTATATGAGTACAGCAAAAACAACAAATAAAATATCTGTTTCTCCTAAACTAAACCATAGAAATGAGTGCTCAGCTATTTCCGTAGTCCGCATAATAGCATAATAAAACCCCAGAAGAATAGGCATCTGAATGATTAGCGGCAAACACCCCACAGCCATCTTTACCGGATTAAAATCATGCTTTTTATAAACTTCACTAAGCTCTCTCTGCATGCTTAGCTGATCTTCTGTACTGCTCTTTCCTTTATATTTCTTTTGAATCTCATCCATCTCAGGCTTCATAACTGCCATTTTCTTTTGCGAGTCTTTACTATTCTTTGACTGGCGAATAAAGAACGGCATTAACACAAATCGGATAATAATTGTAATCAATACAATAGCAATTCCATAGTTACCCTGAAATAAAGAAGCAATCTTTTTTATTAGCAGAGAAAAGGTATATACAAAATAATGATCAAAGAACCCTGTTGATGAACTGTCAATAGGTGTGTTATTACCTCCACACCCTGCAAGTACAAAGACTAACAATATTACTAAAAAGAAAAACCTGTATTTTTTAAAGGCTGTGAGTAAGCCATGTTTTCCCATAATTCTCCTCCTCTTATTTTAAACTCATTTTTAAAATAAGAGGATACATTGTCCATTTTATCATCTTTTTGGTCGACTCTTTTAAATGTGATGATGAGCCAAATCAGAAAGGGTTCATTAATAATTAAGGTCTTTCTCATTTGATTCATATTAATTTTAATATTTTGGTGTTTACTGCCAAAAGAGTATTCATAGATAACCGGAGTATTATGATGCAGATTAACAAAATACATAATTCCCATCGTCATCAAAATAACACCAAAATACATATAAAAGATGGAAGAATCTATGAAAGCATTATTAAACAATTCCAATAACATACTTACTCACCTCCTTCACATATTAATGTTTAAGCTGATTATAATTATATCAAAAAAACAAACGATTTCCTATCTGCATCTGCTTCAGAACTAGAGAGTTTATTATTGGTTTCTTTTTTGTATTGCTTCAGTCAATAGAGTAAAATAATAAAAAGAATACTGGACTACACTGATACAAAAGGAGTTGACGGGCTATGACAGGATATATTGCATTGTTACGAGGTATTAATGTAGGCGGAAAAAATAAGATTAAGATGGCGGAATTGCGAGAATCCCTTACAGCAATAGGTTTAAAAAACGTTCGAACATATATACAGAGTGGAAATATCTTATTTCAATCCAATAAGCAGGAAAAAATTATTAAAGAGGAAATAGAATATAAAATAATGCAAGATTATCAACTTTCCATTCCTGTGATTTTGAGAACCTCCGAAGAATGGGAACAAATAATGAAAGCTTGCCCCTTCTCTGCAGAAGAGATTACAAAAGCTGAAGCAGATTCTACAGGAGAGAGTCTCTATGTAGCATTTTTTCCAAGCAATCCGTCTAAAGCTAATTTAGTAAGTTTACGGAAATTCCAAAATGAAAAAGAAAAATATCATATTCAAAACAAAGAAATCTATCTTCTATTTTATGATAGTATCCATAACTCTAAACTGGCAAATCAACTTCAGAAACTAGATACCCAATCTACAACTCGTAATTGGAAAACAGTTAATAAATTAGCAACAATGTCCAAAATAACGGAATAAAAAAGGCTAAGGTAAAAGCATTTAAACTTGATAAACTTCGAAATATTGATTATACGAGTAATTGCAACACTTTTAGCCAGTCAGACAAGCTCATATATATACTGAGCTTGTCTTTAGTGTATTAATTAATGTTTACTTATGCAAAAAAGAGCTAAGCATGATGCTTAACTCTTTTTCAATATGCCTGGCAACGTCCTACTCTCGCAGGGGGAAGCCCCCAACTACCATTGGCGCTGAAGAACTTAACTTCTGTGTTCG